>LJCW01000109.1:0-112500 GCA_001298555.1 Actinobacteria bacterium OV450
GTGGTCGAAGCCTTCGGTCATGCCGATGGACGCCTACCGCGAGGGCGACGAGTACGTGATCGCGTTCGACCTGCCCGGTGTGAGCACCGAGGCGATCGACATCGACGTCGAGCGGAACATGCTTCGGGTGAAGGCCGAACGCAGGCCCACCGCAAACTCCGACACCGTACAGATGGAGCTCACCGAGCGGCCGCTCGGCGTCTTCTCCCGCCAGATCGTCCTGGCGGACACCCTCGACACCGAGCGCATCCAGGCCGACTACGAAGCGGGTGTGCTGACCCTGCGCATCCCGATCGCGGAGCGTGCCAAGCCCCGCAAGATCAGCATCGGCGGCGAGGCCGACCGCAAGCAGATCTCGGGCTGAAGTCCCGGCACTCCCGCCATGAGCCGGCGCGAGCGCGCGGAGGGCGGGGGGAGCCGATCTCCCTCCGGCACCCGCCCTCCGCGACCCCTCGCCCTCTTCGCCGCCCCGCCGCCTCCACGCCGTCGGCTCAGGCGGGCCGGGCGGGGCCCAGCGCGACGGGTCCGACGCCGGGGGAGGTGTGGGCCAACGGTTCGGCACAGGGGTCGGGAAGGCCGGAGGCCCGGGTGAGGGACTGCGTCAACGACAGCACGCTCGCCTTGCGCAGCGGCCACGGTTCGTGCCTGACCGGGATGCGCCACAGCCGTCCGGCACATAGCGAGTAGGCGTGGAAGCGCTCGGTGAGCCACACGTCGAGGGGGCCCGCTGCCGCAGCACCCGCGTTCCGCACCACGAGGTCGTACTCCGGTCCACTGGGCCGGCGGCGGCCGGTGCGGCGGCCGGTGTAGTGGCAGTCCGGCCCGTCCGGGGCGACGGTGAGCCCGGCGAGCCGGTAGGGGATCCCGAGCAGGCGGGCCGCGAGCAACAGGGGCTGGGTGACCTCGAGCGAGAGGAACCAGAGGCCGGGCGGCCCGCCAGGACGGCGTACGTAGGTCCGCAGATTGGTTTCAGGGAAGGTGTCCGGGACCATCGGCAGCCCGCATACCCGTACGGCGGACATCACGAACGGTGTCAGACTCACCCAGGCCCGCCCGTCGTACAGGTCCGGCTCAAGGCCCGGCGGCAGCAAGGCCCGCAGATCTTGCGGACGATAGGGCCAGTGCACGAACGCCTGAAGACGCCAGTGCATCGACAGCACCGGCAGCCGGACGGCAGGCGCGGCCACCGCGCCACGGTCCCCGGAGCAGTCGGTCACAACGGCGGCTCCCACTGGTTGACGGCGAGCCCTCGCTTCGACGCTACGCCCCGCGTCGGGCCCGGCGAAACTCCGCACAAAGGCCCGTTTCATTGTGTTATGCGGGATTTATGGGTAGAGGCCGGACGTCACTTCGTCTTGAGGAGGTCGTCATGGCATCAATGCACCGTGCGCCGATCGAAGAGCACCCGGATCTGATGGAGCTGCGAGCCCGGTACGACCGCGCCGCCGCCACGCCGCGTGCCCAGATGGTCGAGGCCCTTGCACTGATCACGGGGCTCTACCTCGCGGCGTCCCCGTGGATCGTCGGATTCAACGCCTTCACGACTCTCACGGTCACGAACCTGCTCGTCGGCCTCGCCTACATGCTGCTCCTGGGAGGCCTCGGCACGTCGTACGAGCGCACCCACTCCATGGCGTGGGCCGCGGCCGCCCTCGGCGTGTGGACCTGCATCGCCCCCTGGGTCGTCGCCGGGGACGTCGCCCACACCCGCACGATCACGAGCAACCTCATCACCGGCGCCGTCGCCACCCTGCTCGCCCTGGCCGCCGCCTCCGGCGCCCGAGACATGAACCACCGCCGCTACCCGGGCGTGGAGCACCAGCACATGCCGGGCACGCGCTAGGTCTGCACCGCGAACCGCCACAGGTGCCTCCACCGGGGAAGCGGGCACAGCGGTCGACCAGGAACCACCCCCGGCCCCGCTATCGTCCCTGCGGGGAGGGACGGGTCGGGTGGGTTGTCCGGGCGGGTCGTAGAGTGCTTGGTAGTGCCTGCGGGGGCGTTTGTGTGAGGGCGTCGGACGGGATGCGGATGGACGGGTTGGGGCAGGTGCCTGGGGATGCCGTGTTGTCGCGGTGGGTGTCGGCGGCGGTGGCGTTCGAGGGTTGGGAGAGTATCGCCGAGGCGCGTCGCCTGGCGGCTTCGTTCCTGGACGGCCTGGGGACCGTGCACGGGTTGACGGTTTCCGAGTGGGTGTCTGAGACGGTGCAGCTGGTGGTGAGTGAGCTGGTGACCAATACGCGCAAGTATGCTCCCGGTCCCTGCCTGCTGACGTTGGAGGTCGTGGAGGGCGGGATCGAGGTGAGTGTGTGGGACAGCAGTCCGACGCCTCCGACGATCATGCCTCCCGATCCGTTCAGGGTGGGTCAGCACGGTTTGGAGATCATTGCCCGTACGGCCAGGAGTGTGCGGATCAGCCGCGAACCGGTGGGCAAGCGGATCACTGCCGTGGTGGCGCTGGACGACGGAACCCGCTGACCGGAAGGTGCCACGTCATGGCGCCGGGGCCACTACGGATTGCGGGGCCAGGCGGCGCCGCACCAGGTCTTCGGCGATGTCAGCGGCGCGCACGTGGTGGAGGGCCGCGTAGTCCCGCATGCGTTGCGCGCCCTCGGACGGGGCGATCCCGGCGGTGGCGGCGAGCATGCCTGCGGCGATGTCCAACAGCGCTTTCGTGGACAGGGCAGCCTGAGTGCGGGTGACGATGTCGTACGGGCGCAGGGGTTCACGGCTCCATGTGAGTGCAGAAGTCGTGGCGGTGCTGACGAGCGCCTGGAGGAGCCGGACCTCCTGCGGCAGGAGGGGGGTGGGCGTCCGGGCCAGGAGGTTGAGCGCGCCGATGTTCTGGCTGCGCAGTTGCAGGGGGAAGCTGTGCGCGGCCGAGAAGCCGGCGGCCCGGGCCAGCGGTGTGAACACGGGCCAGCGGTCTCCGTCCGCGGCCAGGTCATCGGCGTGGACCGGGCAGCCGGTGTGGTAGGAGTCGATGCACGGGCCTTCGGACACCTGGGCCTGGAACATCTCCGTCAGCTCGACGCGTTCTTCCGTGACGGCCGCCGACTGCAGCCGACCGCGGGCGTTGACGAGCATGACGCCGGCCGCGTCCATGCCGGTGAGGCGTACGCAGTGGTCGACCAGGCGGTGCAGCAGCGTGAGGGGGTCCACGTCGTCGGAGACGGTATCGGTGAGGCTGACGAACGCCTCGGTGATCGCTTGCTCGCGGTTCATGTCTGTCGTCACCGTCTTCTTTGCTCCGGTCCAGCCGTGCGGGGCGGGCCTAGTCATCGAACCTGACCCTTCCGGCGAGGACGTCGCGGGCCGCTTCCGTAATGCTCTGTCCCTGGGCGAATGCGTGGGCCCTCAGACGGGCCAGTGCCTGCGGCGCGTCCAGGTCGAGGAATACCATGATCATGCCCGTGGCCTGGTGGACTTCGTCGTGGTCGCTCTCGGCGCTGCTCAGCCAGGCTGCCTCCCCGCTCGGGGATTCCTGGGCCTGCAGGGCGAGCAGAGCGGTGGTGATGGCGTCGGCCGCCGGAAAGGCGAACGACCGGTCCCGCTCGGAGAGCGGTCCCGGCCGGTCCCGGTAGAGGTCGAGCGTCCCCATCGCCAGGCCGGCCGACCCGAGGGGGATGGAGAACACCGCCCGTACGCCGAGGTCGACCGCCTGCTGGGCGAAGACCGGCCAGCGGCGCGCGTCCGTGCCGCTCGTCAGATCCGGGGCCAGTACCGGCGCAGCCAGCGCCAGGGCGCTCCGGCACGGGCCGTCGCCGAGTGTGTACTGGGCTTCGGCCAGCCGCCCCGCCACCGGATCGCTGGACCACCACAGGCTCTGGGTGTCGTTGTCCCCGCCCAGGGACACCGAGGCACCCGTGACGTCCAGCAGGTCCACGCACGCGCGGCACAGCGCGGCCGGGGTGTCGATGCCCGAGGTGCCCGCCATCGAGTCCGTCAGGACGTGCGACAGCCGCTTGAGGTCCTCCGCGCCGAAGGGCGGCCCCGCGTCCTCCGGGAAGAGGGAAGAGTTCCCCATGACACTCACCTCCCGCACCTGCAGCCCGGTCTCCACGCTCACCCACCCTCTGCCCGCCGAACGAGCCGCGACACGGGCGGCATGGCTCAGCAACAGGGGTGCGCGTGGTGACGCGCCTGCCGGATCCCTGCTGCCTGATGCACCAGCGCCCGAACGCCGATGCCCCCCCGCAGCTGACGCACCGGTGCCGCCGCGTCGTCCGACGGGCCGAGGACGACACCCTCGGCAAAGCCGACCGGGGCCGCTCGCAGTGCCGGGGCGCTGGGCCGACGCGTTCCCGTGCGACGGTGACCGGACGCGAGGGCCACCACGGTGATTCCCCGCTCCGCCGCCCATGCGTCGACCACGGCCAAGGCCTCCACGAGTGCCGGGCGCGGAGCGCGGTCGAGGTCGAGGACCACGGAGCCCGCGCAGTCCTCGATCCCGTCCAGAACCTGCACGAGGTGCTCCAGACAGGTTCCGCCGTCGACGCGGGAGGCGGCCGTCGAGCACAGCGTTACCACCGCCACGGAACCGTAGAGGTGCACCTGTACGGCGTACGACTTCACAGCGGCTCCCCTTAGCGCGGGGTACCGGCCCCGGCAGCAGGAGACGCGGCTGCGGCCACTGCTGCGGAACACGCCCATCGTGACGGTGCGTGTTCATGTCCGGCGATCAAAGCCACCAGGGCACCACTCACCCGCCGCTGTCCGCCCGCATACGACGGCAGGAGCCTCAAGCGACGGAACCCGAACGGTCCATCCCTTCCATCGTCCCACACCGGTGCCTGCGGACGGCTGCTGCGGCAGGGGCTTCCGGCGGCCCCGGTAGGTTGCCTTGGCCCGGTACAGAGGGGCCCGGGACGTGGCATGCTCGACTTATGGAGGCCCTGCCCGGTGCCGACGGCGGTGCAACCCCCGAGACGCTGGCGTTGGCGAAGGTCGTGTCAAGGCTGCGTGCCGAGGTAGTGGACCTGGAGGCCGTGGTCTCGATGACGGCCGTCCTCGAACGCGCCAAGGGCATCCTGATGGCCCGTGCGGGTGTGACGCCGGAAGCCGCCCATCAGGCATTGCTCGCCAGCGCCGAGCAGCACCGGCGGACCCTCATGGAGGAGTGCTGGATCGTCCAGGGCCGGACCGGTAGGGGGGAGTCGGCGGAGTCGGCGCCGCAGGCTGCCGAGCGCGCCGCCGCGGCCGCCATGGCCGGGCGGGAGCCGTCGCCCTTCGACACGAACGGCTACGCCCTCGGCGGTGGCCGGACGGCCGGCCCCGCGCAGCTACTCGCCGGACTGGTCCAAGGGCTGGCCCGTACCGGCACCCGGGACCCGAACCAGATCGCCGAACTCCTGTTGGCGGTGCTGGGCGAGACGGAAGACGTGGGCGCGGTGATGGTCTATACCGTGGCCACGGCCGGCAGCTTGGAGCTGGCCGGGCACGCCGGGGTGGACGAGGCCCTGGCCCGGCAATGGAGCCACGTCCCCCCGCTCAGCGGTGTGGCCGCCATGGAGGCCATCGTGACCCGGGAGGCGGTGTGGCTCGAAGAGCCGGAGCGGGACGCGGCCCGTTACCTCCTGATCGGCGAGCCACCCGGCCGGTGGCCGTCCCGTGCGTGGCTTCCCGTCCTCGGTGGCGGACCGGTGTCGGCTGCCGTCGGGTTCTTCCGGACCCGGCCGGGTCCCTTCGACGCCCGTACCCGCATTCTCCTCAAGCGGGCCGTGAGGCTGTGCAGCGGCCCCTTGCGGGAAGACGGGGGGTCCGACGGGCGCGACCCGGCCCAGCAGGACGTGGAGGCGATCCAGGCGGTCCTGGACGCCCTGGCAGCCCCGGCGGTCCTGCTGACCCCGCTGCGTTCACAGACCGGGGAGGTGGAGGACTACCGGATCGACGCGGCGGCCCAGCAGGCGCGGGACGTGGCCGGCCGGCAAGGCAAGGACCTGGTCGGCCGGAAGATCCTGGAAACCTACCCGACGGTGGCCGGCAGTGACCTGTGGGAGGGCTACCTCGGCACCCTTGCGACGGGGATGGTCTACGAGGGGGAGCCCTTCACCTACGAGGAAGTGACCGCCGGAGTGCCCCAGCAGTCCGTCTACTCGGTCCGCGCGTCCCGGCTCGGGGAGCGTCTGGTCGTCTCGTGGATCCGCCACGACGCCAGCGACCGCGAGAGCCGCAGGCTGGACGACGTGCAGCGGCTGGGAAACCTCGGCTGGGCCAGTTGGAACCTCATGACGGACACCATCACCTGGTCCGACCAGGTGTACTCGGTCTTTGACCGTGACCCCGCTTTGGGACCCATGCGGCTGGAGGAGCTGCCCGAGCACCTGCTGGCCGAGGACCTGCCGCGGCTGGGAGCGGCCGTCCAACGGCTGTTGGGGGACGGCGCGCCCATCGACCAGTACTTCCGCATCACCACCGCGCACGGCCTGCGCCACTTGCGGATCGTTGCCGAAGCGCAGCGGGACGCGGACGGCAGTCCGGTGGAAGTCCACGGCTTCTTCCAGGACCTGACCGCGCTGCGGGGCGCCGAGCAGGCGCTGCGGGAGAGCGAGCGCGCCAATCTCGTCCAGCGCGGCATGCTGAAGGCCGAACGTGCGCTGGGCGCCCATCTCCAGGACACCCTCCTGCCGATCTCCGAGCAGTCGCTCGAACTGGCAGGCCTCCGCGTCGACGTGGCCTACGCCCCTGCCGAAAAGGGGCTGAACGTCGGAGGCGACTGGTATTCCGCCATCGAACTCCCCGATGAGTGCGCGCTGTTCGTCGTCGGCGACGTCGCCGGCCACGGCCTGCCCGCAGTAGGCACGATGGCCCAACTGCGTTTCACCGCCAAGGGCATGGCCATCACCGGCTCGCCCCTGTCCGATGTCCTCGCGCGACTCAACAAGCTGCTGCTGCACACCGCCAAGGGCAACCAATGTGCCACCGCGACGATGGTGATGGGGCGCTACCAGCCTCGGACCCGGCGGCTGACATGGGTGCGGGCGGGCCACCTGCCGCCGCTCTTGATCCGGGGCGGCGAGGCGACTTTCCTCCCGCAGCCCGAAGGGACCCTGCTCGGCGCCGCGTTCGAATCGGTATACGGGCAGGAGGTGACCGACCTGCTGCCCGGCGACCATCTGCTCCTCTACACGGACGGCCTCGTGGAGGAGCCGCGAGAAGACATAGAAGCCGGGCTCGCCCGTCTGTCCGACACGGCTGTGCGGCTCGTGCAGGAGGGCCGCAGCGACATGCTGGCCAAGACCCTGGCCGGCTTGCGCCCGGGCAACCGCGACGACATCTGCGTGTTGGAGATCCACGTACCCGACGCACCCTGAGCGGCGGCCACACGGATGCCACTCGTGCCACGGGGCACCCTGCGCCCGCTTCGGGGCGTCGCACGTCAACTCCGCCACTGCACCGGACAGGTTCGAGGGACTGCCGGGCGTGGCTCGCGCGTCCTCCCACCCGGAGTCACCGTCGACCTGCTACACAGCAGGGCCCCGCACAGACCCGCGGGGCACCGGTTCGAAGGAGCGGACCGATGAACTTCTCAGCAGCGAAGCAACGCATGGCGCCCGCCCCTTCGACCGACCGCGCCACCGGCATTCTGATGGCCCTCGTGCCCTGTACCGTGGCCACGGCCCGGCGCATTCTGGCGGACGCTGCCGCATCCGCGGGCGTCGAACTGCACGAGGTGGTCGCGGGCGTCCACGCCATGCGCACGGGCGAGCCGGTGACCGCGGCCGTCGACGAGGCCCTGCACCGAGCCGTCGACCGTGCACGGACACCGCCGGTCGCCGCGAGCGCCTCCTGGCTGTCACCCCAGCCGGACGTCCTGCGCCGACACGTCAACCATGTGCGCGCCGCCCGCCGCCGGGCCCTTGCCGCGCCGGACGACGCGGGCGTGCGCAGCGAACTCGAAGACGCCGCGTACACACTGTGCGTCCTGATGGGACAGCGGAGCGCGCACGGTGCGCTGCTGGCCGCGGAAGAACTGATCGCCGCCAACCGTCTTGGGGCGTCCCCGCACCGGGGGCGAGAACCGGAGGGTCTGGGGGGTTGACCTGCCGGGGAGTGTCCGGCCGCGAGCGGGGGTATGCGCCGGTCGTGCATGAGGGAAACGCCGCGCACATGCCGGTGATCGGGACGCTCGATGAGCTGACGGATTTCATCGCGCATCGGAAGCGCTTGTACGTGCGCTGGTCGCTGGGGCCGGACGTGGACCTTCCAGAGCTCGCCAGCCGGGACGATCTGACAGGCATCGCGTTGCCGGGGCTCTCCGCGAGCCCCCTCGACGTGGAGCCCTGGTGGAGCGAGCGCCCGCTACGGCTCTGGGCGGCCCGACGGCTCTACGACTACGCCCACCTCCCGCAGGTGAAGGGCCGCCGGGTGCGTCCGTGGCTTCTGCGCGGCAGGGAAATCGGGAGGGGCCCCGACAACGAGCCGCTGGTCACCGGAATCGAGCCGCTGGGATGGATCGACCGGACCGTGATAGACGAGGCCGTCGAGGAGATCCGGCGACAGCGTGGGCGTTGGGGCACCCTGGACCGGACCGGCCGCCTCGGCCCTACCCCGTAGCCGACGCGGTCCGGTTGTGTGGCCCGGCGGAGCGACCCGGGGCCGACCCGGCGGCGCCGCCCCGCGACCTGGTCCGGTTCCGCATGAGACTCCCGCTCGGGGGAAGACGCTGCAGGCACGCGCTGAGCGCACACGCGAGGACCGGCTCAGGGCCGGCAGATGAGCCTGAGAGGTGGAGCATGACCCCGAGGCGAACGGGCCAGAGCCCGAGCCCGACGGACGCCCCCGCCCCCGGCAAGGACCGCCCGAGTCCTTGGAGTGACTTCCACAGCGTTCTGGACCAGATGTTCGACCTGCTGGAAGGCGGCCGACAGGGCGACGGGGTTCCGGCACCGGGAAGCCCGCCCCGCAGGCAGGCGGCCGCCGCCGGACGCCGTGCGCCGGAGGACGCGTCTGCTTGAAAGGGCTTGCGCGTGGGCAGGCGCCCGGCAAGTTGACCGCCCGTTCGGACCGGCCCGTACGCGCTGGATCGGACCGGCACAGGAGAGCAGACACATGGTGTGCGTGACCCGGCCCCCCGAGAGACGTGCGGTGCCGCGGGCGTCCTGCGGCAAGGTCCCGGGAGGCGTGTCATGTGCGGCCTGACCGGGGAAGTGTGCTTCGACGGAAGCCGCCCCGACATGGCGGCGGTCGAGCGCATGACCGATGCGCTGGAGTTCCGGGGACCCGACGGCAGGGGGTTGTGGTCACACGGGGCGGTGGCCCTGGGGCACAGACGGTTGAAGATCATCGACCTGTCCGAGCGCGGGGCACAGCCCATGACCGACAGCCGGCTGGGTCTCACCGCGGTCTTCAACGGCTGCATCTACAACCACCGTCCGCTGCGTGCCCGCCTGGAAGGGCTCGGGCACCGGTTCTTCTCGGACTCCGACACCGAGGTCCTCGTCAAGGCCTACGCCCAGTGGGGACCGGAGTGCGTCGACTTCTTCGCCGGCATGTTCGCCTTCGCCATCGTCGACCACGAGACGGGCCGCGTCGTGCTCGGCCGCGACCGGCTGGGCATCAAACCCCTCTACGTGAACCAGGATTGCAGCCGGCTCCGCTTCGCCTCCACCCTGCCGGCCCTGCTGGCGGGAGGGGGAGTCGACACGTCCATCGATCCGGCGGCGCTCCACCAGTACTTGAGCTGGCACGGCACGGTGGTCGCGCCGCGTACCGTGCTGGCCGGTGTACGGAAGCTCCCGCCGGCCACGGTCAGGGTCGTCGAGCCCGATGGCTCTCACCGTGACCACCGCTACTGGCAGCCCTCGTACACCCGGCACTCCGAGCTGGGAAGCGACCCGGTGCTCTGGCGGGAGGCCGTGCACGACGCGCTGCGCACGGCGGTGAGGCGTCGTATGGTTGCGGACGTCTCCGTGGGCGTCCTCCTCTCGGGCGGCCTGGACTCCAGCCTGATGGTGGCGGTCCTGGCCGAGCAGGGGTACCGCGACGTCCCGACCTTCGCCATGGGTTTCGAGGAGGAGAACGGCGAGGAGGGCGAGGAGTTCGCGTACTCGGACCTGATCGCCCGCCGCTTCTCGACCGATCACCACCAGTTCATGATCCCCTCCGACCGGCTTCCGGTAGCGCTGGAGGCCGCGATCAGCGCCATGAGCGAGCCGATGGTCAGCCATGACGCCGTGGCCTTCCACATGCTGTCCGAACAGGTCTCGAAGGAGGTCAAGGTCGTCCTGTGCGGGCAGGGCGCGGACGAGGTGTTCGCGGGCTACCACTGGTATCCGCGAATTGCCGCCGCCCCCCGGCGGCAGCGGTCGACACCTATGCCCGTGCGTACTTCGACCGGACGCACACCGACCTCACCGCCATGCTCCACCCGGACCTCGCCCTCGGCCGCGACGCCTCTACGGACTTCGTGCGCGAGCACATGGCCGCTGCCGGAGCCGAGACCGCCCTGGACGCGGCTCTCCGTATGGACATCCACGCGCTCATGCCCGACGACCCCGTCAAGAGGGTCGACAACATGACGATGGCCTGGGGGCTGGAGGCGAGGGTGCCGTTCCTGGACCACGAGCTCGTCGAGCTGGCAGCCGCCTGCCCGCCGGAGCTGAAGCTCGCACAGGGCGGCAAGGCCGTGCTCAAGGACGTCGGACGGACCGTTCTGCCCCGCGAGGTCGTCGACCGCCCGAAGGGCTACTTCCCGGTCCCGGCCGTGCGGCACATGGCCGCACCCGTGCTGGCCCGGGTGCGGGACGCCCTCAGGGCCCCGGAGGCACGCCGGCGCGGGATCTTCGACGAGCACCTCGTGGACGAGCTGCTCGCGGCGCCCAACCGCCACCGGGCCAGGCGCGGGGCGAACACCCTGTGGCAGGTGGCGACGCTGGAGATGTGGCTCCAGGCGCACGGCATCCACTGAACGCCCCGTGGCCACTCGTGCACCGCCGCGGCCGCCGTGCACAGGGGCGTGGCCGCGGCGGCGGGCGTCGTCACCTCGCGGCGGGGAAGCGCTCCCAGACCCGGTGGGCCGCGAGCAGTTCGATGAGCGGGGGGAGTCCTCGGGCATCGGCCGTCAGGAGGACCCCCGGTTCGCCGGCGGTGATGCCGGCGGCCTCGAAGAGGGCTTCGGCGTCACCCCAGCCGGCGACGGCCTTGCCGTGCCGGTAGGCCTCGGTGAGCAGTGCCAGGAGGCGGGGGTCGCCGACGGCGCGTCCGGGGTCTCCGGCTTTGGCGTCGCGGGCCCCGTAGGCGTCGGCGCCGACCGCGGGCAGACCCGCGAACACCAGCGCGTCGAATTCCACGGAACGGGCCGTGGCGAAGGTGCGCTGGACGGTGACGGGGTCGCCGGAGCCGAGTACCCCACCGGCCGGCGCGATGACCAGGGGCACCATACCGGCGTCGAGCACGGCTTGGCGCACCTGCTGGACGTCTGCCATGTCGAGGGCGTGATCGGTGACGATGCCGACGACACGCCCGTCCACCGGCCAGGTGCGGCCGACCTGGGACAGGGCGGGGCTCGGCCGGACGTCCGCGAGGGGCTCGGTGGCCGCAGGCACCGGCAGCCCGAGCCCGGCCGCCACCTGGGCGCAGAGCTCGCCGTCGATGTTGGCGAGCACGGCCAGCGTCCGTTCCTTGACGGCCTGCTCGTAGCACTTGCCCAGTTCGAACGTGTAGGCGGCGATGATGTGTTCGCGTTCGACGGGACTCATGCTGAGCCAGAACAGGCGGGGCTGGGAAAAGTGGTCGGCGAAGGAGGCGGGTGCCTGGCGGACCTTGCGCCCGGCCGGAACCTCCACCGGCACTTCGATGAACGCCCCCGTGTCGGCGCCGGCGAAGAAGGGGCAACCGCCGTCGAGGCTGTTCGGTTTGTAGGGGGCCACTCCGCGGTGCACGGCCGTCTGGTGCATGCCGTCCCGCAGCATGTCGTTGACGGGTGCGTGGGTGCGGTTGATCGGCAGTTGGGGGAAGTTGGGGCCGCCGAGCCGGGTGAGCTGGGTGTCCAGGTAGGAGAAGTTCCGTCCGGCCAGCAGCGGGTCGTCGGTGGCGTCGATGCCCGGTACCAGGTGGCCGGTGTGGAAGGCGACCTGCTCGACCTCGGCGAAGAAGTTCGAGGGGTTGGCGTTGAGCGTCAGCAGTCCGACCGGTCGCACCGGAGCCAGCTCCTCCGGGACGATCTTCGTGGGGTCGAGGAGGTCGATGCCCTCGAACATCTGGTCGGCCGTGTCGGGGAAGGTCTGGATGCCCAGTTCCCACTGCGGGTACGCGCCCGATTCGATGGCGTCGAAAAGGTCACGCCGGTGGAAGTCGGGGTCCACGCCTGCCAGGATCTGCGCCTCCTCCCACACCAGGGAGTGAACGCCCAGCTTCGGCTTCCAGTGGAATTTCACGAGTGTGGTGGCGCCCTGCGCGTTGACGAGGCGGAAGGTGTGGACGCCGAACCCCTCCATCATCCGGTAGGAACGCGGGATGCCCCGGTCGGACATGTTCCACAAGGTGTGGTGGGTGGCCTCGGTGTGCAGGGACACGAAGTCCCAGAACGTGTCGTGCGCGCTCTGGGCCTGGGGGATCTCGCGGTCGGGGTGGGGTTTGCCGGCGTGGATGATGTCGGGGAACTTGATCGCGTCCTGGATGAAGAAGACCGGGATGTTGTTCCCGACCAGGTCGAAGACGCCTTCCTCGGTGTAGAACTTCGTGGCGAAACCTCGGGTGTCGCGCACCGTGTCGGCGGAGCCCCGCGACCCGAGCACTGTGGAGAACCGCACGAACACCGGCGTCTCGGAGTCCTTCGCGAGAAAGGCCGCCTTGGTGACCTCCTGTGCGGTGCCGTAGGACTGGAAGACGCCGTGGGCGGCCGAGCCGCGGGCGTGGACCACCCGCTCCGGGATCCGCTCGTGGTCGAAGTGCATGAGCTTTTCGCGCAGGTGGTGGTCCTGCAGCAGCACCGGGCCCCGGGGGCCGGCCTTCAGGGAGTGGTCGGTGTCGTACAGCCGAGCCCCTTGGGCGGTGGTGAGGTACGCCCCGCTCTGCGCGACCCTCGCCTGGTCGGCACCGGTGGGCTGCCCGGTGGGGCTGACCGTTTCGGGGCCGCTCTGGTCCGGCTTCGGGGGCAGCGGCTCCCTCGGTTCGACGGGCTCACTCGACTGCGGGGAGACCGGGCCGGGCTTGCCGGGGACTCCCTCCGCGGGTCCGGGTCCCCCGGCCCCGGCCTGGTCGGGGTGCATGACGTCTGCGATCTTGTCTGCGACCGCCTTGACCGGGTTCTTCTCCGACATCGCTTCTCCAGACACGGGGGACGGTTCCCTACGTGTGTCCCTGACCGCGGGTTCGAAAACGCGTACTGGCCTGTTCGGCGGTGCGATCGTCCGCGACACGAGCCATGCGACACAGTGGTCCGGCCGCAGCGCACGGCCCCGGAGGAGGGGGGGGGCCGGGGGCGGTGGTCGTGCGCCAGCGCCTCCGAGGGCCGTCCGGTTCACGGGGGCGTACGGTGAAAGCAGCCCGGCCGGGGCCATCCGGTACCCGTCGGCGCCTGCCCGCCGCCACTGGAACAAGGAGATGCGGACCGGCGGACGAGGAGGCGGTCCATCAACCCCCACCCGTACCACTCCGCGGATCTGCCCATGCCGGCACCTGAGCTCAAGACCGACACGATCAACGTCGGGGCCGCAGTGGTCTGCGTTCTCTCCGGTGACCTGTACACCGGAACCGAGGCGGTCGGTGATCACAGCCTGCGCGAGGCGCTGGACCGGCTGCCGACGTTGCTCGCCGTCGACCTGAACGCCATCGACCTGTTCACCGCCGACGGCCTCAACCTCCTCCTCGCCCTGCGCGACAGCGCCACGGCCCACGGCGTCCCCCTGGTCCTGGTATCGCCCAGCCGCGGGGTCATGCAGGTGCTGGAGACGACCGGGGCCGCCGGCTCCTTCGCCGTCTACGCCACGGTCGAGGAAGCGATCGCCCAGTACGGGCAATGACCCGTCGCTGCGCCGTGTACTGACATGGACCCTGGGCAGGCGCTGGGCAATCGAATGCCGTCGGCCGTCCGGGAACCGCCGTGGGACCTCCCCAGTCCGCTGTCTTGCACCACCGTGAGCTCGACTTCGACCGTGGTGACGCGGAGGCGTGCGGCGCGGGGATCGCCTGTGTACGCCAGGCCGTGGCCGACTGGGATCTGGCCGCCGCCGACGACGCCACCCTGGTCGCCGCGGAACTGCTCACCAACGCCTTGAAACACGCCGGCGGCCCCCGGCGCCTGAGCCTGGATCACAGCGGCGGTGTGCTGCGCATCGCCGTCACCGACCGCAGCCCGTCCCCGCCCCACCTGGGCGCTCACCGGGCGGACGCGATCGGGGGTCACGGCGTGTTCATCGTCGACCAGCTCGCACTGCGCTGGGGGACCCGGCCCGAAGGCGCCGGCAAGACGGTGTGGGCCGACCTGCGCATGGTGCCACGTAGGTGACCTGACCGGCACCGACGCCTTCTGATGAAAAACTCCCGGCCATGAAGGACTTCCGGCCTTCACAGGCTGGTGAGGATCTGCGGCGACACGGTTTTGATCATGGTGTTGGTCCAGCGCATCTGCCGAAGGGTCTGGGGGTGACAGGCGGAGGACAGGGCCAGGAGCCGGTCGTCGGCGGCGGCCTGTGCGTACTGGGCGAGCATCTCCCAGTGCAGGGAGTTCTCGGTCGCCGCCAGATGGAGCGTGCGCAGGTCGCGCAGGAGCAGCAGGCCGGGTTCGGGCCGGTGTCCGAGCGCTTCGGCGGCCTTCTCCCGCACGGCGGCGAGCAGACCTTCGCCGGGCCGGTCATCAGTGCCGCCGCGCAGGTCGAGCCCGTAGCCCCTGGACGCTTCCGCGATGCGCTCGGCGTGCTCGTCCGACCAGCGGGCGAGGTCGGTGGCCACGTGATGGATCTCGTGTTCGGCGCGGTGGTGCTCGGCCACGGCGGCAAGTTGACTCTCCATGTGGCGTTCGCCGTGGTGGAGGGCGCGAAGGACGAGGGTGGCAGCGGTCATGGCCGTTCCTCCGTGGCATGGGCTCCTGGCCCGCCGACGGTGGCGGGGACGTTCGAAGGCTCGCTCGGGGCGGAGGCCGTGTTGGTCGGGGCCGGTGCCGGTGTCCCCTCGCCCCGGGCAACGCGTTCGATCCGGGCGGCCGCCGTCTTGTACAGGGGCTGTTTGGAGGCCGGGTCCCAGTCGGTGATCGTGGTCTCGTTCGCGGCCCGGCCTTCTGCGTCCGAGGCGGGGCCGTGGCCACCTGCGGTGTCCCAGTAGCCGTAGTGGAAGGGCACGAAGACGAGGCCGTCGCGGATGTCGGTGATCCGGACGCGGGCCTGCAGTGACCCCCGCGGCGTGGTGATCCGCGCCAGGTCTCCTTCGCGCAGGTCCCGTGCGGCGGCCTCGGTGCGGCTCAGCTCCACCCATACCTCGGGTGCGGCGGCGTTGAGCTGCGGCGCCCGGCCGGTCTTGGTACGGGTGTGGAAGTGGTAGAGGGTACGGCCTGTGGTCAGCTGCAGGGGGTACTCGTTGCTGGTGTCCTCGTGCGGCGGAAGGTACTCCGCAGCCTTGATGACGGCCCTGCCGTCAGGGTTGAGCGACCGGTACTCGACCACCTCGACGGACGCCCCGGTGACCAGGTCCTTGCCGTAACTCTCGCAGACGTCGGGGTGCGCCCAGCTGATGCCGTCGGTGTAGAGCCGCTCGGTACCGTCGGGGGCGTCCGCGTTACAGGGCCACTGGATGCCGCTCCCGCCGCGCAGCTTCTCGTACGTCAGGCCCGTGTAGTCGCAGGGGCGGCCGGCGCTGCAGCGCTTCCACGCCTCGAAGGCCTCCTCGGGCGCGCTCCAGCCGATCAAGGGGCGGCCGTCGCGGTCCCGGAAGTCCATGCGCCGCGCGTAGTCGAGAAAGATGTCCAGGTCGGAGCGGGCCGACCCGGGCGGTTCCACGGCCTTTTCCGACAGGTGCACGGTGCGGTCGGCGTTGGTGAACGTACCGGTCTTCTCCCCCCACGTCGCAGCCGGCAGGACCACGTCCGCCAGCTGTGCGGTCTCGGTGAGGAAGAGATCCTGGACGACGGTGAACAGGCGCTCCTGGCCGAGGATGCGGCGGATGCGGGCGAGCTCCGGCAGGGACACGGCGGGATTCGTGCCGCTGATCCACAGCATCCGCACCGAACCCTGTTCGGCGTAACGGAAGATCTGCATCGCAGGGGTCGGCGGGGCGTAATGGGGGATGGTCGACGGGTCCACGTTCCAGACGCGGGCCAGGTCGGCCACGTGCTGATCGTTCTGCCAGTTGCGGAAGCCCGGCAGATCGCCGTTGGCCCCGGTCTCACGGGTGTTCTGGGCGGTCGGCTGGCCGTTCATCTGCAGCACGCCGCACCCCGGCCGCCCCAGCATCCCGCGGACCAGGTGCAGGTTGTTGACCTGCACGGCTGCCGCCGTCGCCTGGTGCGACTGGTAGAACCCCTGCAGCACCGTCGACATCAGCCGCTCGGCGCCGCCCAGCAGCTCCGCAGCCTCCTCGATCGCCGCGGCCGGGACATCGCAGATCTCCGCAGCCCAAGCCGGGGTACAGGGCGCGACCTGTCTGCGCAGCTCCTCGAAACCGACCGTATGCGAGTCGACGAAGGCGTGGTCGACCCGGTCGCGCCGGATGATCTCGTGCAAGAGGGCGTTGAGCAGTGCGACGTTGGTGCCCAGGCGGGGCGCGAGGTGCACGTCGGCCCGCCGGGCCACCATGGTGGGGCGGGGGTCCACGCACAAGAGGCGCGGCGGGGCCGCGCCTTCCAGCCTGTCCAGCACCCGCATCCACAGCACCGGCTGCGTCTCGGCCATGTTGTGCCCGAACAGCGCGAGGGTGTCGGTGTGGTCCACGTCTTCGTAGGAGCCGGGCTGGCCGTCGCAGCCGAAGGACTCCTTGAGCGCCTCGGCGGCCGTCGCGGTGCACAGCCGGGTGTTGCCGTCGAGGTGGTTCGTGCCGATCCCGGCGCGGGCGAGGACGGCGAGGGTGTAGTACTCCTCCAGGAACAGTTGCCCGGAGGTGTAGAAGCCGAGGGCTCCCGGGCCGTGCGCGGCGAGGAGTTCCTGGGAGCGTTCGACGACGCGGCCCAGGGCCGTGTCCCAGTCGCACTCGACCAGGCGGCCGCCCTCGCGCACGAGCGGGTTGCGCAGTCGGTCGGTGGCGTGGTTGGCCTGCCAGCCGAAAAGGTCCTTCGGCCCCAGGCGGCCGCGGTTCACCCGGTCGACGGACCTTCCGCGGACGCCGACGATCCGGCCGGCCTTCACCGCGATGTCCATCGCATCACCGTCGGAGTGGAGCACCGAAGCCGACTGCACCCACCTCTCGACTTCGTCGGGGGAGATGCCTTCGGCCAGAAACATGTCCACGCGGGCGGGCCAGGCCTCGCCGGGCCCGTAGGCGGTACGTCCACCCCAGGGCTGCGCGATGCGGTCCACAGACCTCTCCATCAGGCACCTCCGCCTTCTGCGCTGATCAGCGAGCCTCGTCTACCCCCGCCGAGGTGGGGGCAAGCACCACGGACGAGCTGTACACCGGTCGGGGGCGGCGGTACGTCGCACTGGGCTAGCGGGGGGCACGGCAACCGGCGGCCGCTGGTTGCCGCCTGCGTTCAGTACGGTGTGGTCGCGGCTGCGAGGTGAGCCGGACGCGAATCGCCGGCACCAGCCGGGAACAACCCGCCCTGGTTGACCGTTCCTCGGGTGTGGGGCACGGGGCGGTGCGGATATCCCGGGCCCAGCCAGTCGCCCGGGGGAAGATCGTTCGGCGAAAGCCTTGCAGAGTCCTCCACCGGCAGGATCCTCCACCGGCAGGCCCGGCAGGGTGCTCCGTCGTGAGGCGACTTCCCGTTTCCGTCCCCACACCGCATACGCCCGGCCAGCCCTTCCCCCCCCGGCTGGCTCGGGCCGCGCCCCGATCGGCTCTCCGTCCCCGGCCGGTCGGGGCCCTACGTACGCCTGACCGCCGCGAGAGCCCCGGTCCCGCGGCGGTCAGGCGTGAGTCCCGGTCCTGCGGCGGTCCGCCCAGCGCGACCTTTGGGGGTACCCCTGTGACCGAGAGCGGGTGACGGGTGGAGCGGGGGGAGGGGGAGTGGGCGGTTGCTGAGCGGGCAGGGGCCTGCTGAGGGGGCCCGACAGCTGCGGGGCGGGGGCGAACGAGACGCGATACCGGTTCGGCAGAAAGCTGCTGAAGCCTCGCGCCGGACCGGATGATGAGGTGAAGACCATGGGACCTTCTGTGCGCAGACACGCCGCCGCGCGTGCCGCCGACCGCAAAGCACGGCAAGCGGCCACCCGGTGGCGGCACGACGGTTCGGAAGCCCAATGGGCTCGCAGCGATCTGCCACTCCGACGCCTGCTGTCGCTCTGGGCCGCCCCCGTATTCGCGGCCGGGAGCGCCCTCTTGGCGTTCCTGGCTGCACAGACCACCGCTCAGGCCGACCCGCCCCGTAGCGTCTACATCGTGCTGGCAGCCATCTGCTTCGCCGTAGCAGTTTTCGCGATCATCGATCTACAAGTGATCAAGCGGCGTACCCGCGAAGAGCAGCGGTGGCACCGTCCTTCGTGATCAGCCACGGCGTCGT
This sequence comes from Actinobacteria bacterium OV450, assembly GCA_001298555.1. GTDB lineage: Bacteria > Actinomycetota > Actinomycetes > Streptomycetales > Streptomycetaceae > Streptomyces. The sequence continues at coordinate 18,590 of LJCW01000109.1, forward strand.
CCGGCTCTCGCGTGCCACCGTGGCGGCGAGAACCCCTTCGGGGGTGGTGCAGTAGGCGGGAGGACGGCCGGCACGTGGCTTTTCGTCCGCTGAGGGCGTTCCACGTGCCGGCCCACCCCGGTCGGGGGCGGAGGGTGGCATTGTGCGCCGGCGTAGCAGCCGGTCAGACGGAGAGGGCTTCGAGGAGCTCGCCTACCTGCGGGTCGGGAAGGGAACGGGCGACGTCGGCCTGCGCCACGATGCCGACGAGGGTATGGCCGTCGATGACGGGGAGCCGGCGGACCTTGTGCTCCGTCATGGTCCGCAGGATTTCCCCGGCCTCGTCGTCGGCGCCGATGGTGACCGCTTCCCCCTGCGCCAGGTCGCCGGCCTTGACCTGCTCGGGGTCCTTGCCTGCGGCCAATACCTTCACCACGATGTCCCGGTCGGTGAGCAAGCCCTTCAGCTTGTTGTCCTCGCCGCAGATCGGGAGAGCGCCGACCCCGTGGGCGGCCATCTTCTTCGCTGCCTCCAAAACCGTCTCCTGGGCGCCGACGCAGGTCGCGTCGGGCGTCATGATTTCGCGGGCGGTCGTCATCCGTTTCACCCCTTCTTCCCCTCACCGTTCACCATCGGATCTCTCGCGGCGCGCCTGCCCTTCCTGAGCGCATGTACTCAGACTTGTCCGGTTTCAGCAGGGACCGGCCGCACCCATGTCGGCCGGGTGGCGGCCCGCGCGCACGCGGGGCTGCGGTGCGACTCCTCCCTCGCCCTGACCCGCCGAGGTCGGCGTCAGCGAACGGAACCGCTTGACCTTGTCGCAGCGACAACGTTTCTACTGGTGCCATGCGAATCGGAGAACTCGCCGCCGCCGTCGGCATCACCACCCGCGCAGTGCGGCACTACCACTGCATCGGGCTGCTGCCCGAGCCTCCTCGCCAGCCCAACGGGTACCGCGACTACACGCTGCGCGACGCCGTCGAACTGGCCCGCATCCGCCGTCTGACCGAGCTCGGGCTGAGCCTGGACGAAGTGAAGGACGTTCTGGCGGATGACGTGGGCAGGGATCTGGTCGAGATCCTCGCTGAGCTGGACGCGGACCTGGGCCGCCAGGAGGAGGAGATCCGACAGCGCCGCGTCCGCCTGGGCCGGCTCCTCGAACAGGCCGAGCGGACCGGCCGATTGCCCGTCGAGGCCCCGGTCTCTCCCGAACTCACCGCCCTCTTCGATGGCATGGCCCGCGCCTCAGCGCGGTTGCCCGGACCGGAGCCGGCGATGGCGGCCAAGGAACGGGAGCTGCTGGCTCTGCTGGAGACCGGCTCACCGGGCGGCGACCGCGGCTGGCTCTACGCCATGGGGCAAGGTCTGATTGCCGACGCCGACGCCATGCGGCGCGCCTACGCGGTGTACGCCCAGATGGACGTACTGGCCGAGGCAGCCGAGGACGACCCACGTGTGGAAGGGACCGCCCGGGCCATCGTCGAGAGCATCCCGGACGAGGCGGCGCAGGCGATGATCGCGGCGGAAAGCACGGGCGGATCACGTGAGGAGGGCGGCTTCACGAACGCCCTCTTCGCGGAGTTCAGTCCTGCCCAGGCGGCAGCCGTGCGCCGCGCCATCGAGCTGCTCGGGGAGCGTGCCGGGTGACGGCGTTGAGAAGGGCTGTGAGCTGGGGCTTCGCCGGGGTCGCACCCTGTGAACTCGCGATTTTCATGTGTGTGGTGGGCGGGGTGCGACTAGCCCCGGCCGTATGGCTGGCGGGGGAACTGGCGGTGTCTGCGCTCGTGGCCGGGGCGACCGCACTGCTTCTTTTCGACTACCGGCGGCACCGCCGCGAGGGGCTCCACCGGCACTCCGCATTCCTGGCCGCGATCGCTGACGACGTCCCGGCGTCCGTGCGCAAGCTGATCAGCCACGAGATGACCCTCGCGACCAGCTTCATGCGGTGGGCAACCCGCCGGGGCCCGCACGGCGTACGTGGCGGCGACCACGCCGTTCCGTACGCGCCGGCCCAGACGGCGACCATGTACGGCTTGCTCTTCGTCTGCGTCGTCGAGACCGTCGCCCTCGCCTACCTGATCCCCTGGCCGGTGGTGCACGTCGCCACACTCGTCCTCGACGTCTGGGGCTGCTCCTTCCTTCTCGCCCTGCACGCCTCCTGCGTGGTCCGCCCGCATGTGATCGGCGCCGACGGCTCGCTGCGCCTGCGCTACGGGGCCCTGCTGGACATCCGCATCCCAGCCGACCGCATAGCCTCCGTCCGTCTGGACCGGGCATTTCCGCATGGCAAGCTGGCCGCTGCGGATGAGAGCGGCGTGGCCGACGTGGCTGTGGCCGGCCTGACAACGGTCACCGTCGAGCTCACCGAGCCGGTGCGGTACGTACGTGTCCTTGGCAAGCATGCCGAGGCCCGCGCCGTCCGCTTCTACGCGGATGACCCCGTATCCGCGGTCCGACGGTTGGGTGGCGCGGGCCGGAACGGCAGCCGGCGAGCCGTGGGGCGGACGCGGCAGCGGTGACCGTCGCACGGTGACCGCAGGGGAGTGATACGTGCAGGAGTGGGCAGGTGCTCCTGGTGACTTTCCTGAGGGGCCCAGGGTGAGACCCCCGCCCACTCTCGCCCTTCGCCCGGGATGGGGCTGCGACGGACCAGCAGCCCCATCCCCTGCTTGTGCCACCGGGGCATGTCCTCACGTTCGCCCCGCTCGGAGGAGTTCCAGGACGGCGCGCTCTACCCCACCTTGCGTGGACGGACGCCCGAACAGGCCGTGCTCCCCCAGCTTGCCGAGAGCGGGAGCGATGGTCTTGCCGTCCTCGTAGAGCTCTATGACACGTGGGTCGATGTAGGACGCCCGGCAGACGGCGGGAGTGTTGCCGAGGTAACCGCTGACTTCGCGTACCGCGCGGGACACGACCCGCGCACGCCGAGTGGGGGTCGTGCCGGCGGTGTTGTCGGACACGGCCAGAGCGACCGCCGCCAGAACGGTTGCGTACCAGGTCCGGAAGTCCTTCGCCGTGACGTCCTGTTGTGAACGGTCCCGCAGGTAGTCGTTCAGGTCCCCCGGGTGGACCTCGTGCCACGCTCCGTGCTCCCAGTACGCGAAGAGCCGAGGCCCGGGGTCTTTGCGCCGGAGCAGCGCCCGGATCACCGCATGGGCCTGCTCGTCGATGAGCGTGCGGGTCAACGTCCTGCCGGACTTGGCGGGGAAGTCGAGCCGGATTTCACCGCTCCGGCAGGACGCGTGTTCTCGCAGCAGGGTCGTGAGCCCGTAGCTCCCGTTGTCACGGGCGTAGCGTTCGCCGCCGATCCGCAGGAATCCCAGGTCGAGCAGCCGGGTCATGCAGGCCAGAACGCGGGAGCGGGTCAGGCCGCGTCCGCGGAGGTCGCCCGCCACGTGTTCGCGCAGTCGTGGCAAGGAGCGGGCCACGCGCTGGACGTGTGCGTGCTTGGCGGCGTCCTGCCGACTGCGGAAGGCAGGGTGGTAGAGGTACTGGCGCCGGCCGGCGGCGTCCGTGCCCACCGCCTGGATGTGGCCGTTGGGCCAGGGGCAGATCCAGACGTCCCCCCATGCCGGAGGGATCACGAGCGCACGGGCGCGATCGCGGTCCGCGGCGGGCAGGCGTCGACCGTCCGCGTCCAGGTAACGGAATCCGCGGCCGTGACGTATGCGGCGGCATCCACGGCCGTGGGGGTCGCTCGTCCGCAGGCGCACGGAAGCAGCCCTCAGTCCGGGCCGGGGCGGGCCTGCGTACCGCTATGGGCTGTGATTTCGCCCGGGGTCCATGGGGTCATGGTCCATTGGTTCATGTCGTTCATGGCGGGCGCCTACCCGTGTGCGAGCCGTCGATGCCCGGGCGCCGGCCGTCGGCGTGCGGACGGTTCCACCGGTCTTCGCGGGACTGGTGGTCGACCGGGTCCGTCCGCGGCTGCCACCGCGTTGGAGGGGGGAGCAGCGGCCGCGCCGCCTGGTGGCCTAATCCCGCGCGCCGGGTGCCCGGTCCGTGCCCAGAGTGGGTCCCACGAGACGCGACGGGCCGGCCCTCCCCTCCCGGAGGCGGCGCCGGCCGCCCGGAACCGAGGGAAGGCAAGGCACAGCATGAACAGCGCGGCACAGGTCGACCTGAAGGACAAGCAGGCTTTGGTCACCGGCGGGGCCCGGGGTCTTGGCGCCGCCATCGCGCGGCGGCTCGCCGAGGCCGGCGCCTCCGTCCTGGTCGCCGACGTACGCAAGGACCTGGCTCAGGAGCTCTGTGCGGATCTCGTCGTGACGGGCGGCCGTGCCCGCTTCGTCGAGATGGACGTGTGTGACCCCGGCGCGGTCTCGGCCGTCTTCGGGGACGTCGAGGCGGACGGCGGTCGCGTCGACATCCTCGTCAACAACGCGGCCGTCGACGTCTCCAAGTCCGTCGAGCACCTGACCGCGGAAGAGGTCAAGCACGTCGTGACCACCAACCTGCTCGGGCCGATGTACCTGTGCCTGGAGACCTACCGGCGCATGGTCGCCGCGGGCGGGGGCCACATCGTCAACATCCTCTCCACCGCCGCGAACCGGACCTGGACGGAAGCAGGCCCCTACGCGGCGAGCAAGTCCGGACTGCGGGCGTTCACCCACACCCTGTTCAAAGAGGCGCAGCGGGACTGCATTGGGATCGGCGTCACCGGGATCATCGCCGGCGGAATGGAGACCGCTTTCATCATGGACCGGTTCCCGGACGCCGACACCGCTCTGCTCCAGAGCCCGGAGATCGTGGCCGATACGGTCATGTACGCGCTGTCCGTGCCCGCCGGGAGCGTGGTCGGCGAACTGGTCGTAGTGCCCCGCCGGGAACCCTCCTGGCCCTGACGGGAGGCTCGACGATGATCAGTCCTCTGCGCTTTTCCCCCAGCACGGCGGTCGTCACCGGCTCCGACTCGGGAATCGGTCGCGCCGTCGCCGTGCGACTGGCCGAGTCCGGGCTGGACGTCGGCATCACCTGGCACGAGGACGAGGAAGGAGCCGAGCGAACAACGCGGGCACGGGAACGGCCACCCCTTTCCTGGACCTGGACCTGACCACCGTCCGCCAGGTCCTCGACGTCGACCTCGTGGGCCCGCTGTTGTGCGGTCAACGGGCGGCCCGGCACATGATCCGGCAAGGCACCGGCGGCCGGATCGTCAACGTCACCTCGGTCCACGAACACCAGCCACGTGTCGGCGCCGGCCCGTACTGCGCCGCCAAGGGCGGACTGGGCCTCCTCACGCAGGTCATGGCACTCGAACTCGCCGAACACGGAATCACCGTCAACGCCGTGGCTCCGGGAGAGATCGCCACGCCCATGACCGGCCAGGAGGACCAGGACGTGCGCGCGGAACCGCGACCGGGCATTCCCGCCGGCCGGCCGGGCGACGCCCACGAGGTCGCCGCCGTCATCGCCTTCCTGGCCGGCCCCTCGGCCTCCTACGTCACCGGTGCCTCCTGGGTGGTGGACGGCGGCATGCTGAGGATGGGACCCATGGCCGGCTCGCACATGGACCACGACCGGTGGCGCCGGCCCTGAGCGCCGACCCTCCCGACCTGTCCGCACGTCCCTGTCCAGGCCCCACCCTGACGGCCGAACCCGTGGTCCCGTACCGGCCCGGTCGGGGCCGGCTCGTGGCGGCAGGCTGTTAGTTTCGCCCGGTGGCAGCGGACCGACGGCGGAGGGACCACCCGGTGGGCGGCTCGGGAAGCACGCACCAGGGCGCCGGACAGCGCGCTCACATCGGTTCGTTCGCCTCCGGCGGAGGCCGCGGGATCACCACGGCGGCCGTGGACCCCGTCACGGGGGCGCTCACCGTACTGGGCGTCGTCGACGGCATGGGGGACACCTCGTGCCTGGCCCCGTCCGCCGACCGGCAGGTGCTCTACGCCGCCGGGGGGACCGATCAGGGGCTGGTGGCCGCATACCGGATCACCGCGGACGGCCTTGCTCCGCTCGGCCGGCCCGTTGCCGTCGACGGCCTCGCTCCCGTGCACCTCAGCGTCGTCGGAGACCGGCTGCTGATCGCCGACTACGCGTCCGGCAGCGTGCGCGGTCTCCGGATCGCGGGCGACGGCAGGCCGCAGGGTCCCGCGGCCGTTCTCCGCCACCGCGGCCGTGGGCCCGACCCCGAGCGACAGGCCGGCCCGCACGCCCATCACGTGACGGCCGATCCGAGCGGCCGCTGGGTGCTCAGCGTGGACCTCGGCACCGATTCGGTACGCGTGTGCGGGCCCGACCCGGCCGACGGGTTCCTCCGCGTGCGGGCCGAGACGCCGCTGCGCGCCGGGAGCGGTCCCCGTGAGCTGGCCTTCCACCCCTGCGGAGACGTGGCGTACGTCATCCACGAGCTGGAACCGCAGCTGACCGTCTGCCGGTGGGACGCCGACTCCGGACGCCTGTACCCGACCGGTGAGGTCTCCCTGGGCTCGGCCGACGCCGCGGCGGACGCAAGCGCCGCGGCGGACGCAAGCGCCGTGGCGGAAACGAGGGAGTACCCGTCCGTCGCGCTGGTCTCGGAGGACGGCCGGTTCGTTCGGGCCGCGATCCGGGGCAGCAACCTCATCGTGACCCTCTCGCTGGCCGACGGCCCCGAAAAGCCGCGGATCACGGGCGTCGCCAACTGCGGCGGTCAGTGGCCGCGGCATCTGGCGGCCGGCCCGGCTGGTCGGCTTTACGTGTCCAACGAGTGGTCCGGTGACGTCACCTGGTTCGACGCCGATCCCGGGAGCGGGCGCCTGCACCCGGCCGGCAGGCTGGACGTCCCGCCGGCCGCCTGCGTCGTATTCGCCTGAACACGGCCGGTGCCACTCGATTGCCGGTTTCCCACGTGCCGATCCACCCCGGCTCCAGCAGGCTGAGGGCGTACCTGCGGGGTTCTTCCAGGCACGAGCGGGCCCCAGGCGGCCCCTTCGGTTCCTGCCTCCCGCGCTGTCCCCGCAGCACGAGGAGATCACCATGGGCTCACCGCGCGCGCCGCGCTGGAAGCACGCCGTCGTCACCGGCGGTGCGGGCTTCGTCGGCTCCCACCTGTGCTCCGCCCTGCTCGCCGCGGGGACCGCCGTCACCTGTGTGGACGACTTCAGCACGGGACGACCGGAGAACATATCGGAACTGGTGGGGCATCCCCGATTCACCGTGCAGGAGACGAACGTCTCGCGTCCCTTCGCCGTACGGGCGGACCCTGACCTCGTTCTGCACCTGGCCTCCCCGGCCTCCCCGGCCGACTACCTACGGCTGCCGCTCCACACGCTGGAGGCCGGAAGCCTCGGCACGCGCAACGCCCTGGAACTCGCGCACCGCAGCGAGGCCCGCTTCGTCCTCGCCTCCACGTCCGAGGTGTACGGCGATCCGCAGGAGCACCCCCAGAACGAACGGTATTGGGGACACGTCAACCCCGTCGGCCCCCGTAGCGTCTACGACGAGGCCAAACGCTTCGGCGAGGCGCTCACCACCGCTCACGCCTCGGCCCTTGGCACGGACGCCTGCATCGTGCGGCTGTTCAACACCTATGGTCCGCGCATGCGGGGCTACGACGGTCGCGCGGTTCCCACGTTCATCCGCCAGGCCCTCGCGGGTACCCCGCTGACCGTCACGGGCGACGGCCTGCAGACCCGTTCCCTGTGCTACGTCGAGGACACCGTCGCAGGCATCCTCGCGGCGGCCGACCACGGAATGCGGGGGCCTGTGAACCTCGGCAACCCGGACGAGCTCACCATGCTGGAGCTGGCCCGGTGGATCGTCGAGCTGACGGGCTCCTCGTCGGAGATCACCTTCGTCGAGCGGCCCACCGACGACCCCACCGTGCGCTGCCCGGACATCACGCTGGCGCGGGACAAGCTCCAGTGGGAGCCGCGTGTGGCTGCCGCGGACGGGCTGCGCCGCACGATCGCCTGGTTCCGCGCGCGGCGCGAGAACTGACCCTCTCGGCGCTCTTGTGCCTCACCGGCGGCCCACCCCTGCGCGTCCGCCCGCTCCCTCAGCCGAAAGGTCCCTCCGGCCATGCGCATCCTCGGAATCAACGCGCTCTTCCACGACCCGTCCGCCGCACTCGTCGTCGACGGCCGTACCGTCGCCGCCGCCGAGGAGGAGCGGTTCTCCCGTCGAAAGCACGGCAAGCGGCCGGTGCCCTTCTCCGCCTGGGAACTTCCGGAACAGGCCGCGGCCTGGTGCCTGAGGCGGGCGGGTCTGCGTCCGCAGGACCTCGACGCCGTGGCGTACTCCTACGACCCCGCTCTGGCCCGGTCGGCCGACGCCATGGGTCTGGACGATCCGTGGGACCACCTCCGCCAGACGTACGCGCGTGAGGCCCCGGGCTTCCTGGCGACCGCCCTGCCCGGCCTCGACCCCGGCCTCGTGCGCTTCGTACCCCACCACATGGCCCATGCCGCGTCCGGCGCGTTCGCGGCCGACGGCGCGGACCGCAGCTCCGTCCTCGTCCTCGACGGACGCGGTGAACGGGCTTCGCACCTGGCGGCCCGCCGGATGGGCGACAGCCTGGAGCCGCTCTACGCGCAGGACCTCCCGCACTCGCTCGGACTCGTCTACGAGGAACTCACCGAGCACCTGGGCTTCTTGAGGTCCTCCGACGAGTTCAAGGTGATGGCACTCGCCTCCCACGGAAACCCGCGGATGCTGACCGAGCTCCGCCGCTACGTGTACCCCACGGGCGACGGCGGCTTCCGTGCCACAGGCGTCCCGTGGAACGAGTTCTGTCCACCCCGGGGCCCGGACGAGCCGTGGAGCGGCGCCCACGCCGATCTCGCCGCGAGTGCCCAGGCCGTCCTGGAAGAGACACTGCTGGACCTGGTCCGCTGGCTCCACGGCCGCACCCACGACGACGTCCTCACCCTCGCCGGGGGCGTGGCACTGAACTGCGTGGCCAACTCCCGCATCGCGCGCGAAGGTCCCTTCTCCCGCGTGTGGGTCCAGCCGGCCGCCGGAGACGCGGGCACGGCGCTGGGCTCCGCGCTGCTCCTCGCCGCCGGGGCGGGGGACGCCCCCGAGCCGATGACCGGCGCGGATCTGGGCCGCGACTGGTCCGACGCCGAACTCGGCGCCTGGCTCAAAACGGCGGGAGTCCCCTTCGAACGGCCGCCGGACATCGCGGCCACCGTCGCGCAGGCGCTCGCCGACAACGCCATCGTGGCGTGGTTGCAGGGGCGTTCGGAGTTCGGGCCGCGGGCACTGGGACACCGGTCACTGCTGGCGCATCCCGGGCACGCGGGAAACCTGGAGCGCCTCAACGACGTCAAGGGCCGCGAACAGTTCCGTCCCGTGGCCCCGATGGTGATCGCCGAGCGGGCGGCCGAGATCTTCGACGGTCCGCTGCCCAGCCCGTACATGCTGTTCGTGCACGACGTGGCTGCCGATTGGCGCGAGCGCATCCCGGCGGTGGTCCACGTCGACGGCACCGCCCGCATCCAGACGGTGGATCAGGAACGTGAGCCCCTGGTGGCACGGATGCTCACCGAGTTCGAACGGCGTACCGGGCTGCCGGTCGTCGTCAACACGAGTCTGAACACCGCCGGCCGGCCCATGGTCGACGACCCCCGGGACGCTCTGGAGTGCTTCGGCTCGTCGCCCGTGGACCTGCTGGCCATCGGACCCTACGCCGTCCGCCGGGACGGCATCTTCCGCGCCGCAGAGGAAGGCTGACCGTGATGCTCCAGGCGTCGGCGCCCCCGCCCCCGTACGCGATCGTCGTACCCACCCTCGGCCGGCCCAGCCTCAGCGCCTGCCTGGACGCCGTGGCAGCCGCCACGGCCTCGGGGCACGGCCCCGTGCGGATCGTTCTCGTACACGACCGTCCCGGCCCTGACGGAGCACTGCCCGCCCTGGACGTTCCCCCCGCGCTCCGCCCGATCACCACCGTCGTGGCCGGCCGGGGCCGGGGCCCCGCCGCAGCCCGCAACACGGGAATGCGGGCGGCGGGTCCGGTGCCCTGGATCGTGTTCCTCGACGACGACGTCGTGCCGGGACGGGGCTGGGGCGAGGACCTGGCGAGCGATCTGGGCTCCGCCTCCCGCGACACCGCGGCCGTCACGGCCCGCATCGACGTCCCCCTGCCGGCCGGCCGCCGTCCCACGGACTGGGAGCGCAACACGGCGGGTCTGGCCACCGCCCGCTGGATCACCGCGGACATGGCCTTTCGCCGGGAGGCGTTGGAAGCCGCCGGCGGCTTCGACGAGCGCTTCCGTCGCGCCTTTCGCGAGGACGCCGAGCTGGCCCTGCGCCTGATCGAGGGCGGCTGGGTCCTGGCCCCCGGAAGCCGCCGTACCACGCACCCGGTCCGGCCCGCGGATCGCTGGATCTCGGTTCGGCTCCAGGCGGGCAACGCCGACGACGTACTGATGTGCCGACTGCACGGACACGACTGGTGGGGCCGGGCGGGCGCTCCCCGCGGGCGGCTGCCGCGCCATGCCGCCGTGACCTCGGCCGCCGCCGCAGCCGTGGGCTGTGCGCTGGCCGGCAGGAGGGCCGCGGCCGCGTGGTGCGCGGCGGGCTGGCTGGTCGGCACCGCCGAGTTCGCCGCGGCCCGGATCGCACCCGGTCCGCGCACCCGGTCCGAGGTCGTCACCATGGCGGCCACGAGCACGGTCGTCCCCGCTATGGCGGTCTGGCACTGGCTGCGCGGGACGGTCGTACACCGCCGTGTCCACCGAGCGGATCCGGCGACGCCGCCCGGGATCCGCTCGCAGGCCTCGCAGGGGGCTCGCCGCGAACAGGTGCGATCATCAGGAACCGGTCCGGCGCAGGCGCCTCCGCGGGTGGGGCCATGGCCGTAGCCGTCCCCTGGCTGTGGGGCTCCTCCGGTGCGGTCAGGAGCCCGCGCCGGTCCCGTGGGGCAGGCCGGCTCCCGGAAGCGGTCCTCTTCGACCGTGACGGCACGCTCGTCGTCGACGTCCCGTACAACGGCGACCCCGACCGGGTCTCTCCCATGCCCACGGCACGGGCCGCGGTGACCGCGCTGCGCGAGCTCGGGGTGCCGATCGGTGTCGTGAGCAACCAGTCGGGCGTCGCCCGCGGGCTCCTGACGCAGCAGCACGTGGCGGCGGTGCGCCGGCGCGTGGACGAACTTTTCGGTCCGTTCGACGTGTGGGCCGTGTGCCCCCACGGCCCCGCGGACGGCCGCGGCTGCCGCAAGCCCGCACCGGGCCTGATCCTCGCCGCGTGCGAGAGGCTGGGCGCGGCCCCCGAACATACGGTGGTCCTCGGGGACATCGGCTCCGACGTACGGGCCGCCGCCGGCGCGGGGGCGCGCGGCGTGCTGGTGCCGACACCCGTGACCCGCCCCGACGAGGTCGCGGCCGCTCGCGAGACGGCGTGCGATCTGCTCACCGCCGTCCGGAAACTGCTCGTCTCGTCCCCGGCCGGCGCCGGCTGGGACACGGACGTCGCACCGGCCCCCGGACCGGTGCGGGCGCGCCCACACGCTGCGGGCGGTGCGGGATGAACGCCCCGCGCAGCCTCGTCGTACGCCTCGACAGCGCCGGGGACGTACTGCTGGCCGGGCCTGCCGTGCGCGCCGTGGCGGCCCGCTCCTCCCACACCACGCTGCTCTGCGGACCCCAGGGCGTCGCCGCGGCGCGGCTGTTGCCCGGCGTGGACCAGGTGCTGGTGTACGAGGCCCCGTGGGTGGGGCTGGAGCCGGGCCGCACCTCTCGCGAGGAGTGCGGCTTGCTGGTCGACGCCCTGGCCGCCGGCCGCTTCGACCGCGGTGTGATCCTGGTGTCCCATCACCAGAGCCCCTTGCCGGCGGCCCTGCTGCTCGCGCTCGCGGGAGTGGAGCAGGTCGCGGCCGACTGCGAGGAGTACCCGGGATCCCTGCTCGCGCTGCGGCACCACCGGCTGCCGGACCGGCACGAGGCGGACGCAGCGCTCGACCTGGTGCGTGACTTCGGTTTCGCCCTGCCCGACGGCGACGACGGCGCCCTGCGGGTGTGCATCCCGCCGGACACGACACGGTTGACGGGTCCCGAACCCTACGTGGTGCTGCATCCGGGAGCCGCTGTGGCCGCCCGGGCCTGGAGCCCGGCCAGGGCGACGCGTGCCGCGGCCGCGCTGCGGGAGGCGGGGCACCGGGTGGTGGTCACCGGCAGCCCCGCGGAGAAGGAGCTGACCGCCGAGGTGGCCGGCCGTCACGGACTCGACCTGGGCGGCGTCACGGCCGACCTGCACGAGCTGGCCGGGGTCCTGGCCGCCGGCCGGCTCCTGGTGGCGGGCAACACGGGCCCCACCCATCTGGCCGCCGCCGTGGGCACGCCCGTGGTGTGCCTGTTCGCACCCGTGGTGCCGGCGGGCCGGTGGCGGCCGTACCGGGTACCGCATGTGCTGCTCGGCGATCAGCGGGCTTCGTGCGCCGGCAGCAGGGCGCGGGTGTGCCCCGTTGCGGGCCACCCCTGTCTGGACTCGGTGGATGACCACGAGGTGCTGGCGGCCGTCGCCGGACTCCTCATGGACGGCCCTCCGGGCAGCCGGGGACCGAGGCCGCCCGAACCGAGCGAGACCGACGGAGGAGTGACCGTATGAACATCCTGCTGTGGCACGTTCACGGTTCCTGGACGACCGCGTTCGTCCAGGGTCCGCACACCTACCTCGTACCGGTCACCCCGGACCGGGGGCCCGACGGGCTGGGCCGCGCCCGCACCTTCGACTGGCCCGATTCGGTGCGCGAGGTCACGCCGGCCGAACTGGCCGACGCACCGGTGGACCTCGTCGTGCTCCAGCGGCCCCACGAGATGGAACTGGCCGAGCGCTGGCTGGGCCGCCGCCCCGGACGCGACGTCCCCGCCGTGTACCTGGAGCACAACGCACCGGACGGCGACGTGCCGCGCACCCGTCACCCCTGCGCCGACCGCGCCGATCTGACACTGGTTCACGTCACCCATTTCAACCGGCTGTTCTGGGACAACGGTGCCGTTCGCACGGCGGTCATCGAACACGGCATCGTCGACCCCGGGCACCTCTACACCGGTGTGCTTCCCCGCGCGGCGGTGGTGACGAACGAACCGATCAGGCGGGGCCGCCACACCGGGACGGACCTCCTGCCCGAGCTGGCCCGGGCGGCGCCCCTGGACGTCTTCGGCATGGGCACCGACGGCATCGCCGAGCACCTGGGGCTGTCCGCGCGACGGTGCCGTGCCTACGAGCTGCCTCAGCGCGAGCTGCACACGGCGATGGCGGAGCGCCGCCTGTACCTCCACCCCGTGCGGTGGACCTCGCTGGGCCTGTCACTGCTGGAAGCCATGCATCTGGGCATGCCCGTCGTGGCGCTGGCCTCCACGGAGGCCGTGGAGGCCGTCGTGCCCGGCACGGGGGTCCTCTCGACCCGGCCGGAGGTGCTGGCGCGGGCGGTCGTCCACTACCTCAACGAACCCCAGGCGGCTGCCGAGGACGGCGCGCGCGCCCGGCAAGCCGCGCTCGAACGGTACGGCCTCAAACGCTTCCTGGACGACTGGGAGCGCCTGATGACGGAGGCACGGTCATGACACCTCCCACCGCGCGTCCGACGCGGCCGCCACACCGGCTGCGGCCACTGTCGCTGGCCCTGGTCTCCGAGCACGCCAGCCCCCTCGCGACGCTCGGCGGCGTCGACGCAGGCGGCCAGAACGTGCACGTCGCCTGCCTCGCCGGGGCACTGGCCGACCGAGGTCACCATGTCACGGTGTACACGCGGCGGGATTCCGGGGACCTGCCGGTCAGCAGCCGGTTGCGACCCGGCGTCACGGTCCACCACGTGCCGGCCGGGCCGGCCGAACCCCTGCCCAAGGACGAACTGCTGCCGCACATGCGGGAGTTCTCTTACTACCTGATGCACCACTGGCAGCAGACCGGTACGCCCGACCTGGTCCACTCCCACTTCTGGATGTCCGGGCTCGCCTCGCTGGCGGCGGCGCGCGAGCTGGGTCTGCCGCTGCTGCACACCTACCACGCGCTGGGAACCGTCAAGCGGCGCCATCAGGGCGCCGCCGACACCAGTCCGCCCGCACGCATCGGTTGTGAGCGGGAGGTCGGATTCGGCTGCGACCGGGTCGTGGCGACCTGCCGCGACGAGGTCACCGAACTCGCCGGGATGGGCCTTTCCGAGGACAAGGTCGACATCGTTCCGTGCGGCGTGGACACCGAGCGGTTCCGGCCGGAGGGCCCGGTCGCCGAGCGGGGGACCGCCCACCGCCACCGATTGCTCCAACTGGGGCGTCTCGTCCCGCGCAAGGGGGCGGCCGTGTCCATCGCGGCCCTCGCCCACCTGCCCGAGGCGGAGCTGCTGATCGCCGGCGGCCCCGCGGCCGGCGGCCTCCTCGACGCCGACCTGGAGGTGCGGCGCTTGCGCGCCATCGCCCGGGGGGCCGGGGTCCTCGACCGCGTGCGCTTCGTCGGCGCGGTGCCCTGCGACCGCGTGCCGGCCCTGCTCCGCAGCGCCGACGTCGTCCTGTGCCCGGCGGACTACGAACCGTTCGGCATCGTGCCCCTGGAGGCGATGGCCTGCGGCCGCCCGGTCGTTGCCAGCGCCGTCGGAGGCCAGCAGGACACCGTCGCCGACCGGGAGACCGGACGTCTCGTGCCGCCCGGAGACGTCCGCGCGCTCGCGGCGGCCACCGCCGAGCTGCTGGCCGACGACACGGTGCGCCGGGAGTACGGGGCCGCCGGGCGGCGGCGTGTCACGAGCCGTTACGCCTGGTCCCAGGTCGCCGCCGCAACGGAACGGTCCTACCGCTCGGTGCTCGCCGGGCGGCTCGTGGGCGTCGGGACGACGACGTGAGCTCCCTGCGCCACACGTCCGTCCGTCCGGCCACCGTCCGTCCGGCCACCGTCCCGACGAGCGTCTCCGGTCGGTCACGACCGGTCCCGTCCCCGCGCAGTACCGATTGACCGAAGGAGGTGGGGTGCGGACCGCTCTCCCGAGCGCCGCCCCGACGCCATGAGCCGATCTTCCGCAACCACAGGAGCCCAACAGCACTGCCAGGCACTGGAGGACGCGCTGAGGCGTCTACGCGTCCACGGTCTGGACCAGCTCGCCCAGTGGGGTCACCGGCTCGCCACGGTGCTCCCCGCCGGCGGCCGCCTCCTCGCAGCCGGCAACGGCGGCAGCGCCGCCCAGGCGCAGCATCTGACCGCAGAGCTGGTCGGCCGGTACCGCGAGGAGCGGCCCGCCTACTCGGCCATCGCCCTGCACGCCGAGACGTCCAGCGTCACCGCGATCGGCAACGACTACGGCTTCGAGCAGGTCTTCGCCCGGCAGGTCGCGGCACACGGCCGGGACGGTGACGTCCTCATCGTCCTGTCGACGTCGGGGCGCAGCGGGAACCTGCTGTCGGCCGCAATGACGGCCCGCAGTGCGGGGCTGGAGGTCTGGGCCCTGACCGGAGCCGGCCCCAACCCGCTGGCGGAGGCAGCCGACCAGGCCCTGTGCATCGACGCCGCCTCGACGGCGACCGTGCAGGAGGCTCACCTGGTGGCCGTGCACCTGCTGTGCGAGTCCTTCGACGGGGCCCTCGCCTCCTTCGGGACCGCCGCCGTGAGGGCGGCGCCCCGGCGCGCCGTCGCCGCCGTCAGGAGGGCCAGGTGAACGGCCGCGCACCGCTGGTCGTGGTCGGCGACGTCCTGCTGGACCGCGACGTCCGGGGGATCGCTTCCCGCCTCGCCCCGGACGCCCCCGCACCCGTCGTCGACGTCACGGACGATTTCTCACGACCCGGAGGTGCGGGACTGGCCGCCGTGCTGGCCGCCCGCTCCGGCCGCGAAGTCGTCCTGGTCACGGCACTGGGGCAGGACAGCGCCAGCAACCGTGTGCGGGAGGCGCTGGACGGCCGCGTCAGGCTGGTCGAACTGCCGTTGGAGGGCTCCCTGCCGGTCAAGACGCGGGTTCTGGCCGACGGCCGCCCCCTGGTCCGGATGGACCGGGGCGGTGGCGAGGTCGGCGCTGTCAACGCTGCGGTGGGCCGGGCACTGGCCGAGGCGCACGCCGTCCTCGTCGCGGACTACGGCAGGGGCACGGCGCAGGCGCTTCGCCCCCTGCTGACGGACAGCGCGCGCCGCGTACCTCTGCTGTGGGACCCGCACCCGCGGGGCGGACCACCGGCGCCCGGAGCCCGCCTGGTGACACCGAACGCGGCGGAGGCGACCGCGCTCTGCCCCGGCGAGGGTGACTCCCTGGCGGCGCACGCCCGGCGCGGTGCGGAACTGGCGGAGCGGTGGGGCGCCGCTGCGGTGGGGGTCACCCTCGGCGAGCGCGGGGTGCTGCTGACCCGGCCCCTGTCCGCGGCGCCGATGCTCGTGCCCTCGCCGTACCGGGCCGTGGGCGATCCGTGCGGGGCGGGCGACTGCTTCGCCGCCGTGGCGGCCTCGGCCCTCGCGGACGGAAGCCTGCCGGAGGAGGCGGTGCAGCTGGGGGTGGCCGCGGCCGCGGCCTTCGTGGCGGCGGGTGGTGCCGGCGACCCCGCCCTGTGGCGCGCGTCGCCCCTGACCGGCGTCACCCGGCCCGCGGGCGGCGACGCGTTCGCGACGGCCGCGAGCGTACGGGCGCGCGGCGGAACGGTGGTCGCCACGGGCGGTTGCTTCGACCTGCTCCACGCCGGGCACGTCGGCCTGCTGGACAGCGCGCGGCGGATCGGTGACTGCCTGATCGTCTGCGTGAACTCGGACACCTCGCTGCGGCGGCTGAAAGGGCCGGGGCGCCCACTGAACCCGCTGGAGGACCGCGTACGGGTGCTGGCGGCGCTCGGCAGTGTCGACGCGGTCGTGGCCTTCGAGGAAGACACGCCCGAGACGCTGCTGGGCCGGCTGCGACCGGACGTCTGGGTCAAGGGTGGCGACTACTCGGCCGACGATCTTCCGGAGGCGCGGGCGCTGCGGGCCTGGGGCGGCCAGGCCGTCGTCCTGCCCTACCTCGACGGCCGCTCCACGACCGGCCTCGCCGATCGCGCTGCCCGGGCCGCCTCGGGTGCCGCGCCCTCGCCCTGAGCCGCCCGAGCCGCTACGCGGCGTGAGCGGCCGACGCCGACGCGCGCGGGTGCCGTCGCGCCCGTCCCGATCAGGCGGCGGTGCTCAGCCGGGCACGGGCGGGCAGGGCCGCCTCCGTCATCGGTATGAGCGCACCGCTGCGCGGGCTGCGACCCTTCAGCAGGTAGCCCGTGGTCACGAACGCCGCGATGACCAGCCCGCCCGTGATCAGCGTGGCCCGTACCCCGGCCAGCTCCATGCACAGACCCAGCATCGGCGGCGCCGCCAGGCCCCAGACGGTGCGGATGCTGGACCAGGCACCGAGCACGCGTCCCCTCATGTACGCGGGCGGGTCGGTCTGGAGCACCGTGGACTGCGCGGTGTCCCCGACGGATTCCGCCACCGCCATGGGCAGGACGAGTACCAGGAGCACCAGCAGGGAGGGGGCCAGTCCGGCCAGGACCTGCAGCAGGGCTCCGGCCAGGGTCAGGGCGGCCACCACGCGCACGCTCGGCGTGCGCAGCCGGGCACCGAGGACGGCACCGATGATCCCGCCGACGGCGAGCACCGTGGAAACCTTGCTGAAGGAACCCGCGTCGCCGGCGAGGGGACCGGTGACCAGCACCACCAGGGTGAGGGAGTAGTTGCGGCCGAACAGCGCACTGACGCCGTTCAGTGCGGCGAGTGCGACCAGCCGGGGCCGCCGCATGAAGAACGCGAGACCCTCCCGGGCGCTCATGCTTCGCGCCGTGACCGCTTCGGGCGTCGGCGGCGCAGCCGGAGCGGGAGCGGGTACGACCCGGTGGGTGGCCTCGGAGGGGCGCGCTGCCTTGAGGAAGGGGATCACGCAGGCCACGAACACGAACGACAGACCGTTGGCCGCGTAGGCCGCCGCCGTGCCGAGGAAGCCGACGGCCACACCGGCGAGGGCGGCGCCCGCGAGCCGCCCCGCGCTGTGGACGAGCGAGCCCACTCCGATGGCGGAGGGCACGTCGGGGGCGCGGACGAGGTCGTTGCCGAGCAATGAGCACGCGGGGCCGTCGACGGTGGCTATCAGGCCGGTCACCGCGGCCAGCGCCAGCAGGACCGGGAGGTCGAGGCGGCCCAGCGCGACGAGCACGGCCGTCACCAGCGCCACCACACCGAGCAGGGCCTGTGAGACGGCGGCGGTCAGCTTGAGGGGCCAGCGGTCGACGGCCGCGCCGCCGGTCAGGCCGAGGAGCAGGCCGGGTGCCATCTGAATGGAGACGGACAGGCCGGTGGCGGCGGCCGATCCCGTGATCTGGAGGACCAGAAGGTTCTGCACCGTCAGCTGCATCCAGGTGCCCGCGTTGGACACGAAGTTCGCGACGGTCCACCAGCGCATGCTGCGGTAGCGGAGGGACCGCCACGGAGAGCGGTCGGGAGTCGGGGCGGAAGAGGACGTGGAGACGGTCGCAGACACAGGAATGACCCAGGACGGAGCGCGAAGCGCAAAAGGCGGGCGGGGGCGGGGCGCTCCGCACCGCCGACGCGCACGGTGGCGCACGGCAGCAGAAGGGGGAGGGAACGGACCCGCGGACCATGGTGACAGAGCCTCTCGCCCGAATCGGCGACCCGAGGCGCCCGACGGCCGGGCGGCGAGGCCGGGGCCCTGGCATGCCAAGGCCGAGGGGGCAGCCGGTGTGTTTGCTCACAGCGGCCGCGCGGAGCCGGCCAGGAACTTGCCTGGCGCCGGCCCGGAGTCGGTCCGCAGCCGGCCCGGGTCCGTGCGGCCTAATCCGGCGTGCCCCGGGTGACCGTCCTCGGGACAGTGGAGTGCGGCAGCCGCGTGGCGCGGCTTCCCACGGTCGCCGCGGCCCGGCAGCAACGTGTGCAGGAGGACCGCCCAGAGGCGGAACCCCACGGGCGAAGGCGGCCGGTCACCCGCTCGCCCCCTTTCGAGCTGCGGGAGGAACGCATTGAGTGTGCACGAGCGGCCGCACCCCGGTCCGACGGAGCAGGTGTCCGCGGACAGCCGACCGCGGGTCCTGGTTCTCCGGGCCCTGGGCCTCGGCGACCTGCTGACGGTGGTGCCCTGCCTGCGGGCGCTGCGCAGGAGCATGCCGGGGTGCGAGATCGTCCTGGCCGCGCCCGACCGGGTGGGTACCGTCGCCGTCGCCACCGGCCTCGTGGACCGTGCCCTGCCCACGACCGCACGGGGACGTGCTGTGCCCGCCGAGCTGAGCTGGCACGGACCGCCGCCGGAGCTGGCCGTGGACCTGCACGGGAACGGGCCACCCAGCCACTTGCTCCTCCAACGGCTGCGGCCGCGTCGGCTGATCGCCTACCGGCACGTGGAGACCCCGGACGTTCTCGGACCCCAGTGGCGCGAAGACGAGCACGAGCGGGAGCGCTGGTGCCGCCTGCTGCGCTGGTACGGCATCGAGGCCGACCCCGCGGACCTGTCCATCGCTGCGCCGTCAGGTGCGTCGCCCGCCCCGGGTGCCGTCGTCGTCCACCCCGGCGCGGACGCCGGCTCTCGCCGGTGGCCACCGGAACGCTTCGCAGCGGTCGTACGCGCCCTGCGCCGAGCGGGCGAGGACGTGGTCATCACAGCGGGCGCGGGCGAGGGGGCGCTGGCGCGACGGGTGGCCAGGGACGGCGGACTGTCTGAGCGGGCGGTCGTCGGCGGCGCCGGTGACGTGCCCTTCAACGATCTCTGCGCACTGGTCGCAGACGCGCGCTGCGTCCTGGTCGGTGACACGGGTCTGGCACACCTCGCGACAGCCCTGGGTACCCCGTCCGTCGTCCTCTTCGGCCCTGTGGCCCCCCGTCTGTGGGGCCCGCCACCCCACGCGAAACACCGCGTGCTGTGGTGTCCCCGCGCAGGTGAGGACCCCCTGCGGCCGGGCGACGCCCACGCGTCGCTGCCCGACGCCCGGCTCCTGCGCATCACCGTCGGCCAGGTGGTGGAGGCGGTGCTCAGCCACTGTCCTTGAACGGGACGCCAGGCAGAGGGTCAGTGGGCAGGGTGCCATTGGGTGAGGAGGATGGTGGCGTCGTCACGGAGGCGGTGTTCGTGGTGGGTGAGGAGGCCGTGGACGAGGCGGCGCAGTGCTTCGGGAGGGTTGTGCCCCGAGGCGAGGGCGCGGATGACGGTGTCGGCCAGTCGGTCTTCGCCGTAGAGGTCACCGGTGGGGGAGCGGGCTTCGGTGACACCGTCGCTGTAGATCAGAACCCGGTCGCCGGGCTGCAGCCGGGCCAGATGCTGGACGGGGGGCTTCTGGGTGTGGAAGCCGAGCCCCAGGGGCAGCTGTGACTCGCGTTCCAGAGCATAAGGCAGCACGTGGCCGTCCCGGATCAGCAAGGGGGGCGGGTGGCCGCAGTTGACCCAGGTGAATTCGCCACGGTGGGTGTCGAGCTCGGCGATGACGGCGGTCATGAGCCGGTCCGGGATCCACTGCTTCAGGGTGCGGTCGATGGCGGTGGCGATGTCGGGGAGGGTCCCACCGGCGCGGCGTGTGGAGCGGCACGCAGCGATGCCTGCGGCGCTGGCGCCTCCGGAGGCGAGGTCGTGACCCATCGCGTCGAGCAACGTCAGGTGGAGAACTCCGTCGGTGAACGTGTGGTCGAAGGCATCACCTCCGATGTCGTAGGCCGGTTCCAGGACGGCGGCAGAAGTGGCGTGGCGGGTGCCGATGGTCCTCGGCGGCAGGAAAGCCCACAGCAACTCGGCCTGAACACTCATCGGTGTGGTCCGCTCGCGCGCGATGATCAAGTCGTTGTGGGAGGACTTGGAGATCACGAGGAGCGTGGCCAGGGTAGCCAACGCCAGGCCCACCTCCATGACGTCCTCTACCGGGCGGGGGCAGAACGCCCTCATCACCCCGATTCTTTCGACACCGTCGATCATCGGGAACCAGGCGAACCCCTCGCCGCGTGCCGCCTGGACCCTCTCGCTCCTGTACGCCAAACCGGCCAGGGTTCCGTCGATGTCGACACCTTCCGGCCTCGACCAAGCGTTGGCCACGGGAGTTCCGGGCTGAGGCAGTGGAGTGAGCCGCTGCTGCTGGAGGTCGGCCAGAAACAGCCGGGTCGATCCGATCCCCAGGCGGCCGGCCGCCTCGTCGATCAGCCCTGCCACCTCAAGAGCCGAGACCTGGTGGGAGCGTTCCAGTACCCATGCCAGTACTGGCCCCAGCGCCTCCGCGTCCCCGCCCCGCGGCGCAACGCTCACCACGATCCTGATCCACCACAGCGCCGAGCCACCGAATGCCGCCCCTTCCGGGATGAGGAACCGGTACCCATCCTCTGCAATGAACCGGCCTGCGGCGACTCGACACGGCATGTGCACCCGCCGGTGGGAACATGACCGAGGCCAGAGCGCGCCGAGCGTATTTCTCTGACGGGTCTGCCGGGTGCTTGGCGGGGCGGCGGTGCGGGTCGCTCACTGAGCACTGGGTGTGAAGACGAAGAGGCCGCGGGTGGCCGTGATGTCGAAGAGTCTGTCGAGCTGATGGGGCAGTGGCCCGGCCAGGGTGAGGTGGTGGCCGATGCGTGCGTCGAGCAGGGCGTGCAGGAGTGAGCTGTCGGCGAAGGTGACATGAGACAGGTCGATGACGATCCGGTCCTCGGGCCATGCGCGCACCGCGTCGGTGATGAGGTGGACGGTGTGGACGTCGAAGTCTCCGCGGAGGCGGATCAGCACTTCGTCCGGACGCTTCTCGCAGGCGATCCCCGTGAGGTGCCCGGTGGCCGTGGCGGGCCGAGCGGGAGGAGAAGTGCGGGTCGGGTACTCGTGCATGGCTGCCGTCCCTGCCGGTCGTCGCCCTCCTTTCCGCGCAGCACGTGCGGGAAGGAAGTGTGCGGCCTCTACGGCAGCCGCACGGTTGGAGAAGCCCGTACCGGGGTGCCCCCCGCGGAAGGGGACTCGGCAGTGCGGACATCCCAAGGGCTAAGAGCGTGCCTACCCAGTACCACCGCGCTCACTCCTCGCACCAGGTGGGGGCGCATAGGCGAGGTCTGGTCAGGGCGGGCCCGCGGTAGGGCTCGACCTGATGGCTCACCGCGTAGTCCGCCGAGCGACCTCCGAGTCGGTCGTCACGGATGCTTGTCAGAGGGCGAGCATGATGCCGTACGCCAAGAAGAACAGGGCGACGAACACCGCGAGGGCGATGATGAGCACGAGGGGGCCCTTCCCCCAGCCGCGCACGATCGGACGGTACGGCCCGGTGGCGGGGCCGATGCCGGACTCAGCCGGTGGCGTCTCACCCGGGGGCACCGGGACAGGGCCCTGGAAGTCGGGAGCGGCACGGGAACGCGGGTCAGGAGTGTTGGTGTCCATGGGCGGCGTCTCCCCGGGATCAGGTCCCCCTATGCGCGTCAGACGAGCGGGTTACCCGAGCGGACGGCGGCGTCACCCGGCGGAGGCGGCAGCCCTCGTCCAGGGTCGCGTCGGCGGCGCGCAGGTCGGACACACGAGCTGCATGGAGTGCCGCGGTTTGAGGATGCGGCGCTGCCACCGGCGGCCTCCTTCCCGCGGACGGCACCCCGCGCCACCCGGCCGCCGAATCCCGGATCGCCGCGGACGCGCCGGCCGGCGTTTCTCCCCTGCCGGCCCGGGAAGGCCTCCGACGGAGGGGTAGGAGGCTGATGACCATGAGCAAGAAGGCCCCGAACCAGAACTCGAATTCCCTGCCGCTTCCCGACAGAGGAGCTGCGGTCGACGAGCACGGCCGCGCGCCGGGAGTCCCGTCCCGGACTGGTACGGGTGCCGGGCCGCCCGCAGACCCGGACCGAGTGGACCGCGCCAGGGCGCGCCCGAGCGGGAAGCGGACCGGTCACCAGCGCCCAGAGGGAGGGCAGCCGGTCGAATGACGCGGTTCAGGCCGCGCCATGGACGAGCGGCACGGCACAGGTGGGGCGCGCCGCCCTACCCTTTCCCGTATGCGGTTGCTGCTGACGTCCGATACGCATGTCCCCACTCGCGCCCGAACGCTTCCTCAGGCCCTGCTGGCGGCCGTCGATGACGCCGACGTCGTCCTTCACGCCGGGGACTGGGTGGACGAGGCCACACTCGACGTGCTCGAATCCCGGTCCCGCCGGCTGATCGGCGTGTACGGCAACAACGACGGCCCCCCGCTGCGCCGCAGGCTCCCCGAAGTCGCCCGCGCAGAGCTCGGCGGGCTGCGCTTCGCGGTCGTGCACGAGACGGGCGCGGCCGGTGGACGCGAAAGGCGCTGCGTCGAACGGTTCCCCGATGTGGACGTCCTCGTGTTCGGTCACAGCCATATTCCCTGGGATTCCACGGTGGGAAGCCTGCGCCTGCTCAATCCGGGCTCCTCGACGGATCGGAGGCGGCAGCCCTTCTGCACGTTCATGACCGTGACGGTCGAGGACGGGACGATTCACGACGTGACACTGCACCGGTTGCCACCTAAGGGCTGACTGTTCCCCGCGCGACCGCCCCGCAGGAGTTCGAGGGCGGCTTGCTCGTAGGGCAGCGGAAGGAATCGGTGCCCGCGGACATCGACCTGCTGCCGCAAGGGAGGCGTTCGAGGGTGTGGGGGCGCAGGGCCCAAGTCAGCGGGCGGCACCGGCGTGACTCCGCGTCTCGGATGGCCCTGTGGGTGATCATGCCGGAGCCGGGTAGTCGGGTGGTGTGATCACCGTAGGTGTAGAAGAAGAGTACTTGCTCGTGGATCCGGTGACGGGGGCGCCGATGCCCGTCGTGGAGGACGTCCGGCGCACAGCCGGCGTCGGGCCCTTCGCAGAGGTCGACGAGGTCCAGGACGAGCTCCTGCAGGCCCAGATCGAGGTCGCCACCCCCGTGTGCTGGAACCTGGAGGAAGTGGGCGGCCACCTCCTGCGCCTGCGCCATGCCGTGGGCTCGGCGGCAGAGGCGAACGGTTGCCGGGTCGCCGCCACGGGGGCGGCGCCGCTGCGTGGCGCCGTGCCCGTACCCGTCACTCGAACCCCGCGCTACTTGAAGATGGAGGGGGAGGCGCGGCAGCTCGTCGACGAACAGCTCATCTGCGGAATGCACGTCCACGCCGGAATCCCCGATCGGGAGACGGGTGTGGCGGTGCTGAACCGGATCCGCGGCTGGCTGCCGACCCTGCTGGCCATGTCCGCCAACTCGCCCTTCTGGGACGGCCGGGACACGGGCTTTGCGAGCTGGCGCACCCTCGTGTTCGGCCGGTGGCCCGTCAGCGGACCGCCGCCGCACTTCGAGGGGCTCGCCGACCACGAGCAGCGGGTGGAGGCTCTGGTGGCCTCGGGTGTCATCGCCGACCGCGGCCAGGTCTACTGGCAGGCCCGTCTGTCCGACCGCTTCCCCACCGTCGAGGTGCGCTGCGCGGACGTCCAGATCCGGGCCGATGACGCCGTCATGTTCGCCGGTATCGTCCGCGCAATGGTCGCCACGGCGATCGCGGAGGAGAAGGCGGGCGCCCGGTTGTCCGTCACGCCGCCGGAGTTGGTGCAGGTGGCCAACTGGCAGGCGGCCCGGCACGGTTTGAACGGAACACTGCTGGATCCGCTCGGCCGCCCGCACAGCAGCGGCGACGTTTTGTACGCGCTGCTGGACCACATCGCGCCTGCGCTGGAGGAGGCCGGGGATCTCCGGGTGGTCAGTGCGCTCGTGCACCGGCTCCTGCGGGACGGCACCGCGGCCGACGGCCAGCGTCGTGCCCTGACCGAGGGCGGGCTGCCGGGGTTGCTCGATCTGCTGACGGGTGCCGCCGCGTCCGACTGAGTCGCCGGGTCAGGCGCCATGACCGAGCGGGCCGGTCGCGGCGGTGACAGTCCGGTGCCGCGGACGGCCTACAGAGCGCGGATCAGTCAGGTGCGGAGGTGGCTGTTGGTGCCGTCGTGGTGGTCGGCGTCGGTGTCGTCGAACCAGTAGTCGCCGGCGGCGAGGTAGCGGAAGGCGTGGGTGCCGCCGGCGGGGAGAGCGACGCTGGCGGCTCGCATGCCGTCACCGCGAGGCGCGAGGGGGTGGGCGGCGGGGTCCCAGTGGTTGAAGTCTCCGACGACACTGACGGGCCCGGGCGGGGTGCCCTCGGGGAGGACGAAGGTGACCTGGGTGTGGCTCTTGAGCCGCTTGCGTTCGAGCACGGAAAGACTCCGGTCAGGTAGGAGATCGACGGCGGGCCCCACATCTTTCTCTCAGGACCTGTGTCACGGGACCGGACGCGCCCACGGGCCCCGGGCTCTCACCCGGTCAGCTGCCGGGCATGTACTGCCTGTGTCGCACGGCTCAGAGCTGCCGCCGTGCCGTACGTACGGTCGTCGGGACCAGCGGGAAAGTCCACGAAGAAACGCGCGGCGGGCCCGACGTCGGAACGCCGGCGCGGTCGTCGCCGAGGGCGAACAGAAGCCCTGCCCCACCGACCGTTTCCGGTCCGGCCCTCAGGCCGGACCGCGGCCAGGGCGGCAGTCAGCTGGCCGGGGCGACCAAGCGCCGGTGTTCCAGCCGGTCTGACCGCCCGGCCGAGAGGCGGGCCCGGACCTCAGCGAGGGACTTTTCCAGGGCTTCCAGGGCTTCCAGGGCGGTGCAGTCGGCCGTGTACGCCGCTTCCTGCCTGTCAGCGGCCGGCGGTTCCCCGTCCGCGGACGTCGTCCGGGGCGCTCCGCTGTTCGCGGGTGTCCTGGCGGAGCTGCTCGGTGTGCCGGGTCAGGGCGTCGATGCGTTCGGCGAGGCCGCCGTCCTGGGGCCGCAGATGGGCGCGGGCCGCGGCCAGGGGTTGCACCAGGCGGGCCGGGTCGTTGTCGGCGAGCGCCCGGTTCAGCTCGCCGACCGCGTCCTGGGCGCTGGTGGGAAGGTCGGTGAGGGCGGTGACCTGTCCGGCGAGGCTGCGGAGGTCGGCGGCGTTGGTGCGGGCCCACATGGTCACACTGCGGTCGGCGGCCCGGGTGTCGCGGGTTGCCTGGACGCGTTCCTCGCCGGTGCTGCCTGCTGCGCCGGGGCGCAGCCGCAGGTAGCGGCGTTCGGCTGCTTGTCGGCTGGCGACGCCGAGGGGGCTTGCGAGGTCTGCCCAGCTGGCGCCCTGGCCCCGGGCAGTTTCGATCAGTCCGCTTTCCCAGCCCGCGAGCTGTTCCCGGACTTCGCGCAGCATCAGGAGTGCGGCCAGCGCGGGATGGGGGCCTGCGTCGGCAGTGGGTGGCGCTGCGGCCGTTGAGGGTTTTTCGGACTGCTGCTGGGCGCCCTTCACGGTCTGACTGATGGCTTCCAGTGCCGCCGCGGCGGCGAGAAAGGGCACCGGCGCGGCCGGCTGGGGTTCTTCGCGCATGGGAGTTCTCCGTCTCAGTGTCATCCTCCAGACGACACCCTGCTTGTCATCGTTCGGATGACATGTTACAACGGAAGCACGTTGAAGCGCATTGGCAGTTTCTGCCTGAACCAATGGAGGTGTTTCGCGATGTTGATGCGCACCGACCCGTTCCGCGAGATGGACCGGATCGTCCAGCAGCTGTCGGGTACGTCGGGTACGTGGTCGAAGCCTTCGGTCATGCCGATGGACGCCTACCGCGAGGGCGACGAGTACGTGATCGCGTTCGACCTGCCCGGTGTGAGCACCGAGGCGATCGACATCGACGTCGAGCGGAACATGCTGACCGTGAAGGCGGAGCGCCGCCCGGTCGCGAAGGCCGACTCCGCGAAGATGGAGCTCTCCGAGAGGCCGCTCGGTGTCTTCTCCCGCCAGATCATGCTGGCGGACACCCTCGACACCGAGCACATCGAGGCCGGCTACGAAGCGGGCGTGCTGACCCTGCGCATCCCGATCGCCGAGCCCGCCAGGCCCCGAAAGATCAGCATCGGCGGCGAGTCCGGCCGCAAGCAGATCTCCGGCTGAAGCCCGGCACGAGTCGGCACGAGCCGGGACCAGCCGGCATGAGCCGGCACGAGCCCGCGGAGGGCGGGGGGATGCGATCTCCCTCCGGCACCCGCCCTCCGCGACCCCTCGCCCTCTTCACCCCTTGTCGGAGGTGACGTGATGTCGATGCGCAGCGAGTCGTTCCTGGCCCACGTCCAGGAGCGAGGCGAGTACGAGACCACGCAGGAAGCTGATCGTGCCGCGCGTGTGGTCCTGGCGCTGCTGGGCGCCCATCTGGTCGGCAGTGTCCGGGCCGAGCTCGCTGCCCGGCTCCCCGAAACCTACGCGCTGATCCTGCTGAACCCCTTGCAGGCCGCGGAGCCGCTGTCGCCGCAGCGCTTCGTCCGTGCGACCGCGGCCTGGATCGAGGGCGCCACCGAGGAGACGGCCCTGTGGGACATCGGGGCGGTGCTGTCCACCGCGGCCGCAGCCGCGGGCGACTCCCTCACCCGCGAGGTCCTCCTGCAGCTCCCGCCCGGCTACGACCTCCTCTTCGGCCAGCCCCAACCCACCTGACCACCACCGGCCGCGACCGGACCCTCCGCAGAGCTGACGGGACCGCCGCACGCGGGCCGCGCAGCCGTCCGCCTGCCCCGCCCCCTGCATCGGCTTTCTGCGCTGATCAAAACCCTGCGGAAGGACATGATGCGTGCACGATGAGCAGCCGGTCGGCAGCGAAGGCATCGCCGTCGAGGTCCACGGCACCACAACGGTTGTCCGCCCTCACGGAGAAATGGACCTCGCCCGGGCCGATGACCTCCGAAAGGTGCTGCTCGCGGCCCTCTCCGGTGATCAGCGTCCCCATGACGTCGTTGTCGATCTCCAACACCTGTCCTTCTGCGACTCCTCGGGCCTCAACGTGCTCCTGCATGCACGAGCCGTCGCTGCCAACAGCGGCCAGCACCTCTGCCTTGCCGCCCCCAGGGAGCAGTTCACGCGTCTGCTGAAGATCACTGGTGCCGCGGATCTGTTCGTCGTCGAGCCGGTGCCCCCGTTCTGAGACGCCCCGGTTCTCGACGGTGCCCCAGAGGGCCGGGCAGTGGGGGCGAGCAAGCGGCGCGTCAGCCGCGTAGGGCGGGCAGGACGTCCTGCCGGTAGGCGGCGAAGAAGGCTTCCTGGTCGGCGCCGATCTGACCGATGTAGACCTCGTCGAAGCCGGCCTCGGAGTAGGCGCGGGCGGTCTGGATGTGCTGGTCGGGATCGTTGCCGCAGGTGACGGCGTCGGCGACCATCTCGCGGGTGACGAGCTCGCTGGCCTGTTCGAAGTGGGCGGGGGTGGGGAGGATCTGGGCGAGCTCGCCGGGCAGCAGCTCGGTCGGCCACAGCCGGTGCGCGGTGTCGATCGCTTTGTCCCGGTCGGCGTTCCAGCAGACCTTGAGTCCGCCGATGACCGGTTTGCCCTGGCCGCCTGACCGGTGGAACGCCCGGACGAGATCGGTGTCGGGGGTCATGGTGACGAAGCCGTCGCCGATCCGCCCGGCGAGCTCGGCCGCGTTCGGCCCGAACCCGGACACGTAAACGGGCAGAGGCCCTGCCGGCGGAGTGTAGAGGCGGGCGTTGTCGACGGTGTAGTGCCGGCCGCGGTGGTTCACGAGGCGTCCGGCGAACAGGTCGCGCATGACCGCGACGGCCTCTTCCAGCATGGCGGCACGTTCATCGAAGGGGGGCCAGTGGTCGCCGTGGATGTGCTCGTTCAGGGCCTCGCCGGTCCCCACTCCCAGGACGAAGCGTCCACCGAGCAGAACGGAGGAGGTGGCGGCTGCCTGCGCGGTGACCGTGGGGTGCAGGCGCACCGTCGGGCACGTGACCAAGGTCGTGACGGGCAGGGCGGTGGCCTGCGACAGAGCGCCGATCATCGACCAGACGAACGGGCTGCTGCCCTGGGCCTCGTTCCAGGGGTGGAAATGGTCGGAGATCGCCAGGCGCGTGAACCCCGCCTCCTCGGCGCGTCGTGCCTGGTCCAACAGCTCACCGGGCGTGAACTCCTCGCAAGACAGGAAGTAGCCGTATTCGGTCATGGTCTTGTCCTCCCGATCAGTTGGTTCTCTGCGCGGGCCCCTCGTCAGCGGCTACCCCGCCGCCGCCCCAAGACACCGGTCCGCCCTCCCGCCACCGCCAGCCGCCACCCGTGGCCCAGCACTCGTCGGCCCCTCGACCGGGGGCGCACACCAGCGCAAGCCCTTGGACCTGACGGCACACGCCGAGCCGCGGCGCAGCCGGCAGGTCCCAGATCCGTTCGTGGGCCTTCTGGACAGCGACCGTGAGGGTCATGCCGAAGACGGCGAGCGCGGCCAGTCCCCGTGTCCGGTGGGACCAGGCGCTGCGGCGGCTGACGCCGCCTCGTAGGCTGCGAGCATGACCGAGATCAAAACTCCGACGCCCCGCGAAGCATTCGAACTGCTCATGGACGGCAACCAGCGCTTCGTCCGCGGGGCCACCGAGCATCCGAACCAGGACGCCGCCCGCCGTACCGAGGTCGCACCGTCCCAGCAGCCGTTCGCCGTCCTGTTCGGGTGCTCCGACTCCCGCCTGGCCGCTGAGATCATCTTCGACCGCGGCCTGGGCGACCTGTTCGTGGTGCGCACCGCCGGGCACGTCGCCGGCACAGAAGTACTGGGGTCCATCGAGTTCGGCGTGAGCGTCCTCGACGCGCCGCTGGTCGTCGTTCTCGGCCACGACTCCTGCGGTGCCGTTGCTGCGGCCTGCTCCGCCCTGGAGAACGGGCAGACGCCGGGCGGCTTCGTCCGTGACGTCGTCGAACGGGTGACGCCGAGCGTGCTGGCGGCTCGCGCCGCCGGGCGTGAGACGGCCGAGGAGATACTGGCCGAGCACATCGAGCACACCGTCGACCTGCTGCTCGAACGCTCCCGCGTGCTGGCCGAGCGGGTGGCCGCCGGCCGTCTGGGCGTAGTGGGGCTGTCCTACCGGCTGGTCGACGGCAGTGCACAGCTCGTCGCCTCCCGCGGCCTGGACGCGGCGGTTCCCACCGTCACCTGATGTACGGCTCGGCCGCCGAGGCTGAGGTCCGGGGACCCGCAGAGGAGCGGAGCCGGTTGACGGTCCCGAGCCCCGGGCCCGCCCGTCCGGCAAGGACGCGAGGAAGCAGCCCTGCCGGTCGGGGGCGCAGCAACCCGTACAACGCCTGCACACAGGCGGCCGTCGAAACGGGAGAGCCACCGCGGCGTGCGCGTTCGTCGAACGGGTCGACGCCCCGGGGCGACCCGCCGTGCCCACGGCCCGGCGGGGCGCCCCGGAACGGTCGGACGAAAACACGTTGTCCGACCGGGGGCGGCAGGGGCGAGCGGCCGTACCTCCGCGTCCTCGCGCCGAGAGACGGGAGCCGCTGACACGATGCGCCGACGCGCGGGTGGGGCGGGGTGCCAGCGCCGGAGCCGTGGTCGCTGTGCGGGCCGGCGGGTAACTGTCGCCCGTCGGACGTGGATCATCTGCGGCAGGCGGTCAACAGGGCGAACGAAAAGTACTCGCCGCGGTCCTTCATCAGCATGTCGATCACCGGCTGATTGGCCCTCTGCCGTCCGGCCCCTGCTCGGCGCAGGCACGTGCCCATAGCAGCCAGTCCCGCCAGGCGTCCTTCTGGAGCCGCGCGGACTTGACGTCCACCAGCTCGGTGACCCCCCACTGGAAGCGCCACCACTCGGGCGTGTGCCAGGCGATGGCCTCCCACCCGACCACCTGCTTGATGTGGGCGGGGATCGCCCCGAGGTCGCGGATCTCCGGCCAGGCGGCCAGGCCGAAAGGCGCCGTCGTCGATGCCTCGCGACCGACTCGTCCGACGGTCCGCGGTCGCGGATGATGGACGGATGAGATGGGCGACCCGGGGCATATGAGACAGCGCGGGGCGGGGCCTGTGAAGGCATCGCGGCGGTGCGCGACGGTCGCATGCACGGCGGCGGCCACCCGTCCCTTGGGGTCGACGATCCGGGCAGGAGGGCGAGTGAGCATGGAGCAGGCGCGGTTTCGCAGCAACAACTTGGCGGAGACGGAAGCGTTCCTGTCGTCCTCGTACACGCCCATGACGATCGGCGGCGTCCCCGAACGCACTGGTGCCCGCATCGAGCGGCGTACCGTCGACGAGCTCACGGTGGATCGTCTCGCCTTCGACTTCACGATGTCGTACGACGCGCAGCCACTGGAGAAGATCTGTCTGATCACGGTCGACCGCGGAGTGCTCACCAGCGGCGAGGAGACCTGTGGTCCCGGGGAGACCTTCCTCGTCGCCCTGCCGGACGGCCCCTACGTGGGGGAGGTCCGTGGCGCCCGCTACACGATCGCGATGTTCGACACCAGCCTGCTGGAGGAGCTCGGCCAGGGGCCGGAAGCCGTCCGGCTCACGGGACAGGTACCACTCGGCCCGGCCGCCAACAGGCTACTGGGCCGCACGGTCGCCCACATGCGCGACACGCTGCTCGTGCCCGGTTTCGCCGATCAGCCCCTCCTGACGGGCGCCGCGGCCCGGCTCATGGCCGCCACCACCCTCAGCTGCCTGCCGCACACCGGCGGCGGTGCCGAGGCCGGCCGGACCGATGGGCGCGACGGCACCAGCGACACGCTGCGCCGTGCCGTCTCGTTCATCGAGGACAATGCGCACCGCGACATCGGCCTCGCCGAGATCGCGGCCTCCGTCCCCGTCACGCCGCGCGCCGTCCAGTACGCGTTCTCCCGGCATGCGCAGACCACACCGCTGGGGTATCTGCGCCGGGTGCGCCTCGCCCGCGCCCATGAAGACTTGAAGGCCGCGTCGCCGTCGCACACGACGGTCACCGCCGTAGCCCTGCGATGGGGCTTCGCCCACCCGGGACGCTTCGCCGTGGCCTATCGGGAGGCATACGACCTCACCCCCGGCTCGACGCTGCGCGGCTGACCGAGGAGCGGCCGGGAGAGCCAGGTCACGGTCACGGGCCTTCGTCGGCGGTGAGCGGCGGTGTCGGGCGCCCCGACCGGTCCCACTCCCACACCACCGCGGACGGGGAACTCGACAGCTTGCCCGATCCGACGGCCTGGCCAACCCTGCCGGAGGCCACGGTGCCCCATCTGAGCGAGGGGCAGTCCGGCAAACGAAGCGCGGGAGCGTCGCGCTGTCCGGTCCGAACCCGCCATTGCCGCCCCGCGCCCTTGGCGGGCACGGCGGCGCAGCCGGTTCGGCGCCTCCCGGAGTCGCTGCGGAGACTTCGCTGTGCAGGCTGACGGGCGACGTGTGAGACGCCAAGGTCGAAGGGGGGATGACGGTCGCGCAGCATCGGTGTCAGGAGTCGGGCATGATCACGGGGTTGCACGTCAGCCACCCGAGGGCGCCCACGGGCACGCGCGTGCTGGCCTTGAAGGGCGAAGCGGACATCGACGGCGCGCCGCTGCTCGCCCGCGCTCTCAAGGAGGCGCTGGACGGCGCCGAGGCGCCCATGACGCTGGTGGTCGACTGCTCGGGCCTCCGGTTCTGCGACTGCGCCGGACTCAACGAGTTCCTGCGGGCCCGTCGTTCCGCCGCCACAGCGGGCATCGCCGTCCGACTCGCCGCCCCCGGGCCCCAGTTCACCCGCCTGCTGGACCTCACCGGCACCTACGGCCTCTTCGACGTCCAGCCCGCCCTCGACCCGACCCGAACAGGGATGTGCATTCAGGCATCGGCCCTGGCCGCGCAGGTCGAACTGCAGGCCAGCAGCGGGCAGTGGGAGCTCTCCCGCGATGAGATCGCCCTGGCGCACTCCACCTCCGCACACCTGGCCGAGGCCGTCGGCCCTGCCACCGTGCAGGAAGCACTCCCGGGCATCGAACGCCTGGAACGCCTGCGCGAAGCCCTCGCCGCCCTGGCCATCGGCATCGCCCACACCCACGGCCAGCTGGCCTGGTTCCTCGCCCGGACCGCCACGGTCCTGGCACCCGTCCTGCAGTGGCGGGCCCTGACCGCCGACGGCGAACGGGCCCTCGGTACCGTCGTCCCCTCCGCCGCCGAGTTCACCGACGCCGAGGACGCGGTCCGCCTCGTCCACACCCTCCTCGCCCGCACCACCTCACACGGGCCCGGCACGAAACCCGTCTCCGTCCAACCGGACACCGTCGGCTGAGGCCGATCCTGAAACGCGCAGCCGATGCTCTGGAGGATCCCGAGCGCTTTCCGGGTGCATGAAGCCGCGTTCCGGGGAAGGCGCTCTGTTGATTCGTACACCTGAGGAGGGACGGACACCATGGCGCGACCGAGGATCGTGGTCGTCGGAGCGGGCTTCGCCGGCGTCGCCTGTGTACGCCGCCTGGAGCGGACGCTGCCAGTCGGGGAGGCGGAGATCCTGCTGGTGACTCCGTTCTCCTACCAGCTCTACCTGCCCCTGCTGCCGCAGGTGGCCTCCGGGGTGCTCACCCCCCAGTCAGTGGCGGTGTCACTGCGCCGCAGCCGGCGCCACCTGACCCGGATCGTGCCCGGCGGGGCCGTGGGCGTGGACACCCGCGCCAAGGTCTGCGTCATTCGCAAGATCACCGGGGAGTTGGTGGACCAGCCGTACGACTACCTGGTGCTCGCCCCGGGGAGCGTGACCCGCACGTTCGACATCCCCGGCCTGGCGGAGCACGGCCGCGGCATGAAGACGCTGGCGGAGGCGGCCTACCTGCGTGACCACGTGATCGCCCAGCTCGACCTGGCCGACGCCGCCGCACCGGGCTCGCCGGAGCGGGCCTCCCGGCTCGGCTTCGTCGTGGTGGGCGGCGGCTACGCGGGCACCGAGACGGCCGCCTCCCTGGAGCGGCTCACCGCGAACGCCGTCGGCCGCTACCCCCGGCTGGACCGGCGCGAGATCAGCTGGCACCTCGTCGACGTGGCTCCCAAACTGATGCCCGAGCTCGGCGACCGCCTCGGCCGAGCCGCACTCGAGGTGCTGCGCCGCCGCGGCATCGAGGTCTCGCTCGGTGTCTCCGTCGCCAAGGCCGGTCCCGAGGAAGTCACCCTCACCGACGGGCGCGTGCTGCCTTGCCGCACCCTCATCTGGACGGCCGGCGTCGCAGCGAGCCCCCTCATCGCCACGCTGGGCGCCGAGACAGCGAAGAGCGGCCGGCTCGTCGTCGCTCCGGACCTCCGCATACCGGGGGCAGCCGGCGCGTTCGCCCTCGGGGACGCAGCCGCCGTGCCCGACCTCGCCGCCGGCGGGGACGGTGCGGTGTGTCCCCCCACCGCTCAGCACGCCGCGCGCCAGGGCCGGGTCGCCGCCGACAACGTCGTCGCCACGCTGCGGGGCACACCGCTGCGTCCGTACGTCCACAAGGACCTCGGGCTGGTGGTCGACCTCGGCGGCCGCGACGGCGTCTCCCGACCGCTCGGCATCGACCTGCGCGGGACACCCGCCCAGGCCGTGGCCCGCGGCTACCACTGGGCGGCGCTGCGCACCGGCGCCGCGAAGACCCGGGTGATGACGAACTGGCTCCTGAACGCCGTGGCCGGGGACGACTTCGTCCGGACCGGCTTCCAGACGTACAAGCCGGGGACGCTGCGCGACTTCGAGTACACCGACCAGTACCTCACCCCGGACGAGATCCGGGCCCGCACCGCGACCGACGGGCGCTGACAGCTCCGGGCAGGCGCCTGCGTGACGTCCTGGAGCGGTGTCCATGCGTCCACGCGTCAGCGCGTCCACGCATCAGCGCGGGACAATGCCGTTATCCGCGCTCAAGAGGGGCCGCCTCCGCACCGCGCCCACTTGATCAGCCGGCTTCGACGTAGGGGCCGGGGGGTGGGGTAGGCGCCGGAAGCCCAGCGGGAAAGGGGCGAGGAGGTGAGCCGCATGGCCCGTTCTGCGGAGGCCGGCAATATGCCGTTCGGGCTGGTCAGCCCGCCCGTGCGCCTCTCTACGTCCACCAGCAGCCACTCGATCCGCTTCCATCAGCTGCAGCGCCGAGAGGGCGCCGCGCCGTTCGCGATGCGCCAGCCCGAGTACCTGGTCGACCGGGCCCCCGCGGCTGACATTGCGGGCCGCTCCCAGATGACCCGCGTCGGCCTGCTCAAGCCCCCGGCCTCCATAGGACCCGAAAGAGGGGGGAGGAACAGGTGACGTTGCAGCCGCCGGTCGAGCCGATGCTCGCGCAGGCCGTGGAGTCGGTCCCCGGCACCGCATCGATCGGCGAACTCGCCTACGAGCAGAAATTCGACGGCTACCGCGCCCTGCTCTTCAATTCCACCCGGGCGGGAGGCGGGCCGGTGGTCCAGACCCGGCGGGGCCTACAGATTCAGGACCGGTTTCCCGACCTCGTCTCCGCCGCCGCGCAGCTCCCGGACGGCCTGGTCCTCGACGGGGAGCTCGTCGTCTGGGACACCAAGACCCGGCGGCTCTCCTTCGAGGGACTCCAACGACGCACAGCCGCCCGCGGCCGCACCACGCGGCAGGGACTCGCCCAGTCCCTGCCGGCATTCTTCGTCGCCTTCGACATCCTGCAGCAGGACGGGATCGAGCTACTGCGTCACCCCTACCGGCAGCGCCGCCTGCGGCTCGAAGCCCTCTTCACCGACCACGAGCTGTCCAGCCCATGGACGCTCTGCCCCATGACCACCGACCTGATCAAGGCCGAGCAGTGGCTGGAGACCTGGACCGAGCTCTCAGGCATCGAAGGCATCGTGGTCAAAGCCCTGAACCAGCCCTATCACCCAGGGCACAGAGGCTGGTACAAACTCCGCCGTCGCGACACCACCGAAGCGATCATCGGGGCGATCACGGGCACACTCATCCGCCCCCAGCTCCTCCTCCTCGGCCGCCGAGACCCGCAGGGCCACCTCCGGCCCATCGGCCGCACCGGCCCCCTGCGGGCCGAAGCCAGCCGCCTGGTCGGCGGCAACCTCACCGAAGCCACTCCGGAACACCCCTGGACGGGCATGCGATTCGTCTCGGCCTGGGGAAGCCGGGACGCCTTGAAGGTGACCCTGGTCGCCCCGGAACTGGTCGCCGAGATCAGTGCCGACACCGCCGTCAACCAAGGAGGCGTCTACCGCCATCCGGTCCGCTTCAAGCGACTGCGCCTGGACGTGACGGCCGCTGAAGTCCCCTTGTACACGGACGCGTAATGCGCTTGGGGCCTTGACCCTGTCTCCGCCGCGGGGATGGACCACGGAGCATTCGAGCATTCCTGCGGGAGCATTCCTGCCGGGGCCGATGAAACGGCCACATGCCAGGGGCATGCGTAGCTGCCGGACGGGTAGCCGGTTCCTCGGAGGTCGATAAGACCGGCTGACCGGCGCCGTCCGCAACGCCCGGACGGCATGCACTATCCGGAGCCGGCGAGGCACAAGAGAGGCGGACCCCGTGTTCTCATTCCAATTCCTGGCCGCCGGCACCGCGGGTGCCGGCCTCCTGGCCGTCGGCATCGTGGTGGCCGTGGTACTGATCGCGGCAGTCTGGTGGGGCATCAGGCGCCGCGCGGATCGAACCGGCCCCGCGGCCGCGTCCCGCACCGTCGCCCGCCCCCACCACGTCGAGGAGCACCGCGAGCCGGAGCCGGACGCCTTCCCGGATGGCGCTGGAAGGCTGTCCCCGCATGAGATGAAGGGCTACGGCAACCTCGGTTCCCGGCCCGCCGCGCCCCCTCGCGATGAGACGCAGGAGTGAGCAGGCGCCCCTGCGACGAGAACGCGACCGGCTGCGCGTGGAATCGGCATCGGCCCGCCTGCGCGAGGACCTGCTGGGCCTGCGGGTCGCGCTCCGGCGGCCGAAGTCGAACAGTAGGAACAAGCCGCCGCGCGTACGGCCACTTCCCCGTGCCATGAGCGCCCGCCCGCCCGGCGGATTGCTGGCCCGGGTTCCGAAGGTCATCCGGCATGGCGAGGGCCACGTACCACCAGCTCTCGGCCGCAGCGGAACGGGGCATCGTCGACGTGGCGCCCGGCGGGCGCACTCGCTGCCATCCAGAGCACACCGCAACGCCCCCCTGACGGAGGAGCCGCCTCGCGGGGCGCGGGTGAGGCCATCGGAACTCGGCTGACCGACTCGGGCTCAGCAGGGGGATGGAGCGGGCCACAGCGATCCTTCAGGGCGCGGCGTGCGCTCCGACGGCCTGTCGGTAGGCCACGTGCCCGCCCAGCGCGCCGCTGACGGCTAGGGCAGCCATCCCACCCAGGGCCCACACGCGGCCCCTCGCCGAGCGGCCGCGGAGCCGCGCAGCCAGTGAGGCGGTGTAGCAGGCCACGGCAGCCACGTTGGAGGCCGCGTGGACCAGGCCGACCCGGGCCTGCTCGGGCGGCAGGTCCGCCCAGTCCGCCCAGCCGGCGACCGCGGCCGGGGCGACGCCCGCCAGTCCGACGGCGGTCAGGACGCTCGTCGCGTGGTGTGCCCCGGGCACGAAGTCGAGTACGGAGGCCGACAGCCAGCAGCCGATGGGCACCTGCACGAGCACAGGGTGCACGGGGTGGCCCAGCGGCCTGCCGCGCAGTAGATCGCGCGCGGCGCCCAGGGGGAGTGAGCGGATTCCCCGCTGGAGCACCCGGATGACCGGATCGGCGACCGTTGTCCGTTCGAGCTGGTCCAGAGTCTTCAGCCAGCATGCAGAGGCAGTGTCGAGGGCCGCGATCGGCCTGGCCGTGGGCGACGTGTCATGGATCGGTGAGTTCATACACGACGCCTACCCGCTCCCTCGACGCCATCCCACCCTGGCCACGACTGCACCCGAACGACAGGCCCGCCGAATGGGGGAGCCACGGTCTCAGCCCGCCGCTGACGCTGGGGCCGGCGCGACCGCCCGCCTTCTCAGTTCTGAACGCGTCGGTCGTAGTCCGTTTGGTGTGCTCGGATTTCGTCCGCGTGTTCGACCGTCCATGCGTACAACCGGCTGAACGGCTCCCGCAGGGCTTCGCCGAGTCCCGTGAGGGAGTACTCGACCCCGACCGGCGAGGTGGGTAGCACGCGGCGCGCGACTATCCCGTTGCGTTCCAGGCGGCGCAGAGTCTGGGCAGGACCCGCTGGGTCACGCCTTCGAGGCGTCGCTTGATTTCGTTGAACCGGCGGGGTCCACGGTGCCCAGACCCGCGACGGCGAGCGCGATCTGGAGGGCCTGCTCCAAAGGTTGGCCGGATGACAGGCGGTGCCCCCGGAGCCGTCACCGCGACGCTGCCTGAAAACCGGGCACTCGGGGAGCAGTTCGTGCAGCTGCCGGAGTCCGCCGGGGTTGTGTACCTGTTCGCCCTCGATCCCGCGGCCCGTCCTGTAGGTGCGCACACGGTCGCGCGGGCGCCGGCCGCAGGCGTTTGCTCAAAGCCTGGCGGCGGCCGGCCCGAGGTCGGTAGTTTCGCCGCCGTGACCATTCCTCTTCTCGACCGGCGCCCGTCGTCACCCGGGCCCTCGTCCAAGCCGCCGCCGGGGCGTCCGTCCACCGGCCCTCCCACGCGGCCGGACAAGAACCCGCCGTTCCCGCCGAACCATCCCCAGCAGCCCCAGCCGGGGAACTGACCGGGCATGCGCGTTGACCGGCTCCCGTTCGAGGAGCTTCCCGAGGCAACCCGGCAGGCCATCGCCGCCCGCGTAGGGGAGGACTGCCCGAGAGCCGAGGTGGAGTCCGGAACCAGCTCCGCGCTGGCGTCGCTCTTCTGGCCGCCGTCCGGCCCGGAGATGGTGTTCGTCAAGGGGCTGCCGCTGGACCACGAGCGGATCGGCGAGCTGCAGGCCGAGGCGGCCGTCGCCCCGTTCGTTCCCGGCATCGCCCCGAGGCTGTTGTGGCAGGAGGAGGCAGGTGGGTGGCTGCTGCTCTGCTTCCAGGGCGCCCACGCGTCCGCATGGGCGCATTTCGGCGATGACGGTGACCACCTGGAGCCGGTTGCCGCGGTCCTGCGCCAGCTGAGCTTGCTCCCGGCGCCCGACGAGGTTCGACTGACGCCGTGGGACCGGTGGGGCGAGTACTGCGACCCGGCCGACGAACCGCTCCTGAGAGGTGACCGGCTGGTGCACTCCGACCCGGCGGCCACCAACTTCATGGTCGAGCGAAGCGGTCGGGTGTGGATGATCGACTGGGCGTGGGCGATGCGCGGCCCCGCCTGGATCGACGCGGCGCTGTGGGGATTCCGGTTGGTGCTGGACGGCAAGCAGACCGTTGAGGAGGCGGCGCGCTGGGCGCGGACCGTCCCCGCGTTCGCCAGGGCTCCGCGCGAAGGGGTGCGGGTCCTCACGGAGGCGGAGGCGGGTTCCTGGGAAGACTGGCGGGAGCACGGCATGACGGAAGTGGACGAAACGATTACCGCCGCCCGTGCGTGGGCCGAGTACTGGAGCTGACAGTGCACACTGGCGCGGCCACCCGGCCCGACCGGCCGGTGCCGCACCGGGGGCCGTCCCTGGCGATGCTTCGTCTGCGAGACGGGGACGGCGGGCCGCCGTGGGGTCCTTTCGGGGTTGTCGCCGGGCAGCGCTTGGGCTGACAGCGCAGCTCGACCACCGCAGGAATTGCGGAGAGTGACCGAGTGGTCCGTGCTTGCAGTCGGCGCTGAGGCCGCGGCGGTCGAGGGATGGCCGTGGGCACTGGGCCGGCCGGTCTATCGCAGGGGGACGTTCTGGTTCTCCAGCAGTGCCAGCAGGTCTTCCCGGTGGAGGGCGGCGACCGGCTCCAGGAGGTCGGGGTGGCGCAGCAGGGGAGCGGCGTCGTACTCGTGGCTGCCCGGCTGTGTGAGGCGACCCACCTCGCCGGGCAGGCTGCTGTCGGCGAGCTGGTGGGCCTTGTCGGCGAGGACGGGATCGGCGAGGAAGCAGGCGGCCCAGCTGACGATCGTTTCGTCCACCCACGTGCGCCAGGCGGTGTCGGCGGTGTCGGCGGTCTCACTGTCGTGCTCGGCGCCGGCCAGCCAGTCCAGTCGGTCGCTTCCGCCCGGTCCGAGAAGTTCCAGCAGCTCGGCGTCGAGAGCGCTGGGATAGCGCAGGGCGGCGGCAAGGGTGGTGGCCTGCCTGCCCTGAGCCTCGGCCAAGGCCAGACTGAAGGCCCCGGGGGAGGGCGGGAAAGCGGTCAGCAGCCACCGCGTGGCAGCGGCTATGACGGGGGTGAGATCGGCAGACACAGCGGATTCCTCTGAGGAGGGCTCGCACTGCCCTGCGACGGAACCAGCGAGCTTCGGCGCGAAGCCGCGCTGCTCCGCTTGTGGCCGACCAGCGTAGACGGGAGCGGCGGGCGCGCGACATGACGCCAGTCACCTTCCGACCCTCGAACGAGGGCGGTTCCGCACGCCCACGTGCGGAACCGCCCTCGCACGTTTGTCAGGACTTGCCGCGGCCCGTGACGAAGTCGCGCGCCCGGTCGACCAGGCCGGCCCCTGGCGCGAGGAGCTTGCTGGCCATGGGGGTGCTGGGCGCTGAGGGGTGGGGCCGGGTGGGTGCCATTGCCTTGGCGCGACGGATCTTGTCACCGAGATCGTCCAGCTGCTCCGGGCTGCAGGCTCTTCTCAGCATCGGGAAGAGGTTCGTCTCCTCGTCCTGGACGTGCGAAGCCACTTCCTGCATGAGCTGGTGGAGGACAGTGCTCATCCGGGTGTCGTCGGTGTCCATCTTCTCCAGTTGTTTGAGGATCTTCTCGACGCGCCCGTGATCCTCGAGCTCCTTGTCCGCCATCAGGCCGCCGCCTTCGACATGCTCGCGTACTGCCGGGTAGAGGTACTGCTCCTCGGCGACCGAGTGCCGTACCAGCTCGATGGTGATCTCGTCGATGAGGTCACGAAGCTGCTGCCCGGAGCCGGTCATGGCCTGGATGCGGGCGAACATCTCCTCCACCTCTCGGTGATCGGCCATCAGCTCCTCGATCACGTTCCCGCCGTGCCCCATATCGTCTCCCTTGTCGTCCTGGACGGGCTCACCCCGCCTGACCTCGATGAGTTCCCCGCTGGGTCCGGCCGTGCAACGCGACTCACCCGCTTGGATCAGCAGCGCAACCGCGCGGCCGCTCCAGCGAGGTCCACGCGCAGAGCCAGGCGTACGGGGCGGGAGCCGGCGAGTCCGACGACCGGCCCGCCGCCCGCGGGCCGGCACGGCTGAGACTTCCCGGGTCGGTCCGCTGCCCTCTCGGCGGGGTGCACCACGATCGGCGCCATCGCCGTGGGACTGTCTCCCCCGCTGATGCGCCTCGGTCCCGGAAGGGCATCGACCCCGGCGGGACGGGGTGGCGCACTCAGTCCGCCGGCGTAGGAGCGGTTGCTTCGGGCAGGTGCCCAGTGGGTGAGCAGGTGGTCCGCCAGAGGGGGCTCTCCCGGCCCGGGCACTCCCGGACGGGCAGGCCCGGTGGCTCGGCCCCGTGCTCGTGTGGAGGTGCACGACCGATGACGTACGGCATCGTCTGGGACGAGGCCGCCCTGTGCGGGGCGACCCGGCACCTCGCCGATGATCCGGACGGGCTGCGGCTGCTGCTGTACGCGGTCGACCGCCTTGCCGCGCAGCCCCGCCCACAGGGCGCAGCCTTCCACGGCCGAGGGCTGTGCCGCATCCACATCGGCCGCTACCGAGTTCTGTACGCGATCACCACGGCTCCGGCCGCGGTCATCATCAAGCACGTCGGCCGCCTCGGATGACCTGGGGGTGCCGCATGCGACGCATCGCGACGATCGGCGTCTACGGCTTCACGAGCAAGGACTTCCTGGAGCATCTCCTCGGAGAGGGCGTGGGGCTGCTGCTCGACCTTCGCCAGCGGCGCGCCGTGCGAGGTCCGGATTACTCGTGGGCGAACTCGGGCCGACTCCAGCGCGCGCTCGCCGCGGCGAACGTGGGCTACCGGCACGTGAAAGCGCTGGCGCCGACGACGGAACTGCGCCAGCTCCAGTATCGCGAGGACGACCGCCAAGGCGTGGGCAAACGCAATCGCATCGCGCTGGCGCCCGAATACGCCGAGCGCTACACCCGCGAGATCCTCGACCCCTTCGACCTGGACGCACTAGTGGCCGAGCTTCCCAGCGGCTCGGTGACCGCCCTGTTCTGCGTCGAGCGCGATCCGGAGGCGTGCCACCGCTCGATCGTGGCCGCACGCTTGTGCGCCGAGCACGCCCTGCCGGTCACGGACATCCTCCCGAGCTGAACCGTGGCCCTCCTCGACGCCCGCGGACAGCCGCTGCGCTTCACGGTCATTCCCAGGCGCTGCGACCCCGACTGGCCGATCGCCGAAGTGCGCCTCCTTAGCCGCCCTTAGCCGCCCGTAGCTGTCTTCGCGCGTCCGGGTCGCTACGAGGGTCTCGCCGCGCATGGGCGGCTGCCGGCCGGGCAGCCGTGCAGCTTCTGGGAACGCGGATTGGGCAGCCCGCCCCGGCCGGTGGTCACCCCGGCAGTGTCCTTCGCAGCAGGCCCTTCGCCAGCCGCCGCCCGAGCCACAGCGTCGCGCCGCCCCCGCACACCGTCGCTCCCATGACCATCCGGCGGACGGCGGAATGCGGAGCCAGACGGCGAATCACACCCCGCCTGATCTTCCTGCGCGTGCGGCGTCCGACGAGAGGCACTTCACTGCTTTCTGCCTACGATCAGCCGGTAGATCAGCAAGATGATCAGGGATCCGACGATTGCCGCGATCCACGTGGAGAGCTCGAAGAACCCGTCGATCGAGTCGACCCCAAATATGATCTTGCCGAGCCACCCGCCGAGAAGCCCACCGGCGATACCGATCAGCGGCGTCACGACGCAGCCACCGGGATCACGCCCCGGCATCAGAAGCTTCGCGATGATTCCGGCAACCAGGCCCACCAGAATCCATCCGAGGATGCCCATAGCGGCCCCCTGTCCAGCATGAATGTCTTGTATGTCCTTTTCCCGCGCGCTGTGCATCAAACCGTACCGACGCGGAGGCGGGCAAGGCGGCCCGCAGCCGAAGTGCTCCGCCCCGGTGGTCAAGTGTGCGAGCAGTTCCGGTGTTCGTCTGCCGAGGGCGGTGGTTCCTGACAGCATCGGAGGGATCGAGACAGAGGGGGGAACGCATGCGCGCACGTATCCACGTTCACCGGGCCGTGATCGGGGCGGTGCTTGTGGCTGTCCTGGCGGGGTGTGCTTCGACTCCGGCCGAGGAGCTGAGGGACTGGTGGGACTCGGGAGGCGACCGCAGTACGAAGGCGCTGTCCCAGACCTCGGGCCGGGTCAACGAGGTGAGCGTGCGGCCGATGGACGTCTGGGGCGAGGCCTGTCAGGAGTTGCTGGCCGAGGTGGCGAAAGCCAAGAAGCTCGGCACCATTCCCAGCGATGACGCCCGGAGCTTCTGGAACGATGCCCTGGTGGCTTTCGAGCACGGGGGCGGCGAATGCGTAGCCGGGACCCAGGCGAAAGACGAGCCCAGGGCTTCGGAGGGTATCCGCGAGGTGCAGAAGGGCATCAGCCGGCTGGCCTCCGCCGTGTCCCTGATCAGGGGTGATCTGGAAGGCCACTGACTGCGGTGTGGATACGAGCCGCGGGACCGGTCGGTGCGCGAACTCCGGCGCAGTCCGGGTCATCTCGCGCTCGTGCAGACGTCTGCCGAAACACGGTGAACTGTTCCCGGTTCACGTGACCGGTCCAGCATGGGGGCATGGCGGTGCGGAGGTGACGGTGGGCATGCGCATGCGGAGCAGGAGGTCGTCCTCGATGCCGACGCCGGTGTCCGGAGCGCTGAGCCACGTGGTCCCTGGGTGGCGTGCGCGGAGGTGAGAGAGCGCTCGAGTACCCAGGCCGGTGTTGCGGAACGGCTTGTTGATCGTGATGGCGATGATGACGCCGCAGGCGCAGGAGGGGCAGAACCGGTAGCGGACTTGGCCGACGACCTGGCGCACGTTCACCAGGAGCAGGCATTCCTCGCCGGGTCCTGAAGTGTCGGGGATGTGGGTGGAGAGGAAGTCCACGGCCTTGTAGGCGAGGAGCCGGCGTCGCAGCCGGGCGGTGAGTCCTCCGTGGCGGGCGTGTTTGCCGCCGGCAGAACGGGACGGCGAGGGCACGGTCGGGGCCGGGCCGGACAGAGTGCTCTTGAGTCGCGCGTGTTGTGCCTGCATGAGGTCCGTGTGCCCCGAGCAGCGGACCGTACCCGTCCACGCCCTCGGCTTGGCGCACGGAGGCCGTCAGCCGTCGTGGCGCTGGTGTCGTACAGGACGTGTAGCTGGGCCGCCCGGGCGTCGACGGCGACCCCGGTCCCCGCTTCTGGCGACGCCACTCGCCGCCAGGGCGACCGGGTGGCGCTGGCACCCTGGCGGTCGCGCGGAGGCCGGGTCGCTGCCTGGCGGGCAATCAAGATCACTTACGGGGCCGCTGCGGTCAGGATCTCCCGCCCCCCGGACCGGGCCGTTTTCGCCGCTGCCCGCGAAACCAGGTGTCCGGGACCCAGGCCACCAACAGCCCGGACTGGCAGGACCCGCACTCGTGCCGCATGACCGACCGCCGGCAGCCGGGTGCCCGGTGCGCTGCAGCGGATCTGGATCCAGCCTCGTGAGTGCGGCCGGCGCATGCGCGGTCGTGGCCTCAACGGGGTGCACGATCGGATCGGGGACCTCCTGGGCGTTGGCGTGCCACCTGACGGCGGCCGGCCCGTGCGATCTCAGCCGCGGCGTCCGAACCAATGGCGCCGGCCGCTGTGGCCGCCCTCGGATCGGCGGACTCCGATCATCACCAGGGCCAGGCCTGCGAGCGCCACTGCTCCCACGATGATCCCGGCGAGGAAGAGGGATCCCGTGGAGCCCGTCGCGTGGTAG
This sequence comes from Actinobacteria bacterium OV450, assembly GCA_001298555.1. Taxonomy (GTDB): domain Bacteria; phylum Actinomycetota; class Actinomycetes; order Streptomycetales; family Streptomycetaceae; genus Streptomyces. The sequence goes on from LJCW01000109.1 coordinate 62,978, forward strand.
CCGAAGACAGAGAAGTCGCCGCCGCTGACGAGATCATGGGACGAGCCGGCGTTGCCGAACACTCCGGCCAAAGCCACGATCACGGCGAGGAGCAGAATGATGATTCCGAGTATGAGGATCATGGGGGACACTCCTTGCACCCGTGTCCGGGCGAACGTTCACCGCCGAGCACCCCGCGTCTGCCCCATCGCAGCACCCCAAACCCAGGCCGGCTCCTCTGCGCAGCGAGCTCAGCTCGGGCTTCGGCTCATCGGGCGTAACGGTTGCTGGCTGATCTCACGGGGTGGTCCGCAGGTGGTTGTCGCGGTGCAACTCGCGAGCGGCCTTGATCCGGTCCTTGGTGCGGTCCAGGTGGACCGTCCTGTTCGCTCCGCCCACGCGGAGGATCGTCCCCGCCGGGAGCAGGACCTCCTTGCCGAAGATCCACACACCGGTGTCCACCACGATGTAGGGAGCGGGCAGAGAGCCTGTCGCGCAGGTCAGGGTCAGCGTGCGCCGCGGATGCGGCCCGGGCCGTAGGTCTCCTGTGGCTTTACGAGGCGAACGTTCTGGGGGATCTCCATCTCGTCGGCCGTCACAGCACCGGATCTCGCCCCGAAGGAGTTCAGCCAGGCCGTGCGTCTTTCAAAGGCAGGACAGTGGCGTCGCCGACACATTCGCTCACCCGGATGCCGATGCTGGCTGCGATCCTCTCGCGGCACGCCGATCCTGAAGACATGACGTCCAGCGGACCGCGGGTCATCGTGCACGCACCTGACAGCCGGGGCCTGCGCGAGGTCAGCGTCGCGGGGAAGACCGTGGGTCGGGCGTGGTCCCCCCGGGACCTCCGGCGGGTGTTGCGGAAAGCTGGAGTACCCGCCGACATCGACCTCGACCATCCCGGGCAGGTCCGCTGGCGGGCCGATCCGGGGCTGTGGCCGGACCGTCGCTGGTGGAGGCGCTTTCAAGCCTGCCTCATGATGCTCGGGCTGCTGGTGTCCGCTGCGGTGCTCTTCCGGGTGGGGCTGACAGACACTCTCAGAGCACTCACCTTCGGGGGGCGGGTCATGGGTGTCTTGTTCTCGGCCGCTGCGCTGGTGGAGACGGTTGCGGCAGCGGCAGTCCTTGACTACTGGGGCAAGCGGGCTACCCGTTACGCGGGGCAGTGCGTGCTGGTGGGGGTCGTCATCGTGGCGGTCACCAGCCTGATGTTCCTGATCCTGCAATGGGAGGGCGGCTACCGCGCAGGGCTGCTCTGGCTGTGGGTCTTGCTCGTGGCGTGGTCGGGCTGGGCGCTGTGGGAGGTGAGCCGGCACAAGGTCTGGCGCGGTATCGCGTACCCGAAGAGTTTCGCGACCGGAGTCGCTCTGTCGGCTCTCATCGGCTCGACGAGCGTGGCGTACTCGGCCATGTACATCCCCTACGTCGCCCCGCCCAAAGTCCCGTTCATGCTCTCGTTCGGGAAACCCACCCTCAACGCCGCCCGCACCAGCCTGTACGTACCGGCGCACATCACGTTCCGTAACGAGGGATCCATCAGCATCTTCGTGGTGGGAACGCAATGGACGGCCACGATCTGGCCGAGCACCTTCCGTGAGAAGGGCACTGGATTCACAAGGTGGCGCGACGAACTGGGCGACGGTTGGGACACCCACCGCTACGAGGACTTCAACGCCCCCGCCCGCCTACTGGCGGCAGGACAGATCACCTCGGCGGGCAGCCGTCTGGACCCCGGCGATGACTTCTCGAAGCAGGCCGTCATCGAAGTGCCGCTCAAGGAGGCAGGCCAGGGGCGCGTTGAGCTGGACGCGGCAATCTCATTCATCCGGGCCGACCGCTGCAAGCTCGCCAACAGCTACGCGCAGTCGATCGAGTACTCGTGGGACGTGGATTCCGCCGATCGCAGACACGTCTGGAACGCCCCGTCGTGGCTCGCGAACCCGGGCGACGACTTCTTTCGCTACCGTTCGAAGATCTACCGGAGCAGCGCGATCATGAACATGATTCAGGCTCCTGACTGGGTGGCGATGTGGTGGGTGATGCCGAAATGGCGTGAGGGCAAGCTCTTCGCGCCCGGAGACACCATCCCCTACATGCAGGTCCACATCGCCCGCGACCCGGACAGTCGGGAGGTGCTCAGCGAGGACGAGCAGGAACCGTACGGGATGAAGACCAGGTCTACGTCGGTCGATCAACCTGTTGCCCTGCTCCGCCGGTCGGCCGAGGGACCGTAGCGGACACCGGCGGAGCCACTGGGGACCGGACCCTCGAAGGCACCGCGCCGGGTGGGCGGGTACGACCGGGCCGATGGCGCCGGTCCCCCTCCGAACCGGTTGGCGCGACGTGAGCCTCGGGGGGAGCGCCACGAGAACATCCGGAATGCCCGGCCTCGCTGAACCGTGCAGTCGTCGACAACTCCAGGAACTCGTGTGGTCGGCCGGTGACCCCGTTGCCCGCCGTCCGTGCCGTGCACTATTCCTGTTCGGATGGATGAGATCGACTTACAGCCTGCCGCCATACGCACCGTCGCGGAGTTCACGGCGGCGTTGCGGGGGCTCAAGGCCCGGTCCGGCCTGACCCTGCGGCAGCTGGAGAGCCGCGCTGCGGCCCGGGGTGACGTCTTGCCCCGGAGTACCGTCGCCGACCTTCTGCGCAAACGCACCCTGCCGCGCCGCGAGACGGTCGCCGCGTTCGTCCGGGCCTGTGGTGAGGAGGACCGATCCGCGGAATGGATGGAGGCCTGGGCGCTGTTGGCGAGCGCGGGCGCCCACCGGGACGCCCACCAGGAAGCCCATCAGGAGGTCCACCCGGACGCCGCCGCCGGTGTTGCCCAGAAACGGTCGCCGTCGACCGGATCCGGCCCCCGCAGACGGCTCGCCTTCGCGGCGGCCGGGCTGACGCTGACGGCAGCCGTCGCGGCAGGTGTCCTGCTGATCGGCCATCTTGCATCCTCCGGTTCACACGCGACGGGCACCGTCACCGGCCGGCCACCCGCCCTCCTTCCCGTGGTCTCCGCCGGCTCCTGGGTACGTATCCGCCCGGCGCGGTCCCCGGATCTGTGCCTCACGGCAGGGAAAGAGCGCTCCGGCCGATACCGGTCCGAGGTGGCGGTCCAACGCCCCTGCGCCGAGCCCGGCCCACGCTCGTTCATCCAGCCGCGCGACGACGACCTGGCCTACGTCAAGTGGGAGCACCCGAGCAGCAAGGCGATGGGCTGCCTGACCATCCTCGACAGCGGCCCCGCCAAGGGGCTGGTGGAGCCGCAGGAGAACTGCCTGGCCGACAAGGACGCCCAGCTCTTCCGGGTCGAACGCTTCGGTTCGACGGCGGCGGAGCGTTACCGGCTGCGGCGGGCGCACACCGCACTGTGCCTGGGGATCCCCGACGGCGAGACGACCGCGGGGGTCGAAGCCGTTCAGCAACCCTGCGGCGAGCAATCCGGTCAGAGCTTCCTCATCGACCTGCTCCCGCAGACCGCTGGCCCGAGCTGACGGAGGAGCGCGAGACACACGTCCCGGACGGGTGACCCGCCACCCGGTGGGGGCGGCGGATCACGCTCGCGCTCAGCCGGCCACCGGTGTCACGTAACCGCTTATCCTCTGGGCGGGGTTGGCCCAGGTTCCGACCTTGTACGAGGCCCAGGTGTGGGGGCTCACACTGCCGGGTTCCCCCTGGTTGCCGCCCACCACGCTGATCTTCGAGCCTGAGATGGCCACCACGATGGCGACGTGGTCGTCCCCGGTCCCCGGAGTGTGCTGGTTGTAGAGGATCGCATCACCGACCTTCGGCGTCGAATGCATCGAACCGTACGAGGTGAAGCTGGAGGCGAGGTCGTTGAGCTTGCTCATCTTGCCGCCGACGCCGTTCTTCCACCACACCCATCCGACGAAGTCAGCGCACCACGGGTGCGCTTCGGAGTGGTTCGGTCCGCAACTGCCCGTCTGGGCCGTGCCCCGGCCCCAGTAGCTGCCCTTGCCGTTCAGCCCGCACGGTCCGGCACCGATCTGCCCCTTGGCGGTGGCGGCGATCTGCGTTCCTAACGAAGACGCCTGGGCGTTGGCGACGCCCGGAGTGGTTATCGCGGTACCGGCGAGCAGGGTGATCACGGCGCCCTTGGCCGCGAGGGACGTGAACTTTCGCATGACTGACTCCATCGTCGAGAGCCGCGGCTCGCACGGCTGTTCGCTGGGATGGCAGAACTCTCGACGAGGCGATGCGGCACGACCAAGCGGTCCGCCGTCCGGGACTGTCCGGGCCCCTGTCCGTGCAGCTCAGCGAGTACGTCCCGGACAGCGAGTACGGTCCCGGACGGCAAGTACGTCCGGGACACCCGTCCGGATTCGGCGCGGCGCTACGACGTGACGCCCACCGTGCTCGGCGCAAAGGCCGGGCCCACCCGGCGACTTGCGGGTGCTCCAGCCGAACGAGCCCGGCGGACACGCGCGGCGGGGGGCCCGGCCGTCTCGGCCCACCACGTGTCGACGCTGATCGCCTCCGGCAAGGACGCCCCGGTCGACTCCGAGGGGACCGTGGCCGCACGAGACGGCCCGCCCGTGAACCCGCCGTCCATCGCAGTCGCCCGTGCGGCCCGACGCACCCGCGTCACGCTCGCACCGGTCGCCCCAGTCGCCCCGCACCCGCTTCCGCAGCCTTCGACGCACCGCGCGAGCGAGGAGCCGGGCCGGGCGGTGGGAGCCTCGTTCGTCCGAGACCACCTGGCCGACGTCGAGGTGCGCGAGGAGATCCACGAGGGGTTACAGGTGAGGGAGAATGCCAAGCGCGCCGGGCTTCTGCCGACCGATGGCCGGCTGCCCAAGGGCTTCGAGGAACGCTCGGGCGGCCTGCTGCGCCTCAGCGACGGCGGTCAGAGAACAAGGGCTGTGCCGGCAACGCGACCTTCGAGGCGCGGTGTTCGTGGGCCATTCGGTCTCCGCGATGATCGGTGTGCTGGCCGCCCGGATGGCTCCCGAACGGATCGGGGCGCTGGTGATGGTTGCGCCCTCTCCCCGGTACATCGACGACGAAGGCTACCGGGGCGGGTTCAGCGCGCAGGACATCGAGGAGCTGCTCGATTCGCTGGAGTCGAACTATCTGGGCTGGTCGGCGGCGATGGCACCGGTGATCATGGGAAACGCGGACCGGCCCGAGCTCGGTGAGGAGCTGACGAACAGCTTCTGTGCCACCGACCCGGCGATGGCACGCGTCTTCGCCCGCACCACGTTCCTGTCCGACTCGCGGGAGGACCTCAAGGAGGTGAGCGTGCCGACCCTGGTGCTGGACTGCACCCAGGACGCCATCGCCCCTCGCGAGGTCGGTGCCTTCGTCCACCAGGCGATCCCCGGCTCGACACTGCTCACCCTCGATGCGACCGGGCACTGCCCGCACATGTCCGCACCCGAAGCCACGAACGAAGCGATCACCGGTTTCCTGGCGGGCCTGCGTTGATGTGCCGCACCGGTCAGCAGAGCGACCCGCATGACGCCGACGGGCAGAAGACCCCGGACGCGGCGTTCGCCGCACTGTTGGAGGACAGCGCGGAGGAACTGTACGAGTGTGCGCCGTGCGGGTACCTGTCCACGCTGATGGACGGCACCATCGCGAAGATCAACACGACGCTGCTGGACTGGCTGGGCCTGGACCGGGAGGCGACGGTGGGCCGGATGCGGTTCACCGACCTGCTGACCGTGGGCGGCAAGCTGTACCACGAGACGCACTTCGCGCCGCTGCTGCGCATGCAGGGCGAGATCGGCGGCGTCGCCCTGGAGATCAAAAGAGCCGACGGCGTCCGGATGCCGGTGCTGGTCTCCTCCACGGTCAAGCACGGGGCCACGGGCGAGCCGCTGCTCATCCGCACCACCCTCTTCGACGCCCGCGACCGCCGCGCCTATGAAGAGGAACTCCTGAGGGCCCGCAAAGCAGCCGAGGAAGCACGCCGGCAAGCTGAAGCCGACCGGGCACGCCTCCAGGACGCCCTCGCCGCACTCCAGTCATCGTTGCTGCCCGATACGCTGCCCCCCATACCCGGCATGGAGAGTGCCACGCACTACCGCGCCGCCTCACCCGACCGGCTCGGCGGCGACTTCTACGACGTCTTCCCCCTCGACGCCACACGCTTCGCCTTCTTCCTCGGCGACGTGTGCGGCAAGGGCCCGCAAGCCGCCGCCGTCACCTCGCTCACCCGCTACACACTGCGCACCGCAGCCCTCCACGACCCGGACCCCGTCGCCGCCCTCACCACCTTGAACAGAGTCCTTCACGAGCGCTACAGCAGCGGCGACCCCCGCTACTGCACCGCCATCTTCGGCACCCTCGAAGCCGACCCGCAGAACGGGCAGGTCGCCGTCCACCTCGCCTCGGGCGGCCACCCGCCGGCCCTGGTCCTGCGGGCCGACGGCACGGCCGACTTCCTGCCCACCCCCGGTGGCCTCCTCATCGGCATCCTGCCCGACGCACCCTTCGCCCCCGGCACCACCACCCTGGGCCCCGGCGATACCCTGCTGCTCTACACCGACGGCCTGACCGAGGCCCGCACCGGCGAAAGCCGCACCGACCTGTACGGAGACGAAGCCCTGCGCGCCTTCGCCACCGACCACGCCGGGCGGTCCCCGGCCGCGGTCATGAAGGCATTGACCGGCCTGCTGGACGGCTTCGGCGACGGCCTCGACGACGACACCGCCCTTCTCGCCCTCGGCGTCCCCGCCACCAGTTCCAGGCAGCCGGCATGAGCCCGCTGGACATCGAGGTCCGAGACACCGCGACCGGCCTGCTGGTCGAAGTCATCGGCGAACTCGACTACGACACCTCCGCAGACCTGCGCGGCCTCATCACCACCCTCCCCCTCGAGCCGGGCCAGCGTCTCGTCCTGGACCTGGCCCGCATGGAGTTCTGCGACTCCAGCGGCATCACAGCGCTGATCGCCGTCCGCAACCACGCCCAATCGGCCGGAGCCGACATGGCACTCGCCGCGGTTCCGGCCAACACGCTGCGGGTCCTGCGCATCGTCGGACTGGACCGGGTCTTTCCCCTCCACCCCGACACCGACTCCGCAATCGGGCCCTGACCGCCGGCACCGTCGGGACACGAGGTCTCCCCATGTGCATCGGGACCAAGCGACCGCGTGCGGTCGTCGCGGGGACCTGCCTGCCCTTCCCTGTCTGGGTGGAGTCGATGGGCGGCCCTCTGATCGTGGCCCCCGTGTCCGCCCTGGCCTCCTGGGGCGGGTGCACGGAGGGTGGTCTTATGGCGGGAGTCGCCACTGCTCCAGACGACTACGACCGGGCCTGCGCGGTGGCCGATCTGGCCGGTGTGATCCCCATCGACGCGAACGGTACGCAGGCACTGGTGCTGGCGGACGAGCCTGCGACCAGTTGCTATCTGCCCGAGCACCGAGCGTTCCTGCAGTGGCTCGTCGCCGAAACCGAGGCCGGGCTGAGCGCCGCAGCAGATGCTGTCCTCGCAGACCCCGCCACGGCGTGGGAAGAGTGCGGCACCTGGGTTTCGGACGGTCCGGCGGTGCTCATGGACTCCGCCGAAGCGGGTCCCGACTTGGGCACCGAGTACCCCGACGGTGGGATGCCCGCCGAGGCAGCAGTCCCGCTGCCCGCCGGCCGCTGGAGAGTGCAAGCCACGCAGACCTGGGTGGACGAGGCTCTCCAGGAGTACCAGGCCACCGCCGTCAGCTGCATCGCGGGCGCCACCGCGCGGCGAACCGGCCAATACGATCAACAGCGTTGTCAGGACGGTAGCGGGCGCGGATCCGAGCTTGCGTGGGCGTCGTCTCGGTTTGCGCGGCGTGCACGACCGGCGAGGCCGTGAGCGCCGACGGCCAGGGCCCAGAGGAGGAGCGGGAATGCGGCGACGCGTTCCATGCCTCCCATGCCGAGACCCAGGTAGTGGCGCGAGAGGAACAGCCCGAAAGCCGTGATGGCTGTGACGCCCAACAGGCTGGTGCCCCACCGCAGTGAGGCGCGGACCGGTTCTGTCATGCCCATCCCAGCGAGCACGAGACCGATGTTGCCCGTTGCCATGATGAGCAGGGCGCCCAGGGCGTGCTGGTTCTCGTTGACGTCCGCAGGGGCCAGGCCGGCCAGCACAAACCCCACGCCGGAACCGGCGAGCAGGAGCCGGGCCACGGCAGCAGCCCGGTTCTTGCGCCACATGACACCACCCGTCATGGCGACACCGAGCGCAAGCAGTATGCCCAGGATGATGAACGAAGTGTTCATCAGGCCGTGCTCAGGGGAGCATATGTACCGCGGTTCAGGCTCTGGCTGCAGCGCACAGTGAGCGTTGCCCAAGTCGCTGATGTTGTTCCGCGCCCAGCTATAAGGTCTCACCCAAGCCGACTCGGCTATCCCGTGGACTGCGAAGAACTGGACCACGCCGACAATCCATGCCACGTACCCGATCCGGACTTTCAACTGTCTGCCTTTCATCCCGTACATGCCGTGCGGACAGCCGATCATGCGGCGCTCGGGTGAGGCACTACGGCAAACCCCCGGAATGGGGTGGGGCAGCCCCCCGTTCCGGGCATACCCAAGTCAGCCTCCCTGACGGAACGGTGGACGATGGCGAGGACCGTAGCTCCGCCAGCGGCAACGGCGCGGAAGCCTGAGCCAGCGGCACGCCCTTCAAGTGATGACGGGGCGGGCGGGCGCCGCACGACGCAGCACCGGGCATGGAGCCGGTGGTGGAACGCGGCGATCAGCCCTGGCGGCGCCAGCGGTGGAAGAACGCGTAGATGGCCGGCCAGGCGGGAAAGAAGTCCGCCGGTACCGCCCGCCATTTGAGCTGTCGTAGCAGGGTCTCGTGCGACCGGTAGAGCAGCGGGTTCTCAGGGTGTGAGCTGCTTGACCTGGATGGCGTCTGCCGGGACCTCGAAGACGATGACAAGCCCGTCGCGTTCGTTGCCCTGCTCGCCGACGGGTGTGAAACCGAAGCCCGAGATGGTGGCGAGGGAGGCGGTGTTGTCAGCGCGGATCCTGGCTCGCACGGTCCTGACACCGGGTTCGGCGGCGGCTCGGACGAGTAGGGCCGTCAACATGGCGCGCCCGTAGCCCTGGCGGCGGTACCCGGGCACTACGGTGAAGCCGACCTCGACCATGCCGGTCTCGTCGGGCGGTCCGTGGAACCCGGCGTCGCCGACGACGGCCGCGTCCGGTTCGGACACCGCGGCCCGTGTGATCCAGGGCGCGGCGGAGGGGTCCCTGTCGAGCTGGTCAGCGCGATAGCCGAAGATCCAGCGGGCCCGGTCGCCGACGAAGTGTTCGTCAAGGGCGACCCCGGCCTCGGCGCTGCCGCCGGCGAGGTCACCGTTGGCGAGCGCCCGCAGTGCCTTCGCGCTGAGCTCGACGAAACGGACGCGTTTGGGGGTGGGGAGAATTTCGCTGTTCATCGTGGAGATGCTCGCCCGGCAGTCGCAGGGGTGTCCACAGCTTTGCGGTTCCAGCGGACACGGAGACTGCTTCCCGGTCGGGCGATGGCATGCGGCCTTCGGGCCCGGACGGAGAACAGAGTTGCCCTGGGGCAAGTTGCTTCGCACCCAGGCTCCCGTGAACGCGCTTTGTCAGGGCGGCCTGTGCGGCCCCGTGTTGGTCGGGGCGTTCTGGGGGCAGCGGTGTGAGCTTGTCGTGAGGGCTGGGGTCGGCTTGATGTCCTGAGCCCTCACCCGTCAAGGCTCGTGCGGCTGGTGCCGGTGGGCTCCGGGGACGACTACAAGCACCACGGCGAGGTGACCACGGTCGCCCTGTACGACGCGAGGGACGTCGCGCTCTTGGAGGTGGCCAGCCCCCGGGTCGACGGCGGGCCGTGCGCCCCGTCACGGCTGGCCGCTGTCCCCGGTCGCGGGCCGCGGTCGGCGGTGAACCACCGTCCGGTGGTGGTCAGTTCGGGCGGATGGGGCGGATCACGTAGAACCTGCCACCGGGGGTACGCGGGCCGGCTGCTCGCCGCCCAGGACGCCGGGTCGCCGCGATCGACGGCAGCGGATCGCTGGCGAGGGGGAGCCGGGGGGGCACCGAGGTGGGCCGTCACCGCCGCCTGCTTTCGCCTCGTCGTGCACCAGCGCCCGACTCCGATTCCGTAACGTTGACCCCGACCCGACATGCCTGTACTCGGAGGCCTGGCTGGCACCACGGTGCGCCCACCATCGCGGTTGCACATCGGTTGGGCAGACGCCCGAGGCGAGTTCCGGCGTTCCCATCCGTGACGAGAACGGCAACGCCCTCGGCGTCTCCCGCGAGGCCGCCTGGCAACGCTTCACCGACGAACTGTTGGCCACGCCCCGCTATCCCTGTGCCTCAGGGGCGGGCTCGGCGCGAAGGGCCTGGCGGTAGCCGCGGGGCGTGGTCCCCGTCAGGGTGCGGAAGTGGCGGCGCAGGACGGCCGGTGAGGTGAAGCCGGTGCGGATGGCGATCTGTTCGACGGGCAGGTCCGTCTCCGTGAGGAGCCGCCGGGCCTCTGAAACGCGCGCGTGGAGCAGGTACTGGAGAGGTGTGCGACCGGTGTGGGTACGGAAGCGGCGGGGGAGGCTGCTCGTACTGGTCCGTGCGTGGGCGGCCATCTCCGTGAGGGTCACAGCCTGGTCGAGCCGGGTCTTCAGCCACCGAAGCGTCGGTTCCAGCCCGGAGCCGTCCAGGATCTCCCGTTCGATGGTGTTCTGCACCTCGTCCGCATCGAGCTGCAGGGGTGTGATCAGCTGCCGGGCGGTCTCGCCCGCCACTGTTGCGCCGTGGTCGCGGTGGAGAACGCGCAGGCAGACGTCCAGTCCGCCGAAGACCCCCGCAGCCGTGAGGAAGGAGCCGTCCTCCACCACGGTGCCGAGCGGGTCCACGTGGATGCTGGGATGGCGCATCGCGAGGTCCTCGGTGTATCGCCAGCCGGTCGTCGCGCGGCGCCCGTCCAGCATCCCGGTCGCCGCAAGGGTGAACACACCGTTTCCGACTGCTGCGATACGTGCTCCCCGGCCAGCTGCCGTGTGCAGCGCAGCCCGTACGGACGCCGGCGGCACGTCACGGTACCCGGCGTGCCCGGCGATCAGCACGACATCGGCATCTTCGAGGCCGTCCAGGCCCCACGGAAGGCTGACGGGCAGCGGATCGGGCGCACGGACCATCCTGAGGCCGGGGGCGGCGCACAGGCGCACCTCGTATTCCACCCCCGGATGCTGACGGGACGCAGCCCCGAACACCATCGCGGGGGTGGTGAGGTGAGGGCCGGGTACCCCGTCGAGCGCGAGGACGGCGATGACTGACATCTTCGGAATATAGCCCCGGGTCGGAGGACGGAGGTCGGAGGACGGAGCTCCCAGGACGAGGACGAGGACGGGGACGGGGGGCGGAGGTCGAGTTCGGCGCCGGTGCCGCCGTCAGGCTCCTGTCCGGTCCCCGGATCCTCCGGTCCCCGGGACCCGTAGCCTGTCCCTCGGGTCAGCCGGACTTGTGGATCGTCTTGTTGATCCAGTCCGCGTACACCGGCACATTGGTGTAAAGGCCGGGCCCCGTGGCGCACGTGGGGTCGTTGTCACCGTCGCCCGACGTCGTACCGATGAGCTCCCAGCGACCGTTTCTGGAGCGCTGCAGCTGCGGGCCGCCGGAGTCCCCGTTGCACGCCATGGCATCCGGCTTGGGGCTCACCGTGCACAGCCGGGTTTCCCCCGCTCGACCGAAGCACTCGGCCTCGGACCCCCTGCGGGTGTCCAGCTGCTGGAGCCGCTCGGGGAACACCCAGTCCTTCGGGAGCTCGGCGCCGACGACGGTACCGAAGCCGAGGATCCGGGTGGGGCTGCCCACCGGGCCCGCCTGCCTCGCGATCCGGACGGGCTTCTGAGCGACAGGACGGTCCAGGCGTACCAACGCGAGATCGTTCTTGTTGGGCGCTCCGGCCTCGCCCTGCGCATAGCCCGGGTGCATGACGACCTCGTCCACCTTGCGCACGGTGCCACCGGACAGGCGCTGCTCGCTGCCCACACGGACCAGCCCCTCCTGGGTGACCCCGAGAGCCGGGTCCACACAGTGCGCGGCCGTGAGCACCCATTGCCGGTCGATCAGCGTTGCCCCACATCCGGCCTTCAGTACCGCCCCGTCCTCCAGCGGTATCGACAGGGGGATCGAGGCCATGAAGGAGTAACGCTCCGTTGAATCCTCGCCGTTCACGATGGCATTCGCGCTGCCGGTCATCAGCGTCGCCCCGAGCACGGCGGCCGTGCCGACCACGGCCGCGGCTCGCACCGTCAACCCGTGCCGAGGTGCGGACCGTGACGGGGGAGTCGGGCGGTGAGCGGGGGGAAGAAGCATGTCGGTCCTTTCGGCAGGGGCGCAGGAAGGGGTACGGGCCGGGCGGCCCCTCGCGTCCCGGCCCCGTACTGATCCCCATCGTGCGGGCCGGGCCACGCCCCGAACAGCCGCTCCGATGTCACTCTCCGCTAAATTCGGGACATGTCACTGATCGCCGTCCTGGCATTCGACGGAGTTCCCGGGCACCAGCTCACCACCCCCGGGCTGGTCTTCTCCGCTGCCACCGGGCACCATCCGTGGGTCGACTACGACCTGCGGATCTGCGCCGCGCCGGGCTTCGAGAACACGGGCGGCCCTGCTCCCTTCCGCGTCGAGACGCCATGGGGGCTGGAAGGCCTGGAAGACGCCGACACCGTGCTGTTGCCCGGCTGCGCGGGCTTCCGGGCCGAGCCCGCGCCCGCCGTGACCGCCGCCTTGCACGCCGCCGCCGCACGCGGCTGCCGCATCGGCGCGATCGGTACCGGTACGTTCGTCCTCGCCGCCACGGGCCTGCTCGACGGACGGGCCGCGGCCACCAGCCGTCGGCACACCGAGGAGCTGGCGCGCCTGCACCCGGCGATCGACGTGGACCCCGACGGCGCCGTCGTGTCACACGGGCCCTTCCACAGCGCAGCAGGTGTCCTGGGAGGCGTCGACCTCTGTCTGCACCTGGTCGCCCTCGACCACGGCGATTCCGTGGTCATCGAGACCGAGAGACAGGCGTTCCTCCAGCTCCGCTCCCCGGCCGGCGAAGTCTGCGCCACGGGCCCCGCCTCCTCGGGCGGCACCCTCGACGACGTGATCAAGTGGATGGAGGTCAACCTGCACCATCCGCTGACCCTCGCTGACATCGCCGAACGCGCAGGGCTCGGCATAGGCCCCCTGACCCGCCGCTTCCGCGCGGAGACCGGCCTCAGCCCGCTCCAGTACCTGCTCCGCGCCCGAATCCAACTCGTTCAGCGGCTCCTGGAACGCACGGACGACCCCATCGAACGCATCGCCACCCGTACCGGTCTCGGTACACCCGCGAACCTGCGACACCAGTTCCATCGCTGCACCGACACCACTCCCGGCATCTACCGCAACGCCTTCCGCTCTCTCGCATCCGACCTCACCTGGGCGGATCGGGACGAGGACCCGGAGCCGTTGAACAGCAGGCGCCTCGGCGCGGGGAGCGCCCGACACTGCTGAGCGACAGCGGCCTCCCGGGAAACACTGATCGCGGTACGGAGCAGGCGCTTGCCCGTGCTGGACGCGTTCAGCCCCGTTCGGCAGACGACAACGTGCTGGGGTCGACCCCGGAGAGTTCGACGATCCGGTGCGCCGGCACACCGGCGGCGAGGGCCCGACGCAGCAGGCCGTCACGGTTGTCCTCGCTGTCGCGGAACGCCAGCAGCTCTTCCTCGATGTCCGCCACGCGGTCGGTGACCGTGGCCCGGCGGACCCTTTCCAGCTCCTCCTCGCTCAGCGGGACAGGGAGCCGTTCGGCGTCCTTCGGGATCAGCCCGGTCTGCTCCGGAGGAACCACGCGGACGACCGCGGACGCGGGGCTCACGTTCTGAGCCGTGAACCAAGCACGGACGGCCGGGGTGTCCAGGCACTCCAGCTCGCCGACGAGGGCCAGCGGCGTTCCCTGCCAGCCGTCCGTGCTCAACGCGAGGAACAAGTAGGCGTCATCCGTCATCGCGGGGTCACTCTCCTGACACGCCGTAGCTGCATACGATCGCGCAGCTCCTACCCCCTTCTCCCGGGACCAAGCTGACCCGTTCGGACCGACCTGACGACGGCCCACCTCGCTCGATCGGCCCGCCCCTCCCTTCCGGCCAGCTGCTTCCACCCTCCATGGAGGCTCGGGCGCCCGCGTCGCCGGACGGCCCGTCGGTGTCTCTGTTCGGGAGTCATGGACGCGCCGAACGCGGGCAGGGGCGCTTGCAGGGGAACGGCTCCCCGGGTACGGCCGGAGGCACGCTCCCGGCCGGTGAGAGGAAGGACGCTTCATGTCGCAGGTCGTTGAGTCGGTCGAGGTCGATGTCCCCGTTCGTACCGCGTACAACCAGTGGACGCAGTTCGAGTCGTTTCCGCACTTCATGGAGGGCGTGGAGCGCATCGAGCAGCGCACCGACACCATGACTCACTGGGTCGCGAAGATCGGCGGGGTGACCAAGGAGTTCGAGGCGGAGGTCACCGAGCAGATCCCGGACGAGCGCGTCGCCTGGACCACTCGGGGCGGCGACGTGAAGCAGGCCGGGGTCGTCACCTTCCACCACCTCGGCGACAACAAGACCAAGGTGATGCTGCAGCTCGACTACGACCCGGACGGCTTCGCGGAGAACGTCGGTGACAAACTGGGTTTCGTCAAGCGGCAGATCACCGGCGACCTCAAGCGGTTCAAGGAGTACATCGAGGACCGCGGCAGTGAGACGGGAGCCTGGCGCGGCCAGGTCTGACCCCTCGCACACGCCTCGTCGGGGTGAACCTGCCTCCCCGGTTCCTCACGCCCCTTCCCGGGCCCGGGAAGGGGCGTGAGGAGGGGGCTCATCCCCCGAGTCAGGGCCAGCCGTTGGCGTATCGGGGGGCCGGTACCGCGCCCCGCTACACCGACGGCCACTCCCACTCCCACTCACAGCGCAGTCAGGCAGCGTCGAAAGGTGGGCGCCGCACCAAGAGCCAGTTCGCGCCCGGCTCGGCGGTTTCGTAGACGCCATACCGCAGCAGGGCCATCGACGCGACGTGGATGGCTGCCTGAATTCCGGCGCGCTCGGTATGCGAGGCGCCGTCGCCGTGGAGCGGGGCGACGGGCCGCAGCAGCTCACGAGGCTGCCAGCACAGCCACAGCCACAGGCCCGCTGGGCTCCGCACGCATGAACATGGACGTGGTGGTCAGCTCAAGCGACTGAAGTCCCGAAGCTCCCCGAGGTCCTCCCTAACCAGCTTGCGGCCACCGGGGCCACGCGAGCCGACGGTCGGTTCGCCCGTCCGCCCCCTTTGCCAGTTGCTGATCGCGGCGGGTTCAGCTGGCCATGAGTCGGTGCGCGGCGTCGCGATGCCGTTTTCGGTCAGCACAAGGGGGAAGAGGGCCGTGTCGGTGCAGGCGCCCACCGGAAGGGTGGCCGGAGCCAGACGCGCTTCCCGTACGCCGACAACGCGCGCCGTCGTTCCCGTGCACGGTTGCGATGCCCACCGATTTCGCCCCCGAAGCCCTCTACGGCGGCCGCGCCCTCCCCGTGTCAAGCGGGTGCTCCGGAAGTCCGAGTCGGCTCGGCAGGCGGTGAGCACCTGTCCGGCTTAGCTTGGAACTGTGGTCTCCCACGGCGAGTGCGGGCAGCACGCCGGGCAGCGGAGGGTGGACGCCGCCGACGTCAAGGGCTCTGGACCACCGCCTCGCACCACTACTGCAGCCGGCCGGACGCGCCTCCAAGCCGGAGCTGCCCCTCCCTATCCGGAGTAGAACCATGAGTATCTTGACATGGCGTAACGCGATAACGGCAGTTACTTCAGCCGTCCTGATTTCCGGCATAGTCGTGGCGCCCGACGCCTCAGCGGCCAGCCCGGGGACGGTGAAAAATACGACTGCCAAGGTCTTGGCCAATGCCTCCGGGCAGCCGACGGACTTGCAGAAGGGATGCTTCTTCCGCGACGGTACGACAACGGGCGGAGGCATGAACACCGGGGGAACGCCACCCCGTTTCGCCTACGGGAACAGCCCCTACCTCGGTGCCCAATTCGACTCGTGCGGCGATGTGGTCAGAATCTACTACGGCGGTTACAACGCCACGCACTACAACATCCGCTACGTGTCGCCCACTTCCGGCCGATGGGTACAACAAGAACTCGGCGGCGGGTCCAGGCAAGTGTGGACCATCACCGCCCAGGCCGGTGACTACAACTTCGTCATCCAGGCGTGCAACCGCGGCGGTGCCCTGAGTAGGTCGTCCTGCACTCGGTGGTCCCCGCAGATCTACCTGAACGCACGACCGTGGTGACGGTTTCGAACCCCTGGAAGGAACCCTGGAAGGAACAGTCATGGGCACGCATCCGCGCAGGACATCCCACTGGGCGCGACGCTTCGCGCTGAGCGCGACAGCACTGGCCGCAGTCGGCCTCGCGGCCCCGCCGGCCGGCGCAGCGCCCGCGAGCCCGGTCAGCCCGGCCGGGTCGACTCAAATGAGTCCGGACAAGGCGCCGCAAGGCCTCTATTTGTTCCAGTACACCTACCGGGGTCACCTCAAGATCGGCGGCGGTAACTTCACCCTTGGCGGCAAGGTGTACATAGCCGTCAAGTACAACTCGGGACAGATCAGGTACAACGGGAACGTCATCGCGAAGACGAACCCCGGGGTCCCCGGCGGGGCCGCCTACCTGGAGACGAACATCTCCGCTCCTTGCGCCCCCGGCAACAACGGCTACGCCCAGGCATACGACTACACCACCGGGACCTGGTCCCCGAGACTGCCAGTGGCAATCTGTGTGCGGTTCGACTGAGCCCCGGCTCGCGGCGTGCGGTGGCAAGTCACAACGGCCGGGGTGCGAAGGCGGGGCGGCGCCCCGGCTCTCGTGAGGTGGCCGTCGCCGGCAGGCGGAGGGTTTGGGCACCGGCCCGGCGACGGCACACCTGAGCCGTGGGGTGCCGGGCGCTCTCCGATGCGGCAACGCCGACGGTGATAGCGCCCCGGGCCCTTGCCTGCTCGGGGGCAGCGCGTCAGGGCCCCGCCGAGGACCGTCGTGTTCACCATGACCCGGGCGGCGCTCGTGAGCTTGCAGCGCACTGCCGGAAACGCGGGGGCGGCACGGGCGCCGCCCACAGACTTCGACGCGCCGCGAAGGCCGATCCGGACGCCATACCGCCGGGCTGGCCGGGGCGGCCGCCGGCACGGACGGTGCCGTGGTCGGTGCCTGCGGCCGTCCCGCAGGCGGCCCGTCGTCGGGCCCCCGACAGGTGATCGGAGGGCGGGCCGGACCCGCGGTCGCCCGGCGCTTGTCCCGTACGGTCCTGCCGGTCCGGACGGTGTCCTCGTCCCCTCCGGAGAGGGCTGCGAACTCGTCAACCCGCCAGTGCCGCGGTGATCTGGCGGGCGGTCTGCGCGGCGACGCGGGGGCTCGTGGCGGCGTACGTGACGTGGGCGTTCAGTCCCGTCGCCGGCGCCCAGCCCCGCCCCCGCGTCCAGGTGTCCTCGTCCACCCCCAGCGTCGTGCGGAACACGGCCCGGCTGCGGGCCGACATCAGGGTGAAGGCGATCGTCAGGTCGCAGGCCGGATCGCCCAGACCGAGCTCGCCGAAGTCGATGACCGCGCTCAGCTCGCCCCCTGCCGTCAGCAGGTTCCCGGTGTGCAGGTCGCCGTGACACCACACCGCGGCACGCCCCCATGCCGGGGCGGCGAGGGCCCCGTCCCAGAGCGCGGTCATCGCCCCGGCGTCGAACACCCCGGCCAGCGCGGTGATGGCTGCCCGCGTCGCGGCGTCCCGCTCCGCCAGCGGCGCCCGAACCTCGCCCCCGCCCCCGACCCCGCCGTCCGTCGGGCAGGCCGCCAGCGCCGTCAGGAACCCCGCGAGGCCCCGGGCGGCCGGTACCGAATCACCGAGCCCCTCCGCCGTCGCCGTCTCCCCCTCGATCCAGCGCGACACCGCCCACGGCCACGGCTACTCGGCCCCGCCCTCGCCCACCGCGACCGGCACCGGCACCGCCAGCGGCAGCCGCGGGGCGAGCCGGGGCAGCCAGCGCAGCTCCTTGGCCGCCTGGCCGACGGCATCCCGGTGGCACGGCAGCCGCACCGCCAGCTCCCGCCCGAGGCGGTGGACCACATGATCGGACCCGGCCGGCTCGACCCGCTCCAGCGGAAGCCCCGCCCACTGCGGGAACTGCGCGTCGACGAGCCGGCAGACCAGCGCGGTGTCAATGGGGAGCCTGCTGTCGACGGTCCCCACACGCGGCTCCCGGGCCGGCCCGCACGACGACGGGCGCTACATGGTCCAGACCATCCCACCGCGACCCGGCCCCGCCTGTTGACCGGTTTTCCAGCCCGCAAAACCGAGCTTGGCGTACGCGGCGGTCAGCAACGAACCTCCCCGTCTGGTGTCCAATGCCCGGCGGTGCCGCGGGACTTCTGGTAGACGATGTCCTGATGGCGATGTCCGGGTGGAACCGCTGGTCCGCGGGCTGCGGTCGGGGCGGGAAGCCGGGCGGGTCACCAGGGCACGGGCCCGGTGGCGCCGGTGAAGGCCGGGCTCGGCCGGCCGGAGCCGGCGGTGGCAGCCGCGACGATCACGGCGGCGCCTTCCTCTACGCTCTGGGTGCCCTGGTGGCCGTTGAGGTCCGTCGCGGTGAAGCCGGGATCGACGGAGGTGACGCTGATCTGCGGGAACGCCTGTGCGTAGACGACGGTCAGCATGTTCAGCGCGGCCTTGGAGGAGTTGTAGGCCAGCAGCGGCGCCCACGCGGTGAGGATGCTGGTGTGGGCGGCCGGGTCGGCATTGACCGCAAGTGAGCCCAGGCTGCTGGAGACGTTCACGATCGCGGGCCGGGCAGCCTCCTGCAACAGGGGCAGGAAGGCGCGCGTGGTGCGCACCACGCCGAAGACGTTGGTGTCGAACACCTGTTGCAGGTCGGCCGCGGTCAGCTGGCCGGCAGCCGCGGACGGTCCGGCGATGCCCGCGTTGTTGACCAGCACGTCCAACCGCCCGGCCTCGACGAGCACCTGGGCAGCGGCAGCGGCCACGGACGCGTCGTCGGTGACGTCGATCAGCAGCGGTCGGGCTCCGAGGGCCTTGGCGGCCCGCTCGCAGCGATGAGCGTCTCGGGCGCCGGCGTAGACGGTGTGACCCTGCTCGATGAGACGGCGGGCCGTTTCGTACCCGAGGCCCTTGTTGGCCCCGGTGATCACAGTGACTGTTGTCATGGCACTCAGCCTGCACGCCACGGAAACACCGGGGGAGAGCCCTCCTCAGCGGGGGGTCGGCCAGTACCAGGCTGTTTCCGCACCCCCGGCGGACAATGGATGCGTGAACGACGACCCCGTAGCCCTAGGCCAGGCCCTGCGCCACTGGCGCGACCGTACCCGCCCCCAGGACCTCGGCCTCCCCATCGGCGGTGTCCGCCGCGCACCTGGGCTGCGGCGCGAGGAACTCGCCCAGCTCGCCGGCCTGTCCGTCGACTACGTGACCCGCCTCGAACGGGGCCGCGCCACCTCACCGTCTCCGCAGGTGCTGGCCGCCCTCTCCCGCGCCCTGCGCCTGACCGGCACCGAATGTGACCACCTCCATCTGCTCGCCGGCCAGGCTCCGGCCGGCCCCGGCCGGATCTCCGCCCACGTCCCGCCCAGCGTCCAGCGCCTCCTCGACCAGCTGCGCACCACCCCGCTCAGCGTCCACGACGCTGCCTGGAACCTCATCTCCTGGAACCCGCTGTGGGCCGCCCTCGTCGGCGACCCCTCCCCATGGCGCGGCCGCGAGGCCAACATCGCCTGGCGGCACTTCACCGACCGGCCCACCCGCGTCACCCACACCCCCGAGCAGCAGTTGCGCTTCGAGACCGCACTCGTCTCCGACCTGCGCTCCTCCGCCGCCCGCTACCCCAAGGACAAGCCGCTCAGATCGCTGATCACCGACCTGCGTAGCGCCAGCATCCGTTTCGACGACGTGTGGGAGTCCCACACCGTCGGCTTCCACACCAGTGACAGCAAGACCGTCCACCACCCCGGCCTCGGGCCCGTCACCGTCGACTGCGACACCCTGACCATCCCCGGTAACGACCTGCGCATCGCCGTCCTCTCCGCGCCGGCGGGAACCGCAACGGCCGCCCAGCTCGACCTCCTGTCCGCCGTGGGTACCGAGGCCGTGACGGTCTTTGCCATCGAGCGTGTCTGAAACGAGTCCGGCAGCTCCTCGGAAGGGCGTCGAAGTACTCGCCTGAGTTCAAGGCCGATGCCGTCGTGCCGTACGACTCAAGCCCGGGTGCGCGGCTGCGGCCGCCTCGCCCTTTTCCGCCATGACTCGTCGGATCGGACCGGCCCAAAAGCCCGAGGCCGAGCCCCGGGCCAGGCTGTCTCCTGGGGTCCGGCCCGTCGCGGGAACGTCCGGACCGTCTCTCGGGGGGATTCGATGACCGACGACGCGGCCAGGGCAGCCGAGCGCACGCGCGCCGCCCTGGCGGCGATGGACATCTGGACCACCGCCTGCCAGGAGTTGCTGGCGGCGGTGGCGAAGGACGAGAGGCACGGCGGTCCTCCGAGAGGGCGAGAGGGGAGTACGCCCACGGCTTCTGGCGGGAAGCCATGACCGCGCTCGGCCACGGGGCAACGAGTGCGTCGCGGGAGCCGCCACCAGGAATGAGGCCCGAGCCCCCGCGGGTATCCGCGAGGTGGCCGGGGCGGATGTGACTACGTTTGCCAGTCGCCACGGGCCGCCGGAGACTGGAGATATGAGCATGGCCCCGCCTCGGGAAACTGGGCTGGCCGGCGCCGATGCTTCCTCCCCTTGCCACGCCCAGCGGGCTCCTGCCGTTCGGCCACGAGACCCTCGCGGAGCGGCGTCGGCGTGGCAACGCCGTGTCTGCCGCATCGAACGTCGCGAATCCTCCCCGCGCCGCTGCCTGCTCGCCCATTGTTTTTCTTTCCCAGGAGGTGTCCTATGTGCAAGACCTCCCTACTCAACTGCATCATCCCCCCGCACCTGCTCAAGAAGCTTCTGGAGAGCGAAGACACCGAGGTGCGCCAAGCCGCCTTGGACACCATGCTGACCACCGCTCGCCTGCGGGGCGAACGGGCGATCCGGGCGTCCTTCGCCGGCCCAGCCGCAACCGCAACCGGTAACGGTCGGCGCACCGTCTTCGACTGCGACCACGGGAGCTTCCTCGCATCCGCGGACCTGGCCAGGTCGGAGGATGGACCGGAGTCCATGGACGAGTCCGCGAACCGGGCATTTGACGGACTCGGCCTGACACGCGATTTCTACAAGGAGGTGTTCCAGCGTGATTCGATCGACGGCCACGGGATGCGCCTGGACGGGTACGTTCACTTCAGTGTGAAGTTCAACAACGCGTTCTGGGACGGACGGCAGATGGTCTTCGGTGACGGAGACGGAAAAATGTTGGACGACCTCACCCGATCCCTGGACGTGATTGCGCACGAGTTGACGCACGGAGTCACCGAACACACGGCGGGGCTGGTGTACCACAATCAGTCCGGGGCCCTGAACGAGTCGATCTCGGATGTTTTCGGGTCGGTGGTCAAGCAGTGGTCGCTGAAGCAGTCGGTTGAGGAGGCGGACTGGCTGATCGGGGCTGACGTGTGGACTCCGGGGATCGATGCCGACGCCCTGCGATCGATGAAGGCCCCGGGGCACGCATACGACAACGCACTGTTCGGAAAGGATCCTCAGCCTGACCGCATGAGCAAATTCATTCACCTGCCCGACACCGAGGAAGGGGATTCCGGCGGGGTGCACTTCAACTCGGGCATCCCCAACAAGGCGTTCTTCCTGGCGGCTGTGGGCATCGGCGGATTCTCATGGGAGGGTGCGGGGCCCATCTGGTTTGAGTCGCTGAAAGCGTCCGGCCCCGAGACCCAGTTCCAGGACTTCGCGGACACCACCTTCCAGAAGGCCGGGGAACTCTTCGGCATCGGCAGCGCCGAGCAGTCGGCCGTGCTGGCAGCGTGGCAAGAGGTGGAAATCCCCATCAGAGGCGTCCCGACCGGAGTCGCCCGGGCGCGGAGCCTTGCTGTCGACGGGAACGGCGGTGTGAGACGACAGGACGGCCTCGCAGCCTTGACCAGGCAGGTCGGGGAACTGAGCACCCAGATGACGAGGCTGTCCAAGGAGGTGGCCGCGTTGAAGCGGGCCGGTTGACACCAGAAATGGCCGCCGCCCGAACCCAGACCCATCGTAACGAGGTTGCGCGCAATGAAGGTGACTCTGGCGACACACGGCGGGTTGGCGGCGGCGGCCAATCTCCGCCTCCCGCCCAAGGTGCTGGATACGGACACCCTCCCGGAGAACGCTGCCTCGGAGCTGGCCCGGCTGGTGGAGGCGGCCGTCGCAGCGGGCGAGGCGGACCAGCCCAGCCGGGCCAGGGATGCGATGAGCTACACGATATCGGTGGAGGACGGCGGTCGTTCGACGGTTCTCAAACAGTCGGACGCCGCCATGACCCCGGCGTTCGCGGCGCTGCTCACCCGGCTGCGGGAGTACCTGGAGCAGCAATGACGCCTGCCGGGCCAGGTCCTTGACCACTAGCGCCCCACTCGGCGGTGAGGGGGGCGCGGGGCCGAGGCGGGGGCGCTGAGTGGGTCCTCCGCTGCCTCGTGTAGGGCGCGCATCGATGCGAATCGCGTTCAGGTGACTACTCTGCGTGCATGCCGAATGCTCAGGCGCAGTTGAAGCTGCGAGACGTGCCGGGCTGGGCGGTGGGGTTGTGCCTGTTCGGGCTTGCCGCCGGTCTCTTCGTGATCATCTGGTACGTGGCGGATCCGCCGTTCCGCGCCAGACCCCCACTGGACAGCGAACTGCTGCTGCAGTTCGCGGCGACGGCAGATACGGCTCGTGCCATCGTGAAAGACGGAGGCGGGGCCAAACTCTTCCAGGACGGCCTCGTGCTGGACTGGCGCTGGTACGTTCCCGGGTACGGAGCGGCCCTCGCCGGGGCTTTCGGACTCGGGCACCTGCTCCTCTACCGGAAGTCCACCCGCCTGTGGGCCCGGCGCGCGCTCCTTCTCACCCCTGTGGTGGTGGCGGCGGACTGTGTGGAGAACATCTTCCTCTGGAAGGCACTGGACCGGATCAAAGCCGCCCCGGACGGTCCTGTACTGCCCTGGTTCGGCGTCTTGCGAACGGCCGCGGAGCGCGATCTGGAGCGGAACCTGAAGTGGGCGACCTACTTCGCCCAGGTGAAGTGGGCGCTCGTCGTCCCGCTGGTGGTAGCGGCCGTGCTGATCGTCGTCACCCTCTACTGCCGTCGTGTACAGGACCCCTCCGTCTTGACGAGCGGCCGGGAGGACCACCCCCGTCCCGTCGTGGCCCACTGCAATCGGCCCGCCGGTGAGACGGAGAGCCAGCGGAACCACCCCGACGTGATCCTTCCGCCCGCTGCGCCCCACGACTGGGAGCCCCGGCCCGAGTGGACCGCCCCCGACCCGGCGCGAGTGCCCCAGGCCCCGGCTCAGGCCCAGGACCCAGACGCCAACACGGTCACCCGCTGGCGCACGCGTGCCTACCAGCCGCCCGGCCGAAAGCCTGCAGAGCTCGGCTTCTGCGTTTCCGGCGGCGGTATCCGGTCGGCCTCGATCACCCTGGGCGCGCTCCAGGCGCTGCGCGGACAACTACTCAAGGCGGACTATCTGGTCTCGGTGTCCGGTGGCGGGTACACAGCCGGCGCCCTCCAGCTGGCTCTGACCGGTGCCCGGCTCAAGGACGCGGACGGGAAGCCCTCGGTGCGGCCCGGCCTTGCGGAGCCCGCCGACGCGTTCGCACCGGGCAGCCAGGAGGAAGACCACATCCGCCGCCACGCCAAGTACCTGGCTGACACGCCCAAGGAGAAGATGCACGCCGCAGGGGCGGTGCTGCGGGGCATGGCCGTTTCCTTCGGCATGCTGGCGCTGCTCTTCGCAGTGGCGGGCCAGTTCCTGAACGCGTTCTACTCGCACCTTCCGCTGACCGACCTGCACCGCTTCATGCCGCAGGCGAAGGCGTCCCAGCCGGCGTGTGCGGTTCCGAACGCCCCGGGGTGTCCTGGACTCCCACAGGTGTCCCTGCCCTCCCTGGAGCTGTATCCGCACGCCTGGCACCCCGTTCTCGCCCTGTTCGCCCTGGCGGGCCTGCTGTCCGTGGGAGCCGCCTTCGCAGGGGCGGGGAACATGAGGTCCCGCCCCGCCTGGCTGCGCAGCATTGTGAACTCGATCGTGGCCACGGCCCTGACGGTCGCCCTCATCTCCATCGTCATTCCGGCGGTGATCTGGTTCTTCGCCTGGCTGGCGCTCGAACAAGGGGTGGTGCACAACGACGGCAGGGGACTGTCGGTGCTCGCCGCGCTCACGGCGGTGGCGACTGCGGTCGGCACCTGGTTCACCGTCGTCCACAAGACGGTCAAGCAGCTGAAGCCGGACGGGGAGAAGCCCGGCCTGTTCGGCAGGGGCGGCCCGTCCCTGGTCGTTCACGTCGGCGCAAGCTGGATCAAGATCGTGGTGTGCTGGCTGGTGCTGCTCCTGGTCGCGTTCTTCTGCCTCGCCCTCATGTCCTGGGCCGCCGTCTACGCCGGTAGTTGGGACATCGGGTGGAAGGCCGGAATCCCGATCGCCCTGATCGTGCTGTCGCTCGTGATCGACCAGACCACCTTCAGCCTGCACCCCTTCTACCGACAGCGGCTGGCGGGTGCCTTCGCTGTCCGGCGCGCGGTGTTGAAGGACGGCTCGGTGGGTGCTCTGCCGTACGACTACAACCACGAGCCGACCCCGCTGGACCCCTACGCGCAGCGGGTGCAGGGCTTCCCCCAGGTCATCTTCGCCGCCTCCGCTGCCATTTCGCTGCGCAACCGCACCGCTCCCGGGCGTCCCGCCGTGCCCTTCACCTTCGCCTCCGACTACTGCGGTGGCCCCGACACGGGCTGGGTCCGCACCGACACCCTGCAGAACACGGCCCCCCCGCTGATCGGACGCGACCTGACCGTGCAGTCGGCCGTCGCCGTGTCAGGAGCGGCCTTCGCCTCCGCGATGGGCAGTCAGACGATGTTCATGGAGCGGCTGCTCGCCCTTTCCAACGTGCGGCTGGGCACGTGGGTCCCGAACCCGCTCTACCTCGCAGAACTGGCGAAATACGGGCCCTGCCGGCTCATGCCGCGGCTGCCACGCGTACGACGGCTCCGGTACCAACTCCAGGAGCTGGTGAGCTGGTACTCGGATACCACTCCCTTGCTGCTGTGCACGGACGGCGGGCACTTCGACAATCTCGGTCTGGTCGAGACGCTCCGGCTCCGCTGCCGTACGGTCTACGTCATCGACTCCTCAGGGGACACGCCGCCGCTGGCCACCACCCTCGCGCAGGCGGTCACGCTCGCCTACGAAGACCTCGGAGTGAAGATCACCTTCAAGGACGAGGGGCAGAACGTGCTGGACCTGGTGCCCGGCAGCGCCCCACCGCTCCCGCCGGAGACGCCGATGGCCGCGCTGAACACCCGGTTCTCCGCCACCAGTGTGGTGCGCGGCACGATCGAGTACCCCGATCCGGTCGAGTTCTCGCCCGGCACACCGGCCGACACAAAGGGGACGATCATCTTCGTGAAGGCCAGTCTGACTCCCGACATGCCGTACGAGCTGCTCAGCTACGCCCTCAGTGAGAAGGCCTTCCCCCGCCAGAGCACCTTCGACCAGTGGTTCGACCATGCCCAGTTCGACGCCTACCGGGCGCTCGGGTACCACATCGGCACCAAGGCCGGGGAAGTGGGTGCTGAGCTGCCGGAGCCAGGGGTGGTACCGGGGTGACCGGGATCAGCCCGGAGCCGCTCCCTGCGGTCCGCTGGGAGCGGCGCGCATTCAGCGCCCGTAGGGTCGTCCGTGCGTCACGATCCGGATCCCGGGCGGGGTGCTGTGTGGGGGGCGGACCACGGCCTGCCCTGTTCCCCGCTGCGGGGGGGGACCTGCGCTGACCGTGGGGGAGGGGGATGCACCCCAGGTCGGCCGAGGCGGGCCACGACGAACCGGGCCCCGGCCTCGGGTCCGCCGCCCACCCCGCGAAGGAACGGTCAGGTGACGCGGGAGGAGCGGTACGACAGGGTGGAACGGGGATCCAAGAAGCGGCCGGAGGCGGAGAATGCGGCTGCGCCGAAACCCTCCTGCCGCATGTCAACCGCGGGGAACTCCTTACAGGCGGTCTGCGGCTGGGCCGTGGAGCGGTTGAACCGGCAGGCGAGGCCCGTGAGTCTGATGGTGATGAAGTCCGCGATCTGGGCTCCGAACTCGATGGGCCTGCCGCCGATGGTGATGTCCCCGAGGTCGAAACCCTTGTCCTGGGGCACTTCGTAGACGGCGCGGACACGGTGCTCCGAGTCGCCTCTCAGATAGGTCCAGTAGTCCTGGGGATCGGAGCCGTCCGGGGTCTCCCAGCCATCCGTCGACAGGTCGTCGAAGTACAGGCCCACTGGGTCGGCGAGGCTGATGTCGGCCTTCTGCCGGGCCAGGGCGTTGACTCCTGCACCGATGTGGGGATCACTGTTGCGCTCTGCTGCACCGTACTTGCTGCAGTTGACGAGTTCCTGCTCAGTGCTCAGCTCCTGGCCGTTGACGACGCGCCGAATGGTGGCTGCCGCAGCCAACTCGATCTCCGCGCCCAGGGTGTTGTTCTGCTGGATCAAGTGCATGGCGCCGTGGCTCGTGGAGTTGTTCCACTTGTTGCGCGGTTGGTATCTGCCACTGGGCGAGAACAGATCCTCCTTGCGCACGTCCGGACTGATGAAGCTACGGTAGAGGGCGACCACCTTGTCCGGATTCGTCTGTGCCAGGATCTCCCAGTACTCGGGGCCTTCACACGTGAACGTGACCTGGGTGATCTTTCCCGAGCCATTCCGGGTGACGCTCCACTCGCAGTACTCGTCCTGGACGTCGCGGCTGGCGTCGGCGCGCTGCCATCGCTGGAGATCGCCGACGGAAGTGATCTTGATGATGCGGGGGAACGCGGTCCATGTGATGGAGGCCCGCTGGACGTCCGACGCCGTATCCGTGCTGGTCAGGTTGTAGAACTGCGGTCGCGGACTGTCGTTCAGTACCTGACGGGGATCGGGGCCCTGAATGGCCTCGTCGACCGTGTCGGAGATGAACACGTTCCATGCCTTGCGGCCGAAGTCGTCCAGATCGTCGAGGTTGCCGGGAGGCCCGTAAGCATCCACTGTGGCCATGGTGCTCGTTCTCCTTGCTCGGGAAGACGGAGGGGTGGAAGGCAGCGGTCACCGGCGCCGCTGTAGCTGATGCCGTGCCGGCTGAGGAGGGGTGGCTTCAGGTCAGCTCCGCGACGGTGGCGTCCTCGCGCATCGCCAGCGGTGGCGCGTCGGGCGGAATGTTGGTGACCGGCAGGGTGAGCTCGAACTCATTCAGTTTCATGAGGCGAAATTGCCGACGCCGTGACTCGGCCAACCGGACGTAGTCGTCGAATCCGGCTGCGGTCTGGATCTGTTGGGTGACCCTGCGCAGGTAGGCGTCCACCCGCTGTCCGAACACTGATTGCCACGTGTCTTCAGGCACCTGCCAGTGCGCGGCGAAGCGGGCTTCGGGACTGTCGGCGGGCAGGTTCCGCGTTCGCGCCGCGTCCAAGATGGCCTGGGTGACGGTGTCACACAACTTCGCGGCCTTGACCGGCGTGGTCGGCACGTACCGCATGAGGAGACCGCGGGCAGGGCTGAAGACCGGGTTCGGAAAGTCCACCATCAGCACGCACGCGGCAAACCTGGCCGAGATGAGCCCCTTGCGGACCATCTGCCGGATCACCTCGTTGTCCTCGTGGGCGGCCTCGGGGACAACGAAGGCGAAGAACGTGTCACCTGGCTGGGAGAAGCCGCTGATCTTCTCCTCCAGCCGGAAACCGAACCGCGTCAGACCGGCCAGGTACCCGGCGGCCTGCGCCCGGGGCGGAGAAGCCTGCGTGAACAGTCGCAGATCGTCGAACAGGACGTCCTGGTTCAGCCAGAACCCGGTGGGCAGCGTCAACTCGCCACTGTCCGCCGTGATGGTGCTGCTCTGCCGGTCCGTACTGGTGAGGTTGACCGTGGTGCTGGTGAACAGGTGGCGCAGTAGCCGGTCGGGGTGGTCCACGACGCCGTTCGCGGTGACCTCGGCGAGGCGGGCAGCCGTCCACCGGGTGATGAGGAACCTGACCGTCAGTTCCAGCCGCTCGGCTCCGATGACCTGCTGGAACAACTGGTCATGGCGGAGCGGGTCATCATCGGCGAGCCGGATCGTTGCCCGCTCCGACTGCCAGTTGATCCAGGGGATCCTGAGTTCCTTCATCACGGCGCTGCCGTTGACGTGGCTGTCGAAGCAGCCCTTGCCCCGCGAGTCCGGCTCCAGCGCGTCCCAGGAGTTGCCCGCCCACACCCAGCTCGATCCGAAACGCGCATAGAAATTGAAGACCCTCGCTACAGAATCCCACCCCGCGACCTGAAGAAATCCCTGCCCGGGGTCGCCGCCGGCCTGGGTGCTGACCAGAAGGTCCACCTCAGTGCCGTCCACGGCGGTCGTGATCGCGAACCGCATGTCGCGCTCGCCGATGGCAAGCGGAGAGATTTGCCCGGCCTCGCTGACCAGATACACCTTGAGTGAGGCGGCTGCCGTGGCGGGGAGTGCCGAGAGCAGTTCCTGCACGGTGGTCGGATACCTGCCGACGCGGAAGAACGTGACCGCCATCGGGTCACCCAACTGCGCCAGTTCCTCATCACTGACGGGCCGAGGCCGATCGTCACGGCCGCTGACCCTGCGGTACAGCCGCCCCGGCTCCAGCGCCGTGGAACCTGGTCCGCAGCCGCCCCCGGCGATGCCAGGCTCCAACGGGAAGTGACCGGATGGATCGAAGGCGGCCGAGATACGCGAGGCGTCGGCCTCCTCGACGGCAGTTGCACTCATCCAGGCGGTCGCCCGCCGCAGCTGCGCGTGATCGGGCATGGCCAGTCCGCTCCTACAATGCGTCATTCTTCCAGTGGGCACTAAAAGCCAATGACCAAAAGCCAATGCTTGAATGCATACCCAGGCATGCAACCCCATTTCCGCAGCCGGGCGCAGATCCACCCCAATGGCTAAACCTGATATCGAAGCGCCCTGCGAATGGGGTCCGGGCACAGCCGTGCGAAGACCACCCTCGCCCGCCGGTCAGGTCGCTTTCGGCCGGCCGGCGAGGGTGCTGTCGGGCTTGGTGCTGTTGGTGTCAGAAGGTGATGGTCCGTCCCTCGCGCTCGGCTTGTCGCGCGGTGTAGGCGACGCCGTGGACCTTGATGCCATCCGGGTCGAGGAGGGTGATCGTGCCGCCTTGGTTGCCGAGATGGAATCCGTTGCCGCCCGGGACGGTGAGGGTGGTGCCGGGCTGGAGCGTGCCGGCGGGGAGCGGGAGGGTCTGCTGGTTGAGGTCGGCGAGTTGCCATCCTTGTAGGTCGATCGGCGAGGGAGAGGCGTTCAGTACGGTGACGGCTGCGGGTGCGGGGCCTGAGGGGTTCACCAGTGCGGCCATGATCCGCAGCGGTTCGTCCCGGTCGGCGGAGCGGGGTGGTGCGGTGTCGAGGGGGTGACCGGTGTCGTCGCCGGTGTGCCACGCCTGGGACTGGAAGGCCAGGAAGATCGCGACCCAGCGGTTTTCGGCGGGTAGCCGTACGAACAAGGCGCCGTCCTGCCAGACGCCGTTGTCGGAGCGGAAGCGGCCGCTGTTGCCCTGGTTCATGTGGATGTCGTGTACGCCGTTGCCGGGCCGGAAGCCGAACACCTTGTCGGGGATGTGGGCCTCGGGTCCGAACCTTTGCCCGAAGATGTAGAGGCCGGCGGTGGGGTCGGCGATGGCCCGCTGTACGTAGTGGTCGAGCAGGTCGGCCAAGTCGTTGTCGGCGCCCTCGACATCGGGCGGGAGCATGCGCATCGCGGCGGGGTCGAACAGGTTTCCGCGGATGAAGTCCAGGCTGGCCCTGCCCGCTTGTGACACCAGGGCCGTCCATCCGCTGCCGGCCGGTGGGAGCAGCTCGGTCACGGGATGGCGGAAATCATCGTCGGCCAGGTACAGGAGCTCGGAGGGCGCCTGCTGTGACTCCACGTTGACAGCGGCCCGGTAGTGGGTGCCGGCGTTGTCGGTGAGATGGATCTGGTAGTGAGGGGTATCGGTGGATCCCTCCCGGCGCCGGTCGACGGCGCGGGCGGCCAGGACTCCGTAACCTTTCAGCGGCATGGGTCATCCTCCGGATTGCGGTGGGAGCGGCACGGCCGGGGTGCGGGCGTGTCGATGGAGCGAGCAGCGTGCGTACGCCGAGGACGTCGGCGGTGCCAGCCGGCGCCAGCGGACCGCCGACCTCCTGCATCGAGCCGACCTCCTGCATCCTGGCCGGTCGTGGGGGAGCCGGGGCAGCCCTGACGACTGCATATCCTCCTGGCGGTTATCCCCCGACCCGGCCCCGGCGGGACACCTCATCACCTGATGTTCACCCGCCTTGCCCCGCAGCCCATCTCCTGCTGGGTCAACGCGACTCGGCCGCGCCGTTACTGGTCACCTCGGCCGCGAGCCGGCCCGCGGCAGGCGCGTCGAGGCGGGCGGCGAGCAGCCGGCGGTTGCAGATGAGGGTGCAGGTCTGTTGGTGAGGGCAGCCGGCAAGCGGTCGCCCCGAGGCTCGTAGCGGCGGTGCGGGCATCGGCGGCCAGCCGGCCGGGCCCTGGCCCGTCTCGATCACCCGGGCCTGCACCGCCCGGCACGAAGGTGTTCCGAACGCGCCTGGACCCGCCCCTGCTCGCGGCTCTGCGGCACCCCGCTGACAAGCGTAGATTTGGTGGTGCGCCCGGCTGGAGGGAGACGATCCCATGGACACAGCCATCCGCATCGAGGTACTGCCCGCGCGATTGGGTGACTGTCTGCTCGTGGAGTGTGCGCGAGAGAGCGGACCGCCTTGGCGCATGCTGGTCGACGGCGGCCCTCCGGGCACCTGGCCCCGGCTCGAAACGAGGCTGAGTCGGCTCGACCCCGACGACCGGCGCATTGACGTCGCCGTGGTGACCCACATCGACAGTGACCACATAGGCGGCATGCTCCCCTTCCTGCGGAGCGAGTACGCCGGAGACGTCGGAGACTACTGGTTCAACGGCCCTCCGCACATGCCCTCCCGGAGCAGGGTGGAGGGCAGCGTCGCCGAGGGGGAGAGCCTGGTAGCAGCGCTGCTCGGGGAATCCGTCGGTCCCGTACTCCCGTGGAACCAGGCGTTCGGCGGCGGTCCCATCGACACCGGTGACGAGTTCGGGTTCATCGAGGTGCCGGTCCGCGACGGCCCGCACATCACCGTGCTCTCACCGACCAAGGAGCGCCTGGCGATCCTGGAGCGCGAGTGGTCCGAAACCATCGACCGGGCCCGGCGTGGCTGGCAGGCCGATGTGAGGCCCGACATCCTGGAGCCCCTCGGCGATCTGGCCGCCGTAGCCGCTCATGAGACGGCCGACGACACGACAGCTCCGAACGGGAGTAGCATCGCGCTGCTGATCGAGTACCGCGGCGCCCGCGCCGTGCTCGGGGCGGACGCGTTCGGCCCTGTGCTCGGGGCCGGCCTGAAAGGGGTGGCCGCGCACCGCGGTCTGCCGGTCTTGGAAGTGGACGCCTTCAAACTTCCCCACCACGGCAGCCGGCGGAACGTGACCGAGGCACTGCTTGAGGTCGCCCCCGCCCGGCACTATCTCGTGTCCACCAACGGTGACACTTACCACCATCCCGATGACGAGGCGCTCGCCCGCGTCGTAGTGTCCGCACCGCAAGGCCCGACGCTGTGGTTCAACTACCGCACGCAGCGCACCGCCCGGTGGGCTGATCCGGAGCTGTGCGAGCGATACGGCTACTCCGCGAGCTACCCCGCGAACCCGGAGACCGGCACGGTCCTCGAACTACCGGCGACGGCGTGATGCTCCACCGGGACCTCGCTGCCAGGTCCCGCGCGACGGCCCCGTCGTCCAGGCCCCCAGCCGCCGCCGGCACGATCCGCACTCCTGCGCCTTCCACGAGTCCGCTGTACGGAGCTGACGCCGGCGCACCGTCTCGTCCAGCTCCACCACGACCGCCTTGCCTTGGATGTACGTGGCTGCCTGAGGCCGTCCGAACAGTCGCGGGCCGTGGGTGTTGATCCGCTGAGCCGTCCGGCCGCTCCGGCGGGATGTCGCCGCAGCTTTGTCCGCGGGCCGTGTTCCGCTGATCGCAGTCCACGCCCACCGTCATCGAAAGATGGTGCCCGGTGTACCGAGCCCGCTGCCTCGCGGCCGTCCCGTCCCTGTTCGTGGCCACCCTCTCCACGACCCCGTGCCGCCCTGGCCGGAGACTGGATGATGTCGTGATCAAACTGTCCGGCAGTCGGGTTGCGAGGCATTGGGCGCGGCGTAGCGTGGGAAGTGTTCAACGCCGCTTGATTCTGGAGGTAAGCGATGCACCTTCGAAGACTGTGGCGCCGTGCACCGCATCGGCTCGTCCTCTTCGGCGACGGCCGCCTGATTCGCGGATTCAGCGGGAGACTCTTCGACGGTCACGGCTACCAGTCCTGACACAGCCCTCGAACTCGGCCTGCAGCAGAGTACGTGCGGCAGGCCGGGTTTGGAGTGTGTGAGGTGGCAGAAGCGACCGATGCCCTGGTGGCCGTGACGCGGATCCTGTCGCCGCATTGCCATGTCACCAAAATGTCCAGCGGTGCTCTGATTTCCGACTGGAGGGGGCGGACCCGATTTCTCGGCATGACGACGACGGACGTGCAGAAGTTCGTCGTGGGAGGCCCTGAGGAGCGCGCAGAGCTCGTCACCGATCTCATCCGCGCCGGGTGTGCAACGGCTCGCCGAAAGGCGTACTCGGACGCCGAGGTCGGGCTCTGGCTGCGCGGAGTGCACCTTTTGATCCGGGCCATGGGGTTCGGGCGCGTCCTTCGGCTCCTGTCCTTGGCCGCACCGGTGTGCGCACGTGCAGACCTCCCCTCGGCGGAGGAGGTGGCACGGCTGAAACGAGCGCTGCGATCACACGGTCGCAGAAGCTGGTTCGTGAACGACGACTGCAAGGCCGAGGCCGTGACGGCCTTCGTCCTTCTGCGACGATGCGGCCTGAACGCCGTGCTTCACATCGGTGTGCGCGAGCACCCGTTCGCCCTGCATGCCTGGAGCTCCTCGGCGGGCGTGTGCATCCCTGATGCCGATCCGCGAGGACACGGATTCACGCCGGTCCTCTCGATCAGTTGCGGCGGCCGGTGACATGCAAGCACTCCGCCTTGATTGGGCCGGGGGTGCACCTAGGCTCCGGGCGGCCGAGGCCATGGCGCGGCACGGACTCGTCACCACGGTCTCCTCACGGGCCGGTACCGCCGTGGTCGTCGGCTGGGTCGGCTCGGCCAGTGACCGCGTGGCGGGTGCGCGCGGGCTCCTGGAAGACGTAGGCCGACCGGGAACCACACCGCGCCTGCCGAACGGCGACTATGCGGCCGTCCTGGTGTACTCCGACCGCATTGTGCTGATGCGCGACTATCATGCGCGCATTCCCCTGTTCTTCAGGGAGTCCGGTGGGCGCGTGAACGCGGTGAGTACGTCAGCGCGCTGTCTGGGCGACTTCGAAGAGCTGGAACACAGCTACTTCTGCCGGTACCTGACCGGGAACCTGGCACAACCGCACTCGGAACTCACCCCGTTCTCCGGTGTGCACCGGATCCTCGGCGGTGAGGTCGTGGAACTCTCGGTCACCGGGCAGATGCGCGGCAGGGTGCGCAGACGTGCCGGCGAGGTCGACGACCTGCGGGAACCGACAGCAGTCGGGCTTGGTCTCGCCGGGGCCGGGAAGAACCTGCGCCTCGCACTTGAGAACGCCGTCGGGCGCAGAGTGGGCCGAATGACGGCATGTCACGTCTCCGGTGGCACCGACTCCACCAGCATCGCGTTGCTCACCGCACGCCTGCTGGGTACGGGACAAGGCCGCGGCGAGGACCTCGTCCTGCTCGGCGGGCGGTTCGACAAAGGAGAGCTGGCCGGGGAGCAGCCGTACCTCGAAGAGGCCATGAGGGAGATTTGCCGTCATGCACCTGCGGCCCACCCGTTGATTGCGGACGTCGGCGACGTGGCTGACTTCGACGACTTCGAGCACCACGCGGGCGACGCGGACGAGCCTCATGCACACGCCTTTCGCGCCCCGTTCTGGAGCAGGCTCCACGGCGCCGCGGCGGAACTCGGCTGCGACATCCTCATGACCGGTTGCGGGGCCGATCCGATCGTGGACGCCAACCCGCTTCACCTGCACAAATTGGCCCGCACAGGGCAGCTCCGGCAGATGACGGAGCAGGCACGTGCCCAGGCCGCAGGAACCGAGCGCGGCGTGCGCGACATCGTCTACGACTACGTCGTGCGGCCGGCCCTGCCGCTGGCAGCGGAGCGAATCACTGCGCTCCTCCGCCGCGGAACCGTGCTGGGTGGCCTGGGAAGCTTCGCCCGTCCCCGCTGGCTGCGATCCGGGTTTGCGCGGGCGCACGGCTACCGTGAGGCAAGCGTCGCGGAGAGCCGCTTCATGTTCGGACGCAGGCCGGAAGAGTCGTTCTTCGAAGCGGCCAATTACCTCGCCGCCCCAGACGCGGTGTCCTGGCACCGGGCGCGGCAGGACGGATTCTTCCTCTCGCACCCCTTCCTCGACCGGGAGGTCACCGCCACGATGCGCAGCCTCCCTGCTGCAGCCACGTTCCGTCCGGGCCGCCCGAAGGCCGTTCTGCGCGAAGCCATGGAAGATCTGCTCCCCGCGCGGATCCGTGACCGAGCGGTCAAGGTCCCCTTCGACCAGCTCTACGCCCATGGCTTGAGGAAACACGGCGATGAACTCATCGACCTCTGCCGCTCCGCGAGGCACCCGCTGGTCGCGGAGATGTTCGACATCGAAGTGCTGTGCCGGGCAGTACGGGAGGCGCAGCTCGGCGTGGGGAACGCAGAATCCTGGGATCGCATGAACAGCTCTCTTGCCCTGGTGGCGTGGCTGGAAGGATTGAACCCACGAACCCAAGCACCCGCGCGTCCGGTTGAGGCAACGCCGCTCACGGACGGCTCTGGCTCTTGATGGCATCGACGAGGTCGTACCGGTCCCTCACCGCGCGGCGCACCGACCGCCTACGACCTGTCGGTGTGGTCGGCACTGCCGACAGGGCCCCCTATCCGGTACGCCGACCACGAGGTACCCCTTCGCTCCGTCAGGCCGGACCCTTCCCACCGGCCCGGTGCGCAGTCGGGGGCTCGTGCATGTCAGGGTGGCAGGGCGACGAGAGGGTCCGCACGCGCGGGACCCGGCCGGTTGAAGCCACACCGGCCGAATCCCGCCACGGACCCGGGACACGCCACGGACACCCCACACGCCCTGCCCGGCCCTCTACAGTGCGGCCTGTGGATGATCACGAGCAGGACCTCCTGGACGCGGTGCGCACCGCTCTCACCGAAGCAGGGTTCGGCGGTAGCGGTAGCGGTAGCGGTAGCGGTAGCGGTAGCGGGGGCGGAGAGGGCGTGCATCTGGTCCGCCACGCCCGGGGCGTGATGGTGGGCTGGCTGCCCGAAGAGATCGACGAGTTGCATGCCCGCACCAGCGGTGCGCACACGCAGGGCGAGGACGGTACGGGGCTGGCCGGACTGCACCACGCCACCGGTCTCGCCCTGGACGCCGCGCTCCGTACCGCAGGCTTCACCACCGAAACCCTCGACGACCACATCCTCGTACTGCTCCCGCCCCCGCCACCAGCCTGAAAGCCCCGCCGCAGCCCTGGTCGCCGTGCCCCTCACCCAGCGTCGTCACAGCCCCTGACAGGCCCACCGCACCTGTCAGGCCAGCCTCCCGGCAACTCCCGGCGATCACCGAGACGGGCGCCGCGCACTGGACCAGAACATTGAGCAGAACCGAACGGGTGGGTGCTCGCAGCCGGGTGCCGAGTGCCGGCTGCCGCGTGCCGGGTCGCTGGTGTGGGTGAGGCGCATGGCGCGGCCAGCGTGAGGAAGCGGGTGGCGGTCCACGATGCAGTTCATGATCGATCGGATGAGTCTGACCCCTCTGGACGCGGGCGGCACCACGTTCGGCTGCGCCGGGGAACATCCCGGTTTCGCAGACCCGGCCTACGTGCGCCGCAGGAACCTGATCGCCGAACGGGCGGAGGGCCACCGCGTGGGCGAGCCCTCACCCGAGGTGCACTACACCGACGCCGAGCATGCCACCTGGCGCGCCGCGCACGGTGCGCTGCTGCGCGCGCAGGACCGCTGGGCCTGCCGGGAAGTTCTGGGAGCCCGGGACGTCGCGCCGATTCCGGCCGGCGGTGTCCCGCAGCACGAGGAGGTCTCCAACCGGCTGCAGGCCCTGACAGGGTTCCGTTTCACCCTGGCGGGCGGAATCGTTGCAAACAAGCGTTTCCTGGGCGCGATGGCCAAGGGGTATTTCCATGCCGTGCAGTACGTACGGCATCCAGCGATGCCGCTGTACACGCCGGAGCCGGACGTCCTGCACGATGTGTTCGGGCACGGTATCCATCTCGCCGATCCGTTCTTCGCCGACCTGTACCGCACGGTGGGCCGGGCCGCGGCCCGGGTGGAGACCGCCGACGCGCTGGATCTGATCAGCCGCATGTACTGGTTCACCCTCGAATACGGCACCGTCCTCGAGCAGCGGCGGCCCAGAGCGTACGGGGCGGCCCTGCTGTCGTCCTACGGCGAGCTCGGGCGCTTCGCCCGGGCCGACCTGCGGCCGTTCGACCTCGCCGAGCTGGTCCGGATGCCGTACCAGGTCGCCGGCTACCAGCCCCTCCTCTTCACCGTCCAATCCCTGGCCCACCTCGCCGACCTGCTCCACGGGCTCCTCGACGACTTCGACGAGTCCACGCGCGATCGCTACCGCCTGCCCGTCCTGTCCGAGCGCGGCTACATGGGCCGTCCGCACCCACCACGCAGCGGGCCATCGTCGAGGGCTGCATTCTGACCGACTACGGTGACGCCTGATGAACCGGTGACCGGCTCCGGGGGGCGCTCCGCTGAGCCCCTCACGGGAACCGGCAGGCTGTCGCGGGCGGGGGAGTGGCCCGTGGTCCGGTCCAGGAAGGTGGAGACACGGACAAGGCGCGCGTGAGCACCGCTTGCGGCAGTTCGGTGCCCAGCGCGACCGATCAGGCTGCTGCGGCGGTCAGCACGGCCTTGGCCGCCGATCGGAGACTGCTGATCATCGGATTCGGGTCGCCCTTGCGGCTGACCAGGACGACCTGGCTGGGGGGAGCGCCCTCGACCGGGACGGTGACGAGGTCGGGACGCAGTGAGCTACGCCGATCGCCGACGGGTAGCACGGCGATCGCCCTGCCGCTCGCGACGAGTTCGAGCTTGTCCTCGTAGCTCTCGATCGGCGGCATGTCGGCCCCGAGGATCCGGTAGGAAGCCCAGTCCGCGGTCTCGAACGCGCAGGGCGCCGCCTCCTCGCCGGCCAGTTCTTCTGCGGTCACCGACGTGCGGTCGGCCAAGGGATGGCCGCGCGGGACCACGAGCTTCCGGGGCTCCTCGTACAGCGGGGTGGTGAACACGTCGTCAGTGGCGAGCGGCAGCGGGGCCCGCGCGATGAGGGCGTCGACGCGTTTGTCGGACAGCGCTCCGGTGTCGCGGCAACTCAGGTACCGGGTGGCGATCTCGGCGTCCGGGTAACGGCGGCGCAGTTCCCGTACGGCGTCAGTGATCACCAGGTCTTCAACGTAGCCGATGGCGATTCGTTCGGTTTCGGCGTGTTCACGCACGGCCAGCTCGGCCTGGCGGGCGGACTCCAGCAGTGCTTGGGCGTGGGGGAGGAACCGCTGGCCGGCCGGAGTGAGCCGCGTGCCCTGGGGTACGCGGTCCAGCAGTCGTGTGCCGAGATGCTTCTCCAGCCGTTGGATCTGGCGGCTCAGCGCCGGCTGGGCCACGTGCAAGTCGGCGGCGGCCCGGCCGAAGTGCTGGTGCGCTGCCACCACGGTGAAGTAGCGCACCAGCCGCAGTTCCAGGTCGTGTCCGAGATCGTTCACCCTTCCAGGGTAGGCGTCATGCCGTTTCGGAATGATCAGGTTGCCGAACCGGTCTTGGACGGCCGTGCCGTCCTGGGCCTTGACTGAAGGAGCAACATTTCCTCTGGAGAGCGACAGGTGCGATGAAGGCGATTCAGTTCCACGAAGCGGGCGGGCCGGAAGTTTTGCAGTACGACGAGGTGCCGGTTCCCGAGATCGGCCCGGGCGAAGTGCTCGTCGAGGTGCACGCGGCGGGAATCAATCCGCCGGACTGGTACCTGCGTGAGGGGATGAAGGTCATGCCCGCCGAGGTGAGGCCGGCGCTGGAGTTCCCCCTGACCCCCGGAACGGACGTGTCGGGCGTGGTCCGGGCGGTCGCTCCGGACGTGCTCGGGTTCGCCGTCGGTGACGAGGTCTTCGGCATGCTCCGGTTCCCCGGATTCGACGGCCGGACGTACGCCGAGTACGTGGCCGCGCCGGTTTCGGACCTGGCTCACAAGCCGGCCGGTATCGACCATGTTCAGGCGGCCGGGGCTCCGATGGCCGTGCTCACGGCCTGGCAGTACCTGATCGACCTCGGCCACGACGTGCCGTCTCCTTTCACCGGCCAGGTCCACAAGCCGGTGCCGATCACGTCAGGCATGACGGTGCTGGTCAACGGGGCGGCCGGTGGAGTCGGCCACTTCGCGGTGCAGCTGGCGAAATGGAAGGGTGCGCATGTGATCGCGGTGGCCTCGGGCCGGCACGAGGAGTTCCTGCGCAAGCTCGGCGTCGATGAGTTCATCGACTACACCAGGACGCAGGCCGCGGACGTGGTCAGCGGTGTCGACTTGGTGATCGACACCGTCGGCGGCCCGGAGAGCTCACGCTTCCTGACCGTGCTCAAGCGCGGCGGCACCATGCTTCCGGTGTTCTTCGCCCAGTACGACCCCGAAGAGACGGCGAGGCTGGACATCACGGTCTCGAACATCCAGGTGCGTTCCAACGGCCCCCAGCTCGCCGAGATCGGGCGCCTGTTCGACGAGGGCAAGCTCCGGGTCGGGGTGGACAGCACCTACCCGCTGCCCGAGGCGGGCAGCGCACACACACGAGCCGCGCAGGGCCACCTCCAAGGCAAGATCGTGCTGACGGTGGTCTCGTGATCGCCGAACTCCAGCAGGGCCAGGAGGGCAACGCC
Source organism: Actinobacteria bacterium OV450 (assembly GCA_001298555.1). Classification (GTDB taxonomy): domain Bacteria; phylum Actinomycetota; class Actinomycetes; order Streptomycetales; family Streptomycetaceae; genus Streptomyces. The sequence continues at coordinate 102,085 of LJCW01000109.1, forward strand.
AAGGCCCTCCGCGCTCGTGGCGGACTACGCCCACGCCCTGGGCGAGCTGAATGCAGGCTGGTCGTGTGCGCCCTCGCCGACGGGCTGGTGATCTGAGGCGGGTCCGCACAGCGGCCGACCGTGCGGCATCGAGGTGTTCGCGCGGATGTAGGGGCGAACCGGCCGGATGGCGCGACCTACGACGACGCTCCGCACACGGCCAGGGCCTCTCGCGCCAGCCCGCGCAGCCAGGCGTGAGCGTGGTCGGTGTCGTAGCGCTGATGCCACGACAGGTATATCGGTGCCGACGGCAGTTCGAGCGGCAGGGGGAGTACTGCCAGGCCCAGGTCGGCGACCACTGACCGTGTGGTGGCTTCGGGGACGCTGATCACCAGATCGGAGCACCGAGCGAACTCCAGCGCTGCCGCTTCCGTGGGCGCGGCCGCCACCACGCGGCGGGTGAGGCCGTGCAGTGCGAGGGCGTCGTCGAGGGCACTGCTGAGGTTTCCGCGTCGCGAGACGGTGACGTGCTCAGCGGAGGCGTACTGCTTCGCCGTGACGGTCCTGACGCGGGTGAGCGGGTGCCCCTGCCTCACGACGATGACGAAGCGGGTCTCGCCCACGTTCTCGGCACGGACGTCCGGTGCGCTCGGGCGATTGGCGTTCGCCTCCAAGTCGACTTCGCCGCGCCGCAACTCGGGGGTGTCGTTGCTCGATTCCGCCACGAAGCGCAATCGCACGCCCGGCGCCTGTCCGCGCACGGCCGAGAGCAGTGTGGGGCCGCTCAAGGCGACCAGGGAGTCATGCCAGCGGAGTGTGAAGGTGCGCTCCAGCGTCGCCAGATCGAGTTCACGGCTCGGTGCCAGCACCCCCTGGACCTGGTGCAACAGCTCGTGCACCTGCGCCCGGACGGCGATCGCATAGGGCGTCGGGGTCATCGTGCGGCCGGTGCGCACCAGAATCTGATCCCCGGTCGTGCGCCGGATCCGGCCCAGACTCCGGCTCATCGCGGGGGCGGTGACATGCAGGCGCGCGGCCGCCCCGGCCACACTGCCCTCCTCCAGGAGCGCGTCGAGCGCGGCGAGCAGATTCAAATCCAATTGCATGGGAGTAATTCTAGCCTTGCTTTACATGCATTTGAAGTTAATTGAAGGGCTGGATACCTTCGAGGTGAGAGTGCGAGACGGAACGCACAGCCTGGTCACACCGGCCTCAACCACCCTTCCCCACACGGGAGTACCGCCATGTCCGCAACGCCTGAGAACACGGCCACCGCCGCCTCCGACGCAGACCTGCTCGCCCAGACGGTCATCGCCGTCCGCGTGGCCGGTTCGGCGCTGCGCGAGCGCTTCGGCGAGGTGGTCCGCCACCAGACCCGCGAAGAGCTGATGCTCGCGCTCGCTGCCAACGACGACGCGGCCCTCGCCATCCTGCGCCCCCGCCTCACGGCGCTGCGCCCGGATGCCGGCTGGGTGGAGGAGGAACTCGACGGCGGGGCGTTGCCGCCCGGTGAATGGTGGGTCGTGGACCCGGCCGAAGGCAACGTCAACCACCTGCATGCCCTGCCGGACTGGGCGGTGACCGCCACCCTCGTGCGGGAGAACCGGCCGGTGCTCGCCGTGGTCCACCTGCCGTTGACCGGCGAGACCTACACCGCGCTCGCCGGAGCGGGCGCCCACCTCGACGGCCGGCCCCTGCACGTCTCCCGGACCGCGGACCTCGGCCTGAGCATCGTCGCCACCAGCCAGGCCCGGCCGGACGAGGACGAGAAGGTCGTGCGGCGCGTCGGGGCCTCGATCACTGCGATGCTCTTCGACGCGCTCGTCGTCCGCACCTCCGTGCCGGCGACCCTGCACCTGGCGAACGTGGCCGCCGGACGGACCGACGCCTTCTGGCAGTTCGCCGGCGCCCGAGCCGACCTGCTGCCCGGGGCGCTGCTCGTCACCGAGGCCGGCGGACGGATCTCCGACGCCGAGGGCCGCCCCTGGACCCCGCAGAGCGAGAGCTTCCTGGCTGCCGCGCCCGGTGTCCACTCCGAAGCCGTCACCACGCTCTCTCGCTGACCGCGCACCACATGCTGCACGAACGGAAGGAGTCGATCATCATGACCACGATCGCAGTTCTCGGAAGCGGCCGCGTCGGCGGCAGTCTGGCCGTAGCCCTCACCCGGGCAGGGCACGAGGTGACCGGGGCGGACAGCACGCCGGGCGCCGCCGCCGCCGCTGCCCGTACAGCCCGGATCATCATCAACGCCACGCCAGGAGCCGGCTCGCTGGACAGGCTCGTCGCGCTGCGCGAGGAATTGCGGGGCAAGATCCTCGTCGACGTCTCCAACGCCACCGTCGACGGCCCGGACGGCCTGCCCGCCCACCTGATCTACCCCGGCTCCAGCCTCGCCGAGCAACTCCAGGAAGCACTTCCCGAAACGCGCGTCGTCAAGACGCTCAACACCATGCTCTACCCGGTGATGACCGCGCCGGCCACGCTCACCCAGGCGCCGACCGTGTTCCTCTCCGGCGAGGATCCACAGGCCAAGCAGACGGTGCGTGAACTGCTCGGCGACCTCGGCTGGCGGACCGAGTGGATAAGCGACCTCGGCGGAATCAGGACCGCCCGCGCCACGGAGGCCGCAATCCTGTTCGTACCGCACGTGATCCGGTCCGGCGGATTCGCACCCTTCGCGATCTCGATCGCCCGCTGACCCGCACACTGCACCACCGCCGGGGCGGCGTCCAGAACCATGGGAGCCAAACGACCATCGCGTTCACCGGGGTCAGGTGCCGGCTGGCGTTGCTCCGCTGCGCAGGCGGCCGGGAGTGGTGCCCAGGCGTCGGCGCAGCAGTGTGGTGAGCGTGGAGGCGTTTTCGTATCCGACGCGGCGAGCGACGGTCTCGGTGGGGAGGTTCGTGGTGCGAAGCAGGTGGGCGGCTTGTTCGAGCCGGACGCTCTGGACGAATCGCAGGGGTGAGATGCCCAGCACCTTGTCCACGGCGCGCTGGAGGGTCCGTTCGCTCGCGCCGACCGCCCGTGCCGCTTCAGCCATCCGCAGTGGCTCGTCGAGGTGCGCGCGTACCCATCGCTCGAAGGCGCTGACGGTGGGATCGGTGCGGGCGAGGTGGCTGGGGATGGCGTAGCCGGCCTGGGTGGGGCGATGGTCGACCACGAGGTAGCGGGCCGTGAGGTCGGCGAGAGCCGGGCTGGCTTGCTGTACCAGGGCGAGGGCGAGGTCGAGGTGCGCCATCGCGGCTCCGGCCGTGGTTACCCCCGCGGCATGGACCAGCATGTGGCCCTCGTCCAGCGTCACTTGGGGATACGTCTGCCGGAAGGCGGGGGCCAGCCACCAGCTGGTGGTGGCGGTGAGCCCGTCCAGCACCCCCGCCTCCGCGAGGAGGAACGTACTGGTGCAGGCGGCGGCCAGGGGGACGCCCTCGGCCCGGGCCCGACAGAGGACCTCGCGTTCGGGTCCGCGTTCCGGGGCGGCCACCCAGTCGAGCAGGGGTGCGGGCTGCTTGGGGCCGGCCCCGGGCACCACGAGGAGATCGGGCCTTGGCGCGTCTTCGGCGGCTCGGGCCTCGATCACGTGCCCGGAAGCCGTACGGACGGCGCCCTGCCCGCTGACGCGGGTCAGCTCCCAGCGCGGTGGGGGGTGGGGGAGTTCCGTCCGCAGTTCGTTGGCCATCTGCAGGACGTCGAAGACCGTGGCCAGCCCCGAGTCGAAGAGGCCGTCCATCACCAATACCGAAATCCTCATGTCGGAAACGGTAAATCATCCGGCGGATGCGACACTGACCGGAGTCCATGGGTAGCTCATACGGTGATCACATGACACGGCGGCGCCGCACCCGCAGGGGCGAAGCCGCATCCACCACGTACAAAGGAACACTCCATGACCAACCTCCTCGTCCCCGGCACCGCCCGCATCGGACTGCTCGCCCGCATCGAGGCCAAGCCGGAGTACGTCCGCGACGTCGAGGAACTGCTCACCGGCGCGCTCGCCCTGGCCCAGGAGGAGACCGGCACCACCGTCTGGTTCGCCCTGCGTCTGGGCCCCACCACCTTCGGCATCTTCGACGCCTTCGGCACCGAGGAGGACCGCACCGCACACCTCCAGGGAAGGATCGCGGCAGCGCTCATGGACAACGCGGCCAAGCTGCTCGCCGAGGCCCCCGAGATCCTGCCCGTCGACGTCCTCGCCGCGAAGCTGCCGTAGCCCGCCCGCCGGTCAGCACCCGCCGATACCCAACGACGCGCGTGTCCTTCCGGACTGGTCGCTCCAGCAGGCCGGGATCTCCTCGGCCACGACCGCCGGGGCGGTGGCGCGGAGTTGGTCGTAGGCGGACGGGTTCGGTGAACCCCCGTCGTTCCGTGCTGGAAGGACGGGGGCTGCCACGTGTGCACGCCCACCTTGGCACCTCATCCGCCCGCGTCGTCCTCTGTCTCCCAGCGCAGCAGGTCATCCTCTGGGGAAGGGGAGAGCGTGTGTCCGGTCCGGGGCTCACCGGCCTTGGGCCGACGTGCTGAGCTGCGCCGTCTACCGGGTGCCTCTCTTCACGGCTGGGGGTACTTATCCGGTCCGGCGACGCGGCTGGGCGCGTCGGCCGATGCCGTAGGGGAGTGTCTCGTCCGGCAGGAGGACGCTGGTCTCGACGTCCCTACGGCAAGCGGCCGGAGATCTGCTGGGCCGTCACAGGGAGCCGGCGGCCGAACAGCAGTGGCTCGGCCGAACGGCAGTGGTTCGGCCGGAGGGCTCATCGCGCTGTCATCCGCGCGAGCTCCGCAGCCGCGGCAACGGGGTGGCCCGCCTTCGCCAGTTCCTCCAAGTGCCCGGACAATGCTGCCAGAGGGCGGCAGAGGTCGTCGTGAGCCGCTCCGTTGCCCTGTGCAAGGGCCAGTCGCAAGACCGTGATTCCGGTCTGCGCCCACCCCTCTCCGTGCTCCCGCAGCCAGTTCCGCGGATCTCTTACGAAGTGCCGAAAGACGGTGTAGTACAACAGGTGGCTTTCCAGTGCGAGCCGCCAGGCGACCTCCTCGTCACCCTCCGACTGCCACAGGTCCGCTGCGAGTTGGCCCAAGCGTCGCGCATACGGCGGGGCCGTCTCCAGATGCGGCAACCGGCCCGTCACCGAGGCGGACTCGCTGAAGGTGAGGGCACGGTGCAGGGCCTCGACGGGCTCGCCCAAGGCCGCTCCCGCTCGCAGAACCGCCTCGCCGAGAGTGACCGGTACCCCGTCGGCCAGGATGCGCTCCTGGGCCGGTACGGCCTCCGGATCGAGGGAGGCCGCGCGGGCGAGCAGCGGCGCTGCCTCGGCTGCGCGGCCCGCGGCGCGCAGGTGCACGCCTGTCCGGGCCAGCGCACCCGCGAGGTCGCCCCAGCCTTGCTCGGCGGTACTCAGCGTGAAGCCGTCCACGGCCAGGGCGTAGTCCCAGTTGCCATGGGCGGCTTCGATTCGGGAGGCGACCTCCGCGGCCATGTCGGTTGCGTAGCCGAGGTGCGCACCGGGGTCGGCAACCACGGTGTCGATCGCGTCCTGGTACCGGCTCAGGGCCTGTCCGGCACAGTAAAGGGCCTGGTCCGGGTCACCGTGCTGTGCCTGAACGACCGCGACCATGCTGAGCAAGCGGGCGAAGTCCAGCGAGATGGGAGGCCCCTCGGCCTGCAACCCAGCTCCTGCGTACGCCTCCACGGCCAGGTCGGCGTCCGTGAGTGCGGAGGCCACGTGTCCGGCGAAGGAGTGGGCCGTGGCACGGCGTGCGCGCACGTCGCCGATCCGGGCCGCCAGTTCCGGTGACGTGGGCCCGGATCGCTTGTAGCAGCTTTCGCATTCATCGAGCGATGACAGGGCCTCTTCGGTCAGGTCCACAGCGATCTGCGAGGACCCCATGGAGTACAGCAGCGACGCGAGCTGTTCGTTCAACCGCGGGTCGTCCGGGCGGGCGGCCAGCTCCGCGCGCAGGATCCCTGCCGCCTGGCCGTGCTGGTCCAGCGACCTCAGAACGAGCCGACGGCGCTCCGGGCCTTCGGCTCGCTGAGCTTGTGCGCGGGCCTCCACGCCTTGCCAGTAGAGCTCGTACACCCGCGACTGCCAGCCGTCGGTTGACGAAGCCATCGACTCCCCCCCGTCGCCTCTGGAGGCCCCCCACCCTACGCGAACACCCCTGGGTCCAGGGGCTTCTGGGGACCGCTCGCCGAACCCGATGGAGTGCCGGAGCCCCGGTGCGGCCGCGACGGAACCGGCGTGCCGGAAATCCGCGCCAGCCGTGGAGCCCAACGGGCTACCGTGAATGGAAACCGGTCTGCAAGGCCGGCCTGGACACGGAAAGGCAGACTCCCCTTGAGCTGGTCGATGTTCAGGTTCCGCGAGCACTGGGCACACGCGCACGACGTTCAGCAAGAGACGTTCATGGCACTGGCGGCGATGTACGTCGAGGCCAACCCCACGTATCGCACGGTGCCGTGGCTGCGCGAATGGCAGGCCTTCTGGCTGCGATCGATCGGACGGCAGCCCAACGGCCTCACGGACGTGTGCGCCGACGACTATCTGACCGACGACGGGCGCGTAGCGCAGTTCCGGGGATTCCTGCGCGATTACCAGACGTGGCTGGCCGCCTCGGAGGGCCCGTTGCGCACGGCCGCCGGGCTGGGCGCCGAAAAACTCGTCGAGTTCACCCAGGCCATCGATGCCGTGCTCGCCGGCGACGACACACACCCCAAGGTTCAGCCCGTCCAGCAGTGAGGAGCCAGCCGCCGCTGCCCAGAGAGAACTGCGCCTCGTTCGCACCGCATAGCGCTTTTCCAAGAGCGCGATAGTGACGCGAGTGCGGCGGTTCAATTACGACGAGAACCAGGCCGCGTGCCGGCTGTGTGTTGTGGCGGAGGCCGCCGACCCGGAGCAGGTGCGCGCGGCCCTGCGTGACCCGGCGGGTGGTCGACGTGGGGGGAGCCCTGACGTCCTGGAGTGGCTTGTCGGGAAGGCTGGCCTCCTGATCTCCTGATCTCCTGATCTCCTGACCTCCTGGCTTCCCGGCCTACCGCGTGCGGGGACCGAAAACGTTTACCGGGTTTGGCTGGGTGCTGGCAGGATCACGTCATGGATCTTTCTGCGAGCTTGACTGGCTGGACTGACTGGGACGGTGCCGCATTCGAGGTGGGCCGCTCGCTGGGTATCTTTGCCGAGTCCGAGACGTTCACCAAGGTCAAGTGGGTGTTCTGGAGTAACAACCCGCTGGGCAACGCGCTTCACGAGGTGCTTCTCCAGCTGGCCGCCGCTGGAGTGTTGGAACGACGGGAGGAACCGGACGAGCAGTTCTTGTGGTCGGGCTATGACGTTCAGACGGCTTCGACGTAGCGGCGTCCGCCCCACGGGACGCCCTTCTCGCTGCGGATGGTGCGCGTTCGCGGTGTTTGGCCGCGAGGACGTCGGGGTGCCGGGCGTTGGGGTTGCGCCGGCGAAGGTAGCGGACCAGCTGGGGCTGGCTCTTGGGTGGATGCCGAGCGCTCCGAACTCGTCGAACGCGAAGGTCCGGTCGGGGAAGCGCTCCAGGCCGGCCTCGATGCGGTCGAGTTTGCCCGGCGCCGGATCACAGCGTACGACGCCACCGACCGCGACATGGTCGATGGCGCCCGCGGTCTGGCGGACAGCCCCGAGTCGGGCTCATCCGAGGACTTCGCAGCGCTAGTCCTCGCCGTCATCGGAAGCGGTGCGACCACGCCCCTGCGTCTTCCCATCGGCGACGACGTCTACGGCCACCTCGACGAGGACCAGCGCACCTGCCTCGCAGAGTTCGCCGCGGCCCGAGCCGCAGCCCTCATCCAAAGCCCGCCCACCCACTGAAACCCCGCTGAACGGTCAACCAGCCCGCCGTGGGTTCAGATGGAGCCGATCACCTTGCGCGGAGTGATGCGGATGACGACGCGCGCGCTGTCCTCCCCGGACGCAGGGTTGAAGTCCGCGTACTCCTTGCCGGTGTACTTGCGGGAGAGCTGGTCGATCAACTCCTGCCCGCCCTCGGTGGTGAGTTCCGCCGTCCCGCGGACCTCGGCGTAGGTGTAGGGGGCGTTGTGCGGGTTGATGAGCACGGACACGCGTGGGTCGCGACGCAGGTTGGTCTCCTTGCGACGTCCGACGGTAGTGGAGATGAGCAGGTCGTCGCCGTCTCGGGCGAGCCAGGTGACGGACATCTGCGGGCTGCCGTCAGGCTGGATCGTGGCGACGGAGGCGAAGACCGGAGTGTCGTCGATCAGTCTCTTGAGGTCCTCGGAGAGCGCACTCGGCATGGTCGGTTCCTTTCCTGGGGGCGTCTAGGACAGCTTGCGAAGACGACAGGACTCTGGGCAAACCGTGAACACGAGACTGCGGCCGGCCCGGCAGGCGTCCGCGGCCCCGGATTTCCGCCGGGACGGCCGGACGCAGACCCCAGCGGGGACAGCCGAACGTCGCCGGCGATCTCACCCGTACGGGCCCACCCGGCTACTCGTTCCGTGTCCATCACGGCCAGGGCGTGCACCGCGGGGGTAGCCTCAATCCCGTCGGCGGTGTTCAACCGTTGCGCCTTGCTGGGGCGACCGGCGGCACCCCACGCCCCTCGGGGGAGACCCTGGCGGAACACCGTACCCGGATCGTCCTCGGCATCAACCGGCAACTGACCGACGCCTCGCTCGCGACCCAGGGCACCTCGGGCCTTTGCTAGCGCGGGATGAGACCGGGCAACGCCAACAACCTCGTCGGTATGACTTCGCCGGTCCCGGTCTCCAAGGGGTACTGACGGCGTTCACTCAGGTCGTCAGCACCTGGCCCGATGGGAGGCCGAACTTCGAGCTGCACACCTTCGCCGCCCCACCGTCGGCGGAGAGGAGTTCGCGTCCTACGTCGACTCCCCGGAACGGCAGGCGAACGAACGCCACTTCAACATGTACCAACGGGCACGGCCGACCTACGGGAACGACTCAGCTGACGGCGAGACTGCGACGTTCGACCCACCTCGCCTGTCGGCCGACCGCGCCGACGGCGTTCCCCATCGACGGCGGCGTCCTGGACGAGTAACCCCGGTACCTGTGACGAACTGGTGACGCCGACGCCGCCGTCCGCGTCTTCCTTCCTGGTAATTTGGAACACTCTTTCTAGCAATTCGTGCTCCACTGGGGGACTTCTCGTGCACAAGAACCTGCGCCACAGCCTCATCGCCACGGCCGGCATCGTGGCCGCCCTGGCCCTCACTGCCTGTGGCAGCGACTCCGGCAGCGACAAGACCGCCATCTCGAAGGACCCGAAGCCGGCTGCGACGCCGAGCAGTCCGTCAACCGCGTCCAGCTCCGGTGCCGATACCAAGGGCGGCAGTGTGGAGGGCGGCTGGATCTCGATCGCGAACCCGTCGAAGCCCGTTGTCCTGACCGTCAAGGGCAAGACCGCCGTGGTCGTCGAGGGCGCGTCCGGGTTGACCTGCCAGGGCACCACCGACGGCAAGTCCTTCGACCTCAAGTGCCCGGCGGGCGCACTGCACGCGAAGGGCCAGGTCGTATCCTCGGGCGCGGCCGAACTGAAGGTCACCTGGCAGGAAGTCGGCACCGAGACCTACCAGAAGAGCGAGCCGGGCAAGCTCCCCACGGGCCTCCCGACCACCCTTCCGAAGCCCTGACTCACCTCCGTACGGGTCCCCTGCCGCGGGCAGTCGGGACCGTACGGTGGCGGTGTGCGCCCCCAGGAGGGCGGCAGGGGTTCCCGGGGCGCGGTCGGCGCGTGACCTACGCGGTCAGCGTCTTCGCCGGGGACCCAGCCTCATCACCGGCTGGTGGCACACCCCGCCGGCCGGGACACGCGCCGAGACCGGCGGGAACGTCCTCAGGGGCCACCGCCAGGCCACGCCGTTCGCCTCCAGCTCAGCACCCGCGCCAGGGCGGTTTTCGCCAGCGCCCGCGGCCTGATCGCTAATGCGGGCACCGCCGAGGATCTGTCCACCCCGGAGCGTTCCGGTGCCGCTGTGTCCTATGCCATGACCACGGCGGCCGCGGAGGGAACGAGGCGAGCGTCCACGACATGCTCCCCGGTCCTGGGCCGCGGCCGCGTCCAAGCAGCCGCCGACGCCTTCCAGCAGGTCCGCCCGCGGCCCCGGGCGCCCGTGGAGGATGGCGACCCCCGCCCTGGTAGGGCTCCGACCTGGGCACTGGGTGGGCCCCGCACGGCGCCTGGGTCGGAGGCGCCGCGGTCGTCCTCACGTTGCATCTTACGCTCGGGGAGGCGGTGGGCGCTGCCGCCGACTGGCACCGGGCGCAGGCCTCCGCGGGCAGGCGAAAAATGTGTACGCCGCATACGCCCCATCGTGGCTTGCCGACAGTCGCGCCCTTGACCAATGGACCGGCCCCAGCGCGTCCGGCCCCCGGCTAGCCGGGCCCGTCAGGTACGCGTTGACCCGTGACCGGGAACGGGGTGACCGCCACGCCCA
>LJCW01000011.1 GCA_001298555.1 Actinobacteria bacterium OV450
ACGCGCAATGCGAAGTTTAGCCCTGACGTGAGTTCAGGCGTGTGCACTGCCGATCTGGGCGGCGGAGGCTCGGCGGCGCGGGCGGCGGCCGGCCCCCTCTCCGGCCCGGGGCCGGTCTCCCTCGACATCCCCGGCCCCGCCGCCGACGGCCCCGGCCCTGCCGCCCCCGCCGCCGACGGCCCCGGCTCCCCGCAGGGCGGCCGGTCCCCCCTGCACGGCCGCCCGGTCCCGGCGAAGCCGCCGGGCGCGCCCGGGGCGCCGTCGGCGGTCAAGCGGATCGACCGGACCTCGATCATCAACCGGGCGAAGCTGTGGCTGGACGCGAAGGTCCCGTACAGCATGTCCGCGTACTGGTCCGACGGCTACCGGCAGGACTGCTCCGGCTTCGTCTCGATGGCCTGGAACCTCGGTTCGAACGAGTGGACCGGAAGTCTCGACAAATTCGCTACCAAGATCACCAAAGAGGAGCTGCTCCCCGGGGACATGCTGCTCTTCCACAACCCGGCCGACCCCACCAACGGCTCGCACGTGGTGCTCTTCGGCGGGTGGGTCGACGAGACGCGCACGCACTACGTCGCGTACGAGCAGACCCGCCCGAACACGCGCAAGGGCGCCACCCCGTACGGCTACTGGACCAACGCGACGAAGTACCTCCCGTACCGGTTCAACGGCGTGACGAGCGGCATCACCGAGCAGGACCCGTCGACGACCGACCCGAAACCGGCGGTCCCGACCGTCTTCCCCGGCGCCACGCAGTTCGGCCCCGGCGCGAACAACGAGCACGTCGCCCAGCTGGCCCGGATGCTGATCGACCGGGGCGGCCGGCGCTTCTACCCCAAGGGCGCGAGCACGGCGTGGAGCGACGCCGACCGGCTGGCCACGCAGGCCTTCCAGAGCGCCCAGGGCTGGACGGGCACGGACGCCGACGGGATCCCGGGCGCGCACACCTGGCAACTGCTCGTCGAGCACAAGGGCAACGACATCCGGCCGACGGTGGACGCGGCGCCGGGGCCCGCCGGGGTGCCGGCCTATCCGGGGCTGTCGGCGTTCCGCCCCGGGTCGTCCCACCCGTTCATCACCGCCCTCGGCCGCCAGCTGGTGAAGAAGGGCTTCGGCAAGAACTACACGAACGGCCCGGGGCCCCTCTGGGGCGAGGCCGACCGCCGCAGCGTCGAGGCCTTCCAGCGAGCCCAGGGCTGGCGCGGCGCCGAGGCCGACGGCTACCCGGGCCCGGAAACCTGGCGCCGGCTGTTCGCATGACGGAGGCAACGATGTACCCCACGAGCACCACCTCGACGACGGGCACCTTCCGAGTGCCACCCGCTGCGGCGGCCCCGCAGCCCCCGAAGGCCCCGGCCCTGCGGGGCACGGCCGAGCTCTTCCCCACCCCGCCGCTGTGCCGGGGCGCGGCCCAGGCCGGGCCGCCCTCCGGATCCCCGGCGGTGTCCGCCGCCCCGTCCCCGGCAGCGGCGCACCCGCCCCGCGTCGAACCGGAGGCTCCCCCTCCACCCGCACCACCGCAGGCCGACCCGCCGCCCCACCGCCTGCCCGGTGCCGGCTTTCCGGGGCCTGCGGGCGCGCACCCGTACGCGGCTCAGGCCGGCCGGGAGGCGGAGCCGAGGCCCGCGCACGCGGGCGCGCAGCCGTACGCGGGCCAGGCCGGTCGGGAGACGGTGCCGGGGCCCGGGCATGTGGCGGGGGCCGTGTCGGAGCCGGCGTTGACGGCCGCGTCGGTGGATGCGGCCCCTGGGCCGGGGGCCGGGTTGCCCGGGCCTGCGGGCGCGCAGCCGTACGTGGGCCCGGTCGGCCGGGAGGCGGTGCCGGGACCCGCGCACGCTGCGGGGGCCGAGCCCGAGCCGGCGTTGACGGCCGTGTCGGTGGATGCGGGCCCCGGCGCGGGGGCCGACTTCCCCGGAGCTGCGGGCGCGCAGTCGTACGCGGCTCAGGCCGGCCGGGAGGCGGAGCCGAGGCCCGCGCACGCGGCCGGGGTGGAGTCCGGGGATGCGGGCCCTGGCGCGGGGGCCGACTTCCCCGGAGCTGCGGGCGCGCAGTCGTACGCGGCTCAGGCCGGCCGGGAGGCGGTGCCGGGGCCCGGGCATGTGGCGGGGGCCGAGTCGGAGTCGGCGTTGACGGCCGTGGCGGAGCTGCCGTTCCGTGCCGCACCGGTGGAGCCGGTGACCGGTGCGGAGCCCGCGGCCGGGATTCCCGGACCGTGCGCGGTCCGGGCCGTTGCGGAGTCCGCTGGTCCACTGCCGCCTGTGGGCCGTGCGGAGTCCGACGTGGCCGGAGGGGGCCGGGGCGTCGCTCCGGACGGGCCCTGGGAGGTCGCGTTGCCGCACGGGCGGCCGGCCGCGGATGAGGACGCCGGCTGGAGCGAGGTTCCGGCGGCCCGGGCCCGGGTCGAGCCCGAGTCGGTGCACGCCCTGGCCGGGGCCGCAGACCGCGCCGAGTCCGGCGCGGGCTCGTACGGTCGGGAACCCGACCCCGTGGTCTGTGTACCGGCCCCGGCCGGGTCGCATGACGAGACCGCGCCCACCGGGGTGGCCACCTTGCGGCTGCGGGCCCTGGACGCCGGGGGCGAGCCCCCGGCCCCGCAGGGCCAGGTCTGCCCTGCGGAATCCGGGCTGCCGGTGGCGAACGGTCCCGCGCACCGGTACGGCGAGGCATGGCCGCCCGGTCCGCACCCCGGTCCGCAGCCCGGTCCGCACCCAGCTCCGCAGCCCGGCCCCGAGGCCCCGTACCCTCACCCGCACGGCGACGCCGGGCCCGCAGGCCCGCACGTCCCGCACCCGCACCCGCACGGCGAAGCCGACGCCGACGAGCCACTGCCCGTCGCAGTGCCTGGGCCCGCCGCCGCCGACATCGTCGCGCAGGCCGTGGCACGCGGCATGGAGGCCGACACGCACGACCTGCCGCGGGTCGCGCCGGTCCGCGGGGCGGCGGCCACCGAAGTGCCGGTGCACCTCCCGTTCCGCGCCAAGGCCCGGCCGGCCGCCCCGCAGACCCCTGCCGCCCCGCAGACCCCTGCCGCCGCCCGTGCCCTGCGGGCCTCCCGGCCCACCCCCGGCCGGCGGGTCCCGCGCGGCGACGAACGGCTGCGGGAGCACCGCGGCCCCGTCCTGCCCGGCTGGGTCGGCGTCGGCGTCGGCGGGCTCGCCCTCGCCGGCTGCCTGGCGGTGCTCTGGCGCGCCGGGGCGGTCCCCGCCGCCTTCGTGGCCGCGTTCGGCGCGAGCCCCCGCGCCTACCAGGGGCTGCGCGCCACCCACTGGCCCCCGCTCGCCTTCCTCGGCATCGTGGCGCTGCTCGCGCTCGGCGGCCTCGGCCGCGGCAAGGCCGGTCACGCCTGGGTGCTCACCCTGTTCGGCCGTTACCGCGGCACCGTACGTCGCACCGGACTCACCTGGGTCAGTCCCCTCCTGCTACGCCGGCGCGTCGACGTCCGGCTGCGGCACTGGCGCAGCGAGCCCATGCCGGCGGTGGACTCGGGCGGCCTGGCCCTGCGGGTCGTCGTCCAGGTCGTGTGGCAGGTCAAGGACACGGCGCGGGCCACCCTCGCCGTCGAGGACCACACCGAGTACCTCGCCGAGCAGGTCGAGTCGGCGATGGCGCGGGTCCTGTCCCAGCTGCCCGCCGACGCCTTCCACGAGGACGCCCCGACCCTGCGCGATTCCGAGGCGGTCGGCGACGCGCTGACCCGGATGCTGGCGACCGAGACCGAGGCGGTGGGGATCGAGGTGTACTCGGCCCAGCCGACCCGGATCGAGTACGCCCCCGAGGTCGCCGAGGCCATGCGGCGGCGCCGGGTCGCGGCGATCGACGCCAAGCACCGGGACACGGTGCTGACCTCGGTCGTGGACGCGGTCGACGACACCGTCCACCGGCTGACCTCGCGGGGGCTGGTCGAGCTCGACGACTACGAGCGCAAGGCCCTCGTGAAGGACCTCACCGTCGCCTTCTACACGGGCCGCCCGGAGTAGGGCGTCCCGCGGGGCGCGGGACCGGGACGAGCGAGCGAACGGGTGGCCGGATCCGACCGGACCACCCGTTCTTTCATTGGTCTGGACATGTCCAACTCCCGTCAATAACCTGGTACTTGGTCTAGACCTGAATCCCCATGCGTGTGCACGCTCTCGCCGTCCCCCCCACGCCCAAGGAGCATCATGCGTCCCATCCGCATGCCCGTTCGCCTGCCCGGACGAGCCGGCGCCGCCACGGTCGGCCTCGGCGTCATCGCCGGCCTGGCGCTCCTCACCGCCCCCACCGCCAGCGGCCACGGCTACACGGACACCCCCATCAGCCGCTAGAAGCTCTGCGCCAACAAGACCGTCTCCGACTGCGGCCCGATCCAGTGGGAACCGCAGAGCGTCGAGGGCTACAAGGGCTTCCCGGCCGCCGGTCCGGCCGACGGCCAGATATGTTCCGGCGGGCACAGTGAGTTCGCGCAGCTCGACGACCCGCGCGGCGGCGCCTGGCCCACCACCAAGGTCACCGCCGGGCAGAGCTACGGCTTCCGGTGGCAGTTCACGGCCAACCACTCCACCACCGACTTCAAGTACTACGTCACCAAGAACGGCTGGGACCCCACCAGGCCCCTCACGCGCGCCTCCCTCGAATCCCAGCCCTTCCTCACCGTCGCCTACAACGGCGCCCGGCCCGCCATGACCACCGTCCACCAGGGCACCATGCCGAGCGGCAAGACCGGCCGGCACATGATCCTGGCCGTCTGGACCGTCAACGACACGCCCATGGCGTTCTACTCCTGCTCCGACGTCCAGTTCTGAATCCCGGCCCGGCGGCCGCCCCGCCGGCCGGCATTCAGTTCTGACACAACGTCAGCTACCCTCCGGCGGCATGCGGACGACACCCGGAACCGTCGCGGAGCTCATCGCGCGCCAATGGGGCGACCACCGGCCCGGGCTGAAGTACGGCGGCAGCAAGGGCACCGCCGTCCTCAGCCGCCACCGGACCGCCCAGGAGGCCGCGGCGCGCGCCGCGCTGCTCGTCGACCTCCTGTCGGCGGAAGCCGAACCGCACATCGGGGTGCTGCTCGACAACACCCCCGAGTTCCCGTTCTGGCTCGGCGCGGCGGCCCCCGCCGGGGCCGCCGTCGCCGGGATCAACCCCACCCGGCGCGGTCCCGAGCTGGCGCGCGACATCCTGCACACCGACTGCCGGATCCTGGTCACCGAGCGCGCCCACCTGCCGCTGCTGCGCGGGCTGGACCTGCCGGGCGTACGGATCCTGGTGACCGGCACCGAGGTGTACGCGGCCCTGCTCGCCCCGTACGCGGGCGCGAAACCGGGCGAGGCCGTCCTCGCCGCCCCCGGCCCGGGCTCCCGCTTCCTCCTCTACTTCACCTCGGGCTCCACCGGCGCCCCCAAGGCAGCCCTCTGCAGCCAGGGCCGGATCGCCGCCGCCGGCGCCTCGCTTGCCCGGCAGTTCTCCGTGACCCCCGACGACGTGCACTACGTCTGCATGCCGCTCTTCCACGGCAACGCGGTCATCGCCGACTGGCTGCCCGCCCTCGCCGGGGAGGCGGCCGTGGCCCTGCGCCCCCGGTTCTCCGCCTCCGCGTTCCTGGACGACGTCCGCGCGTACGGGGCGACGTACTTCACCTACGTCGGCCGGGCGGTCCAGTACCTGCTGGCCACCGAGCCCCGCCCCGACGACCGCGACCACACCCTGCGACTCGGCTTCGGGACCGAGGCCGGGGCGGTGGACGCAGCCCGCTTCACCGAGCGGTTCGGGGTCCGGCTGGTGGAGGGGTACGGGGCCACCGAGGGCGGGGCCTCCGTCCAGCGGACCCCGGACACCCCGCCGGGCGCCCTGGGCCGCGCCGGGGCCGGGGACGACCTGGCGGTGGTGGATCCGGAGACGGGCGCGGAGTGCCCGCCGGCCGTCCTGGACGCCCGGGGCCGCCTCCTCAACGGCTCCGCGGCGATCGGCGAGCTGGTCAACCGCGGCCGGAGCCTGTTCGAGGGCTACTGGCGCAATCCCGACGCGGAAGCCGCACGCACCCGGGACGGCTGGTACTGGACGGGCGACCTCTTCTTCCGCGACGCGGACGGGTTCCTCTACTTCGCGGGCCGGACCGACGACCGGCTGCGGGTCGACAGCGAGAACCTCGCCGCGGCAGTCATCGAGAACATCCTTGCGCGCTGGTCCCCGGCGGCCGCGGTCGCCGTCTACGCGGTGCCGGACGAGGCCGCCGGCGACCAGGTGATGGCGGCGGTCGCACTGGAGGAGGGGCGGCGGTTCTCGCCGCAGGAGTTCTCCGCGTTCCTCGCCGCCCAGCCGGACCTGGGCACGAAGATGGCGCCGCGCTACGTCCGGATCGTGGGGTCGATGCCCACCACGGCGACGAACAAGGTCCACCGGGTCGCCCTGCGCCGCTCCGGTTTCCGCTGCCCGGACCCGGTCTGGTGGCGCCCGCCGGGCGGCTCCGGTTACCGGCCCCTGGACCCGGAGGACCTCGCCGGCCTGCTGGCGGCGTACGCGGCGCACGGCCGGGGCGAGCTCCTGGACCGCTGATCCGCGCGCCCTGGACCGCTGATCCCCGCGCCCGCGGGCATTGGTTTTGAGCACCCCTGAGGACCAGGTAGTATTTTCTCTGTCAGGCGCCGCTAGCTCAGTTGGTTAGAGCAGCTGACTCTTAATCAGCGGGTCCGGGGTTCGAGTCCCTGGCGGCGCACCTGTACTTCGGGCGGTTTCCGGTTCACCGGGAACCGCCCGAAGTGTTTCCGGCCCGTCCGGGCCCTCGCCCTCTCGGCCCGTGAGGACCGCGGCTCACAGGAAGACCGTCGCTCACAGCGTGAGCGACAGCAGCAGTGGCGCGGCCTTCCGGTTCAGTGCCTCCGCGGCGGCCCGGAGCCGGTGCGCGTGCTCGACCGGCATCGACAGGGCCAGGCAGCCCACCGACGCCCCGGCGGTGATCGGTACCGCGGCGCAGACGGTGCCCACCGCGTACTCCTGGAGGTCCAGCACCGGAACCGTGGCCGGCTGGCTGTCCAGCTTGGAGAAGAGGATCCGCTCGTTCACGATCGTCTTCGACGTGAGCCGGGCGATCTTGTGCCGCGAGAGGTGGTCGCGCCGCCCGTTCTGGTCGAGCTGCGTCAGCAGGCACTTGCCGACCGCGCTGGCGTGCGCCGCCGAGCGGAAGTCGACCCACTCGTGCACCTTCGGGGTGCGCGGGCTGTCCGCGAACTGCGTGATCTTCACCTCGCCGTCCACGTACCGGCTGATGTAGACCGCCGCGCCCACCGAGTCCCGGAGCCGGTCCAGGGTCTCCTGGAGCTTGTTCTGGAGCGCCTGCTGCCTGTCTATGCCGGAGCCGAGCAGCACCAGGGAGTCACCTATGGCGTAGGCGCCGTCCGACACCTGGAGCACGTACCCCTCCCGGCGCAGCATGAGGAGCATGGGGGCGAGATGGGCCGCGGGCAGGCCGGTCTCGCGCGCGATCTGTATGTCGGTCACACCGCCGGTGTGGCGGGCGATCGTTTCGAGTACGCGCAGGGCGTACTGCACCGAATGGAACGGCGCGGTCGGCTCGGGCTTCAGCGCCACGGTTTTCCCCCTAGCAGGTTGTTACCGCTTGCCCTACCACGATAGCCATCAAGAGGCCCACGTGGAGCGCCTGTTGGGGATATTGATGGCTCGATCACGTCCCCTCGCCAGCGTCTACCCCGCTGGCATATGCCACCGTCATGGCCGCCCCCCGGGTGTGCCGGGAATGACCGTGCGCCGCCGATGGTTCGAGTTCTTCGTACGGACAGCGAAGCGAGGCGGGAGCGACTATGAGTGACACCGGGGACGCGGGTCGGGGTGCGGACCGGGACGGCCGCGGAGACCGGATCCGGGGTGAGGCCCGCGGCCACGCGCCGGTGCCGCTCTCGGTGCTGGACCTCGTCACGGTCGGCAGCGGCAGCACCGCCCACGACTCCCTGCGCACGAGCGTCGACATCGCCCGCCTCGCCGAGTCCCGCGGGTACCACCGCCACTGGGTCGCCGAGCACCACTCGATGCCCGGGGTGGCCAGCTCCTCCCCGGCGGTGATCCTGGCCCACCTCGCCGCCCACACCTCCCGCATCCGGCTCGGCTCGGGCGGGGTCATGCTGCCCAACCACGCCCCGCTCGCGATCGCCGAGCAGTTCGGCACCCTGGAGGCGCTCGCCCCGGGCCGGATCGACCTCGGACTCGGCCGGGCCCCCGGCACCGACGGCCGCACCGCCGCGGCCCTGCGCGGGCCGGGGCGCCTCGACGAGGCCGCGGAGGAGTTCCCCCGGCAGCTCGTGGAGCTCACCCGCTTCCTCGACGACGACTTCCCCGACGGGCACCCCTACGCCCGCGTGCACGCGGTGCCCGGTCCCGTGCAGGGCCCCGCCGGGCGGCCTCCGCTGTGGCTGCTCGGCTCCTCCGGGTTCAGCGCCCGCCTCGCCGCCGAGCTCGGTCTGCCCTTCGCGTACGCCCACCACTTCTCGGCAGCCGGCACCCTGCCCGCGCTGGAGCTCTACCGGCAGACGTTCCGGCCCTCCGCCGTGCTGGACGCCCCGTACGCGGTGATCGGGGTGTCGGCGCTCGCCGCCGACACCGACGAGCAGGCCCGCGCCCAGGTGCTCACGGGGGCGCTGTCGATGCTGCGGCTGCGCAGCGGCCGGCCCGGACTGATCCCGACGCCCGAGGAGGCGGCGCGGTACGGGTTCTCCCCGCTGGAGCGGGAGTTCGTGGACGGCTGGCTCGCCAACGTCGTCCACGGCACGCCCGACGAGGTCCGCGCCGGCCTCGACGCCCTGGTGAAGCGCACGGGCGCCGACGAGTTGATGCTGACCTCCAACGCACACAGCGGGGCGGCACGGGTGCGCTCGTACGGACTCCTGGCGGACGCGTACGGAATGCCGGTCCGGGAGCAGGGCGCGGCCACCGCGGTGTGACCCGCCCGTGTCATCGGCACCATCGCGCTCGTCGCCGCGCTCGGCGGCGGCCTGGCCGCGTGCGGACCGCAGGAGGACGCCGCCGGCGGCTCCTCCTCCGGTCCGTCCGCGGTGGCGAAGCCGTCCGCGTCCGCAGGTGCCTCCAAGGCCGACCCCGCCGGGTCGGGCGGCGGCGGGAACGACTGCGGCAAGCCGCCGACGCCGCCCGCCGGCGTCAAGATCGTCCAGGTGGGCCTGCACCGCGACATCGCGGTCTTCGAGGCCATGGACGCCCAGCCCAAGTGCACGTCCAACGACTGGATCTACCACGGCGAGGGCGAGCCGAAGGGGTACAAGCTGCCCGCCGGGGTCAAGGGCGAACTGGCCACCGGCCCGGGCAAGTTCCAGGCGGTGTACCGCGAGGAGCTGTCGAAGCACATCGACGGCTGCCTGCGCGAGGACTGCAACGTCGTCAAGCAGCCCTACTCCTGTTACGGCAACGTCTACGAGATCACGCTCGACTCCAAGGGCGAGGTGCAGACGATGCGCGAGCGCTGGTCGGTCTGACCCGGCGGCGGCGCCGGCCCGGTGCGCCCGCGAGGTGATGGATCGCAGGCGAACGGAGTTCTGCTGGTTTGTTGCCGCAACCTTGCGGGAGTGTGGCCTAAGGCACCCTTAAACCGCTCGTCACCCGGGGTGGCGAGCGGTTCCGTATATGCGCTCAAGCCTCTGACAAGGGGATTTCCCCGCCAAGTGGTCTAGTCCTTCTTTGGTCCAAACCATTGACTCGGGCCTCGGGTGATCGCTATCACTTCTCACACCCGAACCTCTTGCTTCCCCCCTCCCATCCCCCCCGGAGGCAGTTCATGCACATCCGTAAACCCCTCATCGCGGCCGCCGCCACGGCCGCGCTGGCAGCCGGAGCGCTGGCCGGCTTCGCGGGGCTCGGCACCGCACAGGCCGCCGACGCGGCCGCCGCCGGTGGCGGCAACGTCAAGATCGCCTATTACGACCAGTGGAGCGTGTACGGGAACGCCTTCTACCCCAAGCACCTCGACACCCGCGGCATAGCGGGCAAGCTGGACGTCATCAACTACTCGTTCGGCAACATCCACCCCACCAACCTCACCTGTTTCGAGGCGAACAAGGCGGCGGGCGACGACAACAACCCCAACGCCGGTGACGGCGCGGGTGACTCGTACGCCGACTACCAGAAGTCCTTCAGCGCGGCGGACAGCGTCAGCGGGGTCGCCGACAAGTGGGACCAGCCGATCGTCGGCGTCTTCAACCAGTTCAAGCAGCTGAAGGCCAAGTACCCGAACCTGAAGATCAACATCTCGATCGGCGGCTGGACCTACTCGAAGTACTTCAGCGACGCGGCCAAGACCGACGCCTCCCGCAAGAAGCTGGTCTCCTCCTGCATCGACCAGTACATCAAGGGCAACCTCCCGGTCGAGGGCGGCTACGGCGGCGCGGGCAGCGCGGCCGGCATCTTCGACGGCATCGACATCGACTGGGAGTACCCCGGCTCCTCCGGCGGCCACCTCGGCAACCACTATGCCCCCGAGGACAAGCAGAACTTCACGCTCCTGCTCAAGGAGTTCCGCGAGCAGCTCGACGCCTACGGCGCGGCCAACGGCGGCAAGAAGTACCTGCTGACCTCGGCCCTGCCGGCCGGCCAGGACAAGATCAAGTACATCGAGACGGACAAGATCGGCGCGTACCTCGACTACGCGAACATCATGACGTACGACATGCACGGCGCCTGGGACGGCGACGGGCCGACGTACCACCAGTCCCCGCTGTACTCCGGCACCAACGACCCGACCGACCCGATCGCCCCGGGCACCGAGAAGTACAGCATCGACAACGCCATCGACTCCTGGATCGACGGCAAGCCCGCCTACGGCATCGCCGGCGGCTTCCCCGCCAACAAGCTGACGCTGGGCTACGAGTTCTACTACCGCGGCTGGAAGGGCGTCCCCGCCGGCACGGCGGGCGGCCTCGCCCAGCCCGCGACCGGCGCCTCCGGCGCCCGGCCCACCAGCCAGCAGGCCGGCATCGCCAACTACAAGGAGCTCGGCGGGATCGTCGACAACCCGTCGGCCACCTTCTGGGACGACCAGGCCAAGGCCTCGTACTTCTACAAGGACGGCGAGTTCTTCACCGGCCTGAACCAGAAGTCCATCCAGGCCCGGGTCGACTACGGCAAGCAGCGCGGCCTGGCCGGGGCGATGATGTACTCCCTGCTCGGCCTGGACAACAACACCACGCTGCTGAACCAGATCTCGGACGCCCTCGGCGGCACCACGCAGCCCCCGACGACTCCGCCCACCACGCCGCCGACCACCCCGCCGACCACGCCCCCGACGACTCCGCCGACCACGCCGCCCACCACGGGCTGCGGTTCGACCCCGGCGTACGTCGCGGGCACGGTCTACACCGGTGGCCAGGAGGTCTCCTACAACGGCCGCAAGTACAAGGCCCAGTGGTGGACGCAGAACGAGACCCCGGGCACCACGGGTGAGTGGGGTGTCTGGAAGGACCTCGGCGCCTGCTGATCTCCCCCCACCCCGCGCCGAGCGATGCCTGCGCCCCGCACCCGGTTCCCCCGGTGCGGGGCGGAGGTGTGTCACATGGCTGCCGGATTCCGGACACCGCTGAGTGGCGGCCTCGCTACGCTCGGCCACAGGTGAATCCGACCCGCGTCTCGATGGGGGTGACCGTCCCTTGGTCCTGGCCCGCGACCTCGATCCCAGCGCCTCACCGCTGGACTACTACGGCTACGAACTGCGTCGGCTGAGAGAGGCCGCAGGTCTGAAACAGGGGCAGTTGGGGGACATCATCTACTGCACGGGCTCGCTGATCGGCCAAGTGGAGTGCACGAAGAGGGTGCCGACCAGGGATTTCTCGGAGCGGCTGGACGCCGCGCTCGGCACGGACGGGACGTTCTCCCGGCTGGTGGGTCTCGTCCTGCGGAGCGTGCTGCCGACGTGGTTCCAGGCGTACGCGGAGATGGAGGCCCGGGCGACGTACATCTCGACGTTCCAGTGCCAGTTGGTGTACGGGCTCCTTCAGACGGAGGCTTATGCCCGGGCGGTGCTGGGC
Source organism: Actinobacteria bacterium OV450 (assembly GCA_001298555.1). Lineage (GTDB taxonomy): Bacteria > Actinomycetota > Actinomycetes > Streptomycetales > Streptomycetaceae > Streptomyces. Next base: position 12,015 of record LJCW01000011.1, read on the forward strand.
GTCGAGAATCCAGGCACGCTCGACGCTGCCGTAGCGGCCCGCATGGATCGGCAGCGCGTACTGACCCGCGAAAATCCGCCAGTCCTGTGGGTGGTCCTGGACGAGGCCGCTCTCCATCGGGAGATCGGAGGCCGTGAGGTCATGCGCAAGCAACTGGCCCACCTGTTGAGCCTCCAGGGCCAGCAGTGGCTGGAGATCCAGGTCCTACCCTTCAAGGTCGGCCAGCACGCGGGAATGATGGGCTCGTTTACCCTGCTGCGCTTCGGCGACGATCCGGATGTCCACTACTGCGAGAGCTACGACTCCGGGCACATGACAGCCAATCCGCAAGTGATCAAGGAGCGTTCGGTCGGCTACGCTCGCCTCCAGGCCGAGGCTCTCTCTCCCCGGGCGTCGGCAGAGCTGATCGCTCGCGTAATGGAGGAACGCTATGGGAAGCATCCAGAACCTGACGAGCGCGCTGTGGCGTAAGTCGTCCTACAGCGGCTCCAACGGCGGCGAGTGCGTCGAGTGCGCCCCCCTCGGCGCCGCCGCCTGGCGCAAGGCTTCGTTCAGCGGCGGGACCGGCGGTGACTGCGTCGAGGTGGCCACTCAACCCTGCCTCGTCGCCGTCCGGGACTCCAAGGACCCCGAAGGCCCCGCCTTCACCGTCGCCCCCGCGGCCTTCGCGGCCTTCGTGCGCAGCCTCTGACGGGCCCGGGCGGAGCCCTGGGGGCACCTCCCAGCGGTAGCTGGGGAGAAACGGAGAAAGGGCGGGGCGGGGAGACGGCACCGCGCAGCGGCCCCTGCACCCGCCCCGCAGGGCCCCGCAGGGTCACGCCCCGGGGCAGGTGCCGATCATCTCGGCGATCCGCTCCGGGGCCACCGCGCGCGAGTACAGCCACCCCTGACCGGTGTCGCAGCCGACGCGGCGCAGCCGGGCCGCCTGACCGGCCGTCTCCACGCACTCCGCCGTCACCGTCAGGCCCAGCCGGTGCGCGAGCTGCACCAGGGCCTCGACGATGGTCTCGTCGGCCGGGTTCGGGTGGGCGCCCTCGTCGTAGCGGAACCCGCGGACGAAGGAGCCGTCCAGCTTCAGCACGGACACCGGAAGCCGGCTCAGGTACGCCAGGTTCGAATAGCCGGTGCCGAAGTCGTCGATGGCGATCCGCACCCCCATGTCGCTCAGCGCCTGGAGCGCCTGGAGCGGGCGTCCCGCGGAGCCCATCACCGCCGACTCGGTCAGCTCCAGCTGGAGCAGCTGGGGGGCCAGCCCGGTCTCGGCCAGGATCTCCGCCACGTCGCCGACCAGGTCGGAGTCCCACACCTGGCGGACCGCCACGTTGACGGACACGAAGACCGGGGAGTCGCTCGGCTGCTCGATCTGCCAGCGCCGGGCCTGCCGGCAGGCGGTCCGCAGCACCCACCGTCCCAACTGGACGATGGAGCCGTCCTCTTCGGCGATCCCGATGAACCGATTCGGCGTCAGCGTGCCGAACTGGGGGTGGTTCCAGCGGACCAGGGCCTCCACCCCGCGCACCGCGCCGCTCTCCAGGTCCACGAGCGGCTGGTACTCCAGCGCGAACTCGCCCCGCTCCACCGCCGGCCGCAGGGTCGAGCTGAGCGCCTGGCGGGTCATCCGGTGCGCGTTGCGCTCCGGGTCGAACAGCGTCCAACGCGCCTTGCCGTCCGCCTTCGCCCAGTACAGGGTCGTGTCCGCGGCCTGCATCAGCCCGGTCGCCGAGGTCCCGTCCGTGGCCCGCTCCACCACGCCGATCGACGCCGAGACCGACAGCCGCTGCCCGGCCAGGTCGAACGGCTCCTGTACGGCGGCCAGGACGCTGCGCGCCAGGTCGGCGAGCTCTTCGGTGCCGGTGGAGTCCTCGACCAGCAGGGCGAACTCGTCGCCGCCGAGGCGTGCCACCAGGTGCCCGCCGGTGCGCCCGTAGCCGGACTGGTCGGCGCACTGCGTCAGCCGGGCCGCGACGGCGGTCAGCAGCCGGTCGCCGACCCGGTGGCCGAGGGTGTCGTTGACCGCCTTGAACCCGTCGAGGTCGAGGTAGCACAGGCCGATCCGCCCGGTGCCGCCCTGCTCGTACGAGGAGGCCTCCAGGGCGGCGGAGAGCCGCTCGAAGAACAGCGCCCGGTTGGGCAGCCGGGTCACCGGGTCGTGCATCTGGAGGTGGCGCAGCCGGGCCTGGAGGTCGCGGCGGTCGCTGATGTCGGCCACGGACAGCAGGACGTCCCGGGTGCCGGGCACGGGCCCGAGGGTGACCTCGGTCCACAGCGAGTGCCCGTCGGGGTGTTTGAGCCGGCGGGTGCAGCGCAGCCGGGCCTGCCGGCCCCGGAGCACCTCCTGGTAGGCCTGCCAGGTGCGGGCCTCGGCGCCGAGGTCGACCAGGTCGGCCGCGGCCTGTTCGACGAGCGCGTGCGGCTCGGTGCCCAGCAGCCCGGCCAGGGCCGCGTTGGCGGCGACGACGTGGCCGGACCGGTCGACGACGGCCATGGCGAGGTGGGCCGCGTTGAAGGCGGCCCGGTAGTCGCGCAGTTCGGACTCGGTGCGGGTGGGCTTCGGCGGCGTGTCCGGCACGGCTTGGTGACGCTCCGTAATGTCCGATCGGGTGCTGCCGGCCGCCGAACCGGTTCCCTCTGAGGTTCCGCTCACCGTTGGCTCCCGCAGTGCTCGTGAGTGTCCGTGCAGGAAAGTGTGCCGATCATAGAGGCACCGTACGGCCCTATCCAGCGGCGTCGCCGTGCGGGGCACGGGACTTCGGCGTGCTGACGCCCCCTCGGTCACGTACCGCGCGATCGTTTCTGCACAGCTCTGAGCAGCGGAAGCCTGCTGTTGATCTCCCGTGATCGGTCGTGACGTTCTGTAGGCATGTGGGTGAACCCCGCGGGTCACCGGCTTGCCGTAGTGCTCACTCGTGTGGGGCACCGGAACAGGGCATTAGTAAGACAATCCCCTCAGGGTGGGACGAGATGGTACGAATCCACCACCGGAGGTCGATGTGCGGCGACAGCAGACACCCGGGGGAGTGGAACGCTCCCCGATGAGAAGCACGGCGGCCGCGCTCACCTCCATGACGGCGCTCGCCGCCATGTCCCTCGTCGCGGGTCCCGCGGTCGCCGATCCGGGGGCCGCCCCGTGCGCCCTGACCCGCACGTCGGCGCACCACTCCCTCGGCCTGGACACCTGGAACCGCGCCTATCCCAGGCCCGTGCGCACCCTCAACGCGGTCATGGTGTTCCTCTCCTTCCCCGATCACGGGACCACGCTGACGACGGACCAGCTGACCGGCGACTACTTCCCCGCGACCAGCGACTTCTTCGAGCGGGCCTCCTACGGGAGGTTCCGGCTGGTCCCGCACCCGCAGAAGCAGTGGATCCGGATGCCCAAGCCCTCCACGGCGTACGGGATACAGCGTGACTGGGCCGCCGAGGACCGGGCGGCGTACCTGCGGGACGCGGTCGCGGCCGCCGACCGCGAGGTGGACTTCTCGCAGTACGACATCGTGTACTTCATCGCCGACCCGGACGCGCCCGGCGTGGACTCGGACGCCACCAAGGTCGTCAACTTCGACCGTCCGATCAGGGCGGACGGGAAGGACCTGCGGCGGATCGTGACCGTCTTCGAGCGGCACCCCCCGGACCGCAACGTACTGGCGCACGAGACCGGCCACGTCTTCGACCTGCCCGACCTCTACCACCGGCCGACGGACGGCAAGGGCGACTGGGACACGTACGTCGGCGACTGGGACGTCATGGGCAGCCAGTTCGGCATGGCGCCGGACCTGTTCGCCTGGCACAAGTGGAAGCTCGGCTGGCTGGACGCCTCGCAGGTGGACTGCGTGCAGTCGGGTTCCTCGCTGCACACCCTGCTGCCGCTGGCCCAGGCCCCGGCGCCGGGTGCGACGGGCGGGACCCGGCTCGCGGTGATCCGCACCGGCACCGGCAGTGCGATCGCGGTCGAGGCGCGGGGCTCCGCCGGCAACGACGGGGACACCTGCACCGAGGGCGTCCTGGTCTACCGGGTGCGCAACGAGGCCGCGTCGGGCGGCGGGCCGATCGAGGTGCTCGACGGGCATCCGGGTACGGAGGCGTGCTGGGACCGCTCGGTGTACCCGCCGCTGGCGGACGCGCCGCTGGAGGTGGGCGAGGCGTTCACGGTGCCGGGGGAGCGGATCAGGATCGAAGTGGCGGACCGCACCCCCTCGGGTGCGTACACGGTCAAGATCACGACCTAGTGCGGCGGTGCAGCACGACGAAGAAGGCCCCCACTTGCGTGGGGGCCTTCTTCCGTCTGTGCGCCGCCAGGGACTCGAACCCCGGACCCGCTGATTAAGAGTCAGCTGCTCTAACCAACTGAGCTAGCGGCGCTTGCTGACGAGGAAGACATTAGCAGGGAGATGGCCGGAAGGAAAAATCGATATCCGCAGCTCGGGCGGCGCGGACGTACGCCCACAGGAGCGCCTCCGGTCCCGGCAGCCAGGGGGTGCGGGTGTCGGGGGCGACGAGCCAGCGGGACGGGCCGGGGGTGGCGGCCAGCGGCGGCACGGTGACGGCGTCACCGTGGCCGTGGCACAGCGGCGCGGGAACGGAACTGCCCCACTCCTCCCACGCCAGCAGCGCGGGCAGGCGGTGCGCGGTCCCGGTCGCGGCGAACAGCAGCATCCGTCCCCGGTGCACGGCGACGGGCCCGGAGCCGGGACCCTCGGCCCAGAGCAGGTCGAGCATGCGGCGCCCGAGGACGACCGGGACGTTGACGACGTCGAAGGCGGTCCCGCAGGGCAGTACGGCCGGCGCGGTGGCCCGGGCCTCCCAGAGCTCCAGGGTGCGGTGCGGGTGCGCGGACGCGGAGGCGAGCCAGGCGGCGCCCTGGGGGGTGACGTGGGTGGCGGTGCGTGCGTCGAGGGTGGGGCAGGCCGGTGCCGTCGTCAGCGTCGTCATACGGACCGGTCTACCCGGCGTAGCGAACCGGTTTCCGGGAGTTACGGAAAATCCGGACAGGGCGGGGGGTGATGGGCTATGTTGCGCCCCGCATATGCCAGGTGTGAGATCCGTCGCATCCGAGGGGGCCGCCGGGCACGGCCGAGCCGGGGCTATGCGCTTTCCGGGCCCGCCTCGCGCCGGAGGGATTCGCCGAACTCGATCATCTTGTACGCGTAGTCCTCGGTCCACTCCGCCCGCGCGGCGATCTCCGCCGCCGGCAGCCGGTCGAACCGGCGGGGATCGGCGAGCTGCGCGGCGGCCAGCGCCTGGAACTCCACCGCCCGCTCCTGCGCCGCCCGGAAGGCGAGCGTCAGCTCGGTGGCGCGGGCCAGCAGCTCGCGCGGATCCTCGATCGACTCCAGGTCGAAGAAGTGCTCCGGGTCCGTGGCGGCCTCCGAGGGCTCGAAGAGCAGCGGCGCGGGCCGCGGCTTCCGCTCGGTCGTCCGCTCGGGCTCTGCCATGCCTGTCCTCCTGGTGCGCGTTCGGGATCCTTCCGGGCCACCCTCCATTGTCCAACGTCGCGCAAGAGCGCCCCTTCCCGCTCGTGGCGGGCTCTTCGACGGTCCTCGGCGGTCCTCGCCGGTCCTCGGCGGTCCCGGGCGGTCCTGCGCGCAGGCCGGTCAGCGCGTGAAGCCGGCGACCCGGGAGTGGATCGTGACGGTGGCGCCGCCGAGGAGGGCGGCCTTGGCGCGCAGCCGGTCCCGCAGGGAAGGGCCGACGCTCCCGTACACGTCGATGGAGCGCATGCGGATCAGGGGGACGAAGGCGCGGAACTTCGGCCCGCCCAGCTCCATGTGGAGCTCCAGCGACGCCGCGTCGGGGTGGACCGCCACCAGGGTCATGGTGGCGGTCGGCTCGTCGACGTAGAAGTGGTAGGTGAGCAGCTGCGGTTCGACCACGTCGACGAAGGCCGCCAGATCACGCATCGCGGCCTTCGCGTCGTCGAGCCGACCGGGCAGGACGTCGGAGCGGTCGACGTAGTAGATCTTGTCCAGGATGGCCATGGCCCGACGCTAGCCGGGGCCGGGCGGCCACCCCCGGGCGGCGCGCGGGGCCGCGACGCACCCCGGGGCGTCCGGGGCCCCCGCTCCCGCGGCTACGGCCGCCAGGCCACCCGGTGCTCCGCGAGGTGGGCCAGGACCGAGTGGTTGGCCTCCCAGCCGTCCGGGAACTTCACCGTCACGCCCAACTGGACCGGTTCCGTGGACGGATGGTCGTCCAGCAGCTGGGCGATGCCCGCCCGGGCCACGACCACGCAGGCGTGCCGGTGCCGCGAGGCCAGCACGCACAGACGGCCCGTCTCCAGGTGGAACGCCGTCGCGTCCGGGCGGCCCGACAGCGGGTGCAGCACCACCGTGAGGTCGTACTCCCGCCCCTGGAGCCGGTTCGCGGTGTCCACGGTGACCCCGGCCACGCCCAGGTCCGCCAGGGCGGCGCGGACGGCCGACGCCTGGTCCCGGTGCGCCGTGCCGACCGCGATCCGGTCCGCGGTCAGCGGGGCCGGAGCCGCGGACTGCTCGTCCGTCGTCACCGCCCCCCGGTCCAGCGCGCGGCGGACCACCAGGGCCACCGCCCGCACCGCCTCCGGGTCGGTGCGCGGGGTGTGCCGCGCGGGCAGCTCCAGCAGGCCCCAGCCCGCCTCGGCGGCCTCGTCCAGCACCCGGTCCGGGCCCGAGCCGTCGCCCGCGACCCCGTACGACAGCTGCCGCTCACCCGGGCCCGTACCGCTGCGGAACTGCGTGTACGGGTAGAACGCGCGGGAGACCAGCGGCGCGGCCGTCGCCGGGAGCCGCCAGGACACCGGCAGCCGGTGCTGCGGCAGCTGCGGGTTGTGGGCGAGGAGGGTGCTGACGGCGCTGGCCGACGGGTCGTACGAAAGCCCCGCCCACTGCTCGGCGCCGACCACGCTGAACGGGTCCAACTGCCCCGGGTCGCCCACGAACAGCGCGCGCTCGAACAGCCCGGCCACGGCCAGCAGCGCGTCCGAGCGCATCTGGTACGCCTCGTCGACGATGGCGTGCTCCCAGGGCTCCGTGTCCTTCACGTACGCCCACTTCGCCGCCGTCGAGATGGTGATCGGCAGCGCCGCGAGGTCCCCCGGCTTGGCCGAGAGCGTGACCGACGGGAGCTCCCGCAGCGCCGGGTCGTACGCGTCGCCGTCGCTGCTGTGCAGCCGGCCGACCTTCAGCTCCGGATCCTTGTCCGCGAGCCGCAGCACCAGGTCGTCGACCTGCGCGTTGGTCTGCGCGACCACCATCAGCCGGCGCCCGGCCGCGGCCAGTTCCCGGGCGGCCCGCACCACGAGCGTGGACTTGCCGGCCCCGGGAGGGGAGTCGACGACCACGCCCCGCTCGCTCCCGTGCAGGGTGTCGCGCAGGATGGCGGCGGTCGCCTCGGCGGCGGCCGCGCCCGGGTCGAATGCGGTGCTCACAGGATGTCCTCGGCGGTCACGGGGTCGGGCGCGGTGTCGGGCGGGACGGTGGCGGTCGACGATGCCGGGGGTCCGCCGTGCGTCCACGGCGTCCGCTCCGGGTCCGGCAGCTTGGGGCCGCCGCGCGCGTCGTGCTCGAACAGCGTCCAGCAGACCCGGTCGCCCTTCTCCGGCACCGAGCCCGGCTCCGGCTCCCGGCCGCGGCCCATCTTGTCCAGCAGCCGCAGCACCAGCCGCCCGTCCTCCTCGAAGCGGACGAACTGCGCGGCCTGCGGGCGCCCCTCCAGCGAGCGGAACACCTTGCCGCCGCCCTCCGCGAGCTGCGGACGGTCCTCCGTCGCCACCGTCACCAGCGGGCGCGGACTCGGCCGCTTCGACTCCGTCCACTCCATCACGACCTCGGTGACCTCGCCCGCGAAGGCCTCGCCCGCCAGCCGCCGGCCCGCCATCACCAGCGGGTCGTCCAGCGCCTCCTGGGCGTCGAGGCGCACCTGCTCGGTCTCCCGCGTCGCCAGCTTCTGCGCCGCCGTCACCGCGTCGTCGCGTCGCGGCTGCGGAGGCTCGCCCGCCCGGACCCGGTCCCGGTGGCCGGTGTACGACCAGCGGTCCCGGGTCCAGCGCTCCTCGGCCCGCTCCCCGGGCTCCAGCGCGCGCAGCAGCTCCAGCGACTGCCACACCGCCCGCCAGGTGGGCTGCATCTGCTCCGCGACGAGCTCGCGCACGGCCGCCTCGGCGCGGGCCACGGCCCGCGGGTCGCCTTCGGTGCGCGCCGCGTCGTAGCGGGCCATCGCCGGGGCGAGCAGTTTGTTGTCGAAGGCCGGGTCGGTGGCCGGTCCGGCGGGCGGGACCAGCAGCTGCCCGTCGCGGTCGCGGCCCAGTTCGGCGCGCAGCGCGGCCGCCGCCCCCGATTCCCCCTCGGGCGGGGCTATCCACGACAGCAGGGCGCCCAGGTGCTGGTCCTCCAGACTGCTCTGCCCGGTGGCCCAGTGCCGTGAGAGCAGCTCCGTCGCGGCCAGCAGCATCGAGGCCCCGGGGACCCGGGAGCGCTCGCCGAGGTGCGTGAACCAGCGGCCCAGCAGCGGGACCCGCGTGGGCACCGGATACGGATTCTCCGGATCCTCCTCCGCCGTCCGCCGGAACCGCATCGACCGGCCCAGGAGGCGTACGTACTCGATGCCGGCCCGGCTCGGCACGATCAGCTGCGGCGCGTCCAGGCACAGCTCGGCGGCGACCTTGCTCTTCGCGCCGGTCTCCGGGTCGGTCTCGGTCCGCTCGACGTACTCGACGTCGTCCGCGTACGCGTCCACGTAGGGCAGGACCGTCTCCGCGAGGTCCGCCAGGAACCTCCAGCGCAGGTCCCGGTCGCGCGGCTGCGGCACCACCAGCAGCCGCGGCTCCGCCGGGTCCGTGCCGACCAGCACGCCGAGCGGGGCCCCGGCCTCGCCCGCCGTCGTCAGCGGGACGAGGACCAGCGGGCGCTCGCTCAGGTGCCGGTGCCGTACGGTCGCCAGCGCCTGGGCCCGGCCCGTCCGGACGGCCTGGAGGCGCGCGAGGGTGTTCAGGAGGGACATGCGGCGGCCTCCAGGGCCTCGGCGCGCAGCCGGGCCGCCCGGTGCAGCGCGGCCGCGGCGGGGTCGTCGGGGCCACCGCCGCCGGAAGCGGCCGCGAGGGCCTCCCCGACGGTGGTGAGCGCTCCGAGCTCCCCCCGTACGGAGCGCCCCAGTGCGGTCACCTCGTCGGCGGCGCGGGCCCGCTCGCGGCAGTGGAAGGCGAGCTCGCAGGCGGCCAGGCACTCGGGGGCGTAGGCGGCCGCGACCGCCGACACCGCGGCGGTCAGTTCCTCGGCGGGCAGCGAGGGGTCGAAGCCGAGCCCCTCGGGCAGGGCCGCGGCCAGTTCCTCGACCCGCGTCAGCCGCTCCAGCCTGCGCCGGGTCACGGCCCGCTCGCGGCGGACGTCGACGGGCGCGGCGGCGGGCAGGTTGGAGAAGTCCTTCGGGCAGACGAGCAGCACGGTGTGCCCGACCACGGCGGAGGCCAGCTTTCCGGCGGTCCTCTCCAGGGCCAGGACGTACACGGCGGCCTGCCGGGCGGCGGCGCCCACCTTCGCGGCGTCGGCCGCCCCGTCGATCATCGGGAACGACTTGATCTCCACGACGGTCCAGCGGCCGTCGGGGTGCACCACGACGGCGTCCGGTTCCAGGTAGGCGGGGGAGCCCGCCACCTCCAGGGCCAGCATCGGGTGGTCCAGCAGGGTCCAGGCGCCGGAGGCGGCCGCGGCGGCGGTCGCCTCGCGCAACGCGAGGGCGGTGCGGGCGGCGCGGCCCTCCGGCCCGGCGGCGGTCAGGTCGGGGACGCGGGCGTCCGGGCCGGGCGGTTCGGCCCCGGCGCCCAGGTGCCGGTGGACCAGTTCCAGCAGGACGGCTCCGCCGTCGCCCTTGACCCTGGCCTCGAAGGAGTTCCCGCGGGCGATGGCGAACTGCGACTGGCCGAACGGGGCGGGCGAGCCCAGGGCCGCGGCCAGGGCCGTCTTGTCCACCCCGGCTCCGTCGAGCAGGGTGCGTCTGCCGCAGCCGGGGTTGGCGGCGAGCGCCGCCAGCGCACGTGCGTCGAGGGGACGGGGCGGCACGGCGGGGCCGCGCAGGTCAGCGAGCCGCTGCCGCAGTGTCGTCGTCGGAGGCGGGCCGCTGGGCGGGTAGGAGCTCACGGGCGGAAGTGTCCCATCCGCCACTGACAATCGTGGTCGTACCGCGAAAACCGGCTGCTCGGCCGGGCAGCCGGCGCGCGATCGCGTACCCGGCGGCCGTCACGGCGACCCCGGCGGCCGCGTCCAGGAAGTAGTGGTTGGCGGTGCCCATGACCACGAGCGCGGTGAGGGCCGGATAGGCGATGCCGAGTCCCCGCAGCAGCGGGCGGCGCCCGTAACGCCACAGCAGGACCCCGCACCACAGCGCCCAGCCGACGTGCAGGCTCGGCATGGCCGCGTACTGGTTGGTCAGGCCCCCGAGCCCGCGCGGGGCGCTGGCCTCGGCGCCCCACCAGCCGTAGCCGCTGTACCGGGCCATCGTGTCGGTGAACCCGTACGCGGGGTCCAGCAGCCGGGGCGGGCACGTGGGCATCAGGGTGAAGCCGACGAGCCCGAGGAGGGTGGAGACCACCAGCCAGGTGCGGGCGCTGCGGTAGTGCCCCGGCCGGCACAGGTACAGCCAGACCAGCACCGCCGGGGTGACGAGGTAGTGCAGGGAGGCGTAGACGAAGTCGGCGGGTATCCCGAGCAGCCCCTGATCGGAGAAGAGCCGGTTGAGGGGGTGTTCGAAGTCGATCCCCAGCAGCTCCTCGGTCCGGAGGATCGCGAGCCCGTGGCCGGTGGCGAGGTGGACGTCACCGCGGGCGAGGAGTCTGCCACCGGTGTACGCGCCGTAGACGAGTCCCAGGAGCAGCAGTTCGGCCCACCACCGGGTGGGCTTCTGCCGGTCAGTCATACGGTGTAGGACGCTTGTGCGACTGGGTGGGTTGCCCGGTGTTCATGTGATGGATGATGGACGGACGACGCATTCGCCCGAACATGTACGAACCAGCATGAACCGTACGAACCCTTCGCACCGGGAGTATTTCCTATGGCCCCCCGCATCCTCCTGGCCCGCCACGGCCAGACGGCGTGGTCCCAGCTCGGCAAGCACACCGGACGCACGGACGTGCCCATGCTGGAGGAGGGCAGGCGGGGCGCGAAGCTGCTGGGCGAGCGGCTGGCCCGCGCCCCGTGGAACGGGCTGCCCGGAGTGGAGGTGCGCACCAGCCCCCTGGTCCGTGCGAGCGAGAGCTGCGACCTGGCGGGCTTCGGTGCCCGGGCGGAGCCGTGGGACGCGCTGATGGAGTGGGACTACGGCGACTACGAGGGCATGACCCCGGCGGAGATCCAGGCGATCCGCCCGGGCTGGCTGATCTGGCGCGACGGCGTCCCGGGCGGCGAGTCGGTGGCCGACGTCGCGGCCCGCGCCGACGAGGTCGTCTCCTGGGCCCGTTCGGCCGAGCACGACGTCCTGGTCTTCGCCCACGGCCACGTCCTGCGCACCCTGGCCGCCCGCTGGCTCGGCCTGGAGGCCTCCTTCGGCGCGCGCATCCGCCTGGAGCCCACCTCCCTCTCGGTCCTGGGCTGGGCGTACGGGGCCCCCGCGCTGGAACGCTGGAACGACACGGGCCACCTGGACCTCTGACCGCCCGGCCCGAAGTCCCCTGCGGGCCCGGCCGCGCCCGAGCGGGGCGCCCGAAGTCCCGTACGGCCCGGCCGCGTCGGAGCGGCGCGGCCGGGTGGGTCGCGTGGGTCGCGGCGGGTCAGGTCGCGGCGTGGCGGGCGAGGAAGGCCCCCACGCGGGGGCTGCGCTGGTGCGGGACCAGGGCGCGGGCCGTGCCCGAGAGCATGGACCGGATCCGCGTGGACTGGACCTCGGTGAGCAGGTCCAGGACCCGCCCGCCGGCCCAGGCCGCCTCGTCCGGGGCGCCCGCACGGGCCAGGTCGTCGGCCAGCTCGGCGGTGTAGAGGGCCACGTTCCGGGCGAAGTGCGGATCCTGCAGGTCCGCCGCGCGGCGGGCGTGCCGGGCCGCGCGGGCGTACTCGCCGAGGGCCGCCCAGCACCGTGACTCCAGCGATTCCAGCTCGGCTTCACCGAAGAAGGACATCCACTCCGGGTCCGCGGCGCTCCCGCCGCGCGAGAACTCCGTGTGCGCCCGGGCCAGCGCCTCCTCGCACGCCCGGCGGTCGGCCAGACCCGCCCAGCCGCCCGCCTCCCGCAGCGCGAGCAGCGACAGGAGCCGCGGGGAACCGAGGGAGCGGGCGGCGCGGCGGCCCGCCTGGGCCGCCCGTACCGATTCCCGGGGCCGGCCGCAGTCCCGGGCCAGGAAGGCCATGTTGCTGAAGGCGTGCGCCTCCAGGGCCGCGTCACCCGAGACCCGGGCCGTCGCCAGTGCCTCCGCGTAGTGCGAGCGGGCGTCGTCGAAGCGGCCGGAGTCGTGGGCCAGCCAGCCGACGGAGATGGCCAGTTCGCCGGCGCCCGCGTGCAGCCGGTCCTCGGTGGACTGCCGGGTGGCCCCGGCGTCCAGCAGCGCGTAGGCGGCGCGCAGGGGTTCGGCGGCCTTGCGGTAGAGGGCGTCGGCCCCGTGCCGGTCGTCCAGCAGCCGGATCTGGCGTACGGCCTCCTCGACCGCCGCCGCCTCGGACTCGCCGGCCCGGGAGGGCGGCCGACGGGTGTCGCCGAGCAGGGTGAGGCCGATCGTCGCGGCCGCCACGGTCGCGGAACCGCCCGCCATGAACGCGCGACGCAGCACGTCGCTCTCCTTGAGGGTGAAGGGGGCGGTGCGCTGCGCGGACCGGCCGCGGACCGCCTCGCGCGGGGAGAAGCCGAGGTCGGCCAGGGTCAGGCCGGGGAACATGTGCAGGAAGACCCGCTCGTAGGCGTAGTTGGGGCAACGGATCTCGCCGGACTCGACCCGGCCGATGTAGCGGGCGTCGCAGGAAACCGTTTCTCCGATCTCCTTGGCGGCCCGGCGCACCATGGCCGCGAACTCGGCCGGGGAGTGCCGGCCGCGCAGTCGCCGGAACGTCTGATTGGGTGAGTGCGGGAACGCCGCCATGGACGTGGCCTCTCTGGCAAGGGACGCACCGCCGGTTCTGCGGAACGGAGTCCGGGCCCGGCGCGCATGAACGTACCGCCGGAGGAGGCCCGTTGATGCGGTGTTTGGCTACAAAAGGGATATCTCACCCACGATCCGCCATGAACTGCCATCCTTTGCAGCGTCTTGCCGCCGCACCCGTTGACGTTTTGGCGCGTTGAGCCCATGCGGGGTGTGAGGTCGCTCCTCCCGCCCCGCTCGTACGCGAAGCAGGAGGGGTTCCCTTGGTGGAGGGCGGCATGGAGAGCACTGGAATGAACACCGCGCCCGTGTCTTCGGGCGTGACCCCCGTCCCGGCCGTCGTGGCCACCGTGGTCGTCCCGGCCGTCGCCGCCGCTCCGGCCGCCGTCGCCGCTCCGGCCGCCGTCGCCGTGACGAGCGCCCCGGCCGACGCGCCGGACCTGGTGACCGTGCCCGCCCGGCAGGGCCTGGAGGCCGTGGACATCATCCGCCGCGCCGCGAGCCCGGCCGGCGGGGTCGGCCCGGTGCTGCACGACGGGTCCGGGGACACCCTCGGCTTCCTCGTCCCGCCCGGCACCGCCGACGCCTGGGACATGCCGGGCAGCGCCTGCACCCAGACCAACGGGCGCGGCATGCGCTTCGACGTGTCGCCCACCGCCGGGGACACCGGCTGGCTGCTCCCCCCGGAAGCCGTCGGTCCGGTCACCGACCCGGAGGTGCTGCGGGCCGCGCTCGGCGAGGCCGCCCGGCTGATCGAGGCCGCGGACAACTGCCGCTGACCGGCGACAATGGTGGGGTGGCAGGCAAGGGCAAGGGCAGCAGCAGGCAGCGCGGACGCGGGAACTCCGAGGCGGTCGTCGGGCAGGTGGACGGCGGCACGGCGGAGCTGGCTCCCGACCGGGAGCGCGCGGACGGCTGGACGCTGCTGATCGACGGAGCCCCGCAGTCGCACGTGGACCTGGGCGATCCGCAGTACCTGGACTTCGCCTACCAGCGGCGGATCGGCCACCTCATCGACCTCGTCGCGCCCGCCCGGCAGCCGCTGAACGTGGTGCACCTGGGCGGGGGAGCCTTCACCCTCGCGCGCTACACGGCCGCCGCCCGCCCCCGCTCGACCCAGCAGGTCGTGGAGATCGACGCCGCGCTGGTGGCCTTCGTACGGGAACACCTGCCGCTGGACCCGCAGGCGCGGGTCCGGGTCCGGGCGGTGGACGCGCGGGCCGGCCTGGCCAAGGTCCCGGACGGCTGGGCCGACCTGGTGATCGCCGACGTGTTCAGCGGCGCGCGCACCCCGGCGCACCTGACCAGCGCCGAGTTCCTGGACGACGTACGGCGGGCCCTGGCGCCCGGCGGGTGGTACGTGGCCAACCTCGCGGACGGCCCGCCGCTCGCGCACCTGAAGGGCCAGATCGCGACCGCCGCGTCCCGCTTCGCGCACCTGGCGCTGGCCGCCGACCCGGTGGTGTGGCGGGGGAAACGATTCGGCAATGCGGTGCTGGTGGCCGCCGACCGGGAGCTGCCCGTCGCCGAGTTCACCCGCAGGGTGGCGAGCGACCCGCATCCCGGCCGGGTCGAGCACGGCCGCGGCCTCGCCGATTTCGCGGGTGGCGCGGCCCCCGTCGCGGACGCCTCGGCGGTGGCCTCGCCGGAGCCCCCGCCGTCGGTCTTCCGCTGAGCGCGGGGCTCCGCCGCGACCCGCCCTCGTTCGGATGACCTTGCGCTCCGACCACCGCGGAGCGGGCAGGCCTTCGCCGTGAGCGCCCCGGGCGGGCCCGGCCCGATCCGGACGACAGGGCCTAGCCCTCGTACGTCTCCACCATCGGCGGGTGGCCGTTCCAGGTGCAGAAGACCGACATCTCCCGGCCCGCCCTCGTGAAGGTGACCCGGATCCAGTACGGCTGCTTCCACACCTGCATCTGCCAGCCGGCGTCCGGCGTCGCCGACACCAGCTCGGCCGACGACGTCCCGAGGTCGAAGACCACCCGGCCACCGTTGACCGGGTAGGCCTTCACGCTGCCGGCATCCCCGCCGTCGCCCCGCTGCCCGTCCGGGCTCGGGCCCGGCGGGGCCGCCTTCGGCGACGGCTTCGCCGGGGAGGCCGCGGCGGACGGCGAACCCGACGGGGAGTCGGACGGGGACGGCGAACCGGAAGCCGGGGCCGGATCCGGCGACGCCGTCGCGCCGTGCGTCGAGGAGGACAGCGGCCGCGTCGTCAACGGCACCGCCAGCGGCGGATCGTAGGCGGTTCCGGACATGACCGAGTGCACGCCCCACCAGGACAGCGTCACCGCCGCCCCGGTCGCCAGCGTCCAGGCGAGAGCATGAACAAGTCCTCGGTGCATCAGGGCACATACTGCACCACCCGTCCGGGAGGCGGACCGACACCCCGCGGGGTCCCCCGAATGGACTACGGTGCCGCCCATGGCAAGTGTGCTCGTGGTCGAGGACGACCAGTTCGTACGTTCGGCGCTGATCCGGCACCTGACCGAGGCCTCGCACACCGTGCGCAGCGTCGGTACGGCCCTGGAGGCGCTGCGCGAGGTCGCCCACCACCGGTTCGACGTGGTCATCCTCGACCTCGGGCTGCCCGACCTCGACGGGTCGGAGGCCCTGAAGATGCTGCGCGGCATCACCGACGTGCCGGTGATCATCGCCACCGCCCGCGACGACGAGGCCGAGATCGTCCGGCTCCTCAACGACGGCGCCGACGACTACCTGACCAAGCCGTTCTCCGTGGAGCACCTCTCCGCCCGGATGGCGGCCGTCCTGCGCCGCGCCCGCGCGGCCGCCGGGGCCGAACCGCCCTCGCGCGTCCTGCGCGTGGGCGGCCTCGCCATCGACCCGCTGCGGCGGCAGGCCGAGCTGGACGGCGTCGCGCTGGACCTGACCCGGCGGGAGTTCGACCTGCTGGCCTTCCTCGCCGGACGCCCCGGGGTGGTCGTGGCCCGGCGCGAGCTGCTCGCCGAGGTGTGGCAGCAGTCGTACGGGGACGACCAGACCATCGACGTGCACCTGTCGTGGCTTCGCCGCAAGCTGGGTGAGACGGCGGCCAACCCGCGCTACCTGCACACGCTCCGGGGGGTCGGCGTCAAGCTGGAGCCGCCGCTGTGAGCGCGCCGGGCGCGGTGAGTACGCCGGGCATGGTGCGTACGCCGGCTGCGGGGAGTACGCCGGGCCCGGTGAGCGTGCGATGAGGTGGGCGCTGGTCAAGGTGTGCCTCGCGGTCACGGCCATGGTGGTCGTGGCCTTTGCCGTACCGCTCGGGCTGGTCGTCCAGGAGATGGCCAGCGACCGCGCCTTCTCCAACGCCGAGCGGCAGGCCGCCACCATCGGGCCGACCCTGTCCATCACCACCGACCCGGTACAGCTGCGCAAGGCCGTGGAGTCCACGCAGACGGGCGCGGCCCGGCGGATGGCGGTCCACGTCCCGGCGGTCGGCGGCGACGCGCCGGTGGACATCGGCACCGGCCGGGCCGGGGCGCACGCCGTGGAGGAGACCCGGAGGATGGGCCGGGCGATGACGGCCCCGCTGGCCGGCGGGGGCTCGGCGCTGCTCCAGCCGACCGCGCTCGGGTCGGGGGACATCGCCGTCGTGGAGATCTTCGTACCCGAGAGCGAGGTCAGCAACGGCGTCGCGACGGCCTGGGTGGTCCTCGCCGGCGTGGGCTTGGCGCTGATCGTGGGCTCGGTGGCGGTCGCCGACCGGCTCGGCGCCCGGCTGGTCCGGCCGGCGGAGCGGCTCGCGGACGCCGCGCACCAGCTGGGGGAGGGCCGGCTGGGGGCGCGCGTGCAGGAGGCCGGGCCGAAGGAACTCCGCTCGGCGGCCGTCGCGTTCAACTCGATGGCGGACCAGGTGGTGGAACTCCTCGCCAACGAGCGGGAGCTGGCCGCCGACCTCTCGCACCGGCTGCGGACGCCGCTGACGGTGCTGCGGCTCAACGCGGCCTCGCTCGGCGACGGGCCGGCCGCGGAACAGACCCGGGCCGCGGTCGAGCAGCTGGAACGGGAGGTCGACACGATCATCCGCACGGCCCGCGAACAGCGCGCCCCCGCGTCCGCCGCGGGCGGGGCCGGGGCGGGCTGCGACGCCTCCGAGGTGATCCGCGACCGGATGGCGTTCTGGTCGGCGCTGGCGGAGGACGAGGGCCGCGAGGTGCGGCTCGCGGGGGTGGACCGTACGGTACGGCTCCCGGTCGCCCGTCCGGAGCTCGCGGCCGCCCTCGACGCCCTGCTGGGCAACGTGTTCCGGCACACCCCGGAGGGCACCCCGTTCGCCGTGGACGTCCACGACGCGGGAGACGCGGTCA
Source organism: Actinobacteria bacterium OV450 (assembly GCA_001298555.1). Classification (GTDB taxonomy): domain Bacteria; phylum Actinomycetota; class Actinomycetes; order Streptomycetales; family Streptomycetaceae; genus Streptomyces. The sequence continues at coordinate 29,349 of LJCW01000011.1, forward strand.
TCGTGCTCGTCTCGGACGCGGGCCCCGGGATCGCCGACCCGGACGCGGCGCTGCGGCGCGGCAACGACGGCGGACGGGACGGCTCGACGGGCCTCGGCCTGGACATCGTGCGCCGCGTCGCGGAGTCGACGGGCGGGGACGTCCGGATCGGCCGGTCGATGCTGGGCGGGACCGAGGTCAGGGTGTGGATCGCCCTGGACGGCCGGGCGCGGGGCGGGGCGGAGGGCGTACGGACGCGCCGGGGCCGCCGCAAACGCCGCGGCTGACAGGCCGGCACGGCGGTGAATTCCCGTCCGACGCAGGGACCTTGGCCGTGCGGAGGCGCCGGGAGGCATACCGTACGGGGTGCTGGGTTGTTCTTCGCTCCTTCCCCCGAACGGAATGGAACCGGTCATGCGCTACGCAGTCCTCGGCACCGGGATCGTCGGCCGCACGGTCGCCGCCCGCCTCGCCTCCCTCGGCCACGAGGTGGTGATCGGCACCCGGGACACCGGGGCGACCCTCGCCCGTACCGAGTACGCCGAATGGCAGCGGGCCCACCCGCAGGTCGGCCTCGCCTCCTTCGCGGATGCCGCACGCCACGGCGACGTCCTGGTCAACGCCACCGGCGGGCAGGTCAGCGTGACCGCCCTGAAAGAGGCGGACGCCGAACACCTCGATGGCAAGGTGCTGATCGACATCGCCAACCCGCTGGACTTCTCGCAGGGGTTCCCGCCCACCCTCGACCCGGTCGACGACGACAGCCTCGGCGAGCTGCTCCAGCGGACGTTCCCCCGGCTGCGGGTGGTCAAGACGCTGAACACGATGAACTGCCGGATCATGGTCGATCCGGCCCGGGTGCCGGGCGAGCACACCGTCTTCCTCTCGGGTGACGACGCCGACGCCAAGAAGTCCGTACGCGAACTGCTGTACTCCTTCGGCTGGCCGGAGGCGAGCGTGATCGACCTCGGCGGCATCGAGACGGCCCGCGGCACCGAGATGCTCCTGCCCATCTGGCTGCGTCTGATGGGCGCCCTCGGCCACACGGACTTCAACTTCCACATCCAGAGCGCGCCGCCGCAGACCGGCTGAGGGCCCGTCCGCCGCCGTCCGTCCCGGATGGACGCCGAGATGTTGCCGGGCCCCGGGGCCGCGCCGAATGTGGGCCCTGACGGAAGGAGTCAGGCATGAAGGTCATGCTCAGGGCCCACATGGACACGGTCGCCACCAACGAGGCCATCAAGACCGGTGCCCTCCCGCACGCCGTGAAGAAGCTCATGGACACGGTCAAGCCCGAAGCCGCCTACTTCGGTCTCCACGAGGGCGTCCGCTCCTGCTGGATCGTCTTCGACCTTCAGGACAGTTCGGACCTCCCGCCGCTGCTGGAAGACCTGTTCGGGCAGAACGCGGAGGTGGAAGTGGCTCCGGTGATGGACGCGGCAGGACTGGCGAAGGGGCTCGCGGCGACGTCCGGTTCACCCGGCTGAGAACGCGACCCCCGGCCGGCGGCCGCCCACGCGAGCAGCGCGGAGGCGGCCGCCGCCGCGCACGCCACGGCGAACGCGGCCTGATGGCCGTACGCGTCCGCCAGTGGCCCGGCGACCGCCGCGGCCAGCGCCTGGCCCATGATCAGGCTGCTTGCCGCCATCGTCATGGCCTCGCCCATCCGCTGGGGCGGTGCCGCCCGCTCGACGAGCCCGAACAGCGCGATCAGGTGAGGGGCCACGGCCAGCCCGATCCCGGCGACGGCGAACGTCGCGCCGAGCAGCCCCGACACGGCGAGCAGCGGCACGGTCAGCGCCGCCTGCACGGCGATGGTCCGGCGCAGCCGTACGGCGAGGTTCGCGGACCCCGGCCGGGCGACGGTCACGAAACCGGCGATCGAGCTGGTCACGGCCATCGACGCCCACACCAGCCCGGCGGCCCCCGGCGTGCCCAGCGACTCGGCCAGTGCGTTGACCCCGGTGTTCGCCCCGCTCCACGCGGCACCCTGCAGCACGGCCATGGCGCACAGCAGCGCGAGGTCCGGCGACCACAGCCGTACGCCGGCCCGCGTACCGGCGCGCGGGGCGGCCTGGGGGCCGGGTGCGCTCGGATGGACGGCGAACAGGGTCCCGAAGACCAGGATCAGCCCGGCTGCGAGCACGAGCGCGGAGGCCGGGTGCACGGTCACGGCCAGGATCCCGGCGAGGGCGGGCCCGAGCACGAACCCGATCTCGTCGAGGGTGGTGTCGAACGACAGGGCCGCGCCGAGCAGGGCTCCGTCCCCCCGTGCCAGGTGCACCCAGCGGGCCCGGGCCAGCGGGCCGACCTGGGGGACGGTGAGTCCGGCGGCGACGGCGAGCACCAACCGGGCGGACAGCGGCAGTCCGCCGAGGACGGCCGCGACGAGGGCGGCGAGGACGACGGCGTTCGCACCGCAGGCGGCGAGGAGGACGGGGCGGTGGCCGCGCCGGTCGGCCAGCCGGCCGATGACCGGGCCGCCGAGGGCCTGGCCGAGCCAGAGGGCGGCCGCGACGGCGCCGGCGACGCCGATGCCGTCGCGTTCGTTGACGAGCAGGAGCGTCCCGATGGGGCACAGCGCGGCGGGCAGCCGCGCGAGGAACGCGTGGACGGGCAGGGCGGTCCCGCCGAGCGCGAAGACTCCGCGGAAGCCGCCGGGAGCGGCGGGCATGGATCCGGAACCGGATGCGGACACCGGGCAACCTCCATCCGCACGCCGACCCTCCCGTGTCTCCGGCGCGCTGCGTTGCCCGTTGGGCGGGACCGTATCCGGGGAACGCGCGCTTCGGTAGGCCCCGGCTGCCCGGGGGCCGGCCGGGAGCGCGCACGGGGGGTCCGGCCGAGGGTCCGGCCGGGGGAGTCCGGCCGAGGGAGCTCAGCCGCCGGAGTTCAGGCGTTGGGCCTGGGCCCGGCCGACCTCGGCGGCGCGGTGCAGATAGTCGGCGATGACGGCGAGTTCGGAGTCGGAGTAGCTCTCCAGGACGGCGCCGAAGGCCCGGCCGGGGGTGTCCCAGGCCGCGCCGATCCGCTGGCGGGCCTCTGGGGCGAGGGAGACGAGGGAGCGGCGCCGGTCGTGGGGGTCGGCGTGCCGCTCGACGATGCCGGCCTTGACCAGCCGGTCGACGAGGCGGGTGGCGGAGCCCGAGGTCAGGCCGGTGAGGCGGGCGATGTCGCCGGTGCTGACGGGGCCGGGCTCCATGTCGAGGAGGGCGACGCACTGCATGTCGGTGGGGTGCAGGCCGACGTGGTCGGCCATCGCCTGGTTGAAGAGCGAGTAGTCGGCGTAGTGCCGCTGGCTCTCGGTGACGATGCGCGCGAGCAGCTCGGCGCGGCTCCACTCCTCGCGGGTCTCACTCGAACGAGGGGAATCGGTTGACATCGGCGCCTCCCTGCCTGAAATTTATCTGTGTGACGCAGAATATTTGTCATGCAGAATCTGTGCCACGTTCATATCCTAGCGTGAAACACGCTCCGGAACAGGAAGCAGGAACCCGCCATGTCGATCCTCGTCACCGGCGCCCGCGGCGCCGTCGCCCGTGGCCTCGCCCCTCTTCTCGCCGCCCGCGACATCCCCCACCGCCTGGCCTCCCGGGCACCGGACACACCGGGCACGGTCCACTGCGACCTCGGTGATCCCTCGACCTTCCCCGGCGCCCTGGCCGGCATCCGGTCGGTCTTCCTCTACGCCGAGGCCTCCGCGATCGAAGCCTTCGTCAACGAGGCCGTCTCCGCGGGAGTCGAGCACGTCGTGCTCCTGTCCTCCTCCTCGGTGCTCGGACCCGGCGCCGGCGACAGCCCGTTGGCCGCCGCTCATCTCGCCGTGGAGGAGGCTCTGAAGGCCTCCCCGCTGCGCACCACCCTGCTGCGCCCCGGGGCGTTCGCGCGCAACGCCCTCGGCTGGGCCCGATCGCTGAAGTCCGGCCGCCCTATCCGTCTGCCCTACCCGGGTTCCCACGGTGACCCGGTCCATGAGGCCGACCTCGCCGAGGCCGCGTCCGCCGTCCTCACCGACCCGGCCCTCGGCGGGCGCGCCTACCACCTGACCGGCCCGCAGTCGCTGACGTTCGCGACGCAGCTCGCGATACTCGGCGGGGTCCTGGGAGCCCCGGTGCCCTTCGAGTCGGTGACCCCGCAGGAGTGGAAGTCCGAGGTCGACGGGTACATACCCGGCCCCTACGCCGACGCGCTCCTGGAGTACTGGGCCGCCGGCGACGGCCTCCCGGTCGAGATCACCGACACCGTGGAGCACCTCACCGGACACCCGGCCCGCAGCTTCGACACCTGGGCCCGGGACCACGCGGACGCCTTCCGGGGCTAGTCCGGCAGGGGCGCGGATCGCCGGGGAGGCGCCCGGGCCGGACAACACAGAGGGCCCCGGTCCGCTTTCGCGTACCGGGGCCCTCTCGCAGGGTGAGTGACGGGACTTGAACCCGCGGCCACCTGGACCACAACCAGGTGCTCTACCAACTGAGCTACACCCACCATGTCCGGTCGGAAAACCGACCGGCCGAAGAAAAGGGTACAGGGTCCGGGAGGGTGCTCGCGCACTCCTTTTCCCCGCCCTGCCTTCGGAGGGTCCTGCCGGGTCCTATTCGGCGGACAGGGTGTGCTTGGCGGCGATCGCCCTGGCGGTGTCCGAGTCGGGCCCCGGCTGCGGCACGAAGACCGCCTCCCGGTAGTAGCGCAGCTCGGCGATGGACTCCCTGATGTCCGCGAGCGCCCGGTGGTTGCCGTTCTTCGGCGGACTGTTGAAGTAGGCCCGCGGGTACCAGCGGCGCGCCAGCTCCTTCACCGAGGACACGTCCACGATCCGGTAGTGCAGGTGGCTCTCCAGCGCGGGCATGTCACGCAGCAGGAAACCGCGGTCGGTGCCGACCGAGTTCCCGCACAGCGGAGCCTTGCGGGGTTCCTTGACGTGTTCCCGTACGTACGCCAGGACCTGGGCCTCGGCGTCCGCGAGGGTGATCCCGTCGGCCAGCTGGTCGAGCAGCCCGGAGGCGGTGTGCATCTCGCGCACCACGTCGGGCATGGTCTCCAGGGCCCTGTCCGGCGGGCGGATCACGAGGTCCACGCCTTCGCCGAGCACGTTGAGCTCCGAGTCGGTGACCAGTGCGGCCACCTCGATAAGTGCGTCGTCCGTCAACGAGAGCCCGGTCATCTCGCAGTCGATCCACACCATGCGATCGTTCATGCGGCCCAGCTTATGCGGATTATGCGGAAGGTCCCCCGCTTCGGTGAGGACCGATGCGGGGGACCTTCGTCAGGCAATGCCCCTGGCGGGGGCTACGCGTGCTCGCGCAGGACCCGGTTGGGGGCGTACAGCTCCGTCACCGTCGGGCCGGCCGCGGCCAGCGCCGCCGCCGCCCGCTGGGGCTGCGGGGTGCGCTGGTGCGGGAGCGGGCTCCCCGGCATCTCGGTCACCTGGGAGACGTCGGCCTGCGGCCGGCGCGCCCGGTAGGCCGAGCGGTAGGCGGCCGGGGAGGACCCCAGCTGCCGCCGGAAGTGTCCGCGCAGGGCGACCGGCGAGCGGAACCCGCAGCGCCCGGCGACCTCGTCGACCGAGTAGTCGGAGGTCTCCAGCAGCCGCTGGGCCTGGAGCACCCGCTGGGTGATCAGCCACTGGAGCGGTGCGCTGCCGGTGAGCGAGCGGAACCGCCGGTCGAAGGTGCGCCGGCTCATGTACGCGCGGGCGGCGAGCGTCTCCACGTCGAACTGCTCGTGGAGGTGCTCCAGTGCCCAGGCGACGACCTCGGCGAGCGGGTCGGCGCCGATCTCCTCCGGCAGCGACCGGTCGAGGTAGCGCTCCTGGCCGCCCGTGCGCCGCGGCGGGACGACGAGCCGGCGGGCCAGTGCCCCGGCCGCCTCACTGCCGTGGTCCGTGCGCACGATGTGCAGGCACAGGTCGATTCCGGCCGCGGTGCCCGCGGACGTGAGCACGTCGCCGTCGTCGACGAACAGCTCGCGCGGATCGACATGGACGGACGGGTACCGCTTGGCCAGCGTCGGCGCGTACATCCAGTGCGTCGTCGCGGGCCGGCCGTCCAGCAGACCGGCGGCGGCGAGCACGAAGGCCCCCGTGCACAGTCCGACGATCCGGGCGCCCTCCTCGTGCGCCAGACGCAGTGCGTCGAGCGCCTCCGGCGGCGGCGGTGAAGTGATCGAGCGCCAGGCGGGAACGACGACCGTGCCTGCCCGGGCGATCGCCTCCAACCCGTACGGCGCGGTGAGCTCGAGTCCGCCGGTGGTCCGCAGCGGACCTTCCTCCCCGGCGCACACGAGCAGTCGATAGCGTGGAACTCCCGCGTCCTGCCGGTCGATGCCGAACACGGAAAGTGGAATGGAGCTCTCGAAGATCGGGCCGCCGCTGAACAGCAGCACCGCGACGATCTCCCTGCGGCGACGCCCCGCGAGTTTCCTGCCGGCGTCCGCAATGACGGCGGTGGAATCCTGGCTCATGGCTAAGCCCCCCTTGGGTGTCGCGACTCCTTGGTCTGGTCGCACCTGCACGTTTCCCCTCGGCCTTGCACGTGGATCCCCCGCCGTAAATACATGATCGAATCTACTGCGTCCCGTGGTGTCGGCGTGACAAGTTCAGCACGCAGCGCTATGTCGACTTGGCAACTTGGCGAAAAGCATTCGATCAGGAAGCCTTCCACTCCGCTACCGAAGTGGGAAGCTTGCCCTCCGGCCATGGCCAGTACCCGTAGGGTCTCCGGGGCCCCCTGGGTCTGTCGTCGCTGGTGGTGGAGGGGTTGAGGGGGCATTCCGGCAAGACCGGCACTGTTCCGGGAAGTTGGCTGAAAACATGCGGGTGTGGGTGTGCGAATCAGTCAGTCCCCTGAGGAAAATCCACCGGACGTGTAGCAGCCGCGGCGCGCCCGGCTTCCCGCACCGGGTCCGGAGCCGGCCCCGGTGCGCGAATGCCGGCGGCGCCCGGGGCCGGGCGGCACCCGCTCCTCCACGAGCACCAGGGCGGCGGCCCGCTCCGCCTTCTCCGAGTAGCGCAGCATCGCCCTGCACGCCGCGGTGACCGCGACCAGCCCGAGGGTTGCGACGGCGGCGCCGCCGAAGGAGGCTCCGTAGACGACGAGCACCACCGGCACGAGCAGGCAGCTGAAGGCGGCCCAGCGCACCACGTCACCCGCGGGGTCGTCATGGGGGCGTCTGCCGGACTGCACGGACGGGTGAACGGTCGGCTGAGCGGGCTGGACGGGGTGAACCGGATGGCCGGGCACGGCGTGCTCCCTGCGGGCTCTTCCTGGACGTCGGACGCCTGTCCAACGGCGCGCGGCGGGGCTCGGTCACTGCGCGCACGGGTGGTGCGCGCGGGGGCCCGTCACTGCCTGTAGGGGACAGCGGCCATTGCCAAGGAGCCCTCGCTCCGGCATGCTCCCTGGGACGCTCTCCAAGGGCGGCATGCCCTGTGCAGGACAGGAGTGTCGCCGTACCCTGGTGGGTATGGGCTTGGGAAGATGCTTCCCGGACAGAGCTCCGTCACCCTGAGTCGTCATTTTTCCATCGGTACTTCCGCCCAATGTCGCCCCGTCGCCTTGTCCCTTCCCCCGAGGACCTCTTCGCCGAGACATCCATGGCCGGTCACGAATTCCACGAACCCGCGGACCGCAAGCGCAAACCGCTCGCCGACCACACGTCGAGCGACCTGCGCGCGGTGGAACAGACGCGTCATCCCTGCGATCCGGCCTTCCGGCACGGGGTCGTGGTCGGTTTCGACGGCTCCACGTCCAGTGAGCGAGCCCTGGCCTATGCGATCGGCATGGCCCGCCGCTCCGGATCCGGCCTGATCATCGTGCACGTGGCCAACCGGCTGCCCACCACCGTGTGGGCCGGCTGCGAGCCGCCCGTCTTCGTGGACGTCCCGGACCACCGCACCGAGGTGCTGGGGCTGGAGCTCGCCTGCGCGGACTACCTGACCGAGGTGCCGTGGATCCTGGTCGAGCGGGGCGGGGACATCTGCCACGAGCTGGAGGAGGTCGGCCGGGAGTACTCGGCGGACGCCATCGTGGTCGGCTCCACCCACGGGATCGTGGGGCGGATCTTCGGGTCCGTGGCGGGCCGGCTGGCCAAGCGCGCACAGCGACCGGTCGTTGTCATTCCGTAACCCCCTGTACGTCGGTTGTGCGGTTGTGAACCCCCATGTAAAGGGTAGATAAGTGCTGCTGGGACGCAGCAAACAACTGCAGATCGAAGGGAGCCCGCCGTGGACAATGGTGTCTCTGCGGGAAGCACGGCCTCGACCTCGACCCTCGGGAACATAGCCCTGGGTCTGACCCTTCTCGCATTCGGTATCGGCCACACCGCCATCGTCAGCGGCGTGTCCGCGGCCAACTCCGTGTCACTCGCGACCTACGTCGGCGGTCTCGCCCTGTTCGTCCTCGGAGTCCTGGAATTCCGCGGTGGCAACGGCTTCAACGGCACGGCGTTCGCGGGCCTCGGCGCCTTCTGGTTCACCTGGGCCTCGGGGGCGGACGGAAAGGTTTCGGCACACGCCGCCGGACTGTTCCTGGTCCTCTTCGCCCTGCTGGCGCTGACCCTCACCGTCAGCGCGTCGAGCGGACTCTTCGGTCAGGGCGCGTACGCCCTGCTCACCCTCTCCCTGCTGCTCCTCGCGGTCGGCTCCTTCGCGGACAGCGGCGGGCTCGCCAAGGCCGCCGGCTGGGCGGCCGCCCTTTCCGGCCTGATGTTCTGGTACGGCGCCACGGCGGCGCTGGCCCACTGGCCCATGGCACTGGGCAAGGCCTCCGGCAGGGGCGCGGTCGCCGCGGGCTGAGCGCCGCGGACCGGCCGGGCCGGCGTGCCGGCGTACGGGAACGGCCCCCGGGGGAATCCCCCGGGGGCCGTTCCGTGCGCCGAGCGGGCGCGCCCCGTCGGCTACTCGACGGTGACGGACTTCGCCAGGTTGCGCGGCTTGTCGATGTCCCGGCCCAGGGCCAGGGCCGTGTGGTACGCCAGCAGCTGGAGCGGGATGCCCATCAGGATCGGGTCGAGCTCGTCCTCGTTCTTGGGCACGACGATCGTGTGGTCGGCCTTCTCCTGCTCACGGTGGGCGACCGCCAGGATCCGGCCGCTGCGGGCCTTGATCTCCTCCAGCGCGGCGCGGTTCTTCTCCAGCAGGTCGTCGTCCGGGACGATCGCGACCGTCGGCATCGCCGGCTCGATGAGCGCGAGCGGGCCGTGCTTGAGCTCCGAGGCCGGGTAGGCCTCGGCGTGGATGTAGGAGATCTCCTTCAGCTTGAGGGAGGCCTCCAGGGCCACCGGGTAGCCGCGGACGCGGCCGATGAACATCATCGACTTGGCCTCCGCGTACTCGGCCGCCAGCTTCTTGATGTCCTCTTCGCCCTCGAGGATCTCCTGGATCTGCGCCGGCAGCTTGCGCAGGCCCTCGATGATCCGCTTGCCGTCGGTGACCGACAGGTCCCGGATCCGGCCGAGGTGGACGGCGAGCAGCGCGAAGGCCACGACCGTGTTGGTGAAGCACTTGGTGGAGACGACGCAGACCTCGGGACCGGCGTGCACGTACACGCCGCCGTCGGCCTCGCGGGCGATCGCGGAGCCCACCACGTTGACGACGCCGAGGACGCGGGCGCCCTTGCGCTTGAGCTCCTGCACCGCGGCCAGCACGTCGTACGTCTCGCCGGACTGGGAGACGGCGATGTACAGGGTGTCGGGGTCCACGACCGGGTTGCGGTAGCGGAACTCGGAGGCCGGCTCGGCGTCCGCGGGGATGCGGGCCATGCTCTCGATGAGGCCGGCGCCGATCATGCCCGCGTGGTACGAGGTGCCGCAGCCCAGGATCTTGACCCGGCGGATGCCGCGCGCCTCGCGCGGGTCCAGGTTCAGGCCGCCCAGGTGCACGGTGTTGAAGCGGTCGTCGATCCGGCCGCGCAGCACGCGGTCGACCGCGTCGGGCTGCTCGGAGATCTCCTTGTGCATGTAGGTGTCGTGGCCGCCCATGTCGTACGAGGCGGCCTCCCACTCCACGGTCTCCGGGGTGGCGGTGGTCTTCGTGCCGCTGGTGGTGTAGGTGCGGAAGTCGTCGGCCTTGAGGGTGGCCATCTCACCGTCGCCCAGGGTCACGACCTGGCGGGTGTGGGCGATCAGCGCGGCCACGTCGGAGGCGACGAGCATCTCCTTCTCGCCGATGCCGAGGATGACGGGCGAGCCGTTGCGGGCCACGACGATGCGGTCGGCGAAGTCGTCGTGCATGACGGCGATCCCGTACGTGCCCTCGATCGCCTTGACGGCCTCGCGGACCTTCTCCTCCAGGGTGTCGGCCTGGGAGCGGGCGATCAGGTGGACGATGACCTCGGTGTCGGTCTCCGACACGAACACGACGCCCTCGGACTCCAGCTTGGCGCGGAGCTCGGCGGCGTTGTCGACGATGCCGTTGTGGACGACCGCGACCTTGCTCTCGGGGTCCAGGTGCGGGTGCGAGTTGATGTCGCTCGGCGCGCCGTGGGTGGCCCAGCGGGTGTGGGCGATGCCGGTGGTGCCGGCGAAGCGCTTGGGCACCCGGGACTCCAGCTCGCGGACACGGCCCTTGGCCTTGACCACCTTGAGCGCGGGGGACTTCGGGCTGTTGACGACGATGCCCGCGGAGTCGTACCCGCGGTACTCCAGTCGCTGCAGGCCTTCCAGCAGCAGCGGTGCCACGTCACGCTTGCCGATGTAACCCACGATTCCGCACATAAAGTCTTGCCCCTCCTGAAGTTCGGTTGCCCTTGCCGCTCTTGTCGCCGCGCCTGCCGTCGGCCGGTCCTGTCGCTCAGCCGTAGACGATGCGGCGCAGCTGCCGGAGCGAGAGCTCCGGCGGCGCCACGGCGCGGTGCGGCAGCTCGGCCGCGATCCGCTCGAAGATCTCCGCGTTGACCGCGCCGCCGGACTGGAGCTCACGGTGGCGGCGGCGCACGAATTCCTCGGTGGTCTCGTCGAAGTACGCGAGCACGTCGAGCACCACCCGGGCGGCCTCACCGCGCTGCAGCGCGGTGCTGCGCACCAGGTGGTCGACGAGATCGTCATGTGACGGGTGGCGGTCGAGCACTCGTAGATATTGACGGGCTACGGCCGGGAACGCAAAGATCCTGCCCGAAATCGGGCAGGATCCATCTGGTCCAGACCAGTGGAAGGCGTAAATCCGGTCACTAAAGGAGGGTGAACGGTTAGAAACGACGCAAAACGGCCTGCTTGGCCGCGGCGAACTCCTCGGCCGTGAGGATGCCGCCCTGGTGCAGCTCGCCGAGCTCGCGCAGCCGGCGCAGCAGCGCGTCGTGGTCCTCGGGGGCCGTCGGCTCGGGGGCCGATGCCGCGAGCTCCGGCACCGGCGCCGGGGACAGGGACGGGACGGCCTCGGCGGGGGACGCGGCGTCCCGGGGATGGGGCATCCGTACCGCCACGGCCGCCGCGACGAGCGCCATCAGCGGGTCCTTCTTGAAGCCGAACAGCTCCACCGTGTACGGGTCGTACTTCGGCGCGGGGGCGGCCGGGGCGCCCGCCAGCGTGAACCGGATCCACCCGTTGTCGAGGCCCTTGGACGGGGACCACTCCACCGTCCGCAGGTCCGCGACGCGGAACTCGCGCGGGCCGCCGGAGCTCTTGGCCTCCTCCGTCGTCCAGTTCCAGTCCAGGGCCACCCGGTCCCCGTCGAAGGCCACGGTCCCGTCACCGGCGGCCACCGAGATCGGCACGGCCGGCCCGGGCAGCAGGTACGCGTCCGCCGGGCCGGCGTCCACCTGGTCGAGCAGCAGCGCGTTGCGCACCTCGTCCACGAAGTACTCCGCCACGCCGGTCCGGTCCGCGTCCACCGTCAGCCGGTACGGATCGGAGGCCTCCGGCAGCCGCCCGCCCGTCACCTGGAGCAGCGGGTCGGCCCCCTCACGCAGCTTCAGCCTCAACCGGCCGCTCCTGCGGCCCGGTTCGTGGCTGATGCCGGCGAGCGCGCGCAGTGGGACGATCACTTCGCCCAGCGTCTGGCGCAGCAGCCCCACCCCCTTGTCGCGGCCGGGCACGATGCGCACCGCGTCCCCGTCGAAGGTCCATGTGCCGTCCTTCTGGATGATTTCCGCCATCCGTCGATTCTCGCACCGCCCCCGGCAGGCCAGTTGGCCTATACCTGCCCTATGAGAGTCCTGCGACGCACGCTCGGCACCCTCCTCGTCCTCGGCGCGGCCGCCTCCTGCGCCGCGTCCCCCGGCGGCGACGCCAGACCCGGCGACGCGCGCCCCGCCCTCCTCGCCCCCTACGCGCAGCTCCTGCCGGCGCCCGCCTCCGCCCGCGCCGGGGGCCCCGGGTACGCCCTGGGCGCGGGCACGGTCATCCGTACCGGCCCGACCGGCGACGAGGAGGTCCGCCGGGTCGGCGAGCTCCTCGCGCAGCAGCTCAGGGGTCCCAGCGGGCTCCCGCTGCCGGTGGTCGGCGGGGCCGGCGGGGACGGGATCCGGCTGCGCCTCGACGAGGGGGCCGCAGGGACCGGCGCCGAGGGGTACCGGCTGGAGTCCGGTCCGGACGGGGTCACGCTGACCGCGCGCACCCCGGCGGGGCTGTTCCACGCGGGGCAGACGCTGCGGCAGCTGCTGCCGCCGGCCGGCCCGGGCACGGTGCCCGGCGGCGAGATCACCGACGCGCCCCGTTTCGCGTACCGGGGGGCGATGCTCGACATCGCCCGGCACCACTTCACGGTCGAGCAGGTCAAGCGGTACGTCGACCAGCTCGCCCGGTACAAGGTCAACACGCTGCACCTGCACCTGAGCGACGACCAGGGCTGGCGGATCGCGATCGACTCCTGGCCGCGGCTGGCGGAGTACGGGGGCGGCAGCGAGGTGGGCGGCGGGCCGGGCGGGTACTGGACGAAGGACCAGTACCGGGACCTGGTGGCGTACGCGGGCGAGCGGTACGTGGACGTGGTCCCGGAGATCGACATGCCGGGGCACGTGAACGCGGCCCAGGCCTCGTACGCGGAACTGAACTGCGACGGGCAGGCCCGTGAGCGCTACACCGGCGTCAAGGTCGGCTTCAGCTCGCTGTGCGTCGGAGAGGAGCGGACGTACGAGTTCGTCGACGACGTGCTCGGCGAGCTGGCCGAACTGACGCCGGGCCGCTACCTGCACATCGGCGGCGACGAGGCGCACTCGACTCCGGCGGCGGACTACGCGGCGTTCATGGACCGCGCCCAGGAGATCGTGGGGCGCCACGGCAAGACGGTGGTGGCCTGGCACCAGCTGGCGACGGCCCGTCCGGCCCCCGGGGCGGTGCTCCAGTACTGGGGCCACGACAGGACCGCGGCGACCGAGAAGGCGGCGGTGGCCGCGGCGGCGAAGGCGGGGCATCCGCTGGTCCTCTCGCCCGCGGACCGGCTGTACCTGGACATGAAGTACGACGTGTCCACGAAGCCGGGCCTGGCGTGGGCGGGCTTCGTCCCGGTGCGCAGGGCCTACGACTGGGACCCGGGAACGTACCTGGCCGCCGCCGGGGTCCCGGAATCCGCCGTGCTCGGCGTCGAGGCCCCGCTGTGGACGGAGACCGTCGCGACCCGCACCGACCTGGAGTTCATGGCCTTCCCCCGGGTCCTGGGCCTCGCGGAACTGGGATGGAGCCGGGCTCCCCGCGACTGGACGGAGTACCGCACCCGGCTGGCGGCCCAGGCCCCCGGGCTGGAGGCCCAGGACATCACGTACTACCGGGCCCCGGACGTCCCCTGGCAGTAGCCGGGGAAGCGGGAGGGCCCGGGGCGCGTCCGTGAAGAGGGCCGGTCAGGGCTTCGCGGGCGCGCCCCGGCAGCAGGAGCAGGGGCGGGAGCGCTGTCGAGGGACCGTATTCGACAGCGCACCCGCCCCCTTGATCACCGCCGCGCTGCGTACGGCGCGACGGGGTTCTTGAGGGTGCCGATCAGCTGGAGGGCGGCCGCCGGGTCGGCCAGGTCCACCATCTGCTTGTTGTTGCGCAGCTGGAGCCGGTTCAGGCAGGACAGCTGGAACTCCTCGGCGAACAGGTCATAGCGGGCGAAACGGTCTGCCAGGGCCGGCATGGAGTCCTGGTAGGCGTGGCCGCAGTCGGCGACGGCCTTCCAGAAGACGTCCTCCTCACAGATGCCCTCGGTGGCGAGGATCGAGCCCAGGAAGCGGAAGAAGCAGTCGAACACGTCCGTGAAGACCGACAGGAGCTTCATGTCCTCCGGGATGCCGGCCTTGATCCGCTCGACCGCCGGCGGCAGGACCGCGTCCGGGTCCATGACCACGATCTCCTCGGCGATGTCCTTGAATATGGCCCGCTTCACCACGCCGTTCTCGATGACGAGGATCGTGTTCTCGCCGTGCGGCATGTACGCCAGGTCGTACCGGTAGAAGCAGTGCAGCAGCGGGACCAGGTACGCCCGCAGGTAGTGGTGCAGCCACTGCGCCGGGGTCAGTCCCGACTCCTCGATGAGCGCGCCGACGAAGGACCGGCCCTCGGCGTCCACGTGCAGCAGCGAGGCCATGGTCGCAAGGCGCTCGCCCTCCTTCAGCGACTGCACCGGCGACTCGCGCCACAGGGCCGCCAGCATCTTGCGGTAGGGCGAGTGGCGGTCGGTGGCACGCTCGTACTGGCGGTGGTGGTAGCCGATCGCCGCACGCTCGCGGATGATCGAGAACTCCACGGACCGCAGGACCTCGTCGCCCTCGATCAGCTGGTGCAGCCAGTCGTTGATCGCCGGGGTGGCCTCCATGTACGCGGCGGACAGCCCGCGCATGAAGCCCATGTTGAGCACCGAGATCGCCGTTTTGACGTAGTGCTTCCCCGGGGCGCTGGTGTTGAAGAACGTACGGATCGACTGCTGCGCGAGGTACGCGTCCGAGCCTTCGCCCAGCAGGACCAGGCGGCGGTTCGCGATCTCGGCCGCGAAGGTGACCGTGGTCTTGTTCCACCACTGCCAGGGGTGGACCGGCAGGAAGTGGTAGTCCGCCGGGTCCAGGGCCAGGGCGGACAGTCTGGCCTCGAACCCCGCGATCGCCTCCTCGCCCAGCTCGGCGCGCATGAACGCGTCGTGGTCCAGGCCCGCGCCGGCGGTGAAGGTGGAGACGTCCTTGCGGGCCGCGACCCACACCAGGTGGACGGGGCTCGCCGTCTCCGGGGCGTACGAGAGGTACTCGTGCACGCCGAAGCCCAGCCGGCCGTTGTTGGCCACGAAGCAGGGGTGGCCCTCGGTCATGCCCGTCTCGATGTCCTGGAACGAGGACTTCGCCAGGACCGCCGCCGGGACCTGCGGCTTCGTGTACTTGAAGCCCGAGCCCGCCAGGGTCGAGGAGATCTCCTCCAGGTAGACCGGCAGGACCTCCGCGCTCAGGCCCAGGGCCTCGCGCATCTCGATGTGGAAGTCGAGGGCGTCCAGGGGGAGCTCGACGCCGTCCTTGAGGCGGGTGACCGAGGCCTCGTCCACCGCCCAGTGGTCCAGGGCGTGGCGGGCGGCCGTGAAGCGGTACTCGACCGAGCCGTCGTCGCTCGACACCGAGTACGCCGCGTCGCCCAGCGGCTTCGGGGTCAGCAGGCGCTCGTGCGAGAACTCGGCCAGGGCCTTGCGGACCAGCGCCCGGTTCGCCCGGGCCCACAGCTCGGGGGAGAGGTGCGAGATCGCGTCGGTGAGGCTCATATCGACCCTCCCGTCGTCAGGCCGGTGGCCGCCTCGAACCGCGCACGGGTGCAGAAGCTCAGCAGGGCCGTCTTCTCGGGCTTGTGCACCGGGCCGTCGGCGACGAAGCCGACGGCCTCGTTCAGGGCGTGCACCGCCGTGTTCTCCACGTCCGGCTCCACCACCACCCGCGCCGTCTCCGGGTCGGCGAACAGCGCGGCCATCACCGTGGTGATCACGGCGCGGGTGAACCCGTGCAGGGGCCGTTCGCTCGGCGCGACGAGGAAGTGCATGCCGACATCGCCGGGCTGCGCCTCGTACAGGCCGACCAGCTCCAGCCTGCTCGGGTCGTACTTCTCCATCAGGAAGGCCGGTCGGCCCTCGTGGAGGCCGATGAAGGCGTCGTGGTGCTCGGCCGCGGCGATCCTCATGTACTCGCGCTCGACGTCCGGCAGCGAGGCGTCCTGCATCATCCAGAAGGAGGCCTTGGGGTGCGTGACCCAGCCGTGGAGCAGCTCCGCGTCGGCGAAGGGGTCCAGCGGGCGGATCGCGAAGGTGCCGAGGACGGCGTCGCTGCGCGTGTAGAGGGTTTCGGTGGTGGTGCTCATGCGTGCATGCCTTCCGGGGCCGCGAACTGCTGGAACGCGATGGACTTCTCGACCTTGTAGTACTCGCGGCCGAGGAGCTCGCCGACGATGTACGCGTTGCGGTACGCGGCCATGCCCAGGTCGGGCGAGGTGATGGAGTGGTTGTGCACGGTGCCGTTCTGGAGGAACACCCCGCGGCCGGTGACGTCGATGCTGTAGTTGCGGGCCGCGTCGGGGCGGCCGTGGCCGTCGAAGGTGAGGCGGTCGCGCACGGGGTTCAGGAACTCCGGCAGCGTGTACTTGTACCCCGTCGCGAGGACCAGGCCCTCGGTGGAGAGCGAGAAGTCCCGCTCCTGCTCCTCCTGGCGCAGCCCCAGGGTGTAGACGCCCGTGGTGGTGTCGTACGCCGCCGAGTTCAGTGAGGTGTTGGTCAGCAGGGTGGTGGGGACCGGGCCCGGTGAGCTGACCTTCTTCTGGTACAGCAGGTCGAAGATGGCGTTGATGAGCTCGCCGTCGATGCCCTTGAAGAGGTTCTTCTGCTGGGTCTCCAGCCGGTAGCGGGTCTCCTCGGGGAGGGCGTGGAAGTAGTCCACGTACTCCGGGGAGGTCATCTCCAGCGTCAGCTTCGTGTACTCCAGCGGGAAGAACCGCGGGGAGCGGGTCACCCAGTTGAGCTGGTAGCCGTGGACGTCGATCTCGGACAGCAGGTCGTAGTAGATCTCCGCGGCGCTCTGGCCGGAGCCGATGAGCGTGATCGACTTCTTCTGCCGGAGCTCCGCCCTGTTCTGCACGTACGCGGAGTTGTGCGTGAAGTCGCCGCCCAGTCCGGCGCAGGCCGGCGGGAGATGCGGCGGGGTGCCGGTGCCCAGGACCAGCCGGCGGGCCAGGTGGGTCTCGCCGCGGTCGGTGTGGACCTCGTACAGCCCGGCCCGCTCGTCGTAGGTGACCTCCGTGACCGAGGTGGAGTACTGCACGTTGTCGAGGCGGTCGGCGGCCCAGCGGCAGTAGTCGTTGTACTCGGTCCGCAGGGGGTAGAAGTTCTCCCGGATGTAGAAGGAGTACAGCCGGTCCCTGTCCTTCAGGTAGTTCAGGAAGGAGAAGGGCGAGGTCGGGTCGGCCAGGGTGACCAGGTCCGACATGAACGGCGTCTGCAGGTGCGCGCCGTCCAGGAACATCCCGGCGTGCCACTCGAAGTGCGGCTTCGTCTCGATGAAGAGGCCGTCCAGCTCGCCGATCGGTGCGGTCAGGCAGGCGAGTCCCAGGTTGAAGGGACCGAGGCCGATACCGATGAAGTCGAAGGGGCGGCGGGGCTCACGAGGCGTGGACAAGGGATTCTCCCAGGTACTGCTCGGCGTGGGACGCGAGGAGGTCGAGGACGGCCGCGATGTCGGCCGTCGTGGTCTGCGGGTTGAGGAGCGTGAACTTCAGGTACTGGTCGCCGTCCACCCTGGTGCCGGCGACGACGGCCTCGCCGGAGGCGAACAGCGCCTTGCGGGCGTGCAGGTTGGCCTCGTCGACGAGGTCCTTGCGGACCTCGCCCCCGGGCACGTACCGGAAGACCAGGGTGGAGATCTGCGGGCGGACGACGACCTCGAAGCGCGGATCGGCGTCGATGATCTCCCAGCCGGCGGCGGCCAGGTCGATGACCTCGTCGAAGAGCGAGCCGAGGCCGTCGGCGCCCATGGTGCGCAGGGTCATCCAGAGCTTGAGCGCGTCGAAGCGGCGCGTGGTCTGGATGGACTTGTCGACCTGGTTCGGGATCCGCTCCTCCGCCATGCGGCGGGGGTTGAGGTAGTCCGCGTGGTACGTGGCGTGCTTGAGGGTGTCGCGGTCGCGCACCAGCATGGCGCTGGAACTGACCGGCTGGAAGAACGACTTGTGGTAGTCGACGGTGACGGAGTCGGCGTGCTCGATGCCGTCGAGGAGGTGCCGGCGGGTCGGGGAGACCAGCAGTCCGCAGCCGTAGGCGGCGTCCACGTGCATCCAGGCGGAGTGCTCGGCGGCCAGGCGGGAGATCTCGGGGAGCGGGTCGATGGACCCGAAGTCGGTGGTACCGGCGGTGGCGACGACGGCCATCGGGAACAGGCCCTCGCGGATGCAGCTCTCCAGCTCCAGGGCGAGCACGGAGGTGTCCATGCGGCGGTTGCGGTCGACCGGGACGGCGATGACGGCCTCGTAGCCGAGCCCGAGCATGGCGGCCGACTTCTTGACGCTGAAGTGGCTGGCCTCGGAGGTGAAGATGCGCAGCCGGGGCAGGACCTCGGACTTGGCGAGCGGGCGGTCGCCGCTCTGCATGACCTTGCGGCAGGCCTCGTCGCGGGCCAGCAGCAGCGCGTGGAAGTTGGACTGGCTGCCGCCGGAGGTGAAGACGCCGTCCGCGTCCGGGCCGAGGCCGATGCGCCGGGCGGTCCAGTCGATCAGGCGGCGTTCGATGAGCGTGCCGCCGATGGACTGGTCCCAGGTGTCCAGGGAGGAGTTGACGGCCGACAGGACGGCCTCGCCGAGGACGGCGGGGATGACGACCGGGCAGTTGAGGTGGCCCAGGTAGCGCGGGTGGTGGAAGTACACCGCGTCGCGCAGGTAGACGTCTTCCAGTTCGTCGAGGACGGCGGCCGGATCATCGAGCGGCCGGTCCAGGTCGATCCCGTTGATGACCGGGGCGAGTTCGTCGACGGAGATCCCCGTGTGGGGGCGCTGCGTGGTCGCGAGTCTGGCCGCCACGCGCTCGACGCCTTCGGTGACGGAACGCCGGTAGAGGTCTGCGGTCGTCTCGTTCAGCAGATGCGAGCGCATCAACGTTCCTCCGGGCAGGTGGGGAAGAGGGGGGCGGGGAAGGTGTCTTAGGTTAGCCTAACCTAACTTGCGCTCCAAATGGTGATGGGCCCCGGCCAAAAGCCGGGGCCCATCGCTGGAAACCGTTGTGGAAAAGGGGAGTTGACTAGAGCTCGGACGTGGAGTCCTCGCTGGCGGCCTGGCCCGCGTACGCCTCGGCGAGGAGTTCCTCCTCGCTCGCGCCCAGGCGCCAGTAGCCGGTGAACCGCACCGCGCGCCGGTCGACGGCACGTTCCTGCACGAGGTGCCGGCGGACCGCCCGCACCGTGCCGGCCTCACCCGCGAGCCAGGCGTACGGAGCTTCGGCGACCGGCGGTCCGGCCGCCCGGAGCACCTCCAGCACGCGCTCGGCGCGCTCGTTGCCCGTGCCGCCCTCCCGCACGATCCAGGTGATGTCCGCGTCGGCGGGGGTCGGCAGGACGAGCCGGTCGTCGGGGTGCGGGACCTCGAACCAGGCCGCGACCGGGGTGCCGGCGGGGAGCCGGTCCAGGATCGCGGCGGCGGCCGGGAGCGCCGTCTCGTCCGCGTACATCAGCAGTGCGTCGGTGGCGGCCGGCGGCCGGCGCCGCACGGACTTGTTCTCCGCGACGGCCGGGCCGATCGCCATGATCCGGCGCCCGGTCACGGCCCGCCCGGCCCAGCGGGACGCGGGCGACGCATCCCCGTGCAGGACGAAGTCGATGTCGACCTCGTCCACACCCCCGGGCGTGCGGCGTTGCTCGCGCACGGTGTACGAGCGCATCACCGGCCGGTCGGCGTCGGGCACGGCGCGCCAGGCGCCGAACCAGGTGTCCTCGTCGGTGGACGGGAGCACGGTGTGCTCCTCGTGCTCGGGCGGCAGGAAGAGCGAGAGGCTCTGGTCGTAGCCGCCCGAGCGGAAGCCCGCGAGGGACTCTCCGCCGAACGTGACCCGCAGGAACGAGTGGCCGATCCGACGGGTGCGGAGCACTTCGAGCTCGAAGAACCGGAAGTGCGCGGCGGCCGGGACGGCGTCTGAGGCAGCGTCGGAGGCCGCGTCGGATGCTGTGGCGTCGGATGCGGTGGCGGTCATGCGGAGGGGTCCCCCTGGGAGTGGAAGCGGCGCCTGGTCCGGGCGCCGAGGGTCAGCTGACCTTCTTGGCGTTCTGGATCGCCTTCGCGAGGTCCTCCAGGACCTTGGCGCACTTGTCGTACGAGTAGATGGGCTCGGTCACGCGCGGGGCGACCTGGCCGGCCTTGACGGCGGGCATCTCGGCCCAGGTCGGCTTGGCCTTCAGCTCCTCCGGCTGCAGCGTGCCGGTGCGGTTGTCGAGCAGGACCAGGTCGGCCTTGTACTTGCCGGCGTTCTCCCAGCTCAGGCTCTCGAAGAAGTTGCCTTCGCCCAGCTTGTCCGGGGTGACGAACTCGACGCCCAGGGACTTGAAGTACTTCAGGTCGGCCGAGGTGTCGGGGGAGGAGGCGTAGAACAGGTCCGCGGAGCCCGAGCCGACGAGGACCTTGATGCCCGGGTTGGCCTTGGTGGCCTCGCGGACCTTGGCGGCGGCGGCGTCGAAGCGGGCCTTGCCGTCGGCGGCGGACTTGGCGTTCATGTCGGCGCCGAGGGACTTGGCGAGGTCCGCGGTGCGTTCCAGGGCCTTGTCCATGGAGACGTCGCCGCCGACGCCGACGGCGGCGGCCGGGGCCAGCTTCAGGATCTTGTCCTTGGAGGCCTCGGGCACGTACCAGTAGGTGCCGTCCCAGGTGTTGGTGACGAGCAGGTCGGGCTGGAGGGCCGCGTACTTCTCGACGTTGAACTCGTCGTAGACGTTGCCGAGGATCTCGACCTTGGAGATGTCCATCGAGCCGGCCTGGACATCGGCCTTGCCGTCGGCGGTCCTGGTCGGCCCGAAGACCCCCTTGACCTGGATGCCGTAGTCGTACAGCGCGGCGGCGGTGCCGGTGAACGCGACGATGTTCTTCGGCTTCGCCTTGAGGCTGATGTCCTTGCCGAGGTCGTCCTTGAAGGTCCAGGGGCCGGACGCGGCGGCGCCCTTGTCCTTGTCGCCCGCCCCGTCCTTCGCGTCGGATCCGCCGCACGCGGTGAGGGCCGCGACGAGGCCGAGGGCGCCGCCGGCCGCGATGAGACCTCGGCGGGAGAGGTGGGGGATACGGGACTTGGGCATGTCTCTGTCCGCTTTCGTGCGTGCCGGGCGGCCACTGGGCCGTTCGGAAGGAAGGTTAGCCTAACCTTGTCTGAAATTGGTAAGGCGGGCCTAAGTTCGCCCGGGCTCCTTCTCTCCCGCCGCTCCCCGGCGCGTACGCGGGACCTTCCCGCCGAACCGGGGGCGCCCGGCTCCATCCGTTGGCATCATGGCCCTGCCAGGAGGTCCCGACGGGGTGGGGTGGCGGTGCTGTGGCCGGTACGGAGGAGCACGGGCGTGAGCTGCGGCAGGGCGAACTCGCGGAACAGGTCGCCCTGCTGGCCGACCGCGCCGGGGCGGACTCGGCCGCCTCGCTGATCCGCCGCACCGCCCGCCGAGCGGAATCCCCACGAGCCCGGATATGCGTCATCGGCGGCAGCAACGTCGGCAAGTCCCGCCTCGTGAACGAGCTGATCGGCGCGGTGTGCGTGCCGGTGTCCGTACACCCGACGGACGGCCCGCCCGTGGTGGTGCGCCCGTACGCCGCGGAGCCGGGAGAGCCGGGGGAGCCGGAGGAGCAGGAGGAGTACTTAGGGGCCGCGGGGGCCCCGGGGGCCGACGGTTCCTCAGCGCCCGCCGCACCGGCGGGATCCGGCCGGTCCGCCGGCGCGGGGTCCGGCCTCCGTACCGTACGCGTCGAGGTCCCCTCCGGGGCCTGGGCGGCCCGTACCGGCGTGGAGCTCGTCGACACCCCCGGGTGGGAGGGCTGGTCCGGAATCCGGCAGCCCGACACCGCCGCCCTCGCCCGCATCGTCGGCGACTGCGACGTGGTGGTCGTCGTCACCGAGGCGCGCCGCGCGATGCTCGCCACCGAACAGGCCCGGATCAAGGCGCTCGCCGCCGCCCCGCACAGCCCTCCGCTCGCCGTCGTCGTCACCAAGCTCGCCGAGGTCGACGACGAAGCGGCGGACATCATGCGCCGCGTCAACCACCTCGTCTCGGTCCTGGCCCCCGAGGCGCTGGTACTGCCCGGACCGGTCCCCGCGCCCGGCGCGGCCCCCGGGGCCGGGGAGCCCGACGGCGTCGACCCGCTCCGCGCGGTCCTGGGCCACCTGGCCGGGATCCGGCTGCGCCGAGCGCTGCGGACCATCCGCAGACTGCACCTCCTCGCCGCCACCTGCGCCCTCGTGGAGGAGGCCGCCGGGCGGGCGCTCGCGGACGTGCACCGGCCCGACCCGGTCCGGACCCGGGCCGCCCAGATCTGGCACACGGCCCACGAGAGCGCCCGCTTCCACTGGATCGTGCTCAGCGCCGACGCGGGGGAGTGGCGCGCCACCCTCGTCCAGACGATCGCCGCCGAGGCGCGCAGGCGGCGGGCCGCCGCGGCCCGCGAACTCGCCGCCCGCTTCTCCGCGATGCTGGACACACCGGAGGAGCAGCACTTCATACGCCTCCACGCGGTCCCGTACACCGCCGAGGCACTCCAGCACTTCGAGGCGTGGATCACCGGGGCCGTCGACCGGGCGCTCGAAGGGGACATCCGCCGGCTGCGGGCCGTCCTGCTCCGCAACCGGCCCGGCGAGGAACTCTTCCAGGGGCTGGCCGCCCCCGGCGCCGGGCGGGTCGTACCGGCCGCGGCCCTGCCCCGAGTCGCCGAGGAGGCCGCCGCCGCGGAGTCGCGCAGCACGACCGGCTGGGACGCCTCCTGGCTGCCGGAGTTCGTCGGCACCGCCATCGAGAGCGTGCTGACGCCGATGTCCGCCGAGGCCGTGGGGCAGATCGCGGGTGCGGCCGGTGCGGCGCTCGTGACGGAGGCGCTCGAACACGGCCAGGCGGAGCGCCGCGAACGCGCCATCGACGACCTGGAGCGCATCGTCCAGGCGGCGTTCGCGGAGCAGGTGGCGCGGACCGAGGCGCGCATCGGCCAGGTGTACGACCACCTGCTGGACCAGGCGCGGGACCGCGACGAGCAGTGGTGGCGGCTGCACACGACGGCCGTCGCCGCCCGGCCGGAGTCCCTGGACCACTGGCGTTCACTGCAGAGCACGGCGCGCACGCTGAGCCGCTCCGTGCACGCCCACCTCTCACCCCTGGAAGGGGCCTGATGGCACACGAGAACCGGCGGCCGGCCGGACAGGAGTCACCGGCCGCGCAGTTCCGCGGCTGGAGCGAGAACATCGGCACGTTGCGCTCGTACTACCAGCGCCTCCAGCAGGTGGCCGGCGAGGCCGCGGTCGTCATAGCCCCGCCGGGCACCCCGGGCGGCCCACTGGACCTCGGCATCAACGGGGCGGTCTTCGAGCGCGAGACCTTCCGCATCATGGTGATCGGCGAGTTCAGCAGCGGCAAGAGCACCCTGATCAACGCCCTGCTGGGCAAGCGGCTGCTGCCCACCAAGGCCAATCCGGCCACCGCCTTCACCACCGTCCTGCGCTGGGGTGAGACCGAGCGGGCCTGGCTGTACCGGGACGGGGACCGGCGGGGCGCCGAGACGGCCGTCACGACGGAGGAGTTCAAGCGGGAGGTCGCCCTCCAGATCGATGCGAAGGGCGCGCCCCGGACTCCGTCCTTCGCGCTGGCCGTCGTCGAGCAGCCGCTGGAGCTGCTGCGCAGGTCGGTCGAGATCGTGGACTCGGCCGGGATCAACGAGAGTTCCGACCGCGAGCTGGTCACCCTGCGGTACCTGGAGGAGGTGGACGCCGTCGTGTTCGTCACCGACGCCGGACGGCCGTTCACCCTCCACGAGACCGAGAACTACCTCACCCGGGTCCGGAAGCTGGGGCACCGCGACATCTTCTTCGTGGTGAACCAGTTCGACCGGATCGAGGAGGAGGAACGGGCGGAGGTGATGAGCCGCTGCCGCAACGCGGTCGCCGAGCTCGCCGGGGAATCCGGTGCGGCCGCCGCCAACGTCTTCTTCGTCAGCGCTCTGCAGGCCCTGCGGTCACGGATCGACGGCGACGAGGCGCAGCTGGCGGCCTCGGGGATCGGAGCGCTGGAGTCCGCGCTGGAGGTGTTCTGCATGCGCGACGCGGCCCGGGTGAAGTTCGTCCGGCTCGCCGAGTTCCTGCGCCACAACGCCGTCAACCTGCGCGTGCGCCTGCACGACGAGGGCGCGATCCTGATGAAGTCGACGGCGGAGCTGCGCGAGCTCCTCGACCGCAGCCAGTCCACCCAGGACCAGCTGCGCGCCAGTGCCGACGCGATCCGCGACATCGTCAGCGGCAAGATCCAGGGCATCGAGAACGAACTCCAGCTGAGGTTCGCCGCGTTCCTGACCGAGGTCAGCCGCGAGATCGGCGAGTGGCACCTCACGAGCGGCCCGGGGCGCCTGAGCCGGGCCATCCGGTCCTTCACCA
Source organism: Actinobacteria bacterium OV450 (assembly GCA_001298555.1). Lineage (GTDB taxonomy): Bacteria > Actinomycetota > Actinomycetes > Streptomycetales > Streptomycetaceae > Streptomyces. The sequence goes on from LJCW01000011.1 coordinate 53,824, forward strand.
AGGGCGGCCGCGTCGCCGCCCAGCACGAGCTGATGGACGCGTACACGGTCCGGCTCCAGGAACACATGCAGGTGTTCTGCGCGCAGGAGCTCGACCAGGTCATCGAGCAGCGGCAGGCCGATCTGGTGCGCCAGCTGGAACCGCTGATCCGGGCGCACGCGAACCTCCTCGACAAGCTGCGCGCGGAACTCACCGGCTCACAGTCGGAGCGGGACCAGAACTACCTGATCTACACGCTGGCCATCGCGGCGGGCAAGGGCAACGGACGCGACGGGCCCCGCCGCCGCGACGACGTGCCGCTGATGTTCCGCCCCAGCTCCCTCATGGCGCTCGGCGCGGGCGGCGGCGCGGTGGTCGCCGGCGGGACGACCGCGGCCGCGGCGGCCGGTCTGATCAGCCTGGGCCTGGCCGTTCCGCCCGTCGGCGTGGCGGTGGCCATCGGCGCCGCGATCGGGCCGCTGCTGGCCTCGGGGGCGGTCTTCTTCGCCGACGGCAAGCTGCAGACGCGCGCGGCCGAGGAGTTCGCGGCCCATGTGAAGGACTCGGCGGCCCAGACCGCCCGCCAGTACGCGGGCAGCCGCTCGGCCGACCTGCGCGAGATGTGGGGCGGAATCAGCGGAACGCTCCACCTCCAGCTCCAGGACCTCATCGGCATCGTCCAGCGCAACATCGAGGAGTCCCGGCAGGACGAGCAGGACAAGACGGGCATGCGGGACCAGCTCTACGCGTTCGAGCAGCGGATCACCGACGTCGAGCAGCACATCGCGCACTTCCTGCAGCCGTTCGTCTCCGACGCGGAGCGGGAACAGGCGTAGCCGGGACGCGGACGACCGCCGGACCCGTCCTGGGCCCGGCGGTCGTCCACGTCCGGCCGCACGCCGGGCCCGCTACCCGGCGAAGCCCAGCTCACGGGCGATGAGCATGCGCTGCACCTCGCTGGTGCCCTCGCCGATCTCCAGGATCTTGGAATCCCGCCACATGCGGGCCACGGGGTACTCGTTCATGAACCCGTAGCCGCCGTGGATCTGCGTGGCGTCCCGGGCGTTGTCCACGGCGACCGTGGAGGAGTACAGCTTCGCGATCGCCGCCTCCTTCTTGAACGGCTCCCCGGCCACCAGGCGGGAGGCCGCGTCGCGCCAGCCGATCCGCGCCATGTGCGCGCGCATCTCCATGTCCGCCAGCTTGAACTGGATGGCCTGGTTGTCGCCGATGGGCCGGCCGAAGGCCTTGCGCTCCTTCGCGTACTTCACCGACTCGTCCACGCAGCCCTGGGCCAGGCCGGTCGCGAGCGCCGAAATCGCGATGCGGCCCTCGTCGAGGATGCGCAGGAACTGGGCGTAGCCGCGGCCCTCCTGGCCGACGAGGTTGGCCAGCGGCACCCGTACGTTGTCGAAGGCCAGCTCACGGGTGTCCGAGGAGTTCCAGCCGACCTTGGAGTACGGCGCGGCCACCGTGAAGCCCGGCGTGCCGGACGGGACGATGATCGAGGAGATCTCCGGGCGGCCGTCGGCCTTGCGGCCCGTGACGGCCGTGACGGTGACCAGACTGGTGATGTCCGTGCCGGAGTTGGTGATGAAGCACTTCGAACCGTTGATCACCCACTCGTCGCCGTCCTTGACGGCGGTGGTGCGGGTGCCGCCCGCGTCGGAACCGCCGTCCGGCTCGGTCAGGCCGAACGCGCCGAGCACCTCACCGGCGCACATCTTCGGCAGCCACTGCTGCTTCTGCTCCTCGGTGCCGAACAGGTACAGCGGCATGGCGCCGAGCGAGACGCCCGCCTCCAGCGTGATCGCGACCGAGGAGTCGACGCGGGCCAGCTCCTCCAGGGCGATGCCGAGGGCGAGGTAGTCGCCGCCCATGCCGCCGTACTCCTCCGGGAAGGGCAGGCCGAACAGGCCCATGCGGCCCATCTCGCGGACGATCTCGTACGGGAACTCGTGCCGCTCGTACAGATCGCCGATCTTGGGGGCGATCACGTCGTGCGCGAACGCCTCGACGGTACGGCGGAGTTCCTCGTGCTCGGGGGTGAGCCGGTGGTCGAGGGCCATGATCTTCTTCACTCCTAGTGGGAGAGGGCGCGGACGGTACGGGAGGGGCTGGGGCGTCCCAGCTGTTCGGCCATCCACACGCTCGTGGCGGTGAGGGCGGCCAGGTCGACGCCGGTCTCGATGCCGAGACCGTCGAGCATCCACACCAGGTCCTCGGTGGCGAGGTTGCCGGTGGCGCTCTTCGCGTACGGGCATCCGCCGAGGCCGCCCGCGGAGGCGTCGACGGTGGTCACCCCGTGCTGGAGCGCGGCGAGGGTGTTGGACAGGGCCTGGCCGTAGGTGTCGTGGAAGTGCACGCCGATCCGGTCGGTCGGCACGCCCTCCTCGCCCAGCTCGCCGAGGAGGGCCTGGACATGACCCGGGGTGGCGACGCCGATGGTGTCGCCGAGGCTCAGCTCGTCACAGCCGAGGTCGAGCAGGGCCTTGGCCACGCGGACGACCTGGTGGACCGGGACCGCGCCTTCCCAGGGGTCGCCGAAGCACATGGACAGGTAGCCGCGGACGTGCGCGCCGCCCTCCTTCGCCCGGGCCACGACGGGCTCGAACATCGCGAGGGACTCGGCGACGGTCCGGTTGAGGTTGCGCGAGGCGAAGGTCTCGGTCGCCGAGCCGAACACGGCGATCCGGGTGGCCCCCAGCGCGAGCGCGCGGTCGAGGCCGCGCTCGTTGGGGACGAGCACCGGCAGGTCCGCCTCCACGTCGGCGAGCTGCGGGAGGAGCTGCTCGGCGTCGGCGAGCTGCGGGACCCACTTGGGGTGCACGAAGCTGGTGGCCTCGATGGTGGTGAGCCCGGCGGCGGCGAGCCGGTGGATGAACTCGGCCTTCACCCCGGTCGGTACGGCCGTCTTCTCGTTCTGCAGCCCGTCGCGCGCCCCGACCTCGTGGATGCGGACGCGGGGCGGCAGCCCGGGGGCCGGGACGTTCATGGGCAGCCCGTTCACGCGGCCGCCTCCTCTTCCTCGTCGGGGGTGACGACGGCCAGGACCTGGTCCATGGCGACGGTCGTACCGGGGGAGACGTCGAGCTCGGTGACGGTGCCGGCGTGCGGGGCGGCGATGACGTGCTCCATCTTCATCGCCTCGACGACGAGCAGGCTCTGGCCGGCCACCACCTGGTCCCCGACGGCCACCTTGACGACGGTGACGGTGCCGGGCATGGGAGCGGCGAGGGTGTCGGCTCCCGCGTGGCCGCGACCGCTGAGGGCGGCCTCGACGGGGTCGTGCCGCTGCACGTGCCAGCTGTCCGCGTCGCGGCCCAGCCAGGTCCCCTCCGCGGAGGCGGCGTGGCTGAACCGGTGGGTGACGCCGTCCAGTTCGACGGTGACCTCGTCCGGGGTGCGGCTGACGACCCGCCCGCGGGCCGGAGCGCCGGGGCCCTCGGCCACCAGGAGCTCCGTGGCGGGGCCGGTTCCGGTGCCCGGCCCGGCGGGACGGGTGCGGACCTGGACCGGGTCCCGGCCCGGGAGGCGGAAGTGGTGCACCGTCCAGGCCGGGGTGCCGCCGAGGCGCCAGCCGTCGGCGGCCGAGAACGGGTCCACCCAGCCCGGGTTCCCCGAGCCCCCGGCCGGCCGGGAGGGAGCGGCGGCGGGGAGCGCCAGCAGGGCCGCCGCCGCGTACACCTCCGGCGGCACGCCGTCCGGGAGCAGGCCGGACAGGTCCCGCTCCACCAGTCCCGTGTCCAGGTTCCCGGACACCACGTCCGGGTGCGCCAACAGCCTGCGCAGGAAGCCGGCGTTGGTCTGGACGCCCAGGATCACGGTGTCGGCGAGGGCGGCCCGCAGCATGCGCAGGGCCGTCGCCCGGTCGGGGCCGTGGACGATGACCTTCGACAGCATCGGGTCGTACGTGGAACCCGTGTCCACCCCGGCCAGCAGCCCCGAGTCCGTGCGCACCGCACCGCCGGACGGCTCGGACAGCGCCAGCACCGTACCGCCGGACGGCAGGAACCCGCGCGCCGGGTCCTCGGCGCACACGCGGGCCTCGATGGCGTGGCCGGTCAGGGTGACGTCGTCCTGGCCGAAGCCCAGTTCCGCGCCCGCGGCCACCCGCAGCTGCTGTTCGACCAGGTCCAGGCCCGTGATCAGCTCCGTCACCGGGTGCTCGACCTGGAGGCGGGTGTTCATCTCCATGAAGTAGTACGAGGACGGGTCCCCGCCCGGGACGATGAACTCCACCGTGCCCGCGCCGACGTAACCGCAGGAGCGCGCCGCCTCCACGGCCGCCGCGCCCATCGCCGCCCGGATCTGCGGGGTCAGCAGGACCGACGGGGCCTCCTCGATGACCTTCTGGTGGCGCCGCTGGAGGGAGCACTCGCGCTCGCCCAGGTGCACCACGTTCCCGTGTGCGTCCGCGAGCACCTGGATCTCGATGTGCCGGGGCCGGTCCACCCACCGCTCCACGAGCAGCGTGTCGTCGCCGAAGGAGGACCGGGCCTCGCGGCGCGCCGCCGCGATCTCCTCGCCCAGCAGCGAGGCGTCCCGGACCAGGCGCATGCCCTTGCCGCCGCCGCCCGCCGAGGGCTTGAGCAGCACCGGCATGCCGATCTCCGCCGCGGCCGCCGCCAGTTCGGCGTCCGACAGGCCGCTCCCCGAGGAGCCGGGTACGACCGGGACCCCGGCCGCCTTCACGGTCTCCTTGGCCCGGATCTTGTCGCCCATCAGGGAGATCGCCGAGGCCGGCGGCCCGATGAAGGCGAGGCCGGCTTCCGCGCAGGCGGCCGCGAAGGCGGCGTTCTCGGCGAGGAAGCCGTAGCCGGGGTGGACGGCCTCGGCGCCGGTGCGGCGGGCCGCGTCGAGCAGCTTCTCCACCGACAGGTAGCTCTCGGCGGCGGCGGCCGGGCCGATCCGGACGGCCGTGTCGGCCTCCCGCACGTGACGGGCGTCCGCGTCCGCGTCGCTGAAGACGGCCACCGAGCGGATGCCGAGCTCCCTCAGGGTGCGGATGACGCGCACCGCGATCTCGCCCCGGTTCGCGACCAGAACAGTGCTGAACATCGAAGAAGTCCTCACGTCACACGTCACATTCGGAAGATGCCGAAGCCCGCGTCGCCCAGCGGGGCGTTCGCGCACGCGGTCAGGGCCAGTCCCAGCACCTGCCGGGTCTCCATCGGGTCGATGACCCCGTCGTCCCACAGCCGCGCGGTGGCGTAGTAGGCGTTGCCCTGTTCCTCGTACTGCGCGCGGACCGGGGCCTTGAAGGCCTCCTCGTCCTCGGCGGACCACTCCTGGCCGGCGCCCTCGATCTGGTCGCGCTTGACGGTGGCGAGCACGGACGCCGCCTGTTCGCCGCCCATCACGGAGATCTTGGCGTTGGGCCACATCCACAGGAAGCGGGGCGAGTAGGCCCGGCCGCACATCGAGTAGTTGCCCGCGCCGTACGAGCCGCCGACGACCACGGTCAGCTTCGGGACGCGGGTGCAGGCCACGGCCGTGACCATCTTGGCGCCGTGCTTGGCGATGCCGCCGGCCTCGTAGTCGCGGCCGACCATGAAGCCCGAGATGTTCTGGAGGAAGAGGAGCGGGATCCCGCGCTGGTCGCACAGTTCGATGAAGTGCGCGCCCTTCTGGGCGGATTCGGAGAACAGGATGCCGTTGTTGGCGACGATGCCGACCGGGTGGCCGTGGATCCGGGCGAAGCCGGTGACCAGCGTCTGCCCGTACTCCGCCTTGAACTCCTGGAAGCGGGAGCCGTCCGTGATCCGCGCGATGATCTCGCGGGCGTCGTACGGGGTGCGCGAGTCGACCGGCACCGCGCCGTACAGCCCGTACGGGTCCACCTTCGGCTCCTCGGGAGCCTCGACCGGCCAGGGCAGGGGCCCGCGTTCCGGCAGGGTCGCCACGATGTTCCGTACGATCCGCAGCGCGTGCGCGTCGTCCTCCGCGAGGTGGTCGGTGACGCCGGAGGTCCGGGAGTGGACCTCGCCGCCGCCGAGCTCCTCGGCCGTGACCACCTCGCCGGTGGCGGCCTTCACCAGCGGCGGGCCGCCCAGGAAGATCGTGCCCTGGCCGCGGACGATGACGGCTTCGTCGCTCATCGCCGGGACGTACGCGCCGCCCGCCGTGCAGGAGCCGAGGACGGCGGCGATCTGCGGGATGCCCGCGCCGGACATGCGGGCCTGGTTGTAGAAGATGCGGCCGAAGTGCTCCCGGTCGGGGAAGACCTCGTCCTGCATGGGGAGGAAGGCGCCGCCCGAGTCGACCAGGTAGAGGCAGGGGAGACGGTTCTCCAGGGCCACCTCCTGCGCGCGCAGGTGCTTCTTGACGGTCATCGGGTAGTACGTGCCGCCCTTGACGGTGGCGTCGTTCGCGACGATGACGCATTCGCGGCCGCTGACCCGGCCGATGCCCGCGATGACCCCGGCGGCCGGGGCCGCGCCCCCGTACATGTCCTCGGCGGCCAGCGGGGCCAGCTCCAGGAAGGGCGATCCGGGGTCCAGGAGGGTGTCCACGCGGTCGCGGGGGAGCAGCTTCCCGCGGGCGGTGTGGCGGGCGCGGGCCTTCTCGCCGCCGCCGAGCCGGGCCGCGTCGAGCCGGGCCCGCAGCCCCTCGGCGAGCTCGCGGTGGGCGGCCTCGTTGGTCCGCCAGGCCTCGGACGCCGGGTCCGCGGCGCTCGTCAGCACTGGTGCCTGCTGCATCGGTCGAGCTCCCTTGCTCGGTGCACGCTGTTAATGAGCGTTAACGCATGTACCGCCTAGGTTAACGAGCGCTAACGGCCCTGTCTAGAATGGATTCCCATGAGCACCAGAGCGGCCGCCCCGACCCGTCGCGAGCAGATCCTCAGTGAGGCCGCCCGCCTCTTCGCCGAGCGCGGGTTCCACGGCGTCGGCGTGGACGAGATAGGGGCTGCGGTGGGCATCAGCGGGCCCGGCCTGTACCGCCACTTCGCGGGCAAGGACGCGATGCTCGCCGAGCTGCTGGTCGGGATCAGCGAACGCCTGCTGACCGGCGGCCGCCACCGGGTGGCCGAGGCCGCGGGCGACCCGGACGGCGTGCTGGCCTCCCTCATCGACGGCCACATCGACTTCGCCCTCGACGACCGGGCGCTGATCACCCTGCACGACAGGGAGCTGGACCGGCTGCGGGAGGCCGACCGCAAGCTGGTGCGCCAGCTCCAGCGGCAGTACGTCGAGCTGTGGGTGGAGGTCGTGCGCGAACTGCACCCGGAGGTCGTCGAGGCCGAGGTGCGCGTCTCCGTCCACGCCGTGTTCGGTCTGCTCAACTCCACGCCGCACCTGGCGGCGCTCGGCCGGGCGGCGACGGAATCGCTGCTGCGGCGGCTGGCGCACGGGGCGTTCGGGGCGCTGTCGGGGTGAGGCGACACGTCCGCTGGTCGGAATGGAACCGGCGACGGGGGTTCGGCGGCGGCAGAATGGGCCGTATGCCGAAGCCGATAGAGACGCCCGTACCGAACCGCGCCGAACTCATCGACCACCTGGTCCGCACCCGGATCTCCGGTCAGGTCGCCACGCCGCGCGAGAACAACCTGTCGCACTACCGCAAGCTCGCCAACGGCGACCGGCACTACTGGCTGGGCCTGGAGCTGGGCGACCGCTGGACGGACGAGCAGGACGTGCTCGCCGTGATGGCGGAGAGGGTCGGCGTCGTCGACGACGCCGCGCACCGCTTCGGCCAGGACACCATCGACCCGGAGCTGACCGTCTCCGGTCTGGACCGGATGGCGGCCCGGCTGCGCAAGGCGGCCCTGGACCGGCAGAGCGTGCTGTTCGCCACGGGACACCCGGGCGGGCTGCTGGACGTCCACCGGGCGACGGCGGCGGCGTTGCGCGCGGCGGGCTGCGAGATCGTGGTGATCCCCCCGGACCTGGTCGCGGACGAGGGCTCGGTGTGGCAGTTCGCGGACGTCGCCGTGCTGGAACGGGGCGCCACGCTGTGGCACACCCACTCCCCGGCGCCGATGGCCGCGATCCTGGACGGCCTGGCGGCGGCGAACCGCCCCCAGCCGGACCTGGTCGTCGCCGACCACGGCTGGGCGGGGTGCGCGGCGCAGCGCGGGCTGGACGCGGTGGGGTACGCGGACTGCAACGACCCCGCGCTGTTCCTCGGCGAGGCGGAGGGCACCCTCCAGGTGGCGGTCCCGTTGGACGACCACGTACGCGACCCGCGTTTCTACGACCCGATGGTGGCCTACCTGCTGTCGTCGGCCGGCCTGCTGTAGTCCGACCGGCGGGGCCTCACCCGGCCCCGCCGGCGTTCCGGCGGACCGGCCGGTCCGCCGACTAGCCCAGCCAGGAGCCCATCTCGGTCTGGACCGCGGAGCCGTCGAGGTCGGCGAGCTTCATGCCGACGAAGGTGCGGGCCCAGTCGGAGGTCTGGATCCGGAACGGCATCTTCTCGGCGGTCAGCGCCTCGACGACCGGCGCCGCCGCCTGCTCCGGGGTCTGCGCGGTGTCGCTGCCGAAGGACTGCAGGGCGTGGTTGATGTAGCCCTGGAGCTGCGGGGCGTACGGACCGGCCTGGGCGAGCAGGGCCGGGATGTCGAGCCCGACGTTGTTCACGAACTCGCTGGAGACGGCGCCCGGTTCGACGACGGAGACCTGCACGCCGGCGGCCGCGGCGACCGGCGCGAGGGACTCCATGAAGCCCTCGACGGCGAACTTGGCCGCGCAGTAGGACTCGTTGAACGGCTGGCCGACGACGCCGCCGACGCTCGTCACGGTGATGACCCGGCCGCCCGAGGCGCGCAGGTGGGGAAGTGCGGCGCGGGTGAGCTCGACGACGCCGAAGAAGTTGACCTCCATCACGGACCGCACCTGCTCCATGCCGTGCTGCTCGACGGTGCCGACGAAGCCGGCCCCGGCGTTGTTCACGACGGCGTCGAGGTGCCCGTGCTCGGCGACGACCTCGGCCACGCAGGCGGCCACGGAGTCCGCGTCGGTCACGTCCAGCCGCTTGACCTGGACGAGGTCGGTGACGCCGGCCTCGGCGGCGGCCTTGACCAGGGCGTCGGAGCGGGTGGTGTCGCGCATGGTGGCGACGGCGTGCCAGCCGGCCCGTGCGGCGGCGACCGCGGCGGCCAGGCCGATGCCGGAGGAGGTGCCGGTGATGAGGACGGTCTTGGCGGCGGTGTTGGTGGTCATGGAAGGCTCCCTCGATTTGTGCGTGCACACACACATTAACGATGTGTGCACGTGCACGCAACCCGGTATCCTTTCCCCATGGCGCACGCGAATCTCAACTTGGACGGCCTCACCCCCCGCGACCACGCTTTCTACGGCCTGGTCTGGGCCGGAACCACCCTCACCGCCCGGGTCGACCAGGCGCTCACGCGCCGGCACGACCTGCCGCTGTCGTGGTTCGAGGTGATGCTGTGGCTGAGCGTGCAGCAGGAGCCGGTCGCCCCGTCCGAGCTGGGCACGAGGACCCTGCTCAGCCGCAGCCAGGTCTCCCGAGTCGCCGATTCGCTCCGGGCCCGCGGCCTGGTCGAACGGGTCCCGTCCCCGACGGACGCCCGGTCCGTGGGCATCGCCCTCACCGCCGCGGGCCGCCGCGCCTTCGCGGAGGCCGACGCCACCCGCCGGGAAGCCCTCGCCGAGGCCTTCGACGACCGCCTCGACGACGAGGACATAGCCGCGCTGGAAGCGGTCTGGGCCAAGCTCAAGGCGAAGCCCGAAGCCTGAGGCGCGTCACCGGCCCTTCCGGCAAAGGGCGTTGTCAGTGGCTGGGGTTAGCGTCGAAGGCGTGACGAAACCGCCGAAGAAGCAGAACGCGCTGTCCCTGCTGGCCGAGGACCCGCAAGGCCGTGCGCTGGGGCTGGACCTGCCGCGCGGCACGATCGTCGACGGACCCGCCGGGCGGCGGGCCCCGCTGCTGCGCGCCGGGGCGCGGCGCGAGCCGCTGCTGTGGGTCTCCGACGAGCCGGTCGGCGTCGGCGCGCTGGCCGCCTGCCGCGCCCGTCCCGCCCTGGCCGACGCGGGCCTGCAGGCGGTGCTCTTCCAGGACCGGCGCGGCCTGGAGCACTGGTGGACCCGCGACGAGCTGCGCCCCGGTTCGATGTCCGACCCCGACGACCACCACGTCGAGCCGGTGCTGCGCGAGTTCTGGGCCGGGGTGGTTCCCGATCCCGAGGAGGGCGAGGGGCCCGACGGCGCGGGGCTCATAGCCCCCTTCGGCCGTGACTGGCCCGGCTTGGCGGAGCGGCGGGTGCCGCTGGAGGATCCGGAGGAGGCCGCCCTGGCCCTCGCCGACGACCTGATCCGGGACGGCGTCCTGCCGGGCCCGCGGCTCGCGCTGATCCCCGCCGGCCGGGGGGCCGACGTGCCCACCGCGATGGGCTGGCAGGGAGCGGCGAACCACGAGAACGACACGGCTCTGCTCACCACCGTCGTGCGCTCGTGGGAGGAGCGGTTCGGCGCCCGGGTCGTGGCGCTCGGCTTCGACGAGCTCCACCTGTCGGTGGCCGCCCCGCCCCCGACGACGGTCGCGGCCCTGCCGGTGGCCGCCGAGCACTTCGCCTTCTGCCCCGACAACGTCTGGCAGGGCTCCGGCAGCATCCGCGCCTACGCCGACGAGGCGGTGACCGGCGTCGGCCACTGGGGGTTCTGGTGGGACTGACCGCCCGGGGAGGCGTTACGCGCGCGGGACGCGGACGACGCCCTCCTGGATGACGGTCACCGCCAGGCGGCCGTCCTGCGTCCAGATCCTGGCCTGTCCCAGGCCGCGTCCGGCGGCCGCCGACGGGGACTCCTGGTCGTACAGCAGCCACTCGTCGGCGCGGAACGGCCGGTGGAACCACATCGCGTGGTCCAGGGAGGCGCCCACCACGTCGCCGACCGCCCAGCCGCCCCGGCCGTGCGCGAGCAGCACCGAGTCGAGCAGGGTCATGTCCGAGACGTACGTGGCCAGGCAGATGTGCAGCAGGGGGTCGTCCGCGAGCTTGCCCCGGGTGCGGAACCAGACCTGTGAGCGCGGCTCCGTCGGCCGGCCGACCGAACCCCAGGGCGGGGTGGTCGCGTACCGCAGGTCCACCGCGCCCCGCGCTTCGAGCAGCCGCTCGACGGTGCCGGGGTCGCGGAAGGTGTCCCGGTAGTGCGGCAGTGCCTCGGCCGCCGTGGGCAGGGACTCCGGGTCGGGTGCCGCGGGCATCGCGCTCTGGTGCTCCAGCCCGTCCTCGTACTTCTGGAAGGACGCGGAGAGGTGGAAGATCGGCTGCCCGTGCTGGACCGCGACCACCCGGCGGGTGGTGAAGGAGCGCCCGTCGCGGATCCGGTCCACGGAGTACACGATCGGCGCGCCCGAGTCGCCGGTGCGCAGGAAGTACGAGTGCAGCGAGTGCGGCAGCCGGTCGCCGGGCACCGTCCGGCCCGCGGCGACCAGGGCCTGCGCGGCGACCTGGCCGCCGAACACGCGCGGCACCAGGGAGGTCCGGCTGGTGCCGCGGAAGATGTTCTCCTCGATCTGCTCCAGGTCGAGCAGATCGAGGAGATCGGCCAGGGCCGCGTCTTTTTCGAACTCGGCCAAGAGGGTTACAGGCCCATCGACTTGGCGATGATCGACTTCATGATCTCGCTGGTGCCGCCGTAGATGCGGTTGACGCGGTTGTCGGCGTACAGGCGGGCGATCGGGTACTCGTTCATGTAGCCGTAGCCGCCGTGCAGCTGGAGGCAGCGGTCGATCACGCGGTGCGCGACCTCGGTGCAGAACAGCTTCGCGGAAGCAGCCTCGGCGGGGGTCAGCTCGCCGGCGTCCAGGGCATCCAGGGCGCGGTCCGCGACGGCCTGGGCGGCGTCCACCTCGGCCTGGCAGGCGGCCAGCTCGAACTTGGTGTTCTGGAAGTGCGCGACCGGCTTGCCGAAGACGGTGCGGTCGGTGACGTACTGCTGGGCGAACCGGACGGCCGCGGCGGCCTGCGCGTACGCGCCGAACGCGATGCCCCAGCGCTCGGAGGCCAGGTTGTGGCCGAGGTAGTAGAAGCCCTTGCCCTCCTCGCCGAGCAGGTCCTCGACCGGGACCTTGACGTCGACGAACGCCAGCTCGGCGGTGTCGGAGGTGCGCAGGCCCAGCTTGTCGAGCTTGCGGCCGATCGAGTAGCCCTCGGACTTGGTGTCCACGGCGAAGAGGGAGATGCCGAAGCGGCGGTCGTCCTCGCGCGGGGCGGCGGTGCGGGCGCAGACGATCACGCGGTCGGCGTGCACGCCGCCGGTGATGAAGGTCTTGGAGCCGTTGAGGACGTAGTGCGTGCCGTCCTCGGAGAGCCTGGCGGTGGTCTTCATGCCCGCGACGTCGGAACCGGTGCCCGGCTCGGTCATGGCCAGGGCCCACATCTCCTCACCGGAGACGAACTTCGGCAGGTAGCGCTTCTTCTGCTCGTCGTCGGCCAGCATCTTGATGTAGGGGAGGGCGAGCAGCACGTGCACACCGGAGCCGCCGAAGTTCACGCCCGCGCGGGAGGTCTCCTCGTACAGGACGGCCTCGAACTTGTGGGTGTCCAGGCCGGCGCCGCCGAACTCCTCGGGGACGTTGATGCCGAAGACGCCCAGCTCGCCGAGCTTGTAGTAGAAGTCGCGCGGGGCCTGGCCGGCCGCGAACCACTCGTCGTAGACGGGGACGACCTCGGCCTCTATGAAGGCACGGATGGTCTCGCGGAACGCCTCGTGGTCCTCGTTGAAAACGGTACGGCGCACAGCCGCCTCCTCGATCCTGTCGCCCGTCGCGCTGTCGCGCCGTGTCTAAGCGCTTGCTCAGACCCTCTAAGTTACCGGTGGGTTGGGCGGGCTGTCCAGAGAGGAGGACGGGTAGCGGGTGTGATGTCCGACGGGCCACCGCCGCGGCGGTGCCCCGTCGGCCGTCCGGCGGCGGGGACTACGTGCCGGAGATGCCGCCCGTCCACTGGCCGGCGGCGCCGCGCGTCAGGGTGCCGGTGCCCAGGACCTGCGTCCCGGGCAGGGCCGCCGTGCCGATGTCGCCCGCCGTGGCCGCACCGTTGTGGGAACCGACCGTGTTGTCGCGGCCGGCGTTGAAGACGTCGTCGCCGGCCAGCTGGTTCAGGTCGCCGAAGACGATCGAGTACGTGCTGTCGATCGGTGCGTAGACGGTGAAGGCGTCGTCCGCGGAGGCGGCGGACGCGCCCGCCAGGACGATGCCACCGGCGGCGAGAGCGGTCAGGGCGAGGCGGATCGAGCGCACGGGTACTGCCTTTCGGGGTGGGGCGGGGTGGGGCGCGGGGAATGCAGTGCGAACGTAGGCCGCCCCACGCCGCGCGGCGGCGCACCCGCTGCGGTGCGGCCCGAGTCCATCCGTACGGCGCAGTCGCCGGACGCGGCCCGTCAGACGCCGGCGTCCCGGCGCAGGGCGAACCAGAGCTCCATCCGGGTGTCCGGGTCGTCGAGGTCGCGGCCGAGCAGGGACGCGGCGCGGGCGATGCGCTGGCGGACCGTGTTGCGGTGCACCCCCAGGGCCGCGGCGCTGCGGTCCCAGCTGCCGTGGTGCGACAGCCAGGCGCGCAGGGTGTCGCGCAGGGCGGGGGAGAGCGGTCCCAGCAGGGCCTGCGCGTGGGCCCGGGCCTCGGCTTCGCCCACGAGGCCCGCGAGGCCGGGGTCGGCGTGCCGGGCCAGTGGGGTGCGGGCCGCCTCGGCGCGCTCCAGGGCGCGGCGGGCCTGTGCGTCGGCGGCGGCCAGGGCGTCGGGCCCGGCCGGGGCGCTGACCCCCAGCCGCCATCCCGGCTGCGGGGCCGGATCCCGGTCGGTCAGCAGCCGTACGGCCGGGCCGCCCGGGTCCAGCAGCACGGTGCCCAGCGCGGCGGCGAGGGCCTGCGGGTCGGTGCCGCCCCGGGCGTGGACGGCGTACCAGGGCCCGGGTCCGCCCAGCGCGGCGGCGGGGGAGCCGCCCAGCAGCAGCCGGGCCAGCGCGGCGGCCTCGGCCCCGGCCGGCCGGTCGGCGGTGAGCAGGGCCAGCAGGACGGCGGCCACGGACGCGATCGTGTGGTCGCCGGGCGCCCGCCCGGCCGTGGCCACGCCCAGGGCCTGGCCGCCGCCGAGGGCGTAGGCGGAGAGCTGGACCCCGCCCGCGGTGGCGGTGGCCGTGGCGGCGGTGCCGGGGGCCACCCGGCCGGCCAGCGCGACCAGCCCCTCCACCGCCTCTCCGCCGGGAACGGACCCGGCGGAGACGGACACACGCCCCACCCCGCCCCCACCCCGCCCGGCACCCCCAGCAGCCTCTGCGGCCCGAGCGCCCCCTGCGTCCCCAGCACCGACGGCGGCTCCAGCGGCCCCGGGAGCTACCACGCCGGTGGCCCCTGCCGCCCAGGCACCCCCGGCATCTCCCGCGGCTCTGGTGGCCCCGGCCGTCCTGGCAGCCCTCCCGGTCTCGGTGCCCCCCGCGGCCCCGGCATTCCCTGCGGCCCCTGGAGCCCCTGTGACCGCCCGGGTGCTCCCAGCGGCCCCGGCACCCCCGGTGCCGCCGGCGGGCTCGGTGGGCCCTGTGGCCGTGGCCCCCAGGGCGGGGCGTGGTGGGGTCAGTACGGCGGCCCAGCCGTTCAGGCTCGATGCCAGGCGGCGCAGTACCGCCGGGACCGGGTCGGGGCGGGCGGCCGCCGCCGCCAGGGCCTGCTGGGCCTCGGTGACCCGGCGCAGCTCGCGGGTCCGCGCCTCGGCCATGAGGCGCCAGACGGTGCGGGCCACGGCCGTGAACCGGGTCTGCGGCGGGACCTCCAGCAGCGGCAGCCCGTGCCGGGCACTCGCCCGTACGAGCTCCGGGGGCACCTCCGCGTGCAGCGGTGCCACGCCGAATCCCAGCGCGGCCACCCCCGACCCGACCAGTCGCCGTACGTACGCATCGGCGGTCTCCTCGGCGGAGCCACTCGCGGCGCCCGGGCGGCCCGCGTCGGCCTCGTCGGCGGCCGGGGCCGGGGTGCGCCCGGCGTGGCCCTCGCCGGCCGGGCCGGCCGCAGCCGGCGTCAGGCCCGCCCCCGCCGTGAGGAGCAGCTCGCCGCCCAGGAGATAAGGCGACGGGTCCGCCATCTCGGAGGCGTGCACCCCGTGCACCTCCGCCCGTTCCGGCCCGGCGACGAGCCGCAGGTCCAGCGTCCGGTCCGCGAGCAGCGCCACGAGCCCGACTGCGGGCGTGGGCGGGGTCGGGCCGTCGGCGCCGGCAGGCTTCGCCATGGATGCTCCGTACAGTTCGAGGTCGCTCAGTGGATAAAAAGTACACTTCGCGCCCCCGCACCCGCCGCTTACGCTCGAAGGACCGCACCGTAGGACCACCAGAAGGGCACCTCCCCATGAGCACGCAGCCGCGCGGCCCCGTCGACTCCTCCCGCATCCCGCGCTACGCGGGCCCGGCGACCTTCGCCCGGCTGCCCCGCCTGGACGAGGTCGGCTCGGCCGACGTCGCCGTCGTCGGCGTCCCGTTCGACTCCGGTGTCTCCTACCGCCCCGGTGCCCGCTTCGGCGGCAACGCCATCCGCGAGGCCTCCCGCCTGCTGCGCCCGTACAACCCGGCGCAGGACGCCTCCCCGTTCGCGCTCGCCCAGGTGGCGGACGCCGGCGACATCGCGGTGAACCCCTTCAACATCAACGAGGCCGTCGAGACGGTCGAGGCGGCCGCGGACGAGCTCCTCGGCGCCGGCTCGCGCCTGATGACGCTCGGTGGCGACCACACCATCGCCCTCCCGCTGCTGCGCTCCGTCGCCAAGAAGCACGGCCCGGTCGCCCTGCTGCACTTCGACGCGCACCTGGACACCTGGGACACCTACTTCGGGGCCGAGTACACGCACGGCACGCCGTTCCGCCGCGCCGTGGAGGAGGGCATCCTCGACACCGAGGCGCTGTCGCACGTCGGCACCCGCGGCCCGCTGTACGGCAAGCAGGACCTCGACGACGACGCCAAGATGGGCTTCGGCATCGTGACCTCCGCCGACGTCTACCGCCGCGGCGCCGACGAGATCGCCGACCAGCTGCGCCAGCGCATCGGCGACCGCCCGCTGTACATCTCGATCGACATCGACGTGCTGGACCCGGCGCACGCCCCCGGCACCGGTACGCCGGAGGCGGGCGGCATGACCTCCCGCGAACTGCTGGAGATCATCCGCGGCCTGTCCTCCTGCAACCTGGTCTCGGCGGACGTCGTCGAGGTCGCCCCGGCGTACGATCACGCCGAGATCACCTCGGTCGCGGCCTCCCACACCGCGTACGAGCTGACGACCATCATGAGCCGCCAGATCGCCGCCGCGAAGAAGGCGTAGCAGTACCTCAGAAGGGCGAGTAAGCGCACGTGACGCACGACCACGACCTGGTACTCCGTCCCACCGACGCCCAGCGGGCGGCCGCCCTCGCGCCGCCGCCGGGGCGGACGGGCGGGGACCTGGTCGTGGAGACGCTCCGCGGCCTCGGCGCGACCACGGTCTTCGGTCTGCCGGGGCAGCACGCACTCGCCCTCTTCGACGCGGTGGGCCGCTCCGACCTGCGGCTGATCGGGCTGCGTACGGAGAACAACGCGGGCTTCGCGGCCGACGCGTACGGCCGCATCACGGGCGAGGCGGTCCCCCTGCTGCTCTCGACCGGACCGGGCGCCCTGATGGCGCTGCCGGCCCTGGCGGAGGCGGCCGCCGCCTCGGCCCCCGTCCTCGCCATCGCCTCGCAGGTCCCGGTGGCGGGCCTGGGCGGCGGACGCCGGGGACACCTGCACGAACTGCGGGACCAGTCGGCGTCGTTCCGGGACGTGGTCAAGTCGGTCCACACGGCCCGCACGCCTTCGCAGATCCCCTCCGTGATCGCGGAGGCCTGGGAATCGGCGCTGACGGCTCCGCACGGGCCGGTCTGGGTGGAGATCCCGGAGGACGTGCTGCGCGCGGAGACCGTGATCCCGCAGGTCACGGGCGTGGACGCGAGCCCCCACGAGCCGGCCCCGCGCCCCGAGCTCACCGCGCTGGCGGCGCACTGGCTGGAGCGGGCCTCGCGTCCCGTGATCATCGCGGGCGGCGGGGTGGTCCGCTCAGACGCGGCGGGCAAGCTGCGGCAGCTGGCGGAGCGGCTGAACGCCCCGGTGGTCACCACGTTCGGCGGCAAGGGCGCCTTCCCGTGGACCCACCCGCTGTCCCTCCAGTCCTGGCTGGAGGACCGCCACATGACGGACTTCCTGGAGGACGCGGACGTCCTGCTGGTGGTCGGCTCGGGCCTGGGCGAACTGTCGTCGAACTACCACACGTTCCTCCCGACGGGCCGGGTCGTCCAGATCGAGGCGGACCTCGGCAAGCTGGAGTCCAACCATCCGGCCCTCGGCATCCACGCGGACGCCCGCCTGGCCCTCCAGGCCCTCCTGGAGACGGTCGGGGAACGCGAGGACCCGCAGGCGCCGGAACGGGTCCGCCTGCTCCTGTCGGAGATCGAGGCCCGCCTGTCGACGCAGGACGTGACGCTGGAGCGCGAGCTCCTCACCTCGATCCGCGCGGCGCTCCCGGCCCGCTCCCCGTCGTTCTGGGACATGACGATCCTGTCGTACTGGGCCTGGTCGGCGTTCGACGCCAAGCACCCCAACACGATGCACTCGGCGCAGGGCGCCGGCGGCCTCGGCTACGCGTTCCCGGCCGCCCTCGGCGCCTGCGTCGCGGAACCGGACACCCCGGTCCTGGCGGTCTCGGGCGACGGCGGTGCGATGTACTCGATCGCGGACCTGGCGACGGCGAAGCAGCACGACCTGGACGTGACCTGGCTGATCGTGGACGACGGCGGCTACGGCATCCTGCGCGAGTACATGACGGGCTCCTTCGAGGGCCGCACGACGGCCACCGAACTCAGCCGCCCGGACTTCGCCGCCCTGGCCGAATCCTTCGGTGTCCCGGCAACGACGACGACCCCGCAAACCCTCCGCGAGGACCTGAAGAAGTCCCTGACCACCCCGGGCCCCACCGTCCTGGTCCTCCCGGCCACCCTGAAAATGTTCGCTCCCACCCATCTGCCCGCGCAGTGAAGGGAGCGCGCCCCGGACCTTCCCCCGGCTGACCGCCGCGCCCCCGAGCCCCCGGCCGTCCCAGGCCCTCCGCTCGCGAGCCCCTGCCCCCGCCCCGAGCCCCAGGCCCTCCGCCCCGTTACCCCCGTCGGCCGCTCCCGGCGTGCGCCCCGACCCGGCGGGCCGCACGTTCGCATTGTTGCGGCGGGATGAAATCCGCCGGTCGGGGCGTTGGGGGAGGCGGCAGGACAGGACCAACGGGGAGGCGTCACGTGGCGGCGGCAGAGAAGGCAGCGGGCGGAAAACAGGGCTGGGCCAGGCGGCTCACCGCCTACACCTGGCGGTACCGGGCCAACGTGCTGCTCGCGCTCGGGTCCTCGCTGGCCGGCATGGCCGTCATGGCGCTCGTGCCGCTGGTCACCAAGGTCATCATCGACGACGTCATCGGCGACCACAGCAAACCCATGGGCGTCTGGGCCGGGATGCTCATAGGCGCCGCCGTCCTCGTGTACGTCCTGACGTACATACGCAGGTACTACGGCGGCCGCCTCGCGCTCGACGTCCAGCACGACCTGCGCACCGACATGTACGAGACCATCGCCCGCCTCGACGGGCGCCGCCAGGACGAGCTGTCCACCGGACAGGTCGTCGGACGGGCCACCAGCGACCTCCAGCTCATCCAGGGTCTGCTCTTCATGCTCCCGATGACCATCGGGAACTTCCTCCTCTTCGGGATATCCCTCGGCATCATGCTGTGGCTGTCCCCGCTGCTGACCCTCGTCGCGCTGCTCATGGCACCCGCCCTCTGGTTCATCGCCAAGCGCAGCCGCAAGAGGCTCTTCCCCGCCACCTGGTGGGCCCAGGGCCAGGCCGCCGCCGTCGCCACCGTCGTCGACGGGGCCGTCACCGGCGTCCGCGTCGTCAAGGGCTTCGGGCAGGAGGAGCAGGAGACCGGCAAGCTGCGCAGCGCCGGGCGCCGGCTGTTCGCCGGGCGGATGCGGACCATCCGGCTCAACTCGCGCTACACCCCCGCGCTGCAGGCCGTTCCCGCCCTCGGGCAGGTCGCCATGCTGGCCCTCGGCGGCTGGATGGCCACCAACGGGCACATCACCCTCGGCACCTTCGTCGCGTTCTCCACCTACCTCGCCCAGCTCGTCGGCCCCGTCCGCATGCTCGCCATGGTCCTCACGGTCGGCCAGCAGGCCCGCGCCGGCGTCGAGCGGGTCTTCGAGCTCATCGACACCGAGCCCGTCATCGAGGAGGGCACGCACGTCCTGCCCGCCGACGCCCCCGCCACCGTCGAGTTCGACGGCGTCGCCTTCGGATACGACCCCCAGCGGCCCGTGCTCGACGGGTTCTCGCTCTCCATCTCCGAGGGCGAGACCGTCGCCGTCGTCGGCGCCTCCGGCTCCGGCAAGTCCACCGTCTCACTCCTGCTGCCGCGCTTCTACGACGCCGACCGGGGCACCGTCCGCGTCGGCGGCCACGACGTGCGCGAACTGACCTACGACTCGCTGCGCGCCGCCATCGGACTCGTACCGGAGGACTCCTTCCTCTTCTCCGACACCATCCGCGCCAACATCGCCTTCGGGCAGCCCGACGCCGGCGACGCACAGATCGAGGCCGCCGCCCGCGCCGCCCAGGCCGAAGGGTTCATCCGGGCCCTGCCGGCCGGGTACGACACCAAGGTCGGCGAACAGGGCCTGACCCTCTCCGGCGGCCAGCGCCAGCGCATCGCACTGGCCCGCGCCATCCTCACCGACCCCCGGCTGCTGCTCCTCGACGACGCCACCTCCGCCGTCGACGCCCGCGTCGAGCACGAGATCCACGAGGCGCTGCGCACCGTCATGGCCGGGCGCACCACCCTCCTCATCGCCCACCGCCGCTCCACCCTCGCGCTGGCCGACCGGATCGCCGTGCTCGACCGCGGGCGGCTCTCCGACATCGGTACGCACGAGGAGCTGGAGCGCAGGTCGCCGCTGTACCGGCGGCTGCTGACCGACCCGGACGCACTCGGCGCCGGCTCGCCGCGCACCCCCGAGGCGCCCGCGATGGCCGAGTTCGAGCGGGACATCGAAGGCAGGCTCGAACGGGACATCGAGCTCGAAGCCGAGATCGACTCCGAGCCCGTCAACGCCAAGCGCCGCGTCGTGGACGGGGTGACCCCCGAGCTCTGGCGCCGCCAGGAGGAAGAGGGGGAAGAGGAGTCCGCCACCTCCCCCGCCGCCGGAACCGGCGCCCCCGGCGCCGGCCACTCCATGGCCGGCGCCGTCGCCGGAATGCCGGCGACCCCCGAGCTGCTCGCCCAGGTCGCCGCACTGCCGCCCGCCGACGACGAACCCGCCGTGGACGAGGACCGCGCGGCGGCCGCCGAAGAGAGCTACAACCTGCGCCGGCTCCTCCAGGGCTTCTGGGCGCCGCTCGCCGCCAGCCTCGCCCTCGTCGCCGTCGACGCCGGCTCCGGGCTGCTGCTGCCCATCCTGATCCGGCACGGCATCGACAAGGGCGTCGAACAGGCCGCCCTCGGCGCCGTCTGGGTGGCCGCCGCTCTCGCGCTCGCCGTCGTGGCCGCCCAGTGGGCCGCCCAGTTCGCCGAGACGCGGATGACCGGCCGCACCGGCGAGCGCGTCCTGTACGCCCTGCGCGTCAAGATCTTCGCCCAGCTCCAGCGCCTCGGACTCGACTACTACGAGCGCGAGCTGACCGGCAAGATCATGACCCGGATGACCACCGACGTGGACGCCCTCTCGAGCTTCCTGCAGACCGGGCTCGTCACCGCCGTCGTTTCCGTCTTCACCTTCTTCGGCATCCTGATCGCCCTGCTCGTCCTCGACGTCGAGCTCGCGCTGATCGTGTTCGCGACCCTCCCGCTCCTGGTGGTCGGCACGATCGTGTTCCGCCGCAAGTCGGTCGCCGCGTACGAGCTGGCCCGCGACCGGGTCAGCCTGGTCAACGCCGACCTCCAGGAGTCCGTCTCCGGACTGCGCATCGTCCAGGCCTTCCGACGCCAGGGCGCCGGGGCCGCCCGCTTCGCGGAGCGGAGCGACTCGTACCGCCAGGCACGTGTGCGCGGCCAGTGGCTGATATCCGTCTACTTCCCCTTCGTACAGCTGCTGTCCTCCGGGGCCGCGGCCGCCGTGCTGGTCGTCGGCGCGGGACGGGTGGGCGCAGGCAGCCTGACCACCGGTGCGCTCGTGGCGTACCTGCTGTACATCGACCTGTTCTTCGCCCCCGTCCAGCAGCTCTCCCAGGTCTTCGACGGCTACCAGCAGGCCACCGTCTCCCTCGGCCGGATCCAGGGCCTGCTGCGCGAGCCCACCAGCACCCCGCGGGCCACGACGCCGCGCGAGGTCGGGGAGCTGCGCGGGGAGATCGCCTTCGAGGACGTCCGGTTCGCGTACGGGACCGCCGAGGAGCGCGGGGAGAAGGGCGACGCGCTGGCCGGGATCAGCCTTCGGATACCCGCCGGCCAGACCGTCGCCTTCGTCGGCGAGACCGGCGCGGGCAAGTCCACGCTGGTCAAGCTCGTGGCCCGGTTCTACGACCCGACCTCGGGCCGGGTCACCGCCGACGGGGCCGACCTGCGCGAGCTCGACCTGACGCAGTACCGCCACCGGCTCGGGGTGGTCCCGCAGGAGCCGTACCTCTTCCCCGGAACGGTCCGCGACGCCATCGCGTACGGGCGGCCCGAGGCGGCCGACGCCGAGGTGGAGGCGGCGGCCCGCGCGGTCGGCGCCCACGACATGATCGCCACCCTCGACGGCGGCTACCTGCACACCGTCGCCGAGCGCGGCCGCAACCTCTCGGCCGGCCAGCGCCAGCTGATCGCGCTGGCCCGCGCCGAACTCGTCGATCCGGACGTCCTGCTGCTCGACGAGGCCACGGCCGCGCTCGACCTGGCCACCGAGGCCCAGGTCAACCAGGCCACCGACCGGCTCGCCGGCAAGCGCACCACCCTCGTGGTGGCGCACCGGCTGACCACGGCCGCGCGCGCCGACCGGGTCGTGGTCATGGACCGCGGGCGGGTCGTCGAGGACGGCACCCACGCCGAACTCGTGGCCCGCGGCGGCCGCTACGCCGAACTGTGGCGCACCTTCGTGGGCGAGGACGAACCGGCCGCAGCCGTCTAGCTCGTGTCGTCAAAGTCCCGTCCGGCCGGCGGGGCCCTTCGGGCGGCCGACGCTCCTTTGACGACACTCCCTGGGCCGGCAGGGCCCGGCCCGCGGTCCGGGGAGGAAGGTGTGGGGCGCAACCTTCCGGGGCGTCCGCGCGTCGTACGTGCGTACGCATCACGTACGACCGATCGGGGGGCAACGTGGGGTACGGGCGGAAGGGGCGCGGCCGGGGGGCCGCGTCGGCAGGGGCTCTCGCGCTGGTGCTGTGCGTCGGCGGCCTGCTCGCGGCGCCGTCGGCGCAGGCGGCGACCGGTGGCTGCGCCGGCGACCTGGTCAGGACGCTGCCCCTGCCGACGGGCGAGGTGCGGGTCTACAAGAGCCGTACGCAGGCCTGCGCGGTGACGGTCGCCGGCGATCCGGGGCGGCGCCGGCCGATGGCGGTGAGCATCCAGCCGCGCGGCGGGGTGCCCGTCGGCGACTCGGGGCAATTCACCCGGTACGCCGGTCCCGTCACCGTCGGAGCGATCAGCCGCTGCGTGTATGTAAAGGGCAGCATCGAGTCCGGATCTGTCGATTCCGGCTGGATTCTGTGCTGAACGAGCGGCCCAACTAGGTCTATTCAGTGGCGCGTTGGCCCGGCTAGGTTCACGTTCGACCGAAGTGAACTCAAGGGGAGGGTGAATGCGCAAGACGCTCGGCTGGCTGCTGTCGCTCGTGGTGCTGATCGGCACCATGGGCGCAGCCGGCTTCACGGCCCAGGCGGCCACCGCCGCAGGGCCGTCCGCCGCGACGGACATCAAGGACGAGATCCTCGCCATTGCGGGGATGAGTCTGATCGAGGAGAAGGAGTACCCCGGGTACCGCTTCTTCGTACTGAACTACGAGCAGCCGGTCGACCACCGGAACCCGTCGAAGGGCACCTTCAAGCAGCGCTTCACCCTGCTGCACAAGGACGTCTCCCGGCCCACGGTCTTCTACACCTCCGGCTACAACGTCAACACCAGCCCGCGCCGCAGCGAGCCCACGACGATCGTCGACGGCAACCAGGTGTCGCTGGAGTACCGGTTCTTCACGCCCTCCCGGCCCGACCCGGCCAACTGGGGGAACCTGGACATCTGGCAGGCCGCCAGCGACCAGCACCGCCTCTACACCGCCCTGAAGAAGGTCTACAAGAAGAACTGGCTGGCCACGGGCGGCAGCAAGGGCGGTATGACGGCGACGTACTACGAGCGCTACTACCCCCGTGACATGGACGGGGTCGTCGCGTACGTCGCGCCCAACGACGTCGTCAACGACGAGGACTCGGCGTACGACCGGTTCTTCACCAAGGTCGGCACCAAGGAGTGCCGTGACAAGCTGAACGCGGTGCAGCGCGAGGCGCTCGTACGCCGTGAGCCGCTGGAGGCCAAGTACGCGGCCGCCGCCGCCGCGAACGGCTGGACCTTCACCACCGTCGGCAGCCTGGACAAGGCCTACGAGGCCGTCGTGCTCGACTACGTCTGGGCGTTCTGGCAGTACAGCCTGCTGGCCGACTGCGCCTCCGTCCCGGCCGCCGCGACCGCGAGCGACCAGGAGATCTGGGACTCGGTCGACACGATCTCCGGCTTCTCGGCCTACGCCGACCAGGGACTGGAGACGTACACGCCGTACTACTACCAGGCGGGTACGCAGCTCGGTTCGCCCGACATCAAGCAGCCGCACCTCAAGGGCCTGAGCCGCTACGGCTACCAGCCGCCGCGCAGCTTCGTGCCCCGCGACATCCCGATGACCTTCCAGCCGGGGGTCATGGCGGACGTGGACAACTGGGTGAAGCGCAACGCCAACCAGATGCTGTTCGTCTACGGGCAGAACGACCCGTGGGGTGCCGAACCGTTCCACCTCGGCTACGGCGTGCGCGACAGCTACGTGATGATCGCGCCGGGCGCCAACCACGGGGCCAACGTCGCCAAGCTCCAGGACGGCGAGAAGGCGCTGGCCACGCAGAAGATCCTGCAGTGGGCCGGCGCCGCCCCCGCCGCCGCGCTCGCCGACGCGGGCCGGGCGACGCCGCTGGCGAAGCCCGACGCGGTGCTCGACCAGAAGGACCAGGAGCGAGAGCCGCAGCTGCGGCCGTAGCCCCCGGGCGGCTCCCCGCCGCGGGCCGGCGTACGCGCGCTAGTCGTACGCCAGCCCGTGGCCCAGCGGGTAGCGGCCCGGCACCGGGACCGGGAGGCGGCCCGTGGGCCGTACCGCACCGGTGACCACCCGGGCCGCCGCCCGCATCTCCACGTCCGTCCAGGTGTACGTCGCCAGCTCCGCCGCGCAGCCGGGCAGCCGCGCGGGGTCGTACGGATTGCGGATCGCCACCACGACCACCGGCACCCCGGTGGCCAGCAGCTCCGTGACCAGCGTGCGCTGCGGACCGTCCCCCTCCGGGACGTTGTACGTGCACACCAGCACCGCCGCGTTGCCGGCGGCCGCGGCCACCGCCCGGGCGGGCGGCACGGCCGTCGCACGGCAGCCCAGGGCGGTCAGTTCCCGGGCCAGTACCACCGTAGGGGGGCCCGTCGTACCGCTGGGGGAGGCCGGGTCGGTCCCGGTGACCAGGACCTTCGGCGCCGTCGCCGGGTCCAGCGGCAGCAGCTTCACGGGGTTGGCCAGCAGGGTCGTCGTGCCCGCCGCGATCTCGTCGGCGGCGCTCAGGTGCGCTGGGATCCCCACCAGGGCGCCCACCTGCCCCGCGACGGTGTGTGCGGCGTCGAACAGACCCCGGCGGGCCTTCAGTTCGAGGATCCGCAGCACCGACTCCTCGATCCGCTCCTGCGTCAGCTCGCCCGCCTCGACGGCCGCGATCACGCTGCGGTGCGCGAGTCCCAGGTCCGGCGGGTTCAGCAGCTGGTCGCAGCCCGCCTTCAGGGCCAGGACCGGGACCCGGTCGTCCCCGTACTTCTGGCGGACCCCGGCCATGTCCAGGGCGTCGGTGACCACCACCCCCCGGAAGCCCAGGCGTTCGCGCAGGATGCCCGTCACGATCGGTCCGGAGAGGGTCGCCGGGTCCCCCGAGGGGTCGAGCGCGGGGAAGACGATGTGCGCCGTCATCACGGCGTCCACGCCCGCCGCCACCGCCGCCCGGAACGGCGGCTCGTCCAGCTCCTCCCACTGGGCCCGGCTGTGCCGCATCACCGGGAGTCCGACGTGGCTGTCGGTCTCGGTGTCCCCGTGGCCGGGGAAGTGCTTGGCGGTGGCCGCCACCCCGGCGCCCTGGTAGCCGCGGACCTGCGCGGCGACCAGGGCCGCCACCGCCTGTGGGTCGGAGCCGAAGGAGCGTACGCCGATCACCGGATTGGCCGGGTTCACGTTCACGTCGGCCACCGGCGCGTAGTCCTGCCGGATGCCCATCGCGGCCAGCTCGGCCCCGGCGATGCGCGCGGCGCGGCGGGCCTCGGCGATGCCTGCGGAATCGGCGCCGCCCTTACCGGCCGCATCCGGGCCGGCCGCATCGCCGCCGGCCGCATTGCCGGCGGTGGAGCCGGTGCCCGCGGGGCCGGCGCCCGCGGCCGCGGAGGCGGCGTTCGCCGCCGGGCCCCCGGCCGTCGCTCCGTGCCGCGCCCCCAGGGCCATCGCCCCCGGAAGCAGCGTCGCCGGCTTGCCGATGCGCGCCACAGCGCCGTGCTCCTGGTCCGTGGAGAGCATCAGCGGGACGCCGGAACCGGAGCCGGCGGCCGTCCGCTGGAGCGCGGCCGACAGCTCGGCGATCTGCTGCGGGTCACGGGTGTTGTGCGCCCAGGAGAAGTAGATGATCCCGCCGAGGTGGTAGCGGGCGACCAGCTCCGCGGCCGTGCGCACCCCGAACAGCTTCAGGTTCTCCTCGGCGTCCGCCGGGTCGGGATCGGTCGCCGAATGGCCGTAGGCGCGGGACACGAAGAGCTGCCCGACCTTCTCGGCCAGGCTCATCCCGGCCACCAGGCGGCGCAGCGCAGCCCGGTCCGGCGCGGGACCGGGCGGCCGGTCGCCGGGGCGCGCGTCGTCGGGGCGGGGCCCGCCGTGCGGCTGGCCCGGACCGCCGCCCACGGCGTACGAGGCCACCCCGGCGGCCGTGACGGCGGCCATGGCGGCCGCGGTGAGCAGGGACCTGCGGGAGGCGTCGTACGGCACGCCCGGACCCTACTGCCGGGCCGTGTCCCCGCCGCCGCGGACACTCGGGAGGTCCCCCGGAAGGGGTGCCGCGTACGCCCAGTGCTCCTGCAGGGCCCGTACGGCCTCGGTGATCGCCGGCCGGCGGGCCGCCCCCGTCCGCCACAGGGCGTACAACCTCCGTACGGGGCCGGGTTCCAGCGGCACGGCCACCGCGCCCGGCGGCAGCGCCCCGGTGCCCAGCCGGGGTACGACGGCCACCCCGAGCCCGGCGGCGACCAGCGCGACGATGGTGTGGTTCTCCTCGGCCACGTGGGCGATGTCGGGCTCGAACCCGGCGGTGCGCAGCGTCCGCACCAGCCAGTCGTGGCAGACCCGGCCGGGCGGCTGGCAGACCCAGCGCTGGCCGCCGAGGTCGGCCCTGCGGATGACCGCCCGCTCCGTGAACGGGTGGCCCTGCGGCACCACCAGATCGCAGCGGTCGTCCCCGATGACCGCCTGTGCGATGCCCTCGGGAGCCGGCAGCGGGGCGATGTCCCAGTCGTGGGCCACGGCGAGATCGGTGACCCCCCGGGCCACCAGGTCCACCGACAGGTGCGGGTCCACCTCCGTGAGGCGTACGTCCAGCGCGGGATGCCGGCGCGCGAGACCGGCGAGCACCCCCGGCAGCAGGCCGCGTGCCGCCGAGGCGAACGCGGCCACCGTCAGCAGCCCGCTCGGCTGCCCGCGACGCTCCTCCAGGGTGGTCTCGGCGCGCTCCACGATCGCCAGCAACTCCTGTGCGGTATCGGCGAGGTGCCGGGCCTCCTCGGTGAGCGCGACTCCGCGCCCGCGCCGCTCCAGCAGCGTGGTCCGGGTCTCCCGCTCCAGCTTGGCGATCTGCTGGGACACGGCGGAGGGGGTGTAGCCGAGGGCGGCCGCCGCGCCCGCGACCGAGCCGTGGACAGAGACGGCGTGCAGGGCGCGCAGCCGGGAGAGGTCGAGCATGCGGCCCATCGTAGGCACCGCCGGACCACAGGTCACCCGTAAGCAGTGCTTCATCCATCCCGGAAGGAATCCGCGCTGGTGCTACACGGTTGCCGCGTCGATGCTCGAAGCATGCGTCCCGTTCACACTGCACTCGCCGTACTCGTCGCCGCCGTCTGGGGCTTCAACTTCGTCGTGATCGAGATCGGTCTCGGTCACTTCCCGCCGCTGCTCCTGTCCGCCCTGCGCTTCCTCGTCGCCGCACTGCCCGCCGTGTTCTTCGTCGGGCGGCCGAAGACCGCCTGGAAGTGGATCGTCGCCGTCGGAGTGGCCCTCGGCGTCGCCAAGTTCGGCCTCCTCTTCACCGGCATGGCGGCCGGGATGCCGGCCGGACTGTCCTCCCTCGTGCTCCAGGTCCAGGCCGTATTCACCGCCGTCCTGGCCTCCGTCGTCCTGCGCGAGCGGCCCGGCCGGGTCCGGATGGCCGGCATGGCGGTGGCGCTGGCCGGGATCGTTGTCGCCGCCGTGGACGAGGGCGCCTCAGGGCCGGTGCTCGGCTTCACCCTGGTCGTCGCGGCCGCGGCCTGCTGGGGCGTGTCCAACGTGCTGACGCGGAAGGCGTCCCCGCCCGACGCGCTGAACTTCATGGTCTGGGTGTGCACCGTCCCCGTGCTGCCGCTGTTCGCGCTGTCGCTGCTGCTGGAGGGGCCCGAGCGGGACCTGGCCGCGCTGCGCGGGCTGGACTGGTCCGGGGCCGCGGTCATCGGATACGTCGCCTGGGTGTCCACGGTGTTCGGGTTCGGCGCCTGGAACCACCTGCTCAAGCGCTACCCGGCCTCGTCGGTCGCGCCGTTCTCGCTGCTGGTGCCGGTGTTCGGGATGTCCTCGGCCGCCCTGGTCCTGGGCGAGGGGATCTCGGGGCTGCGGTGGGTGGCGGCGCTGCTGCTGGTCTGCGGGGTGGGCATGACGTCCCTGGCCCCCGCCCGCGCGGGCACCCGTACGGTGGCCCAGGCCGGCGCGGCCGCGGTCACTGCGGGGAACCCTCCTGCAGCGGCAGCCGCCAGTCCTGCCCCGTGAGCGTGACGCCGTACGAGCGGTGCGGACGCTCGGCGACCAGGACGAACCCGGCGCGCAGGTAGAGGGAACGGGCCGAGGTCAGCACGTCGTTGGTCCACAGCACCAGCTCGCGGTAGCCGACGGAGCGGGCGAAGGCGACGACCGTGTCGACCAGGAGCGCGCCGATGCCGTGCCCGCGGCCCTCCGGCTCGACCAGGAGCAGCCGCAGCCGTGCCGTGCCGGGCGAGCCGTCGTCGCGGACGCACATCACCGAGCCGACCGGGCGGCCGTCCAGCTCGGCGATCCAGACCCGCTCCAGATACGGGTCGTGGTCCTCGGCGAAGTCCGCGACGATCCGGGCCACCAAGCCCTCGAAGTCCGTGTTCCAGCCGTACTCGGCGGCGTAGAGCGCGCCGTGCCGCTGCACGATCCAGCCCAGGTCTCCGGGCTCCGGGTCCCGCAGCCGTACCGGGGCGGAGGGGTTGTCGGCGGGGGGCTCCATGGCGCCCGACGATAGCGCGGCGCGGGGCGGGGCGGCGGCGGCCGCGCATGGCTCGCGCCCCGGCCGCGCGCTCCGCCGTACAGGTGACCGCGGCCGGGGCCGGCGGGGCCGAACGGGGCCGAACGGGTACGAACGGGGCCGCCGGGCGGGGCGGGGCGGGGTCAGCGGGGCGAGGGTCCGGGGGCGGGGGTCCGCAGGGGCGGGGGCCCCGGGTGGACGAGGCCGGCCCGCTACTTCTTGCCGCCGCCCAGGATCTGGCCGAGCAGGTCGCCGAGTCCGCCGCCCGCCGCCGGGGTGGCGCCGGGTGCCGCGGTTCCGTCGCCGCCGCCCTGGCCGGGGCCTCCCTGGCCGGCGGCCGCGCGCTTGGCGAAGACCGTCAGCAGCACCGGGATCAGCAGTTCGATGACGCGGCTGACGGTGGCCACCGGGACGCCGGTCTTCTTGGACACCGCCGCGGCGACCGGCTTGCTCACCTTCGCCAGCACCCCGGCCATCAGGCCGCTGCCGAGCAGGCCTGCGCCGAGCGTCGCCACCCCCTTCAGCGGGGGCTCGGCCACCTCGGCCAGGGCCTCGCGGACCTCGTCGCCGTCGGCGTCCCCGGCCCCGGCCTTCTCCTGGAGGCCGCCGGTCATGGCGCCGACCGTGGTCGTGACGGTCTCGCGCGCTCCCGCGGCGTCGGTGCCGAGCAGGCCGGCGATCTCGGTCAGCCCGTCCGGGCCGAGCTCACCGAGCACATCCTCCTGGAACGAAGATTCACTCATGCCGGAAACGCTACTTCTGCGGTGGTTCGAGAGCACCTCGGATGGACGCCTGGGGCTCCTGAGGTAATAGAAACGTAAAGTTCCGATTCCGTGTGCAACCCCCGGGCGGGGCAGCGGGTCGTATGGTGCGTCGGCACTTCCGGGGAGGGATCTGGGGGGATCGGGAAGTCCGGCAAGGGAGGGGTAACCGTGAGGGGGTCCGGCCGCGAGGCCGGACCCCCTTTCGTTTCTCTCGCACCCGGACCCCGCCGGATCCGCGCCCGGGTTTTCCACAGCCCTGACGGGCTGTCGGCGCCGGGCTGTAGCTTCGTGCCATGGCGGGCAACGGGGCGGTGCAACAGGCGGTGGTCGAGGGGGTGCTGGAGCGCATCACCTACGCGAACGAGGAAAGCGGGTACACGGTCGCCCGGGTCGACACCGGGCGCGGCAGCGGCGACCTGCTCACGGTCGTCGGCTCCCTGCTCGGGGCGCAGCCCGGCGAATCGCTGCGCATGGAGGGCCGTTGGGGATCCCACCCCCAGTACGGCAAGCAGTTCACGGTCGAGAACTACCGCACGGTGCTCCCCGCGACCATCCAGGGCATCCGGCGCTACCTCGGCTCGGGCCTGATCAAGGGCATCGGCCCGAAGATCGCCGACCGGATCGTGGAGCACTTCGGCACCGACACCCTCGACGTCATCGAGGCCGAGCCGAAGCGGCTGATCGAGGTGCCCGGGCTCGGCCCCAAGCGGACCAGGCTGATCGGCGCCGCCTGGGAGGAGCAGAAGGCGATCAAGGAGGTCATGGTCTTCCTCCAGGGCGTCGGCGTCTCCACCTCCATCGCGGTCCGCATCTACAAGAAGTACGCCGACGCCTCCATCTCGGTGGTCAGGAACCAGCCGTACCGGCTCGCCGCCGACGTGTGGGGCATCGGCTTCCTCACCGCCGACCGCATCGCGCAGGCCGTCGGCATCCCGCACGACAGCCCCGAGCGGGTCAGGGCCGGGCTGCAGTACGCCCTGTCCCAGTCCACCGACCAGGGCCACTGCTTCCTGCCCGAGGAGCGGCTGATCGCCGACGGGGTCAAGCTGCTCCAGGTGGACACCGGCCTCGTCATCGAATGCCTGGCCGAGCTCGCCGCCGACCCGGAGGGCGTGGTGCGGGAGTCCGTGCCCGATCCGGAGGGCGGGCCGCCGCTGACCGCCGTGTACCTGGTGCCCTTCCACCGGGCCGAGCTCTCGCTGGTCGGGCAGGTGCGCAGGCTGCTGAACGCCGAGGAGGACCGGATGCCCGGCTTCCGGGACGTGGACTGGGACAAGGCGCTGGGCTGGCTCGCCGGGCGCACCGGAGCCAAGCTGGCCGCCGAGCAGCGGGACGCCGTCCGGCTGGCGCTGACCCGGCGGGTGGCCGTCCTGACGGGCGGCCCGGGCTGCGGGAAGTCCTTCACCGTCCGCTCGATCGTGGAGCTGGCCCGGGCGAAGAAGGCCAAGGTGGTGCTCGCCGCGCCCACCGGGCGGGCCGCGAAACGGCTCGCGGAACTCACCGGGGCCGAGGCCTCGACCGTGCACCGGCTGCTGGAACTCAAACCGGGCGGGGACGCGGCGTACGACCGGGAGCGTCCGCTGGACGCGGACCTGGTGGTCGTCGACGAGGCCTCGATGCTGGACCTGCTGCTGGCGAACAAGCTGGTCAAGGCGGTGGCGCCGGGTGCCCACCTGCTGCTCGTCGGCGATGTGGACCAGCTTCCGTCGGTCGGCGCCGGGGAGGTGCTGCGGGACCTGCTGGCCGAGGGCAGCCCGGTGCCCGCGGTCCGGCTGACCCGGATCTTCCGGCAGGCCCAGCAGTCGGGCGTGGTCACCAATGCCCACCGGATCAACACCGGACTGCCGCCGCTCACCGACGGGCTGCCGGACTTCTTCCTCTTCCCGGAGGAGGACACCGAGGAGGCGGGCCGGCTCGCCGTGGACGTGGCCGCCCGGCGGATTCCGGCCCGGTTCGGGCTGGACCCGCGCCGCGACGTCCAGGTCCTCGCGCCCATGCACCGCGGCCCGGCCGGCGCCGGAAACCTCAACGGTCTGCTCCAGCAGGCGATCACTCCGGCCCGGCCGGGGCTGGCCGAGAAGCGGTTCGGCGGCCGCGTCTTCCGGGTCGGCGACAAGGTGACCCAGATCCGGAACAACTACGAGAAGGGCGCCAACGGCGTCTTCAACGGCACGGTCGGCGTGGTCACCGCCCTCGACGCGGAGGAGCAGCGGCTGACGGTGCGGACGGAGGAGGATGAGGAGGTGGCCTACGAGTTCGCCGAGCTGGACGAGCTGGCGCACGCGTACGCCGTCACGATCCACCGCTCCCAGGGAAGTGAATATCCGGCGGTGGTGATCCCCGTCACCACCGGCGCTTGGATGATGCTCCAGCGCAACCTGCTCTACACGGCGGTGACCAGGGCGAAGAAACTCGTCGTGCTGGTCGGGTCACGCAAGGCCCTCGCCCAAGCCGTGCGTACCGTTTCCGCAGGCAGGAGGCATACGGCGGTCGCGGCCAGACTGTCCGGCCGGATACCGGTGGGAAACATCACCTAAATGATCGATCATTTGGGGTTCCCGCACCGGTGCGGAGGGGGCAGGATGAGCAGGTTGAAGGCACTCAGTGCCGTCAAAAGGACCAAAGGCCGACCCCGAGTGCACTCTCCTGCGCCAAATGGGGGAAGGTAGAGGCAGTCAGGGCACCTCGAAGAAGAGGCACTACGTCGGTGAGGGATGACGTGAGCGACAACTCTGTAGTACTCCGGTACGCGGACGGTGAATACACCTACCCGGTGGTCGAAAGCACCGTCGGTGACCAGGGCTTCGACATCTCGAAGCTGAGGGCCCAGACCGGGCTCGTCACCTTGGACAGCGGCTACGGCAACACCGCCGCCTACAAGTCCGCGATCACCTACCTCGACGGTGAGCAGGGCATCCTGCGCTACCGCGGTTACCCGATCGAGCAGCTGGCCGAGCGTTCGACCTTCATCGAGGTCGCGTACCTGCTGATCAACGGTGAGCTGCCGACCGTCGACCAGCTCGCGTCGTTCCGCAACGAGATCACCCAGCACACGCTGCTGCACGAGGACGTCAAGCGGTTCTACGACGGCTTCCCGCGCGACGCGCACCCGATGGCGATGCTGTCCTCCGTGGTCAGCGCGCTGTCCACGTTCTACCAGGACAGCCACAACCCGTTCGACGAGAAGCAGCGCCACCTCTCGACGATCCGCCTGCTGGCCAAGCTCCCGACCATCGCGGCGTACGCGTACAAGAAGTCGGTCGGCCACCCGGTGGTCTACCCGCGCAACGACCTCGGCTACGTCGAGAACTTCCTGCGCATGACCTTCTCCGTGCCGGCCCAGGAGTACGACCTGGACCCGGTCGTGGTCTCGGCGCTCGACAAGCTGCTGATCCTGCACGCGGACCACGAGCAGAACTGCTCGACCTCCACCGTCCGCCTGGTCGGCTCCTCGCAGGCGAACATGTTCGCCTCGATCTCCGCCGGCATCTCGGCCCTGTGGGGCCCGCTGCACGGTGGCGCCAACCAGTCCGTTCTGGAGATGCTGGAAGGCATCAAGAACGACGGCGGCGACGTCGACGCCTTCATCCGCAAGGTGAAGAACAAGGAAGACGGCGTCCGCCTCATGGGCTTCGGGCACCGCGTCTACAAGAGCTTCGACCCGCGCGCCACGATCATCAAGGCGGCGGCGCACGACGTCCTCTCGGCGCTCGGCAAGAGCGACGAGCTGCTCGACATCGCGCTCAAGCTGGAAGAGCACGCGCTGGCCGACGAGTACTTCGTCTCGCGCAACCTCTACCCGAACGTGGACTTCTACACCGGCCTGATCTACCGGGCCATGGGCTTCCCGACCGAGATGTTCACCGTGCTCTTCGCGCTCGGCCGCCTTCCCGGCTGGATCGCCCAGTGGCACGAGATGATCAAGGAGCCGGGTTCCCGCATCGGCCGTCCGCGTCAGATCTACACCGGCGAGGTCCTGCGCGACTTCGTCCCGGTCGAGGCCCGCTGACCCGTGTCTCACCCGGAGGCCCGCTGACCCGAGGCTCCGTCCGAGACCCGCAGGCAAGCGAAAGCGCCCCGCCGTCGATCCCCCCACGGGTCGACGGTCGGGGCGCTTTCCTTTCCCCGGAACGGATTCCCCCCACGGGACCCGAGCCGGGGCGTCGGCGAGGGGCGCACGCGGAGCGCGCCCCATATGGGTGTCTGCCGGGACCCGTACGGGTCGGGAGGGCCGCTCAAGGCACCCCGTTGAGCACGTGTCCCGGCCGGCTGATGCCCCGGACGTCCCCCAAGACCTCCGTGAACGTCCCCCAAGACGTTCCTGGCATCGCCCCATTAGACCCACTGCAGTGCCGGATGGTTACGTTGCAATCACTGTGATCTGCGTCTCCCGTGAAGGAAGTGTGCGCAGGGTGGGGAGAAGATCGCCCTAGCGGAAGGATCGCAACCGGAGGCTGTTGCTCACCACGAAAACGGAGGAGAACGCCATCGCGGCCCCCGCAATCATCGGGTTGAGCAGGCCCGCGGCTGCGAGCGGCAGGGCCGCCACGTTGTAGCCGAAGGCCCAGAAGAGGTTGCCCTTGATGGTGCCCAGGGTCCGGCGGGAGAGCCGGATCGCGTCCGCCGCGACCCGCAGGTCCCCCCGTACGAGGGTCAGGTCGCCCGCCTCGATCGCGGCGTCGGTACCGGTGCCCATGGCCAGGCCCAGGTCGGCCTGGGCCAGTGCGGCCGCGTCGTTGACGCCGTCGCCCACCATGGCGACCGTACGCCCCTGCGCCTGGAGCCGGCGTACCACGTCCACCTTGTCCTGCGGGAGCACCTCGGCGATCACCTCGTCGATGCCCACCTCGCGGGCCACCGTCTCGGCCACGGCCCTGTTGTCGCCGGTCAGCAGGACCGGGGTCAGGCCCAGCGCGCGCAGCCGCGACACCGCCTCGGCGCTGGTCTCCTTGACCGCGTCGGCCACGGTCAGGACCCCGCGGGCGGCCCCGTCCCAGGCCACCAGGACGGCGGTGGAGCCCAGCGCCTCGGCCGCGGCCTTGGCCTCGGCCAGGGCGGCCGGCAGTTCGATCGACCGGTCGGCCAGCAGCCGCTCGCGGCCCACCAGGACGGCGTGGCCGTCGACCACCCCCCGGACGCCGAGCCCGGCGAGGGCCTCGAAGGACTCCGGGACCGGCAGGGCCCCGGCCCTCTCCACCGCGCCGGTGGCGATGGCACGGGCGACCGGGTGCTCGGAGGCGTGCTCCAGCGAGCCCGCGAGGCGGAGGAGCTCCACCTCGTCCACACCGGCGGCGGGGTGCACGCCGGACAGGGTCATCCGGCCGGTGGTGACCGTGCCGGTCTTGTCGAGTACGACGGTGTCGACGCGACGGGTGGACTCCAGCACCTCCGGCCCCTTGATCAGGATGCCGAGCTGCGCGCCCCGCCCGGTGCCGACCATCAGTGCCGTCGGCGTGGCCAGGCCCAGGGCGCACGGGCAGGCGATGATCAGGACGGCCACGGCGGCGGTGAAGGCGGCGGTGGCGTCGTCGGTGATCAGCAGCCAGCTGACCCAGGTGCCGAGCGCCAGCAGCAGCACGACCGGCACGAAGACCCCGGAGATCCGGTCGGCCAGGCGCTGCACCTCGGCCTTGCCGTTCTGCGCCTCCTCCACGAGCCGGGCCATCCGGGCGAGCTGGGTGTCGGCGCCGATCCGGCCGGCCTCGACGACGAGGCGGCCGGAGGTGTTGACGGTGGCGCCGGTGACGGAGTCGCCCACGGCGACCTCGACCGGGACGGACTCCCCGGTCAGCATCGAGGCGTCCACTGCGGACGCGCCTTCGACGACCGTGCCGTCGGTGGCGATCTTCTCGCCGGGGCGGACGACGAACCGGTCGCCGACGGTGAGCTGCGCCACCGGGATCCGTACCTCACCGCCGCCGCGCAGGACGGCCACGTCCTTGGAGCCCAGCTCCAGCAGGGCCTTCAGGGCGGCGCCCGCCTTCCGCTTGGAGCGGGCCTCCAGGTAGCGGCCGAGCAGGATGAAGGCGACGACGCCGGCGGCGACCTCCAGGTAGATCGTGGAGGAGCCGTCCGTGCGCGAGACGGCGAAGTCGAAGCCGTGGCGCATGCCGGGCATGCCGGCGTGGCCGAAGAACAGGGCCCACAGCGACCAGACGAAGGCGGCGAGCGTGCCGACCGAGACCAGGGTGTCCATGGTGGCCGCGCCGTGCCGGGCGTTCGTCCAGGCGGCCCGGTGGAAGGGGAGGGCGCCCCAGACGACCACGGGGGCGGCCAGGGTCAGCGAGAGCCACTGCCAGTTGTCGAACTGGAGGGCCGGGACCATGGAGAGCAGGACCACGGGGAGGGCCAGGGCGGCGGAGACCAGCAGCCGCTCGCGCAGCGCGGCCAGTTCGGGGTCGCGCGCGGGCCGGGCGGCCGCGGGCGCCTCCGCCTCGGGCTCCGGGGCCGGCGGCGGAGGCTCCTCGGCGGTGTAGCCGGTCCTGACGACCGTCGCGATCAGATCGGCGACCTCGACGCCGCCGCCGTACGAGACGCGGGCCTTCTCGGTGGCGTAGTTCACCGTGGCGGTGACCCCGTCCATCCGGTTCAGCTTCTTCTCGATGCGGGCGGCGCAGGAGGCGCAGGTCATCCCGCCGATGCTCAGCTCGACCTCGGCGGCGGGCGCCGTCGCTATGGGCCCGTCGTGCACTGTGCTGCTGCTCATGTCCGGCTCCAGGGGGAGGGCCGGGCCGTACGGAACCAGTATGAGCTGGCCGGCACGGCCCGGCGGGGTACTGCGGAGGAGGGGCGGGGCGGTGGGCCGTTCAGCCGGCCAGGCCGGCGAACTCGTACCCGGCCTCGTCGACGGCGGCGCGGACGTCGTCGACGGCGAGCGGGGCGGCGGAGACCACGGTGACCTCGCCGGTCGCGGCGACGGCCTTGACCGAGCTCACGCCCGGGAGGGCGGAGATCTCGGTGGTCACCGCGCCCTCGCAGTGGCCGCAGGTCATGCCGGTCACGCGGTAGACGGTGGTGGTCTGGGTGTCCGTCTCGGCGGTCATGTCGTTCTCCTCTTCGAGGGCGTATCCGGTCGCCGGGGGCGACGGTGTGACTCCACCGTCCTCCCGACACTCCGAGACTATACCCCTAGGGGGTATCAATGCGAGTGTGTGCCGCCCCTTCCGGACGCTCGGGCCGGTCCGGCCGGAGCGCCCCGACGGTCCCGGCGGGGCTCGCCGACGGGCCCGGCCGTCCGGATCTGACCGGGGCCCCGGGGGTGCGATCAGTGGGGGTGGGGCGCGGTGATCATGGGCTCCAGGTAGCGCAGCAGGACGGTCTTCGCCTCGGCGATGTACGCGGCGCGCTCGGCGCCCTCGCTCGCCAGGATCAGGTCGAGCGATGACTTGAAGATGGCCAGGATCATGTTGGAGGTGCGGGTGATCTCCTCGGGCGTACCGTCCGGGCAGAACGTGCGCAGGACGCCCTCGACGCGGGTCAGCAGCCCGGCGTGCAGCTCCTCGTGCTCCTGGGCGATGCCGGGGATGCCGGTGCCGTGCATGAGCGCCCAGAAGGCCGGGTTCTCGCAGTTGAAGGCGATGACCGGGTCCAGGACCGCGTCGAGCAGCTCGGGCAGGGGCTTCTCCA
Organism: Actinobacteria bacterium OV450; assembly: GCA_001298555.1. GTDB lineage: Bacteria > Actinomycetota > Actinomycetes > Streptomycetales > Streptomycetaceae > Streptomyces. The sequence goes on from LJCW01000011.1 coordinate 90,930, forward strand.
GGTTCTCCGGGAGGAAGGCCTGCCCGTGCATCTCGTGGGCGCGCCGCAGCAGCTGGCCGCCCAGCTCGATGGCGATGGCCTCCTTGTTCGGGAAGAACTGGTAGAGCGTGCCCGGCGAGACCTCGGCCTCGCGGGCGATGGCGTTGGTGCTGGCCGCGGCGTAGCCGGTGCGGCAGAACACGCTGGCGGCGGCCGCCAGGAGCTGGGCGATCCGGCGCTCCCCGCGGGCCTGGCGGCGCGGGGCGGCGGTCTTTTTGGTGGCCTTTGGGGCCTTGGTGGCGCTTTCGGCCTGGGACCTCTCCGGCATGTTCCGTCCCTTGCTTCCCGTGGGTGATTGACAAACGCGAGAGGGCGCTCGCATTCTTGGAAAACGCGAGCGACTGCTCGTGTTTGCCAGTTTAAAGTCGCTGGCAATCACGGTGAAGGGGACACCGAGTCATGTCCGAAGTCAAAAAACCGCCGTCGTCAGGGGAGAGCGGACGGTGGACCCGGATCGTCACGGCCCGGCCGCGGCTGTCGCTGCTGCTCGCCCTCGTGGTCACGGCACTGGCCGTCCTCGCGGGCGGCGGCGTCGCCGATCGGATGGGCAGCGGCGGCTGGGAGGACCCGGACGCCCGGTCCACCTACGCCGCCAAGGTCCTGGAGCGCGAGTTCCCGGGCTCCCAGCCCAACCTGCTCCTGCTGGTGGACGCCGGTGACGGCGCCGGAGCGGGCGTGGACGATCCCGCCGTCGCCGCCGAGGCCGAGCGGCTGACCGTGCGACTCGCCTCCGAGCAGGGAGTGGCGGGGGTCGGCTCCTACTGGCGCACCCACCTGCCCGCGCTGCGCTCCGAGGACGGCAGCCAGGCCCTGATCGCCGCCCGGGTCCTCGGTGACGAGAAGACCCGCGCCGCGGTGCTGGAGCGCATCGCCCCGCACTACCGGGGCGAGCACGGGCCCGTACGCGTCTCCCTCGGGGGGCCGGTCGCCGTCCAGCGCGAGGTGACCACCACCATCCAGGAAGACCTGCTGCGCGCCGAGGTCATCGCCCTGCCCGTGACCCTCGTCCTGCTCGTCCTCGTCTTCGGCAGCGCCGTCGCCGCACTGCTGCCGCTGGGCGTGGGCATCGTCGCCATCCTCGGCACCAATGCCGTGCTGCGCGGCCTCACCGAGTTCACCGACGTCTCCGTCTTCGCCCAGAACCTGACCACCGCACTCGGCCTCGGGCTGGCCATCGACTACGCCCTGTTCATCGTGCGGAGGTTCCGCGAGGAGCTCGCCGCCGGGCGGGATCCGGCGGCGGCCGTCGGAGCCACCCTGCGCACTGCCGGGCGTACGGTGCTGTTCTCGGCGCTGACCGTGGCCGTCTCGCTCTCGGCGATGCTCTTCTTCCCGATGTACTTCCTGCGCTCCTTCGCCTACGCCGGGGTCGCGGTCGTCCTGCTCGCGGCGGCCGCCGCGCTCGTCCTGCTGCCGGCCGCGCTGGTGCTGCTCGGCGAGCGGGTCAACTCCCTGGACCTGCGGAGGCTGTGGGCGCGCAGCCGCAACCGCGACCGGGCCGGCGCGGCCGACGAGCTGCCGGCGGGCGGGACACCGGCCGCCGGGGACGGTCGGGGCTGGGCGCGGGCGACGGCGCTGGTGATGCGCCGGGCCCCGGTCTTCGCCCTCGCCACCACGGCCGGGCTGCTGCTCCTCGGACTGCCCTTCCTCGGGGTGAAGTTCGGCACCGTGGACGACCGCCAGCTGCCGGCCACCGCCGGCTCCCACATCGTCCAGCAGCAGATCCGCGACGGCTTCCCGGGCAGCCCGGGCGCCGGGCTGACCGTGCTGGCCGAAGGCGCCTCCGGCCCCGCCGAACTCGCCGCCTACCGGGACCGGCTGGCCGCCCTGCCCGGGGTGCGGGTGAACGGGCCGGTGACCTCCGGGCCGGGGTCGGGGACCGCGTACATCTCGGTGGTCACCGACGGCGAGCCGGCCGGAGAGCGGGCCCAGGAACTCGTCGGCGAGGTGCGCGGGGTCGAAGCCCCCTTCGAGACCTCGGTGACCGGCCAGGCGGCGGTCCTCGTCGATGCCCAGAAGGCGATAGCCGGGAAACTCCCGGCCGCTCTGGCCCTGGTGGTCCTGGCCACGCTGCTGCTGGTCTTCCTGCTCACCGGGAGCGTGCTGATACCCGTCCAGGCGGTCCTTCTCAACGCGCTCAGCCTGACGGCGATGTTCGGGGCGGTCGTCTGGGTCTTCCAGGACGGACACCTTTCCGGACTGCTCTCCTTCACCTCCACCGGGGACATCGAGACCAACCTGCCCGTGCTGATGTTCTGCATCGCCTTCGGACTCTCCATGGACTACGGGGTGTTCCTCATATCCCGCATCAAGGAGGAGTACGAGCGGACCGGGGACCACGAGGGGGCGGTGCGCACCGGACTGGTCCGCACGGGCGGGCTGATCACCGCGGCCGCCGTGATCCTGGCGGTGGTGATGGTCGCCATCGGCAGCTCCCGGGTGACCAACACCAAGATGCTGGGGCTCGGGATCGCGCTGGCCGTCCTGATGGACGCGCTGGTCGTACGGAGTCTGCTGGTACCGGCGGTCATGAAGCTGACCGGGAGGGCCACCTGGTGGGCGCCGGCCCCGCTGCGGAGGCTGCACGAACGGTTCGGACTGAGCGAGGGCGAGTCCGCGCCGTTCCCCGCGGCGCAGCCGCCGGGTGCTGGAACCCCGGAGCCGGAGCCGGAGCCGGACCGGATACCGGCGGGCAGCCGCTAGCGGCCGCCGCGCCCGGCCGTTTCCTCGACTTTCGGACGGACCGTAATGTTCTGGCCATTGATGTTGGTCGGAGGGGAGCGGATCCATGCAACGCAGGCCCGGGCGCAGAAGGGGCATCTGGGCGATCGTCCTGCTGGTGCTGGGAGTCGTACTGATCGGCGGGTCGGTCGCGGTCATGGTGAGCCGGTACACCGGGGCCCGTGAGTTCAGCGACAACATGCAGCCCACGATCGTCCGCGGGGAGGCCGTCGTCCTGGACAAGGATCCGCACCAGGTCCGGCGCGGCGACGTGGTGCTGTACGACCCCCGCGAGTGGGGGCTGCAGGGCCCGTTCCTCGGACGTGCGGTGGCGGTGGGCGGCGACCGCATCTCCTACGCGCGGGGGGAGGAATCCCTGAAGCTCAACGGGCAGCCGCTCGTCGAGCCCTATGTGAAGGACGCCCCGGGGGACGGGGGAGTGCCCTTCGACGTCGTCGTGCCGCAGGGCCGGATCTTCATCCTGGGCGACAACCGGGGCAACTCCGCGGACTCCCGCTTCCACCCGGGCCGTGACCAGGGCACGCTGCCGGTCTCGGCCGTCACCGGGGTCGAAGCGGACCAGAAGAGCCCGCTGGTCATGGGGATCGGCCTGGCGGTGTTCGCCGGGCTGTGCCTCCTGCCCGTGGGGATCGGGCTGGGGATCGCCGCACTGGTCGCGCGGCGGCGCAGGCCCGTACCACCGACCGGGCCCGTCTGGGGCGCCGTCCACGTCGAGCACCCGTAGCCGACGCGCGGCGCACGGGGGCACGGGCGCGCCCCGGAGGGCCCCGCGGGCAGCAGCCCGCCGGGCCCTCGGACGCGGATCAGTCCTCGCGGCGGCCCCGGTTGCCGGGGCGGCGGGCCACCCAGGTGCGGATCGTGTCGGCGTACCAGTACGGCTTGCCGCCCTCCACATGGTCGGGGGCGGGGAGCAGTCCGTGCTTGCGGTACGAGCGCACCGTGTCCGGCTGGACCCGGATGTGGGCGGCGATCTCCCTGTACGACCACAGCTGTCGGTCGCTCATCGACGACACCTCCTAGTCCACGGCGCGGGGCCGGCCTGGAGGCCGTCGGGGGAACCGTCGCGTGGACAAGACGATCACCCCGGGTTGTGCCCGGAGAGCGACGGAGGGTGAAGGCCGGGGAGCGGCTGTTGACCTGCTGTGACGGAAAACCCGCGCCATGCGGACATACGTGACACAAGGGCGACCCTTGTGACAGCTGCGGCACAACGGTCCCCCTGGACGACGGACGGCCCGGCGGCCCGGTGCTCCGGCGGTCCGGCGGGTCGGGCGGTCCGGCGGGTCGGGCGGTCCGGCGGGCCGGGCGGCCCTGGGCCGGGGGGGGGGCGCGGGCCGGGGCTCGGCGCTTCAGCGGCTCAGGGGTTCACCGGCTCAGGGGTTCACCGGCTCAGGCCTTCAGGTTTCAGCGGTACAGGGCGGGGCGGTCCACCAGTTCCACCGGGGTCCGCACGCCGCCGTGCGCGGCGGTGAGCCCCGCCGCGGAGACGGCGGCCGCCGCGTAGCCGTCCCAGGCGTCGGGCCCGGCCACCCGGCCCTGCGCCGCCGCGGCCACCCAGCGCCGCAGCTGGCGGTCGTACGCGTCGGCGAAGCGCACGGTGAAGTCCTGGGCGATCTCGTCGTAGCGGCGGCCCGCGGACCGCACCACCATCGCCTGCCCCTCACCGATCTGGGCGCTGCCGGACTCGCCCACCGCCTCGCACCGCACCTCGTAGCCGAAGCCGCAGTTGACGAAGATCTCCACGTCGACGATCACCCCGCCTGCCGTCTCCAGCAGCACCAGCCGGGGATCGCGCAGCCCCTCGGGGGCCGCCGAGGTCGGTGCCGGGGAGAGCACCGACACCGCGGTGATCTCCTGCCCGAGCAGCCAGCGCGCCGCGTCGACCTCGTGCACGACCGAGTCGCTGATCAGCATGTCGCTGGTGAAGAAGGACGGCGAGGCGGCGTTGCGGTGCCGGCAGTGCAGGAACAGCGGCCGGCCGATCCCGCCCGCGTCCAGCAGCTCCTTCAGCCGCTCGTATTCGGCGTCGAACCGCCTCATGAACCCCACCTGCACCAGGCGTCGGCCCAGCCGCTGCTCCGCCTCCATCACCCGCAGCGCCCCCGCCGGATCCGGCGTCAGCGGTTTCTCGCACAGCACCGGCAGCCCCCGCCCCAGCGCGTGCAGGATCGCCTCCTCGTGGGCCGCCCCCGGCGAGGCGATCAGCACGGCCTCGACCCCGGGTGCGGCCATGGCCGCCGCCGGATCCGTGTGCGCGCTCGCGCCGTCCAGCCCCGCTGCGACGGCCTTGACCCGGTCCCCGTCCGGGTCGGCCACGGCCACCACCCGGGCCCCGCCGACCGTCCCGCCGATCCGGCGGACGTGGTCGGCGCCCATCTTCCCCGTCCCGATGACGGCGATGCCCAGCGTGCTCATGTCGTGTGTCCCTCCTGGAAGTCAGCGGGCGCCGCAGGAGCGCAGGTAGGCGCGGGTGCGGCGGGCGATCGGCAGCGGCCGGTCGGGCGGGCACGGGTACATGTCCTGCTCCACGATGGCGAACAGGTCCACGCCGAGCCGCTGGGCGGCCGCGAGCACGGGCTCCAGCGCGGGCACCCCCGACGGCGGTTCGCACATCACCCCGCGGGCCACGGCCGGCCCGAACGGCAGCTGCTGCGCGACCACTTCCGCGAGGATCCGCGGATCGACCTGCTTGAGGTGGAGGTAGCCGATCCGCTCGCCGAAGGTCTCGACGGCCTGGACGCTGTCGCCGCCGCAGTAGGCGTAGTGCCCGGTGTCCAGGCACAGGGAGACCAGGTCCGGGTCGGTCGCGTCCAGGAAGCGGGCCACGTTCTCCGGAGTGTCGATGTGCGTGTCCGCATGCGGGTGGACGACGATCCGCAGCCCGTACCGGTCCTGCACCTCGCGGCCCAGCCGCTCGGTCTGCGTGGTCAGTTCACGCCATTGCGCGGCCGTGAGGGTGCGGTCCTCCAGCACCTCGCCGGTCTTGTCGTCCCGCCAGAAGGACGGGATGACGACGAGGTGGCCGGCGCCCGTGGCCCGGGTGAGCTCCGCGATCCGCGACACGTGCTCCCAGGTCTGCGCCCAGACCGCGGGTCCGTGATGGAGTCCGGTGAAGACGGTGCCGGCGCTGACGCGCAAGCCCCGTTTGCCGGTCTCCTCCGTGAGGCGCGCGGGGTCGGTGGGGAGGTACCCGTACGGGCCGAGCTCGATCCACTCGTACCCGGATTCGGCGACCTCGTCGAGGAACCGGTCCCACGGAGTCTGCAGCGGATCGTCGGGGAACCAGACACCCCAGGAATCCGGAGCCGAACCGATGCGGATACGGGTCAACGCGGGCGGGGAGGACGTCATGACGGCCACCTTAGGGTGAGAGACGAGTGGGAGGACTGCCTGTGACCACCGCGGACGATGTCGGGTTCGACCTGATCACGATGGGGCGGATCGGGGTGGATCTCTACCCGCTGAAAACGGGCGTACCGCTGGCGGAGGCGGACACGTTCGGGAAGTTCCTGGGCGGCTCGCCCACCAACGTCGCCGTCGCGGCGGCCCGGCTGGGCCGACGCGTGGCAGTGATCACCCGCACCGGCGCGGACCCCTTCGGGGCCTATCTGCGCGCCGAGCTGCGCGGGTTCGGGGTCGACGACCGGTGGGCCGGGGAAGTGGCGCGGTACCCGACCCCGCTGACGTTCTGCGAGGTGTTCCCGCCGGACGACTTCCCGCTGTACTTCTACCGGCTGCCGAAGGCCCCCGACCTGGAGATCGAACCGGAGGAGCTGGACCTGGCCGCCGTACGGGCCGCACGGGTCTTCTGGATGACGGGTACGGGCCTGAGCGCGCAGCCGAGCCGCTCCGCGACCCTCGCCGCACTGGAGGCGCGCTCGAAGTCCGGGATCACGGTCTTCGACCTCGACTGGAGGCCGATGCTGTGGCAGGAGGAGCCGGGGGAGGCGTACGCGCGGGCCCTGGGCCTGGCCACGGTCGCCGTCGGCAACGCGCAGGAGTGCGCGATCGCGACCGGTGAGAGCGAACCGCTGGCCGCCGCACGGGCACTGCTCGCGGCCGGGGTCGAGCTGGCGGTGGTGAAACGGGGGCCGGAGGGGGTACTGGCGATGCGGCGGGACGGAACGGTGGCGCAAGCCGCTCCCGTCCCGGTGCAGGTGGTGAACGGGCTCGGCGCGGGCGACGCCTTCGGCGGGGCGCTGTGCCACGGGCTGCTGGCGGGCTGGGACCTGGAACGGGTGCTGCGCTTCGCCAACGCGGCCGGGGCGATCGTGGCTTCGCGGCTGGCGTGCTCGGCGGCGATGCCGTACGCCGGGGAAGTGGAAGAGGTGCTGGAGACGTGACGCTGACCGCTTCCCACGAGATGGAGTACGCCGCGCTGCGGGTGCTCGACCTCGCCCCGGGCGAGACCTACGCGCACGCGTGCGGGAACCGGGAGTGGATCGTCCTCCCGCTGGCCGGCGGGTGCACGGTCCGCTGCGCGGAACCCGAAGGCGGCCCGTCGGCCGCCGTGTTCGAACTGCGCGGCCGTGAGGGGGTGTTCACCGCCGTCACCGACTTCGCGTACCTGCCCCGCGACGGGCGGGCCGGGATCGGGTCCGCCACAGGGGGGCGGTTCGCGCTCGTCGGGGCGCGGTGCGAGAGGGTGCTCCCCGCCCGGTACGGGGCCGCCCGGGACGTCCCGGTGGAGATCCGAGGGGCCGGCCGGTGCACGCGCCAGGTCAACAACTTCGCCGCCGCCGACGTCTTCGACTGCGACCGCCTCATCGCCGTCGAGGTGCTCACGCCCGGCGGGAACTGGTCCTCGTACCCGCCCCACAAGCACGACGAGTTCCACCCCGGCCAGGAGTCCCGCCTCGAGGAGGTCTACTACTTCGAGATCGCCCCGCACGGCGACACCCCCGGCATCGGCTACCAGCGTGTCACCCCCTCACCGGCGGGGAAGACCGACATCCTCACCGAGGTGAGGACCGGGGACGCGGTGCTCATCCCGGACGGCTGGCACGGGCCGTCCATCGCCGCGCCCGGGCACGACATGTACTACCTCAACGTCATGGCCGGACCGCCGGGACGGCCCCGGGAGTGGCTGATCCGCGACCACCCCGACCACGCCTGGATCCGGGACACCTGGGCCGGTCAGGACGCCGACCCCCGGGTGCCCTTCCACCAGGTGCAGGAGGAGGAGACCCGATGAGGCTCACCGTCGCGCAGGCCCTCGTCCGCTTCCTCGCGCAGCAGTACACCGAGCGCGACGGCCGGCGCCGGAGGCTGATCGCCGCCACCTGGGGGATCTTCGGGCACGGGAACGTCGCCGGCATCGGCCAGGCCCTCCTGGAGAGCGGCCCGCGCGAGATGCCGTTCCTCCAGGGGCGCAACGAGCAGTCCATGGTGCACGCCGCCGTCGGGTACGCCCGCCAGTGCGGGCGGCTCTCGGCCCACGCCGTCACCACCTCGATCGGGCCGGGCGCCACCAACCTCGTCACCGGGGCCGCCCTCGCCACCATCAACCGGATTCCCGTGCTCCTGCTGCCTGGCGACAGCTTCGCCACCCGGCCCGCCGATCCCGTGCTCCAGCAGCTGGAGGTGCCCCACGCCGGTGACGTCACCGTCAACGACACCCTGCGGCCCGTCTCCCGCCACTTCGACCGGATCACCCGGCCCGAAGCCCTGATCCCGGCCGCCCTCCAGGCCATGCGGGTGCTCACCGACCCCGTCCAGACCGGTGCGGTGACCCTGGCGCTGCCGCAGGACGTCCAGGCCGAGGCCCACGAGTGGCCGCCCGAGTTCTTCGCCGAACGGGTGTGGGGGGTGCGCCGGCCCCGGCCCGACCGGGACGAGCTCGCGCGGGCCGCGGAGGCGGTACGGGGCTCCGCGCGCCCGCTGATCGTCGCCGGCGGCGGGATCCGGCACAGCGGAGCCGGGGCCGCGCTGGCGCAGTTCGCCGAGGCCACCGGGATCCCGGTGGCCTCCACCCAGGCGGGCAAGGGGGCGCTCCCGTACGACCATCCCGCCGATGTCGGCGGCATCGGCCACACCGGCACGGCCGCCGCCGACGAGCTGGCCCGCGGCGCCGACCTGGTCATCGCCGCCGGAACCCGGCTGACGGACTTCACCACCGCCTCGTCGACCCTGTTCCAGAACCCCGCCGTCCGCTTCCTCGGGCTCAACCTCGACCCGTACGACGCCCACAAACTCGCCGCCCGGCCGCTGGTCTGCGATGCGCGGGTGGGCCTGGAGGACCTCCGGGACGCGGCTGCCGGGTACCGCGTGGACCCCGGGTACGAGTCGGCGTACAAAGAGGGGAAACGGAGCTGGGAGCACCTGGTCGACCGGGCCTGGGCGGCCCCCGACGAGGACGCCGCCCCGACACAGGTCCAGGTGCTCGGGCTGCTCGACCGGATCGTCGGCGCCGACGACATCCTGATCAACGCCGCCGGCTCGCTCCCCGGCGACCTGCACAAGCTGTGGCGGGCCCGCGCGGCCGACCAGTACCACGTGGAGTACGGGTACTCCTGCATGGGCTACGAGATCCCGGCCGCGATCGGCACCGCGCTCGCCGCGCCCGGCCGTCCCGTGTGGGCGCTGGTCGGCGACGGGACGTACCTGATGAACCCGACCGAACTCGTCACGGCGGTCCAGGAGGGCGTTCCGATCAAGGTGGTGATCCTCGACAACCACGGCTACGCCTCCATCGGCGGCCTCTCCGGGGCCGTGGGCGGCGAGGGCTTCGGCACCGCCTACCGCTTCCGGGCGCAGGACGGCTCGTACACCGGCGCCCCCCTCCCGGTGGACCTCGCGGCCAACGCGGCCTCCCTGGGAATGGCCGTGATCCGCACCCGCACCATCGGTGACCTGCGGAAAGCCCTTATCGAAGCACGTGAGGCAGACCGCCCCACATGTGTCTACGCACAGACCCGAACACCCGACACTGTGTCGGGCCCGCCCCCGGCACAGGCGTGGTGGGATGTTCCTGTGGCCGAGACCGCGACCCGTGCGTCCGCGAACGCGGCCCGCGAAGAGTACGACCGGCAAGCCGCGCAGCGACGTCGCCATCTGTGAAGGAGCAATAGGCATGAAGACCGTCAACCACTGGATCGGTGGCAAGACCGTCGAGGGCGCGTCGGGCAACTACGGCCCGGTCACCGACCCGGCCACCGGCGAGGTCACCACGCAGGTCGCCCTGGCGTCCGCCGACGAAGTCGACGCCGCCGTACGCGTCGCCCAGGAGGCGTACCAGACCTGGGGCCAGTCCTCGCTGGCCGCCCGCACCAAGGTGCTGTTCGCCTACCGCGCCCTGCTCGACGCCAACCGCGACACCATCGCCGAGCTGATCACCGCCGAGCACGGCAAGGTCCACTCGGACGCGCTCGGCGAGGTCGCGCGCGGCCTGGAGATCGTCGAGCTGGCCTGCGGCATCACCACCCAGCTCAAGGGCGAGCTGTCGACCTCCGTCTCCAGCCGTGTCGACGTCGCCGCCATCCGCCAGCCGCTCGGCGTGGTCGCGGGCATCACCCCGTTCAACTTCCCGGCGATGGTGCCGATGTGGATGTTCCCGCTGGCCGTGGCCTGCGGAAACACCTTCATCCTCAAGCCGAGCGAGAAGGACCCGTCGGCCGCCAACAAGCTGGCCGAGCTGGCGTCCGAGGCCGGACTGCCGGACGGTGTGCTCAACGTCGTCCACGGTGACAAGGTCGCCGTCGACGCGCTGCTCGCCCACCCCGGCATCGCGGCCGTCTCCTTCGTCGGCTCCACGCCGATCGCCCGCCACATCCACACCACCGCCTCCGCCAACGGCAAGCGCGTCCAGGCCCTGGGCGGCGCCAAGAACCACATGCTGGTGCTGCCGGACGCCGACCTGGACGCGGCCGCCGACGCGGCGGTCTCGGCCGCGTACGGCTCGGCGGGCGAGCGCTGCATGGCGATCTCCGCGGTCGTCGCCGTCGGCGCCATCGGAGACGCGCTGGTCGAGAAGATCCGCGAGCGCGCCGAGAAGATCAAGATCGGCCCCGGCAACGACCCGGCGTCCGAGATGGGCCCGCTGATCACCGCCGCGCACCGCGACAAGGTCGCCTCGTACGTGAAGGGCGCCGCCGACCAGGGCGCCGACGTGGTCCTGGACGGCACGGGCTACACGGTCGACGGCTTTGAGAAGGGCCACTGGATCGGCCTCTCGCTGCTCGACAACGTCAAGACCGACTCCGACGCCTACCGCGACGAGATCTTCGGCCCGGTGCTGTGCGTGCTGCGCGCCGAGACCTACGAGGAGGGCGTGGCACTGATCAACGCATCGCCCTTCGGCAACGGCACCGCGATCTTCACCCGCGACGGCGGGGCGGCCCGCCGCTTCCAGCTGGAGATCGAGGCGGGCATGGTCGGCGTCAACGTGCCGATCCCGGTGCCGGTGGGCTACCACTCCTTCGGCGGCTGGAAGGACTCGCTCTTCGGCGACCACCACATCTACGGGAACGACGGCATCCACTTCTACACCCGCGGCAAGGTCGTCACGACTCGCTGGCCGGACCCGTCGGAAGGCCACATCGGCGTGGACCTGGGCTTCCCCCGCAACCACTGACCCGCAACCACCACCCGCACGCAGGACCCCGGGGCCGACGGGCCCCGGGACCCCCGGTCCGGCTCGCCCCCCGCACCCCTCACGCGGGGGGCGAGCTCCGTTTCCCACTCCTGCCCCCGCTCCCTGTTGCCCGCTGCCCGCCCGCTCCCGGCTCCCTGCTGCCCGGCTCTCTGCTGCCCCGCTGCGGGCTCCCCGCGGCCGGCTCCCCGTGCCGGGCCCATGGCCCGGGCCTGCTCCCGGGCCCGGGGGTCAGCGGGTCCCGGCCAAGTCCGGCGCGGGCTCGGCGGGTTCGCCATCGTCCGCGGCTGACCGGGCGCGGCGCCGCCGCAGGACCAGCAGGGCGAGGGCTGCGCCCGCCAGGACGAGCAGCACGCCGGCGGCGGGCCACGGCACGGCGATGAACTCCGCCCCGGATTCGGAGGCCAGGTCCGGATAGGCCGTCGCCCCGGCCGAGATCCGTACGGTGACCCAGTCCGACTGCGGTGCGTCCGCCCACGGTTCGGTCAGCCGCACCCGCTGGCCGGGCAGCAGCACCAGCTTCAGCTCGCGGGCCGGCCGGTCCAGCACCGTACGGCCGAACAACCCCTCGGCGGACACCGCCACCTTCGGCCCGACGACCACGTTGCCCCGGTTGACCAGCGTGTACGAGACCGTGGCGCGGGCCTCCTTCACCCACGGCAGCAGCGGCGCGGACCGGCTGACCCTCACGTCCTCCACGCTCAGCCCCGGCGTCACCGGACCCGGCACCCGGAAGTAGAGCCGTGCGCCGACCTGCCGCTTCACCCCGACCTGGACCCTGCCCTCCTGCCGGATGCCCTCCACGGCGGTGTTGAGGGCGACGATCCCGCCGACGTGGTCGCCGGGCGTCGCGTCCTGCGGGACCTTCACGGTGAACGGGATGTCCTTGCGGCCCTTGGGCGGCACGGTCACCGTGGTCGCGGTCCCGGGCGGCAGCGCGATCCACGCGCCCACGTCCCGGGGCCTCTGCTCCACCGGCAGCAGTGCGAACGCGCCGCCGGCCGGGGTGTTCACCGCATCGGTGGCGAAGATCTGGAAGGTCAGCTCTTTGTCGGAGGAGTTGAGGATCGTCGCGCTGTCGCTGACCGTGGTCCCGGCCTCGCCCTGGTGGAAGAAGTACGCGCGATCGGTCATCGGCGCGCCGGCCGGGGGCGTCGGGAACACCCCCCAGGTGCCGTTGTCCGCGGCCGTCGCCGTCGCGGCCGGCAGGAGCAGGCCCGCGACCAGCAGCAGGGCGAGCAGCGGACCGTACGCGAGGACGCGGGGGCGGGAACGGGGGCGCATGGGCGGTTCTCCAGTCGGCGCGGGGACACGGTGCACAGGGACACGGGGCGCGGGAGGGGAGGGACGGCGAAGGGGTGGTGCGGCGTCGTGGCGCCGCACCACCCGGGGTTGCGCTGTTCCTGCCGGATCAGGCGATCGAGAAGGTGACGACCGTCTGGTAGGTGTCGGCGAACATGAACGGCGGGAGCTGGATCATCCCGGCGCCCCCGACGGCGAACTCACCGCCGGTCAGCTCGTCCCCGCCGGCGGCCTGCGACGCCACCTTCATCGGGGTCTCGGAGATCGCGCCGGGGGTGCCCGCGGTGCAGGTGCTCGGGCTGTCCGGGTTGGTCACGGTGCAGGACGGCTGGATGCCGATCTGCGCCTTCGCCATCGAGTGGCCGGTCGCCTGGTTCAGGAACGGCGTACGGGTGGCCGTCACGTCCCAGCCGAGCGAGCCGCCGCGGAAGTCCTGGACGGTCGCGGCGTTGAACACGCCGACCACCGACTGGGCCTTGCCGTTGATGGTGACCGAGGGGAAGGAGACGGCCGGCTGGCCGTCCTTCGGGCCGAGCGCCAGCGGGCCGGGAAGGACCTCGATGTCGACCGGGTTCTTCACGCCCGCCTGGTCCTCCAGGTACACGAAGGACTTGTACGGGGTGACCGAGCCGTCGATCTTGATGGCGTCGGCCTTCTTGCTGACGGTGATGTTGCAGGTGGCGGCGCCGGTCGCGTCCGCCGTGCCGGTGCCGGTGTCACCGGTCGCCGCGCCCGCGAGCAGGGCGGAACAGGTGACCGGGCCGGCCGGGAAATTCGCGCCGTTGACGACGACGGCCGTGCCGGCCTTGCCGCTGTTGGGCGTCAGCTTCGTGGTGACCGGGTCCTTCGGCAGGGCCTCGACCGCGACCGAACCGAGGATGGCGCTGGGCCGGGGCGCCGGGGTGCAGGTGGTGGTGAACACCGAACCGCTGAGGTCCGCGTCGGTCACCGCCAGGTCGAGTCTGACGTCGACCTTGGTGCCCTCGGTGCCGTCCGGGATCTTGATCGTTCCGGAGAAGGCCTTCGGGTCGAGCGGGGTGCCGGCGACGACACTGACGGTCTCGGGCGGGCTGGTGACCACCTGGGCGGTCGCCCCCACCTTGAGGGTGATCTTGGTGGTGTTCACCGTCGTGACGGAGAAGCCGGGGATCAGCGGGCTCGCACCAGGGTCGATCGTGATCGGCACGACGTCGCCGGCCTTGGCCCCGTCGGGCACCGTGATCGTGTAGTTCTGGTTGCCCGAACCGTCCGGCTGCGGAGCCGGCGCATCGCAGTTCTCGAAGACGGGGGTGGTCACGGTCGCCGCCTGAGCGGTGCCGGTCAGGCCCACGACGCCGCCCGCCAGCGCGAGGGACAGGGCGCCCGCCCCGGCCAGGACTCTTCGTCGGAACGTTGTACTCACTGGGTCGCGACTCCTTCGTCAGACGAACCCTCCCCCCACCCGCTGTGTGGGGGAGGCCGAGCCGGTGCGGTGGCCGACATTGACGCGTCGCGGTGTTGAGAAGTCAATGACTTGCTTTCGCCCGAAGCACACAGAAATTGATGTCCCATCAGGCCGGGTCTTCGGGGGTGCGGGGCGGATGGGATGGGAGGGGTGCCGGCGGGCGCCGACCTGGCAGCCGGCCGCCGTGCCTCGCCCTACGGCCGGAGCAGTGGGCCGCCGTGCCTCGCCCTACGGCCGGAGCAGTGGGCCGCCGTGCCTCGCCCTACGGCCGGAGCTGCCGGCCGGCGGCCGTCGGGGCGTGCAGGAGGAGGTTCGCGGTGCCGGCCGGAACGCCGGTGAGGCGGCCCGCCACGGCGCCCCGCACCAGCGCGTCGGAGACCTCCGCGGGAGTCTTCGCGAGCCCGCCCGCCGCGAGGCCCTCGGCGAGGATCAGCGCGGCGACGCCCGCCACGTGCGGGGCGGCCATGGAGGTGCCGGAGGCGCGCGCGAGGGCGGTCGTCGAGCCCTTCCAGGCCGAGGTGACGGCCACGCCCGGTGCGACGAGGTCCACGCAGCGGCCGTGACTGGAGAACGGAGCCCACTGGTCCGCGGCGTCGGCCGCGCCGACCGTGACCGCGGCCGGCACGGCGGCGGGGGAGCCCGTGCAGGCGTCGTCGGCGGCGTTGCCCGCGGCCACGGTGAATGTGATCCCGGCGGCGACCGCCCGGGTCACGGCCGCGTCGAGGGAGTAGCTGCGGGTGCCGCCCATGCTCATGTTGGCGACGGCGGGGGTGCCCGGAGCCTTGGCGGCGTCCTTCACCATCCACTCCAGGCCGCCCAGGATGGACGTCAGGCTCGCCGACCCCTTGCAGTTGGCGACCTTGACCCCGACGAGGGCGACTCCCTTCGCGACCCCGTACGTCGCCCCGCCCAGGGTGCCCGCGACGTGCGTGCCGTGGCCGTTGCAGTCACCGGAGGTCTCCATGAACACCCCGTTGTAGCCGGTCCGGGCCCGGCCCCCGAACTCCTGGTGGGCGGTGTTGATCCCGGTGTCCACGACGTACGCGGTGACCCCCTGCGCGGTGGTGGCGTACGTGTACGAGCCGTCGAGCGGGAGCTCGCTCTGGTCGATCCGGTCCAGGGGCCAGGGCGCCGGGTTCTGCGCGTCGCTGATCCGGAACTCGGAGTCCGCCTCCACCGAGGCGACCCGGGGGTCGGCGGCGAGTGCGGCGGCGCGGGCAGCGGTGGTGCGGACGGCGAAACCGCTGACGACGGTGTCGTAGACGGCGTCGACCCGGTCACCGGCAGCCGTGGCCTCGGCGGCCAGTGCGGCGCGGGCCGGGGCGCGGGAGGAGGTGTCCTTGAGGACCACGACGTACGGGGCGATGGCGGCGGCCCGCTCGTCGGTGACGGCGGCGGCCCGGTCGGTGACGGCGGTGGCCCGGTCGGTGGCCCGGTCTGTGACGGCGAGTGCGGGTTGCGGCGGCAGGGCGGTGGCCGCCGCCAGCAGGGCGGCGGCCGGAAGCAGCGCGGTGAGTGCGGTCATGCGCCCGATGCTCGGCGAGCCGCGGGCCGGGCGCGCGGAGGGTGCGCCGACTGGCCGCACGACACGCCGCCGGACTGATTAGCCCGACAGCGGCCAGCCGCGCATGGCGAAGACGCCCTCGTCGCGGGCTCCGGCGGAGGCGTACGTGGCCAGTGCGGCCTCGTTGTCGGTGTCGACCCCTACCCACATGCCGTAGCAGCCGCGTGCCCTGGCCTCGTCGGCGAGGGCCCGGGTCAGGGCCCGGCCGATGCCGCGGCGCCGGTAGCCCTCGTCGACGGAGAGCTCGTACAGGCACATCTCGGTGCCCTTGTCGGGGTGGCTCATCTCGACCCCGGAGACCATGCCGGCGGGGATGCCGTCGACGTAGGCGATGAGCATCAGGTGTCCCGGCGCGGCGAGGAAGCGCTCGGACCGGTCGAGCGGGGCGGGGCCGTCGAAGAGACCCTCCGCGGCCTGGAGTTCGGCGACGGTACGGGCGGCGCGGATGTCCATGGCGGCCACGATAAGCGTGCACGGCCTGCGGCGACCGGGATTTCCCCCCGGCGCGGCGGGCGGGGTCACAGGCGCAGGGCCAGGGCCGCCGCGTAGGCCGGCGGGGCCGGGAGGTCCCTGAGGTCCCAGCCGGGGACGGGGGCCGGGCCGGGGCCCGAGCCCACGTACGGCTCGGCCAGGCCCTCGGCCAGGCCCGTGCCCGTGCCCTTGAAGTAGGCCTCCTTGCGCGACCACAGGCGGGCCAGCGCCTGCGGCCGCCGCTCCGCGGGCAGCGCGGAGAGCTCCGCGGTCTCCGCCGGATGCAGGGCGTTCAGCACGTCCGCCACCGCCGCCGCGCTCGGCAGCGCCTCCACGTCGACCCCGACCGGCACCGCTGCGAACGCGAGGTACGCCAAGTCGTCGCTGTGCGAGAGCGAGAACTGCACCGCGCCTCCCGCCACCGCCGGCCGCCCGTGCGGCTCGTCGCAGCACGGGCAGTCCTCCCGGACCAGGGAGACCTCCTGCGGGGCCACCCCGAGGTAGCCGCCGAGCAGCACCCGCAGCCCCACGTGGGAGGCGAGGTACCGGTGCCGGTCCCCGGCCCGCACCAGCCGCCCGGCCCGGTCCCGCTCGTCGGCGTCCAGGACCGGCAGCGCGTCCTCCACCCGGTGGCCGCCGACCACGTCGAGGGTGGTGTCCAGGGACCACACCGCCACGCCGGTCCCCGTCGGGGGCAGGCCGGTCCGCGGGAAGTCCTCGCCGAGTCGGTTCACGTGCGTGCTCACGCCACGAGGGTAGTCGAGGCGCCCGCCGCCGCCTTGGTTACCCTCGTCCTCTCGCGCTCTCGTCGATCAAGGAGTCCATGGTGCGAAGTGCCGCCGTCACGCCGGGAGATGACCGGATCCGCTGGGTGGAGCTGCCGGGGGCGGAGCCCGCCCGCGTGTACGTGCACGGGCTGGGGTCGACCTCGCCCGCCTACTTTGCCGCGAGCGCCGTCCACCCGCTGCTGGCGGGCCGCCGTTCCCTGCTGGTCGACCTGCTGGGACACGGGCACAGCGACCGGCCCGAGGACTTCCCGTACACCCTGGAGGCGCACGCCGACACCCTTGCCGCCGCCCTCGACGCGGCGGACGTCACCGGCGCCGAGGTGATCGCCCACAGCATGGGCGGAGCCGTGGCCGTCGTCCTCGCCCACCGGCACCCCCGCCTGGTGTCCCGGCTGGTCCTGGTCGACGCCAACCTGGACCCGGTACCGGTCGTCCCCCGCGTCGCCGGCAGCAGCGGGATCGCCTCCTACACCGAGGAGGAGTTCCTCGCCGGCGGCTGGGCCGAGGTGCGCGACCGCGTCGGCGCGCACTGGTGGTCCACCATGCGCCTGGCGGACCGTACGGCCCTGTACCGCAGCGCCGTTCACCTCGCAGCCGGCACCACGCCGACCATGCGCGAGCTGCTGCTGGGGCTGAAGGTCCCGCGCACCTACCTGCTGCCAGCGGCCGACGGACCCCTCGCCGGAGCGGAGGCCCTGGAGGCCGCGGGGGTGTCCGTGGTCCCCGTCCCGGACTGCGGGCACAACATCATGCTCGACAACCCGGAGGCCTTCGCCCGGGCGACCGCCGCCGCCCTCACCGCCTAGGACCGGGGCCGGGCCGGGCCGGGTCCTAGCCGCGGCTGCGGGCGTGGGCCTGCGCCGGGGCGCCGTCCGCCGTCTTCGCGCCCGGTGACGGGGTGCCGTCGGTCCAGGCGTAGACCCGCTTGCCCCGCACCGCGACCTGGTACTGGTAGTAGTCCCGGCAGTCGGGCCGCTCCTCGGCCCGGGTGCCGTGCGGCCACCACTTGGCGTCCAGCCGCCTCCCGCCCAGGTCCCTCGGCGCGCCGGTTGTGCACTGCGGGCCGTCCAGCGGGGTCGCTCCGAGCGTGAAGCGGATCAGCTTGGCCTCGCCGGTGGTGCGCGCACGTATGCGTATGTCCGTGGCGTCCTTGGGCACCCAGGACGGCAGCGTGAAGGCCGGGTTGCCGCGGGTCGGCGCGTCGGCGGTGGTCGCGAAGTGCTTGCTCTTCTCCTTGAACACCTGGTCGTTGATGGAGTCGGTCAACGGGTTGGGCGGGAGGTTGGGCAGCGCGAGGGCAGCGGCGGCGACGACTCCCACGGTGGTGGCGACGATGACGAGGGGACGGCGTTTCATGTGATCCAGTCTCGGCCGCCGGGGCCTTCCGGCGCGTCCCTCCGCAGGACGAACCCGACGTCTGCCGGAAGTCTGATACCGCCTCATACCTGAGGGCGGGTCCGGCTACGGCCACGATGTGCGACCTCCCCCTTCCCGCCCCGCCACCCGGGCCCCTGAGCGGCCGTTATAGCGGCGTTAAGGGGCGGCGATAGGACGTGCCCCGACGGTGGATCCCACGCCGTACCGGGGGTTACCCGGCGCGGTCCCCCACCCCCGTCCCGGAGGAATGCCATGCGCCGTCGTCTCGCTCCTCTCCTCGCACCGGCGGCCGCGGCCGCCGTGCTGGTCGTCGCGTCCCCCGCGTCGGCCGTCCCCGCCGACAAGCCGCAGCTCCTCGGCAGTTGGACGCAGACCAGCGCCGCCAGCCACAACGCCTGGGTCGCGGCACGCGGCGACCAGGGCAAGTGGGCGGCGTACAAGTTCGACTGGTCGACGGACTACTGCTCCTCCTCGCCAGACAACCCCTTCGGGTTCCCCTTCCAGACGTCCTGCGCCCGCCACGACTTCGGCTACCGCAACTACAAGGCCGCAGGCGCGTTCCCGGCCAACAAGGCCCGCCTGGACGACGCCCTCTACGCGGACCTGAAGCGGGTCTGCTCCGCCTACTCGGGTGTGAAGAAGGGCTCCTGCGACAGCACGGCCTGGACCTACTACCAGGCCGTCAAGGCCTTCGGAGTCGCACCGCAGGACGTCCCGCAGGACGTCCCGCAGGACGTCGCCCACGGCGCGCCCGCAGCCTAAGGGCCGTCCCGTCATCCCCGGCGGGCGCGCGACGCCGGCTACGGCACCTCGCTGCGTTGTCGGGACGCCCGGATACGCCCAGTATGCGGGCGTCCCTCCGCCTTGCGATGCACCGCATCCGACGCCGCGCGCTGATCCACCGGGGATGACGGGACAGCCCTTAGGTCGGGTCGTCAAAGTCCCTTCTGGCTGGCGGGGCCTGGCACGCGCTCCGGGCGGCGACGGGAGTTCGACGACAGTCTCTGGGCTCCCGGCGCCGGGGCGGGCGCCAGGTCCACCACGTAGTGCTCCTCGACCGTTCCCCCGGGGAACAGCGCGCGGAGCCGATCGCGTTCGGCGGCGAGGAACTCGCTGGTACCCGGCGCGCCGATCAGGAAGAGGGAGTGCGTCGCCAGCTTGGCGAGGTGGGCCTCGACCGGGATCCGGCGCGACCAGTGCAGCAGCCGGGTGGTGAACTCCAGGCCGCCCTGCGACCGCGGGTGGTCATTGACGTACCAGCCCGGGCCGAAACTCTTCTCGATGCGCGCCTGCTGGTCGGCGATCCACCCCACGCCGGTGTCCGGGTCGTTGGACCAGACGGCCAGCGCCCCGCCGGGCCGCAGCACGCGCAGGGCCTCGGGGACCGAGCGCGCCGGGTCGGTCCAGTGCCAGGACTGCGCGTACGTGAGGAGGTCGAGGGAACCGGAGGCGAACGGCAGCCGGTCCCCGTCCCCGCGGACGAGGGGTACGTCCGGGTTGCGCCGACGCAGCTCCGCGGCCATCCCGTCGCCCGGCTCGACGGCGACGACCCGAGCCCCACGGGCGTGCAGCAGGGCGGTCGCGATCCCGGTCCCGGCCCCCACATCGGCGACGCGCGCCCCGGCCAGCGCGAACCCGGCGAGTTCCTCCACGGCATCGAGGAGCGCGTCCGGATACGAGGGCCGGTGCTCGGCGTACCGCTGCGCCGCGGAACTGAACGACCGCGCCCGCTCCCGGGATCCGTCCGTCATCCCCCCATCCTCCCGCAGGCACCCCCCGAACGGCACCGAACGCGCCCCGAGTAGGTGGAGTCGCCCCGGCCCCGCCCCTCGACCAGCCCCTCACCAGGCCCCCATCAAGCCCCTGACCTGCACGAAAGCCCTCCCCGGGGGGAGGGCTGGAGGTGGGAGGTGGAGAGTGCCCCCGGCAGGACTCGAACCTGCGGCCAAGTGCTTAGGCGCCGTTTCATTTGGTGAGGCGGCGGTGGCAGATGAGGGCCGCGGCTATGCCGACGAAGGCGAGGAAGTGTTCAGCCTTGCGCTCGTAGCGGCGGTGGAGCCGGCGGCAGCCGGCGAGCCAGGACACCGTCCGTTCGACGACCCATCGGTGGCGGCCGAGCCGCTGCGAGGACTCGATGCCCTTGCGTGCAATGCGGTGGCGGATCCCGCGCTTGCGCAGCCATCGGCGCAGGTGGTCGTAGTCGTAGCCCTTGTCGCCGTGCAGTTTCGCCGGCCGTCGCCTGCGGGGGCCACGCCGGGACCGGATCGGCGGGATGCCCCGCACGAGCGGCTCGAGTCCGAGGCTGTCGTGCATGTTGGCGCCGGAGATGCCGAGCGAGAGAGGCAGCCCGTTCCGGTCGGTGATCAGGTGGATTTTCGATCCCGGCTTGCCACGGTCGGTCGGATTCGGTCCCGTCAGTGGCCCCCCTTTGCGGCCCGCATGCTCACGGAGTCGATCGAGCACCGCGACCAGTCGAGCTCACCGCGGGAGCCGAGTTCGTCGAGGATGACGCGATGGAGGCGGGCCCAGACACGGGCCCGGCTCCACTGGGCGAAGCGTCGGTAGACCGTCTGCCAGCTCGGGCCGAATACCGGCGGAAGCTGCCGCCACGTGCAGCCCGACGTCGCCACGAAGATGATCGCCGCCAGTGTCTCGCGATCCCCCGCCCTGCGCCGGCCTCCGCCCTGGGGGCGTATCACCTCTGTCGGCGGCACCACTCGCCGGAACAACACCCACAACTCATCCGGCACCAGCCGCTCAACCAAATCCGTCATGCACGATTCAACGAACGATCACGCCATAAGAAACGGCGTCT
>LJCW01000001.1 GCA_001298555.1 Actinobacteria bacterium OV450
CCGCCCCCGCCCGCTGAGCAGCGCGGCTCAGCTCCAGGGCTGGGCGACCATCCAGCTGGTATCCGCGGCCCAACTGGTGCTGCTGTCCCAGCTGTTCGATCCTCCGTTGCCGGCGATGAAGACCGAGTAGTTGTAGTGACGCAGGTACTTCGTCGGGTAGTTCACCGACCGGAAGGAATAGCCCGTCCCGCTGTTGCCGGCGGTGGGGCAGAAGGTGGCGTCCTGGGCGAAAGCAGCTCCGCCGTCGTCCGCGCCGACGCGGAGCTCGAAGTTGTAGTGCCGGAGGAACCGGCCGGGCTTGTCGAGCGACTCGAAGGTGAGGCAGGAGCTGTTCGCCAGGCCGGCGCGGACGATCCATGTCGCATCAGCCTTGAGGGCGGACGGACTCGCGGAATCGACGGGCGAGATCGTGACCTTGTCGTTCGCGTCGGCATGGGTGAGGAAGTCGCGGTCGCAGCACGTCGTCGTAGCTCGCAGCGACACGCGTGAACCCGGTGAAAGGGTGCCGGTTTCGGTGGCGGCGCTGCTGTATCCGGCGGCGGCGATGTTGGCCTGAACAGCGTTCTCCGTAGCGTCCGACGGATAGCCGGAGGTCATGACGCCCTCGTAGAAGGTGCCAGCCGAGCCCTTGCTGTTGTCGCCTCCGATGCCGAGGATGATCGCGCCCTCCTTGTGCATCGGGTTGTAGCCCGCGGCATTGGGGCGCGGCCCGCTGTAGTACGTGGACAGGCCGCCCGCCTGGGCGTTGCCCGCTCGGATCGCCCACTGGTTCGGCGCGCCCTTGACGATCGCGGTAAGGAAGCGGTGGCTGACGCTCGGGTCGTTCTCGTTGTACCGGGTGTTGACCCCGGAGAACAGGCCGTTCTCCAGGTCCGCCATCACCCACGGGCCGGCGCCGGAGCCGTAGCCCCAGACCTTGATGTCGCCGAAGTAGATCGCCTCCATGTGGCCGTTGCCGGTGTCATTGTTGCTGGTCTCGGCGTTGCCATAGTCGAAGCAGCAGCCGCCGTTGTAGTGGGTTCCGTCCAGGACCGCGTACATGCCTTCGGGCTGGTCGCCGACGGCGATGCCGTTGGTGTGGTTGTTGCGGTAGCCGGTTCCGGGTGCGACGTAGACGCCGTACGCCTTGTGGCCGCCGCCCAGCGTGACCGGAGCCTCGGCCGCGTTGGCCAGGTTGTCCGGCCCGCCGGCCGCCCCGCCTGCGGGTGCCTGGGTGAGGTGGTTGCCCTTGCCGGACTGGTCGTAGAGGACGGTGATGACGCAGCTGGTGCCGGCGCAGAAGGCTTCCTGTGCGGCGGCGTTGGCGTAGCCGCCGGGGCTGAGTACGCCGATGTCCTTGAGGGCGCCGTCCGTAGCGCGCTTGACCTGGTAGAGCGCACCACCGTACGAACCGTACAGCGACCGCGTGGTGCTGTGCGCCGCAACACAGGGGGTGCCGCCCGCAGCGTAGATGTCGCACGGCCCTTGCGTGGCCGCCTGCGAGGTGGCGGCTGTACCGGTCATGACACCTGCGGTGAGTGCGACCGTCGCTCCGGCGGCGAGAAGGGTACGCCGCGCACGGCTTATCAACTGATGGAAGGCCATAAAGAGCTCCTGCACGTCGGGAGGGAGGAGTGCTTTGTTAGCGCTAACAATTTTGGTTGCGGGCGATGGCAGACCTGTATTTCGAGAGAGGTGCGCGGCTGCCCACGCCAAGGGCACTCACTATCGCCACGCACTGACGCGGCGTCAAGACGTCTCGCACGCGCGCACATCAAAAATCGCAGCGGGCGCCGATCCACCTCAACTGCCGCAAGGCCACTGCTGCTTCACCTTGAAGAGTCGCCCACACTCGACCCGGCTCACCCCCGTGGAGAGACTGCATCCCATCCGCCGTGAGTCCGTCAGCCTCCCCGCCACCCGGATCTCTGACGCATGGGCGCTGCCCTGTC
Source organism: Actinobacteria bacterium OV450 (assembly GCA_001298555.1). Taxonomy (GTDB): domain Bacteria; phylum Actinomycetota; class Actinomycetes; order Streptomycetales; family Streptomycetaceae; genus Streptomyces. The sequence goes on from LJCW01000001.1 coordinate 1,932, forward strand.
GGGGTGCCTCTGCTGTAGCCCGCAGACGAAGCATGGCCGGTGCGCACTGCGGAGCGTTACCACGAAGCCGGGCGGCTACCCAGGGTGCTCCGTGAACCATGCCGGCCGGACTGCGCAACGTGCGGGACCGGATGGAGCACTTCTCGACCATGCCCGAGGGTGCATTCGACGCGGAGCCCTGGCGCACCTGGCTTCCCGGCTTTCCGAGGAAGACCGCAACCCCGAGCACGGTATCAACGTCTACGCCTTCGAGTGCCACACCCGCCCCCAACACCCCATCGGAGGCAGGCCGGGCGGATGGACCGAAGGGCCGAACCTGGACCGGGCCATCCCTGTACTCAGCGAAGCGGAAGACCCTGAGTACGGGCACCGTCTCCACGAGACGGCTTGCCCCGTCGCGGATTCCGCACAGGGAACACCTCTTGAACGACAACCGGCCCGCCTCGGTGGCCGAGACGAACAGCTCGCCATCGAGTACCAGCCGGTGCGGCAACTGCTCCGGCAGCCACCCCCAAGTCCGGCCGACCGTCCTGAACTGACGCCCCTCCGGCCTCCCGTCGTCACGCACCATTCCCGCCGACCAAACCACGCCCTAGACTGCGACCGCTCCAAAACCTGGCGATCATCAGGAGGGCACGCAAAAACATGAATCGAGCACTGATCAGCGCATTCGCGGCCGTGACCTTAGTCGTGTCCGGGGGAAGCGCCGCCGCCGCCTCCGACGGCGCTCCGCCGCGCACCACACACGGCCCTTGCCAGTACACACAGACCCCGGACGAGCCGCCCGCGCGCCCTGTCCCGCTGCCCGCCGACCCGCGGCGCACCCCCAGTCGTGGCACGGTTGACATGGCGGTTACGACCAGCCAGGGCCCGCTCCCGCTGCGTTTGGACCGGGCCAAGGCGCCCTGCACGGTCCAGAGTTTCCTGCACCTGGCACGTCATGGGTTCTACGACCGCACCGTGTGCCACCGTCTGACGGCGTACCCGACACTGAAGGTCCTGCAGTGCGGCGACCCGACCGGTACCGGTGAGGGCGGCCCCGGGTACAAGTACAAGGACGAACTGCCGGTGGACCTGCCACCCGCACCGACCGATCCGACCGGTGCGCGCCGCCTGTACGGGCGCGGCCTGCTGGCGATGGCCAACGCCGGGCCGGACACGAACGGCTCACAGTTCTTCGTCGTCTACGGCGACTCCGCACTGCGGCCGAACTACACGGTGTTCGGCACGGTCGGCCCCGACGGCCTGGCAACACTCGACAAAACCGCCGGCGGAGGCATCGAACCGACCGCGGAGAACCCGGCACCGGTCGACGGCACTCCCCTCCTGCGGACCGAGTTGCTCCGCGTCCGGCCGTCCTGCCGGGACTGACTCTTCGCGCACCCGCGCCGAAGCGCCTTCGGAGAGCGGTCGCCGTGGCGGCTCGCCGAGGGTGACGGCCACGACCGGACGGGAGAGGGCCCTGGGGACGTGGTGAGCAGGAGAAGACCCCGCGATAGTGCGAAACGCCCCTTCCCGACGACGATCAGCCATCGGGGGGCGCGTCGCCTCAGGGCGAAGTTCCAGCAGCGCGTTGTACCCGGTACGGAAGGAGGGAAAGGGGGAATGCGGTCGGCCGACTCGCGCGTCGGCGCCGCGCAGGCCCCTCGGTCACGCGTCACCGTGCGGATCTTCAGCGGCGCGCACCTCACCTCGTAGTTCTCCCGCAGGCGGGAACTGCCGACGGGCGTGGCGGCGGCAGCGGCAGCGGCTAGGGCGGTCTTCCTCGGTTTTCGGCCAAGGCGAGCGCGCGGGGCAACTGAGCGTCCCGGTCCGCACGCTCGCCGTATAGGGGAAGGGTGGGCCGCAGGTGGCTCATTTATGCCGTACGCCTCATATCGGCCCGGAGAATCTCACAAGCAACAGGCGGTGATGGAACGTTCCGTCGGCGGCGGTTGGATTCACCGCCGCCGTAAGGCGGTTCACCGTCCCCCCACCACAGCGAGAGGCTCCACGATGACAACGAACCGTGTCAGGCGCTACGCAGCGCGCGCACTGACCATGACGATCGCGACCTGCGCGGTCGCGGCCGCGGCCGTCCTTCCGGCATCCGCCGCCGACCAGCCCACACGGCAGCAGCTCATGGCGGACTGCGCCTCGGGCGAAGGCAAGTGCACGTTCAACTCGCCCCGGCTCGAGGAGGCGTACCTGGGAGAGTTCCGGCAGGTGTCGAACTCCCTCTTCAACTGCAGCACGTCCGATGCCACCCAGGCGATGACGTGGGACGACACGGTGGGATCCACCGACTCCTTGGGGGTCTCCGTCACCGCCGGCGGCAAGATCGCGGGCATCGTGGACCTGAGCATAACCGCCAGTTACAGTCACAGTTGGTCGAGCTCGCACTCGGAGAGCAGCTCGCTCAACATGACGGTCAAGCCGGGCGAGGTCGGCTGGATCTCGCGCGCCCAGGTGATGCAGAAGGTCTCCGGCACCTGGCAGACGCACTACGACAGCCCCAAGTGGGGCCACTACTACTGGTACTTCCAGGACACCATCACCGGTCCGGTCCAGAACGGCACCGACGGCAAGAGCAACGCCGTCGTGGTGAAGAGCCGGAAGATGACCGCCGCGGAGAAGCGTTCCTGCTCCGAGGGATCCCGCAAGGGCAGCGCGTTCGTCCAGGAACGATGAGCGACTGCCGCGTATGACTCCGCTCCCCTGCCGCGTATGACTCCGGTCCCCCGTCCCGCCCGGGACGGGGGACCGCTGCGCAGGTCCTGCCTCAGGCCCGGAGGATCGCGTTGACCGCGGCGGCCGTGGTGGGACCGAAGGTATCGGGGCAGGCCACGCCCAGGCGCTCGGCCACGTCCCGTACGTGCAGGTCCACGGCGCTCTCGGCCAGCGTGGCCAGTACCTCGACGGCCGCACGACCCCGTCGCCCGGCGACCGGGAGCAGTACCGCGGCCAGCAGCGCCGCGGGCCACCAGCCGGTGCCGGCCGCGATCGCCGCGTACCCCCAGGCCCAGGCGGTCAGCCGGGCCGACGCCGCGAATCCGTCCCGAACCGCCTGGATGTCGCCGCGCAGCTCGCCGCCCGCCAGCGACCACGCGTGCGGCCAGACTTCGGCGAGGTCCACGCCGTAGCGGCGGTGTACGCGATCCGCGGCGCCCGTCATCCGCTGGGCCGGCCAGGTGGGCTCCACCGGCCGTGTCCCGGAGATCCGGTCCCGCCGGGCCTGTCGCCGCTCGACGGCGGGGAAGCGCCGTACCGTGGTCACGCCGAGCATCCGGTCCCGCGCCAGCACCTGTCCGGCCTTGGTCAGGGCACGCGTGAGGGCTGCGTCGGCACGGTCCCACCGCCAGGCCCGCCCCCTGGTCAGGGCGGCGACGTACCACCAGGGGCGTTCGGGAAGCCGGCACCGTTCGACGAACCGGCCCGCCGAGGCCGCCAGCAGTCCGGCGACCGCAGCGCCGAGCAGGACCAGGGCCGCCGTCACGAACAGGCCGGCGGCCTCCCGGTTCGCCTGGTCCGTGGCGAGGGCGCGTACGTACGCCCGCAGGTAGGCGACGTCGAGGGCGTGCCCGAACCGCTGGTGCTGCGCAAGGAGCAGACAGGCGACGAAGAGCAGCCCCGGCCCCAGCAGGATCGCCGCCCAGCGTTCGGCCGCCTTCTTCGACAACTCCTGCACCAGCGTGGTCACGGCCGCCCGCGCCCCGACCCGTCGATCCGTATCGCCTCCAGCGGCCGGTCCGCCAGCGCGCACCGGCCCTGTCCGGCCTCGCCTCTCGTGCACCGGGACAGCGGGCAGACATGCGCCGATGCCGTCCCGCCGGTACCACTCCGTACACCGGGCAGGGCGCTGAACGCACGGTCGGGGCGGGTCAGTCCGTGCACGCCCTGGCCCGCGAGCTTCCCCTCGATCGCGTCGAGGACCTCCCGCATCCGCGTGGGTGCGTAGTCGGCGGACGTGGCCAGTGCGACGGCCTCGTCGAGCAGGTCCTCGGCGCCGGCCTCTTCGAGCAGGGCCACCAGCTGTCCGCCGCGGCCGTGTTCACGGCACAGGCGCTCCACCCGCTCGGCGAGCTCGACCAGGGCTTCTTGACCGAGTGCGGGACTCGCGCGATTCGCCACATCTCCATTTTAACGGCGGTAATTTGAGATGTCAGTCGCTCCGTGGATCGGTGGGTGGGACGTGCGCGCACAGTTGCTGGAGAGCGTCCGGGCGAGGATCAGGGCCGCGGAGCACGGGGAGGACGGCGGGGACGTACTGTCCCGGGAGGCGCTGAGCGAGGCGGTCGGCCTGTTGTCCCGTCGCCGGCCTCAGGACCTCGACCTGGAGGCCCTCGCCACGGCCGGGCTGCTGTTCTTCCACCGCGCGCTGCGGCAGCGGCCCGAACGGCAACTGGTGGAGACGGCGGCCGCAGCGCAGTTGCTCGGCCCGGTCTACGCCCGTGCACCCCACCTGGTCCCCGGCCGCGTCCGGGCGTTCTACGCCGCCGGCCACGATCCGTGGGAGGACTTCTCGGCGGAGACCGGCTTCACCACCGATCCCCACGTGTGGTGGGAACTGCACAAGGATCCGGCGCAGCAATACCTGGCCTCGGACGACGACCGGGCCGGCCTGGCCTGCCTCTCGCTCGCACTGGCACTGCTGCGGCTGGCCCGCCTGTCCGCCGGACCGTCCCATCCCCTCCTGCCACGGCTGCTGACCAGTACGTCGACCCTGCTCACCCTGTACCGCGTGGCCACCGGCGACCTCGCCGTGTGCCGCGAGGCCGTCGAAGTGGGCCGGGCGGCCCTGCGGGAGCAGGCGCCCGGTGACCCGGCGCGCGGACTCACCCTCGCCAACACCGGCCTGGCCGCCCTGACACTGGCCCGGCGGCTGCAGGACCGGCCTGCCGCCGAGCTGGCTGTCCGCTGCTTCCGGGCGGCGCTCGCCCTGGGCGAGGACGAGGACGGCGGCCACAGCGTCAACCTCGGCGGCGCGCTGGCGGTCCTCTCCGGACTGCTGGACGACGAGGAGCCCCTGTTCGAGGCGGTCGCGGTGCTCCACGCGGCGGCCGAGCGCGCCGGGGAGATCGCGGTGAACAACCTCGACGCGGCCCTGGGGATGATGCTGCGCCGGCCCGAGCCGTCGGCGTACGAGCGGCTGGCTGCATTCTGTGCGACGACGCTGGACCGCCCCGGCCCCGACCGGCCCGCCGACGTACCGCTGCTGCGCGTGCTGAGCGTCATCCGGCAGCAACAGGCCGAGGAGCACTCCGACCTGGCCGGGCTGCGCGAATCAGTCGCGCTGTGCCGCCGGGTGCTGGCCGTCTCCGACGACCCGGAGGCCCGCGGATAGGCCGCCAACAACGCCTCCAGCGCCCTGCGGCTGCTCGCCCAGCGCACCCAGGACGTACCCGCCGCCCACGAGGCCATCTCGCTGGCCCGCACCGCCCTCGACGCCGCGGCGGTCGCCGAACGGTTGGACGAACCCGTCGCCCGCGCCAACCTGGCCACGGCCCACAACGTGCTCTTCGAACTCACCGGGGACCTGGAAGCCCAGCGGGAGGCGGTGTACGCGAGCAGGAGCGCGGTCGAGGCTCTCTCCCCGGAGGAGCACGCCGAGCATGCCGGACTCGTCACCGCGCAGGCGATGATCCTGCACCGCTACGCCAGCCGGACGAATGATCCCGTCCTCCTGCGGGAGGCCCTGAACGCTCAGCGCCGCGTCGCCGCACTGCCGGACGTCCGCCCCCGTGTCGCCCCGCCGACGGGCGTCCCGGCCCGCCGGGTGACCGTGCTCTGCGGTCTGATGTCCATGCTCACCGATGCCTGGGTGCTGATCCCCGAAGAGCCGCTGAGCTCCTTGGAGGAGGCCGTCGGCGTGGGGGAAGACGCCCTGGCCCTGGTGACACCGGGCGACCACGTGGAGTCCTTCGTCCTCAACGAGTTCGCCCGCGCCCAGCGGCTGCTGGGCCGCGCCGAAGCCGATCCCGGCCGGCTGCGCACGGCTGTCGCCCTTGCGGACCGGGCGCTGGCCCTCGGCGACCGTGCCGTCCGCGCCGCCCTCGTCGCGGCAGAAATCGAACGCGCCCACGCGCTCGACCACCTGGCGGCCCTCGAAACCGACCCGGCGGCGGCCGGGAAGCTGAGGGCGGCGGCCGCCGCCGGATTCGCCCGCGCCCGGGACAGCGAAGGCGGCCGGACCGACGTGCGCATGCTCGCGGCCCTGCGCCAAGTGGACGCCACCGACATCACCGCGCCCGACGCCCTGGAGCACCTGGCGAAGACCGTCGACCTGCTGCGCCGGACCGTCACCTCGGGGCCGCTGTGGAACGACCGCGAACACGCCCTGCGCAGCTTCTCCCGGCTCACCGAACGCATCATCGTCACCGGCCTGGCCGCCGACAACCCGGAGCGCCTGGTCATCCTGCTCGAACGCAGCCGGGGACTGCTGTCCGAGGACGCCATGGACATCCGGCGGGACCTGCACGACCTCGATGCGGAGCGTGCGAGGGAACTACGCCTGATCGACGCGCGGTTACGGGCCCTCGACGCGCAGGACCGGGCCGCGGCCGCCGAGGACTTCGCACAGCGCCGTGCACTCGACCGCGAACTGGCCGCCGAACGCACCCGCCTGACCGAGCAGTGGTCGCGGCTGCGCGGTGAGGAACCGTCGGACGACGCCCCCGACCTCGCGGCGCTCGCCGCCGACGGCCCGCTGGTCCTCGTCGCCTCCGTCCGCTCCGGCGGTTACGCCTTCCTCCTCACCGGCAACCCCGCCCGGCCCGTCGAAGTCCTCGAACTGCCCCTGCTGGACCGTCGGTCGGCCGAGGAGCGGGTCCTCACCTTCCTCACCGCCCGCCACTTCGCCACCTCGAACACCTACCCCCTGCGCGTGCTCCAGAGCGCCCAGGCCGAGGTGCGCGACACCCTCGCCTGGCTGTGGGCGGCCGCCGCCGGGCCCGTCCTCGAAGCCCTTGGTCTCACCGGGACCCCGCAGGGCGGCCCCTGGCCCCGCCTGTGGTGGTGCCCTGTCGGCTTCCTCAGCTACCTGCCCTGGCACGCCGCAGGACCCCCGGCCGGCGAGGGGGTGCTGGACCGCGTGGTCTCGTCGTACACCGCGAGCCTGCGCGCCCTGGCCTACGTACGCCGCATGCCCGGCGCCCCCGCCCACCCCCGCACCCTGATCGTGGCCGAGCCGGAGGCGCCCGGCGCCTCCCCGCTGCGCGGTGTCGCGGAGGAAGTGGCCGCCCTGCGGCACCTGGTGCCCGGTGCCACGCTCATCTCCGGAGCCGAGGCCACCAAGGAGGCCGTCCTCGCCGCGCTCGCCGACCACGACTCCGTACACCTGGCCTGCCACGCCGTGAGCGACGTCCACGCCCCCGGCACCAGCCGCCTGCTGCTCGCCGACCACGTGAGCGCACCCCTGACCGTCGCCGAACTCGCCGCCCTGTACCTGCCCGGACGCCAGCTCGCCGTGCTGTCCGCCTGCAACACCTCCGAGATCAGCCCCGACCTGACCAACGAGGCCCTGCACCTGACCGGCGCCTTCCAGCTCGCCGGCTTCCGCCACGTCACCGGCGCGCTCTGGCCCGTCAGCGATGCCACCGCGGGCGACGTCTCCCGCACCTTCTACGCCTACCTCACAGCGTCCGGAACCCGTCCGCCGCGTACCGACGAAGCTGCGTTCGCCCTCCATGCGGCGGTACGGGAACTGCGTGCCGCCTACCCCGCCGCACCCACCATCTGGGCGTCGTACATCCACACGGGGGCCTGACCCATGACCGAACCGAACCCGGCAGCCGGCCGCCCGCCCGAGGAACCGCCGCCGGGCCGCGCGCCCGCAGAGCCGTCGCGGGGGCGCCCGCCCGCAGAGCCGCCCCTGCGACCGGCCGCGCTCAGCCCCGGAACCTGCGGCCTGCTGGCCGTGGCCTCCTGGCTCGACGGCGACCCGATCCCCCTCGACCTGCTCTCCGGCCCCGCCACCCCCGCCGGCCCACCGGACCCTGCCGAGCTGTCCTCCCTCGCCGCAGCCGGGCTGCTCGGATCCCGGCCGGACGGCCGTCTCACGCTTCCCGAGGCCACCCGCCGGGAGATCCACGACGCCCTCGGCGGCGCGGGCCGCGACCTGGCCCTCGGCATCCTCCGAAACCACCTGGGCGAACCCGGCTCCCCCGGGGAGACCGCACGCTGCCTGGCCGTGCTGCCCCACCTCACCCGGTGGACCGCCCTGACCCGCCCCGAGGACGACACTCCGGACGGAGCCAACTTCCTCACCCGGGTCGTCGTACTCCTGCTCGACAACCAGATGGGGTCGGCCGCCCTCCCCCTGGCCGAGCGGGTCGCCCGAACCGCCGAGATGCACATGGGACCGGATTCGCCCAAAACCCTGTCGGTGCGGGCCAACCTGGCCTCCGTGTACGACCAGGCCGGCGAACACCGACGCGGTGCACGGCTGTTGGAAAAGATCATCGCGGCCCGCACCGTGCAGCTCGGCCCGGACCACCCCGACGTGTGGGAGGCCCGGAACAACCTCGGCGGCATCTACCTGACCCTCGGCGAGTACGAGAAGGCCACGCAGACCGTGGAGGGCATCCTCGCCCACCGCACCGAAGTGCTGGGGCCCGCCCACCGGCTCACCCTGATGGCCCGCAACAACCTCGCCGTCATCGCCCGTCGAGCGGGGCGCCGTGACGAGGCCGTCGCGCTGTGGGAGGCGGTGCTTCCCGAGTTCGAGGCCGCCCTCGGCCAGGACGACAAGGACACCATCGTGGTGCGCGCCTCCCTCTACCGGGCCCGCAGGGAGCACGACGACACGGACCGCACCGACGACCTCACGGAGCTCGAAGAGCGGATCGCCCGGTTCGCCGCCTCCTCCCCCGAGCCCACCCGGGAGGCCGTTGCCGCGCTCGTCGAACGAGCCACCGCCCTACGCGACCAAGGCCGACACCAGGAAGCCGTCACCGCCTTCCGGGAGGCCATCGAACGGGGCCGGACCGCCCTGGGCCCCGGACATCCGCTCATGGTCTCCGCCGGTTACCGGATGGCGTACGCGCTGGAGGCAGGAGGTGATGCCGACACTGCCCTGGCGGCGGCCGAGGAAGCCCTGGCGGAGGCCGACCGCAGCCTCGGGCGCACCCACTACGAAACCCTGATGGCCGCCGTGAGCGTACTCTCGCTGCTCCTGCGGCAGGAACGCCTGAGTGATCATCAGAACGTGCTGGAATCACGCCTGGCGGACATCATCGAAGGCCTGGGCTTCGGACATCCGCTGGTCCGGGCACTGGCCGCACACCGCGCGTCATTGGCACTCAACCGCCCCGACTGGTCGTGACCCCGACCCGCGTCATGTCGGCTGGCTGCGATCACGTCCCGGCTCTTCGCCACAGCTCCACTTCCCGGCTCTTCGCCACAGGGAAGCCGTTCTTGGCGAGGTCCACGGCCGGTCTCGCGCAGGAGGCCAGGGATGATCTCCGCGGAGCGGGTCTTCGGCAGTCCCGACCCGGTCAGGCGCACCACCCCGGGAATCAGCCTCGGCGACCGCCGCCCCGCTCCTCCTCGTCACCGTGCCCGTCGACGCCCCTTGGCCGGCTGCCGGTGTCCAGTGCGGACCTCTCGGCCATGTCGGCCAGCCGCCTGCACGCCTCCTCGACCCTCTCCAGGGTCTGGTTCCGCTCGGTGACGACTGCGGAGAGCAGCAGCGCGGTCAGTGCCGCAGCGCCGTTGAACGCCTGCAGCGAGATCATGGCGGTGAGGAGGGTCTGCCCGGCGAAGGGGCCCGTTCGGTGGGTGGCGGCGTAGATCGCGAAGATGGATGCCGCCAGCGCGCACGGCGCGGCTCCGGCGCGCTGGAAGCGGAACGCCGCCCAGGTCAGCAGCGGGAAGGCGAGGAAGATCAGAGGCGTGGGGGACGTTTCGAGGATGCCGACGCAGATCGTGGCGGCCACGAGCAGTGCCGCCTCCGCCCACCGGGCCGCCGGCACGTCCTTCGGCCGACGCGCACAACTGAGGACGAGCAGGACCGGCGCGACCAGCAAGACCCCCATCGCGTCCCCGGTCCACCAGACCCACCACGTGGGCCAGAACCCGCCGACGGGCAGCGCATCGGCCAGGGACAGCACGACGCCACCCACCGTCGCGCTGACGAGCATGCCGGTGAACGCGCCCAGGCAAATCAGCGCGATGGCGTCCCACAACCGGTTCATCCGGGTGCGGAACCCGGCGCGGCGAAGGAGCCAGTACGAGCACAGGGCGGCGAGGGTGTTGCCCACAGTGATGGCGGCCACGAGAGGGAGCGACGGCCCGAGTGAGACGTTGATCAGGAACGCGCCCAGCGCGATGCCCGGCCAGACCCACGGGCCGAACAGGAGCAGGGCCGCCAAGGCGACGCCGGTGGGGGGCCACAGCGGTGTCACCTGGCCGCGCACGAGCTGCTGCCCCAGGCCGAGCTCACCGCCGACGTAGTACAGCGCGGCAACGGCGCAGATCTTCAAGGCTGCCGCGCCGGCGCTCCGGAGCATGTGACGCCGCGCCACGATCATCGGGACATCCATCCCTGCTCTCGCCCCTCGCTGGTCCATCCATCTTGCACCCCTGCCGGCCCCACGAGGCCGCTGCTCACGCCTGTGCCTTTCGCGTGGTGGTCGGCCGGGCCCCCGGGGAGTGGCCGGTACGCCTTCGACGCAGAGGGGCGGCTGTCGGCGGCCTCAGCTCGGAATGCGCAGGGCGAGCACGGCCATGTCGTCGTGCCCGTCACTCGGATGGCCGTCGGCCAAGGCTCGTACGAAGTCCTGCAGGGGCAGGGCGGCGTGCCTGTCGGCGAGCTCGACCAGTGCTTCCATGCTCACGTCGATGGGATGGTCGGGGTGTTCGATGAGGCCGTCGGTGAACAAGACCACCGTGGAGCCGGGGGGCAGCGGGTGGATGTGGTCCGGGCGGCGCTGCTCGCTGTCGACGTTCAGTGGCAGTCCGGGTTCGGCGAAGAGGTACCGGGGCCGGACTCCGGGAGTGATCAGCAGCGGGGGGACGTGGCCCGCGGTGCTCCAGTGCATGCTCCAGCCGTCCCCCGCGGGTTCGATCCGCACGAGGCTGGTGGTGGTGACCGGGTTGTCGGTGATGGCCTGCAGGGTGCGGTCGAGCTGGGAGAGGACCGCGCTGGGCGGAGTGCGCAGCTCGAACAGCAAAGAGCGCAGCATGTTGCGGGTGGAGGCCATGGCCGCCGCGGCTTGAAGGTCGTGGCCGACCACGTCGCCGATGACGAGTGCCACCGCTCCGTCGGGCAGGGGGATGGCGTCGTACCAGTCCCCGCCGAGGGCGTTGGGCTCGGCGGCGGGCCGGTAGATGGCGGCGGCGGCAAAGGGCCCCAGGTCGGGCAGCGTCGGCAGCAGGAGCCGCTGGAACTGTTCGGATCCGGCACGGACCCGTTCGAGGAGGCGTACGTTGTCGATCGCGATGCCGGCGGCACTGGCGAGGGCGACGACGACGGCCTCGTCGTGCACGTCGAAGGCACGCCCGTCGCGTCGCTCGGACAGGTACAGGTCGCCGTAGGATTCGCCGCGAACGCTGATGGCGACGCCGAGGAGGGTGCTCATCCGTGGGTGGCCGGGCGGGAACCCCACCGAGGACGGATGGGCGGAGATGTCGTCGGACCGCAGCGGCTCGGGGTGGCGGATCAGATGTCCGAGCACGCCCAAGCCGCGGGGAAACCCCTCGTCGGCCAGGGCCGCGCGTTCCTGGTCGGACAGGCCGACGGCGATGAACTGCGCCAGGCTCTCGCCGGAATCGTCCAGGACGCCGAGTGCCCCGAAGCGGGCGCCGACCAGGTCCATGGCAGTGGTCACGATGCGGTGCAGCACCGCCGGCAACTCCACCTCCCGGGTGATGGCCACCACCGCGGCCAACAGGCCCTCGATCCGGGTCCTCGCCGCGGCCAGGGCCTGCAGCTGCTCGTCCATGCGGCCCAGCTCCGCCTCCAGGCGCAGCAGCGGGTCTGACCTGGGCGGCCGCTTCCCTCCCCTCTCCCCCCTACCGCCCACCATCACGATCGCCGGGTGGACCGGAGCACGTGCACGGTGGCCCCCGGCCGACGCGAACGGGTGGCCCTCCGGACCACGGTGCCTTCGAAACGGAGCCGGTCGGCGCTCGGTGCCCGGCGCGCGCCCCCTACCCGGCGATCCCGCCGGACCTGCTCATCGAGCCGCTCAAGCCATCGGTACACCCACGGACTCCAGACACGGCCGTGATCAACAGACCACAGGATGACCCGCCGACCGCGCAGCATCGGGCATTCCGCCGAAAGCGGTATGTCGCACGTGTTCGGGCCCGGGCGACCCGGTGCACGGGCCCGGCCGGTGCATGTGCGTCGCCTCCCCCTCGGTGACGACGCCGCCGTCGCTCCGGCGCGTGGGCACGGTGGAAAAGGGCACACGAGGGGCGCGCCGTACCGCCGGTCCCAGAGGCATTCGTCATGTCCTGCTGCGCGTCACGGCCTATGGAGAAGCAGAGGAGTATCGGCAATGGTGGATGACCCGTGGAGCTTTGGCTCTTCGTGCGGTGAGCTGGCCGGCACCGACTTGACCGGATGGCGGGTGGAGGCCGCTGATGGGCACATCGGGGAAGTGGACGAGCACTCCGACGAGGCGGGTAACGCGTTCCTGGTGGTGGACGCGGGCGGATGGATCTTTGGCAAGCTCTTGATTCCGGCGGGTGCGGTGAAGCGGATCGACCGTGACGGGCGCACACTCCATCTGAGCCTGAGCAGGGGGCGGGTGGAAGACGCGCCTCAGTTCCTGCCTGACCAGCACCGCGCGGACCGGGAGTACCGGAAGGACATCGTGGAGTACTACTGGAAGACCGGACCCTGCTGAGCGGTGGGCTGTCGATCCTGGGGTTGCTGGGAAGCGACTGCGCAGACGACGCCGATCCGCTCCGAGGAACGGAGCGGATCGGTAGGCGTCGGGGGTGCACCGGCCTGCGGTCTCGTCAGATTCGGCCGCCCATGAGCTTGGTCAGCGGGCCGACCTGTGGCTTGGCCGTCGACCGGCCGGCCGCGAACGCAGCGCCGGCGACGCCGACGAGGCCCGCGGCCGCGCTCGCCGCGATCACCTTCCTGTTCCTGACGACCGTCCATGCAGCCGTGGCCGCGGCGGCTGCCTTGGCGGCGTTGGCCGTCACGGCCTTCTGGCCCGTCTGCAGACCGCTGGCGACCGCTCGGCCGGCGCTCTTGGTGGCCTCGCCCGCGGACTGGAGCCCTGCCGTCGCGGTCTCCTGGGCGTCGCGGGCAGCTGTTGCGGTGTCGGTTGCCGCTGTGGTGGCCTGCGACCGGGCCGACTGGGCGCGCTTGGCGGCCGACGCGGCACCCTTGGCGGGCGCCTTCCGGGTGGTGGTATTGCTGGAAGCCTTGGCATTTCCGTTGGATTCAGTCATGACATTCCTTCTTGCCTGTGTCGGGCCGGTGAAACGGGGAGCGTTCCGCTGAAACGGTCTGCGGTCCGTTTTTCACGGGCGGGGGAAATCACGGGGCAGGAGCGAACCCAAAGGGCCCAGATCCAGGTTGAGGTCGTCCATGGTCAGGCCGTACCGCTCGCACAGTTCTTCCATCCGTTCGTGCAGGATCATCAGGGTCATGCCGATGCGCTCTTCCTCGTCCTCGGCGAGATCGCCCTGGTCGACGCGGTGTACCGCGGTGCGTTCCATCAGCTGGCGCAGCAGCTCGACGATGGTGAGCACGAGCTTGATCAAGTCGCGTTCCACCGTGTCGGGGTCCACGGACAGCCGTTGTGCCACGGCGTTGCCGCCGGCGGTGGTGTGCGGGTCTTGCACGTCGGTCACCCCCTGGGCGCTGTGGCATGGTCGACGAAGGAGGCGTCGGGGCCGACGGCTCGCGCCCAGGGGGCGGGCTCGTCGCCGGTGATCGACCGGATGACCGCGCGCAGGTTGATGTGGACCAGGTCCACGTCGGCGATGGAGAGGACGAGGTCCCCGGTCAGGACGGCGCCGCCGGTCAGCAGGCGGTCCAGCAGGTCGATGAGCGCCACCGGCGGACCGGACAGACGCTCCGGCGAGGCGTGGGCACCGTCGTTCAGGAACGGTGTGCTCATCGCGGCGCCCCGTCCGCCGGTGGGTTCGGGGCGGGAGTCGCGAAGGAGTACGGCGCCCAGGGGCCGGTCACCTCGACCTGTACCCCGGCTGCAGGCCGCGTCGCCGCGTGCACTGCCTGGCGGAAGCGCTCTTCGGCATCCGCGGGCACCAGATAGGCGTGGTTGGCGATGTTGGTCTCGCGTCGGCCGGACAGCTCGCCCTGCTGGGGGCGGTGGGCGACAGCTGCCGTGGCGAGGGTCCGCGCGGCGTGCGTGACCTCGTCCGCGACCGTGGCGGCGGCGCGGTAGAGGGCTTCGGTGCTGTGCCGTTTCTGCCTGCGCTGCTGCAGGTAGGCGCGGCCCGGGCTCGGCGTCGGCGGCTCAGTGGACCGTGCGGGGGTGCCCTCCGCGGCCGCGGCGGCCGGATCGACGTGGACCTTCACTCCGAGCTCGACGTGGCCGTCCAGCCACGCCAGGAGGGGGGCGAACCGGTCGCGGTGTTCGAGGAGCATGTCAGCCACCCGGGGCTCGTCGAGGTAGACGGTGGCCAGCCGGAGCGGGAGGAACACCGCCTCGCTGAACGCCGCGTCTACCACGGCGTGGTGGGCCCGGGCCAGCTCCTCCAGCCTGGTGAGGTCGCCCAGGCGGTGCGGCAAGGCGCTTTCGTCGAAGTCGTCGGCCGGCACGGCCGACACCAGGGCGACGAGGCCGCCCGCGGCAACGATTGCGACGGCGTGGCCGTCGACGCCGGTCGCCGAGCGGGCGAGAGCGCGAAGCTTCTCCCCGTCCCGGCCCACGCCGTACACGTAGGCCATCGGGGGGCGGATGGTGGCCCGCTCCCCCACCGGCCGGGTGTCGGTCTCGCGGGGAGGGGCGTCGGCCACCTTCCCGGTCTGGTCCGGTGTGCTCACCGCGTCTCCTCCGTCTCCTCCGTCTGCTCGCGGATCTCGGCCTGCGCCTGCCGGTCGTGGGAGGGGCCAGAGCGCATGCGCTCGAGTTCGCCGCGCAATCGCTCGTTCTCCTGGGCCAGGAGCTCCTCCCGGGTGCCACCCCCGTCGCCACTGCCGACGGGACGGGAGTGGCGGGCGCGCGAGGAGAGGGAGGGGTCGTGCTCCCACCAGTCGATGCCCATTTCCTTCGCCTTGTCGACCGAGGCGACCAGCAGGCGGAGCTTGATGGTCAGCAACTCGATGTCGAGCAGGTTGATCTGGATGTCTCCGGCGATCACGATGCCCTTGTCCAGTACGCGTTCCAGGATGTCCGCGAGGTTCGCGGAAGATCCCTGGTGGTGACTGGGCACTGCGGCGTGCGGTGCGGCCGGAAGGCGTCCTGCGAAGGACTCGGACACGTTGGCGCCCCTGTTCTCTGGTGTGCTCTGTCGATACGGGTCAGCTGCCGACGGGAGTGCGACGACGAGTGCGGCGTCCGGATCCGCGCGGGCGGGGTTCCTCCGAGGCAGCCGGCTCGTCCTCGGCTCCGTCGAACTCGTCGTCGGCTCCGTCGAACTCGTCGTCGTCGAACTCGGCGTCCGGTTCTTCCGAGGCGGCCTCGTCGGAGGTCTCGGCCTCGTATGCGGGGTCCTCCTCGGCCCCCTCGTCGAACTCGTCGTCGTTCGGTGCTTCGTCAGCGGCCTCGTCGTACTCGTCGTCCTCGAATGCGCCCTCGGCGTCTGCGTCCTCGTCCTCGTCCTGGAAGTCCTCCGCATCGCCGTCGGTGCGGTCCTCCTCCCTGACCGCTTCGTCGTGGCCGACGACGACCTCGCCGCCGTGGATCTCGCCCCGCCAGCCGTCGGTGGCCTCTCCGCGCAGCATGAGGAACTTGCGGTAGAGCTTGAGGTCGAGCCGGGCACGCCTGCCCTGCGCGCGCCAGAGGTTGCCCGTCTTCTCGAACAGGCCCTTCGGGAAGTACTCCAGGACGAGCAGGACGCGGGTGAGGTCGTCGGTGAGCCGGTGGAAGGTCACCACCCCGCGGACCGTCCCCTTCGCGCCCTGGGTGGTCCAGGCGATGCGCTCGTCGGGGATCTGCTCGGTCACGTTCGCCTGCCAGCTGCGAGTCGACTTGGCGACCTTCACCTTCCAGTTGGTGGTGGTGTCGTCCGCCGTCTCAACGCTGACGACTCCCTTGGCGAACCTGCTGAACTCCTGGAACTGCGTCCACTGGTCGTAGGCCTCGCGGACGGGGACCCCGACGTCGATGTCCTCGACGATCGTCACGCTCCTGGTTGTGCCTCCACCGGACGTGCGGCCCCCGCCGACAAGGCTTTTGGCCCTCTTCTTCAAGGTGTCCTTGACGGCGGACGACCCCGCCGCGAGCGCGGCCCGCGCGGGGGACTTCCCCTCGCTGAGGGCCTTGCCCCCTTCGGCAATGCCCTTTCCGAGGCTCCCCTTCGCGGCACCGGGCTCACCCAGCCGGGCGACACGGTCGCCGAGGCGCTCCCCGAGCCGGGTGACGGCGTCTTCGGCGCGGGCTGCGAGATAGCGGCGGAGCTCCTCCTTCAGCCGGTCGGTGGCCGGGTTCCCCACCACATCGTTCTTGATCTTGCTGAGCGTGGAATCACTCATCGCCGTCCCCCCTGCTCTTGCGCGTACGGGAGGCCGTGGACTTCCTGGGGGCGCTCGTACGCTTGCGGGCTGCCGTCGACTTGCCGGTTCGACGGCCGGAGGTACCGCCGCTGGACGAGGGAGCACGGCTGGTGGCCTTCTTGCCCGCGGTCTTGGCCGCCGGCGTGGAGCGTGTCCGCTTGCGCCGGCTGTCGTCGGCTGCGTCGTCCGCCTCCGCGTCATCGTTCGCGGCTGTGTCCGGGCCGTCGTCTGCGGCTTCGGCTTCGGCTTCCCGCTCTCGTGTTCCGGGTCCGTCGTCTTCATCGGCCTCGGAGGCGTGGTCGCCACCGAGCGCCCGCGTGCGCTGCTGCAATGAGTCGGCAAGGCCCGTGGCGCGCTGGGTGAGGGCCTGGGCCGCGGCCGACTTCGTGGCCTCGAACAGCTCTCGGCGGATCTGATCGCTCAGGGCGCCCGTCACGGGTGAGGCGGCCAGCAGCTTTCCGAGGCGCCGGGGGTCGAGGTCCAGTCTGCGGCCGGCGAGGAACATGCCCACCCCGATGGCCATCTTGGCCTTCTTCGTCCGCCCCAGGAAATAGCCCCCGACGAGGGCGGCTGCCGTCGTGGTGTTCTTCGGTATCACCGGTGTACCTCGTTCCGCCTCGCTTGATCACTCTGTTTCGTCATGAGCCGCTTCCCGTCTGGCTTCGGTAGGCCTCAATTGCGTCGAGCCGGTCCAGGAGAGCGTCCTCGCGCCGGTCGAACTCGGCCGCGTCCACGCGGCCTTCGGCCAGGTCCTCCACGAGCGCCGCCAGCTGCTCCCGGACGGGGGCGGGGTCGTAGTACTCGCGTTCCGCGGCGAGCAGTACCTGGTCGACCACCCAGGCCGTGCCGCGCAGCGGTGCGATGGGCAGGGTCAGGATCGTGGTGAGGAGCCCCATGGGCCGGCCTCCTTCCTGGGTCGCCGGGCGCGGCCTCGACGCCTGGCGCCGGGGTGCCTGCGTACCGGTCAGACGAAGCTGTACGGGGGCAGCGGTCCGGTCAGGGTGAGGGTGTAGGTCTCGCCCCGGCGGTCCGCCTCCTCACGGACCGCCTTCACGAACTCGTCCGCGGTCTGCGCCGACACGAGGAAGGAGGCGTTGAGGAAGTGGCTGGCGCCCGGCTCGGCGCGCGAGACCCGGGCCGCCGCCGGCAGCAGCTTCTCCAGGGTCTTCTGCGCCTGCTCGTTGTTGCGTCCGGCGACTTGGCCCGCGACGAGCTCGCCGAGGGCGATGCGGTCGTCCTGCCCGGCCGATCCCGACCTGGTGCGTTCGTTGAGTTCCCTGATCTGGTCGGACTCCGAGACGATTTCGAGCAGCAGATCCTGCTCGTCGCGGGCTGCCTTGAGGTTGAACTCGACGTGCCCGTCGAGCTCGGCCAGGCGGCTGCGGTACGCGGCGCCGTGTTGCTCCAGTGCCTGGGCCACCTGGTCGTCGTCCGGGCCGAGCAGTCCGAAGCGCATGGGCAGGATCGCCCCCTCCGCCATCAGGGACTCCAGGACGGCCTCGTGGGCCAGCACGTCACGGCGCTTGGCGCGCAGGCCTTCGGGGGCATCGCTGACGACCGCGGCGACCTCTCCGACGCGGACCGTGCGCAGGGGTGTCGCGGGCTCGCCCACGCCCTGGAGGCCGTCCAGGTGCAAAGGGTGGTCCTTGGTGGTGATGGCGTAGATGTAGGTGGGCACCTGCTACTCCTCCCGGCGGGCGGCGGACGAACGGCTGGACGTCGACTTGCGCGCCGGCCGCTTACGGGGCTCTTCCTCGGATTCCTCGCGCTTGCTCTGCAGGGAGTCCGTTATCGCCTCGACGGCGCCGGTCAGGGCGCCCTTCGACTTTCCCTTGGCGCCGTTCTCGGTCATCTCGCCCACGATGTCCGTGAGCTGCGTGGGTGCCTTCCGCCCGGACTCCAGGTCGAGGCGGTTGCACGCCTCGGCAAAGCGGAGGTAGGTGTCCACGCTGGCGACGACCACGCGGACATCGATCTTGAGGATCTCGATCCCGACCAGGGAGACGCGCACGAACGCGTCGATCACGAGGCCCCTGTCGAGGATGAGTTCGAGTACGTCGTAGAGATTTCCCGAGCCGCTTCCGCCGCTCGTTGCACTGCTCTGTTGGACGAGTGTCACGGTGAACTCCTTCCGATTCGGCGTCTGTCGACGCGTACGGGCGCACGGCTCCTCCGGGGGAGCGCGGACGCCACCACCGCCTCAGCGGCGGTCGATCTGGCCCCGGGCGTAGCGCCGTGTGCGCTCGTACCCCACGAGCCGGCCCTCGGCGTCGAGAGCCACGTGATAGGAAGCCATCACGCTCATCGTGTCCGGGACCTTCTCCAGCTCGACGATCTCCACCTCCGCCGTCCACCCGTCCTCGGTGGCCTTCACCGCCGAAACGGACGCCGGTTCGCACCGCAGGAGCTCCGCGAGCTGCTCGGTGGCGAGGCGCATCGCCGTAGGGATGTCGAGTCTTTTGGACGTTTTCTGTGTCTCGTCGTCTGTCGCGCTCATGTTCCCGCCTGTGAGGCATGGACGACGGCTCTGCAGTCGAGCTCCAGCGCCGTGTGGACTCACGTTCGCCTGCCCGCCACCACCGCCCGTATGCACGGCGGATCGACGGATGCGTGTCGGGAACTGCGCCAGACGGGCTTGAGCAGCCCTGCACGTCCGTCCATCCGGCGCCGGCGGAACCGTCGTTGAGGTTCTCGGTCCGTCTCCGCGGGACAGGGCGTCCGCAGCTACGCCAGCCCCCGGACAGAACCGGTCCGCCTCGACCGGTTCGAACGGACCGTCACCGGGACCGGGGGGATCGCGCCTCGGCCCGGTGGGCTGTGGCGCACGTGTTGCTGCGCCACGTCAAGGAGGCTGGGGTCAGCGGACCTCGATTCCGATGAGGCAAGTGTCGTCGTCGGTGTCGGATGCGCTGTAGGTGAGCATGCTGTCCAGCCGCCGTTCCAGGGTGCTCGCGGGCCGCGAGGCCACGGTGAGCAGCTGCGCGAGGGAGTCGGTCACGGCGATGTCCCTGCGTTCGACGAGCCCGTCGGTGTACATGAGGAGGATGTCGTCGGTTTCGAGCTGCACCTCCTCTTCCACGAAGGTCGTCTCCGGCAGTGCTCCGAGCAGCAGTCCGGCGTTGAGGGGGAAGGACTGGGCCTGCTGGCCCCTGACCAGGACAGGAGGCAGGTGTCCGGCGCGCGCCCACCGCAGGGTTCGGGTCTTGGGGTCGAAGAGGGCGCAGACGGCAGTGGCGGTGAGGTCGCTGGTGAGGTGGAAGGCGACCCGGTTGAGCCAGGCCAGCAGCTGCGCCGGGCCGGCGCCGGTGACGGCGAGGCCGCGCAGGGCGTTGCGCAGTACGACCATGCCGGTGGCGGCCTGGATGCCGTGTCCGGCGACATCGCCCACGCTGAGAAGGATCTCGCCGTTGGGCAGGACCACGGAGTCGTACCAGTCGCCGCCGACGAGGGATTCCGATTCGGCCGGTCGGTAGCGCACCGCGATCCGGATACCCGGTACTTCGAGGAGCGCCGGCGCGGGCGGCATGATGGCGTGCTGTAGTTGGAGGGCGAGGCGGCTGCGGTCTGCGGATTCCGCCTCGGTGTCGGCGAGCTGGTCGCGGGTGGCGGCGAGCGCGACTTCGGTCCAATGCTGGGACGAGACGTCCTGGCAGGCACCGCGCACCGAGTAGAGGCGGCCCCGGGCGTCCAGGACCGGCTCGGCCACCATGCGGATGTGACGCGTAATACCGTCGGGCCGCTGGAGACGGAACTCCACGGCCGACTCGCGCCGGCTGTGCATGAGGGTGCGCAGAAACCGTCCGATGGAATTGACGTCGTGGGCGTGGGCGTGCGCCGCGAGGTCTTCGAGGGGGACGGGGGTGGCGGTCGTCGGCAACCCGAACAGGGCGAACAGCTGCTCGTTCCAGCTGATCTGCCGGGTGCGCATGTTCTGTTCGAAGCCGCCGACCCGGCCGAGTCGCTGTGCGTGCTGCAGCAGGTTGGCGAGCCGCGCCTTCTCGTCCTCGATCTTCCAGATGAGGAGGAGGGCGGGGCCGTGCCGGCTGATGCGCACGTCGGCGACGGTGGTGAGGGGCACCTCTCCGACGAAGGTGGTCAGCGCAGTGCGCAGCGCCTGGCAGGCTTCGCCGGTGGCGTAGGTCCTCTCCAGCTTGTCGAAGAGGCCCCCGTCCTCGGCTGCCGCCGGGTAGATCTCGAGGAAAGGGCGGCCGGTGACCATGGAGCGGGGCCGGCCGGCCGGGTCCATGAAGCTGTTGTTGACGTGGTGGATGCGGAAGTCCGCGAGTCGGCCGTCGGCATCGAGGACGGGGGCGAGGACGAGGACCGTGTCGTCGAGATGGCCGGCGAGGTCGGTGAGTTCCGCGAGAGCGGCGTGGTATGCGGCGCCGGAGGCGTCCGGGGTGTGGTGCGGGGACTGCTCTTCAAGGGTGTGGGCACAGAGTTCGGCCAGCGCTTCGAGCTGGCGGATGATCTGTACGGGCTGCGGGGCCAGGGGCTGGGGCCAGGCGATCTCCAGGACGCCGTGGATGCGGCCTCCGGTCCCGGCGGGGATGACGATGCGGCCGCCGTCGGGGTGCTGGCGCCGCCCGATGGTCGGCAGACTGGCCTGGGACAGGCTGGTGACGACGGAGAGCTCGCGGTGGGTGAGGGCGAGCCGGGCGCACGTGGCGACCTCGGGCGGGACATAGCGCCAGCGGTCGGCATCCTCCGGGGCGAAGCCCGCCTGGCCGGCCAGGGTGAGCGAGGAATCGGCCCCGGTGACCCAGATCGCGACGCCGTGGGCACCGAGAGGGGCGAGCGCGTTTTCGAGGAGCGCCGCGGCGACGGCCTGCGTATCACCCGCCGCCAGGACGCGGCTTTCCGCTGCCCGCAGCCGGATGGTCGGCGCCGGTTCGGCAGGTTCGGCGACAGCGGTGGCGAGGAACTCCTGCGTGACCTCGCTGACGCGGTCACGGGCTGCCTGGTTGATGATGTCGACGGCGAGGGCGAGCAGGGTGGTGCCCGACTGTTCGGCGAGCTTGACCAGCTGCCTCGATGCCTCAGCGGGCCCGCATCCGAGCCGGCCGACGAGGATGCCTTTTGCGAGCTCCACGAGAGCGCGGCCGTCGGCCGCCGACTGGGCCTCCAGAGCCTCCTCGCGCAGGCGCTCCACGGTTGCCGCGAGCCGGCCGGCCTCCGGAGCCGAGGATGTGTTTGACCTCGGGTGCCGGTCTGGCTGCGCTTCGCGGTGTGCGGCTGCCGCAGCTGCCTCGATCATGGCGTGGTCTCCCCCGGTGGCAGGTGGGGCCGGGGACCGGGTTGCTGCGTTTTCGTCAGAAGTGGTGTTCACGGTGTGTGCCGTTTTTCCTCCGCTGGGTGGCTTGGGTCGTCAGGCTGGGGTGTTGCCCGAGCTGTTCTGAGTCGGCAGCCACCGACGGAGTCGGGAGATGAGGTCGTTGGCGTCGACGGGCTTGGTGACGTAGTCGTTCGCCCCCGAGGCCAGGCTCTTCTCACGGTCTCCCGGCATGGCCTTCGCCGTGACCGAGATGATCGGGAGGTCCTTGTACGCGGGCATGCGCCTGATCTCGCTGGTGGCCGCGTAGCCGTCCAGTTCCGGCATCATCACGTCCATCAGGATCAGGTCGATTCCCGGGGTTTCGGTGAGGGTTTCGATGCCCCTGCGACCGTTCTCGGCGTGCAGGACGTGCATTCCGTGCAGTTCCAGGATCCCGCTGATGGCGTAGAGGTTGCGCGGGTCGTCATCGACGACGAGGACGGACCGGCCGGCGAGGCTGGCGTCGACGACGGCGTGGTCGGGGCCGGCAGAGTGGGTTTCGGCGTGCACGAGGGTGGGAACGTCGCCCGGGCGGTCCGCCGACAGGTGCAGGGCGATCCGCTCGCGGAGTTCGTCCAGGCTGGAGAGGACTTCCAGCGGCAGAGCGGCGGCCCGCGCGGCGACTTCTGCCTGCTGCTCCCGGGTCATGCGCCGGTTGTCGTGGGCGAGGACCGGCAGGGAGGCCAGCGCGCTGTCGCCCGCGAGAGCCTGGAGGAAGTGCAGTCCTTCCCCGTCGGATCCGAGTTCGAGAACAACGCAGTGGAAAGGTGCCTGTGCGAGTACGGCTGCTGCGTCCGCCGCGGTGACGGCGGTGACGACCTCGGCGCGGTCCGTCGGCACGGTGACTGCGCGTCCTGCGGCCAGGTCCCCGGCCGCGCTTTCGGCGACCAGGCTGAGCAGACCGTTGCTGCGCTGCTCGATGACCAGAATGCGCCGGGGGTGGCGCTCCTCTTCGAGGACCGTCTGGGCAGGGCCGTCCGACTGCGCAGCCTCCGAGCCGGCGGACTCCGCGCTTTCGAGGGCGGCCGTACCGCCGTCGGAGGGTCCTGAGACGGGGAGGTAGAGGGTGAAGGTGCTGCCCTGGCCCGGGGTGCTCTGCGCCGTGACGGCGCCGCCGAGAAGGCGGGCGATCTCCCGGGTGATGGACAGGCCGAGGCCGGTGCCGCCGTACTTGCGGCTGGTGGTGCCGTCGGCCTGCTGGAACGCGGCAAAAATGGATTCCAGCTGCTGCTCGGCGATCCCGATGCCGCTGTCGATGACGCGGAAGGCGACCACGGATCCGGACCGCCTCAGCTCGTCGGGGAGCTCTGCCGACGTCGCAGGTTCGATCTTGACGTGAACGCTGCCCTGCTCGGTGAACTTGACCGCGTTGGAGAGCAGGTTGCGCAGGATCTGCTGGAGGCGGGCGTCGTCGGTGAGGAGGTCCACCGGCACGCCAGGGGCCGTCGTGATGTCGAATTCGAGTCCCTTTTGGCTGGTCAGCGGCCGGAAGGAGGCTTCGAGGTAGGTGAGGAGCTGCTTGAGCGAGACCCGCTCCGGGTTCACGTCCATCTTGCCCGCCTCGACCTTGGAGAGGTCGAGGATGTCGTTGATCAGCTGGAGCAGGTCGGAGCCAGCCGAGTGGATGATGCCCGCGTACTCGACCTGCTTCGGGGTGAGGTTGCGGGTGGGGTTCTGTGCGAGGAGCTGAGCGAGGATGAGGAGGCTGTTGAGCGGGGTGCGCAGTTCGTGGCTCATGTTCGCCAGGAACTCCGACTTGTACTTGGAAGCCAGCGACAGCTGCTGCGCCCGGTCCTCCAGCTCCTGCCGGGCCTGTTCGATCTCCAGGTTCTTGGCTTCGATGTCGCTGTTCTGGCTGGCGAGGAGGGCGGCCTTCTCCTCCAGTTCGGCGTTGGAGCGCTGGAGTTCCTCCTGCTGGACCTGGAGTTCCTCCGAGCGGGCCTGGAGCTCTGTCGTGAGCCGCTGGGACTCGCCGAGGAGCTCGTCGGTCCGCGCGTTGGCGACGATCGTGTTGACGTTGACGCCGATGGTCTCCATCAGCCGGCCCAGGAAATCGCGGTGCACGGCGGTGAAGGGGGCGAAGGAGGCGAGCTCGATGACGCCCAGGACCTGGTCCTCGACGACGATGGGCAGAACGATCAGGTGGGCCGGCGCGGCCTGTCCGAGGCCGGATGAGATCAGATAGCCGGCCGGAACGTTGTTGGTGGTCAGGATGCGGCGGCTGCGCGCCGCCTGCCCCACCAGGGTTTCCCCGTGCCGCACCCGCGTGGCGGCGGGGCTCTCCACCGGCCGTCCGAAGGAGCCGATCAGGGTGAGCCCCGCCTGGCCGTCGATCTCCTCGCCGAGGTAGAAGGCGCCGTAGCTGGCGTCGACGAGGGGAGTGAGTTCGTCCATGACGAGTTCGGCGACGACGGCGAGGTCGCGGTGGCCCTGCATGAGGGACGAGATCTGGGCGAGGTTGGACTTGAGCCAGTCCTGCTCCTGGTTGGCGCGCGTGGTCTCGCGCAGCGAACCGACCATGGAGTTGATGTTGTCCTTGAGTTCGGCGACCTCGCCGGAGGCGTCGACCGTGATCGAGCGGGTCAGGTCCCCTTCGGCGACCGCACTGGCGACCTCGGCGATGGCCCGGACCTGCCGGGTGAGGTTTCCGGCCAGCTCATTGACGTTCTCGGTGAGCCGCTTCCAGGTGCCGGAGACACCTTCGACCTCGGCCTGACCGCCGAGGCGGCCCTCGCTGCCGACCTCGCGGGCGACGCGGGTGACTTCGGCGGCGAAGGAGGACAGCTGGTCGACCATCGTGTTGATGGTGGTCTTCAGCTCCAGGATCTCGCCGCGGGCGTCCACGTCGATCTTCTTGGACAGGTCGCCGTTGGCGACGGCGGTGGTGACGAGGGCGATGTTGCGGACCTGGCCGGTGAGGTTGTTGGCCATGGAGTTGACGTTGTCCGTGAGGTCCTTCCAGGTGCCCGCCACGTTGGGGACCCGGGCCTGGCCACCGAGGCGGCCTTCGGTACCGACCTCGCGGGCCACGCGGGTGACCTCGTCGGCGAACGCGGACAGCGTGTCGACCATCGTGTTGATGACGCCGGCCAGCGCGGCGACCTCGCCCTTCGCCTCGACCGTGATCTTCTGCGACAGGTCACCGCGGGCGACCGCCGTCGCCACCTGGGCGATGGAACGCACCTGTCCGGTCAGGTTCGAGGCCATGACGTTGACGTTGTCGGTCAGGTCCTTCCATGTGCCGGACACGCCACGGACGGTGGCCTGGCCGCCCAGGTTGCCCTCCGTGCCGACCTCGCGGGCGACCCGCGTCACTTCGTCAGCGAACGCGGACAGCTGGTCGACCATCGTGTTGATGGTCTCCTTCAGCTCCAGGATCCCCCCGC
>LJCW01000002.1 GCA_001298555.1 Actinobacteria bacterium OV450
GGGGGGGGGAACCCGCCGCCGGGGGGGGGGTGGGCCGCGGCGGGTGGGGGGGCGGCGGGGGGGTGGGGGGTGGCGGTGTTCTGGGCCTCCGCCGGGGGTTGGTGGGGGGGGGGGGGGGGGTGGGGTGGGCGCGGACCGGCATCACGGGTAGAATGACAACAGATTTCCAAACAGACACCATGTTGTCAAGCTTGGGTGGTGTGGTCGCATGGCCGACGAGATGGCCCTCCTGGTCGCGGACGTGTTCGAGGCCGCGGGCCTCCTGCGCAGGTCGGGCGAGGGGCTCGCCGCCGCAGAAGGGCAGACGCAGGCCCGCTGGCAGCTGCTGAGCGTGGTCTCGGACCGGCCGCTGACCGTGCCCCAGGCCGCCCGCCGTCTCGGCATCGCCCGCCAGGCCGTACAGCGCGTCGCGAACGACCTCGTACGGGAGGACCTGGCCGCCTTCCACCCCAACCCCGACCACAAGGGCTCGCCGCTCCTGGGCCTCACACCCACCGGGCACGCGACGCTGCAGAGGATCACGGCCCGCGCCACCGAGGCCCACCGCGGCATGACCGCCGGCATTTCGGCGGAGGAGATCGCGGCCGCACGCGGCGTACTGCGACGGCTCGTCGAACAGGTACGCCGCCACCAGGACCCCGACCAGGCCGGGCAGATCCCGTGACGCCGAGGGCCCGCCGGGGCCCGGACCCGAAAGACAGTTGCGGGGAGCGGGGGGAGCTGTTCGGATCGGGGGCATGGACGACCACCTGGAAACCGACCGCATGGCGCTGCGCCGCTTCACCGGGGCGGACGTCGACGACCTGGCCGCCCTGCACGGTCACCCCGAGGTCATGCGGCACATCGACGACGGCCGACCCGTTCCCCGGGCCGTGGTAGCGCGGCAGACCCTGCCGTCCTTTCTGCGCGAGTACCGGGAACTCCCCGGCGGACACGGCTGCTTCGCCGCGGTGGACAAGGGCTCGGGGGCGTTCCTCGGCTGGTTCTCCCTCCGTCCGGCGAGCAGCGTCGGACTCGACGGCGGGACGGAGCTGGGCTACCGGCTGCTGCCTTCGGCCTGGGGCCGCGGGTACGCGAGCGAAGGCGCGCGGGCGCTCGTGGCCCGTGCCTTCACCGAGCTGGGGGCCGAGCGGGTCGTGGCCACCACGATGACCGTCCACGCCGCGTCCCGCAGGGTGATGGAGAAGGCGGGCCTCTCGCTGGTCCGTACGTTCTTCGAGGAGTGGCCCGAGTACATCGAGGGCGCCGAGCACGGCGACGTGGAGTACGCGGTCACGCGCGAAGCCTGGAACTCCAGGGGGCGGTTTTACGGGGACCCGGACCGGGACCGGGACGCGGCCAGGGACGGGAGCGGGCGGTGACCGCTCCCGCGTACCCTCCCAAGCCCGTGCCCGGCGACCGCATCGCGGTCGTCTCGCCCTCGTCCGGCCTGCCGGGGCTCTTCCCGCTCCCGTACGAGCTGGGGCTCCGGCGGCTGCGCGAGGAGTTCGGCCTCGAACCGGTGGAGTACCCGGCCACGCGCGCCATGGGCTCCGCCCCCCGGCAGCGCGCCGATGACATCCACGCCGCGTTCGCCGATCCGACCGTCAAGGCGGTGATGGCCTCCATCGGCGGCGACGACCAGATCACCGTGCTCCCGCTGCTGGACCGCGAGCTGATCCGCGCCAACCCCAAGCCGTTCTTCGGCTCCAGCGACAACACCAATCTGCTGCTCTTCCTGCACAACCTCGGCATCGTCGGCTACCACGGCGCCTGCGTGATGACCGAGATCGGCCGCCCGTACGCACTGCACCCGCTGACCGCCGACTCGGTGCGCGCGGCCCTGTTCACATCCGGCCCGTACGAGCTCCGCCCGGCCCGGCGCTACCGCGACTGCGACCGCGACTGGGCCGACCCGGCCACCTTCACCGCGGAACCCGACACACAGCCCGGCGGGGGCTGGACCTGGCACCGGCCCGACCGGCTCGTCGAGGGCCGCGCCTGGGGCGGCAACCTGGAGATCCTGTCGTGGCTGCTGATGGCCGACCGCGAGATCGAACGCGACCCCGCCGCGTACGAGGGCCGCGTGCTGTTCCTGGAGACGTCGGAGGAGATGCCGAGCGCGGAGGAAGTGTTCCGGATCCTGCGCAACATGGGCGAACGCGGCCTGCTGGAGCGCTTCCCCGCCCTGTTGATGGGGCGCGCCAAGGCGTGGTCGTTCCAGCAGCCGAACGACAGCGCCGGCAAGCGGCGTCATGCCGCCGAGCAGCGCGAGGCCGTGCTGCGCGCGCTGGCGGCCTATGCTCCGCGCACCATGGCGGTGTTCGACGTCGACTTCGGGCACACCGATCCGCAGCTGGTGATCCCGTACGGTGGCCGGGTCGGCGTGGACGGCCCGGCGCGACGGATCACGGTGACGTACTGACGCCCGCCGCACATGCGTCCCCGCCCGTCAGCGGGCGCCCAGGAGGCCGTCCGCAGTGCGCGGCGCGCGCAGCGCGCGCCGGGGCGGAGTTCAGGACGTCGGCTCGGGGTGGGCGGTGGGGAAGACCTCGGCGATGAGGGATTGCGTTGCCTTCTGGTAGGCCGCCGCCAGGGACATCGCGGCGTCGTCCACGTAGTTCAGGGATGCGGTCAGGGTCTTCCTGCCGTCCGGCGTGCTGTACATCAGCCCCGCGTGGCCCGCGATGCCGCCGTTGTGGGTGATGAGGGTGACGCCTCCCGGGCCCGTGTCCTGGACGAACACCCCCAGGCCGTAGCCCGCCTTGGGGTGCGGCGTGCACATCTCGGCCAGGAGCGGTGCGGGGAGGAGGCGGCCGCCCGCCAGGGCGGAGATGAAGGTGTGGAGGTCCCGGGTGGTGGAGATCATGTCGCCGCCGGTGGAGATCCAGGAGGGGTTCTGGCGGGTGACGTCGACCGTCTCCTGCCGGCCGGCGTTCTCGTACCGGTAGTAGGCGTGGGCGTGCGGCCCGGAGATCTCGGGCGAGGTCTCCGGCAGGACGGTGTCCGACAGTCCGAGCGGGTCCAGGACCAGCCGGTGCATCTCCTCGGCGAACGGGCGGCCGGTGGCCCTCTCGACCAGCAGCCTGGCCAGTACGTAGTTGGTGTTGGAGTAGCTCCAGTCCGTGCCCGGAGCGAACCGCGCCGGCTTGGACAGCGCGAATCGTACGAGTTCTTCGGGGCGGT
The DNA here is from genome assembly GCA_001298555.1 of Actinobacteria bacterium OV450. Classification (GTDB taxonomy): domain Bacteria; phylum Actinomycetota; class Actinomycetes; order Streptomycetales; family Streptomycetaceae; genus Streptomyces. The sequence continues at coordinate 3,166 of LJCW01000002.1, forward strand.
GGGTGCGGAAGCGGTTCTCCACCCACTCCCGGCCCTGCCAGGGCATGCCCGGCACGACCGTCCCGTCCTCGTGGTACTCGCCGGTGAAGTTGAACACGCCGCTGGTGTGCTGGAGCAGCATCCGGGTCGTGATCCGCCGGTCCGGACCGAACTCCGCCAGGTGGTCGTCGGCCGGGCCGTCCAGCTCGATCCTGCCCTCGGCGACCAGGAGCAGTACGAGGGCTGCGGTGAAGGTCTTGGTGTTGCTGCCGATCCGGAACCGCCCCTCGGTCGGCGGCTTGGCGCTCCCGCCCAGCTCGCCCACTCCGGCGCTGCCCACCCAGTGGCCGCGCTCGTCGTGCACGCGCAGTGTCATCCCGGTGAAACCGGACTCGACGATCGCCTCGACGGCCCGCTGCAGCTCCGGGCGGTCCGGCCCCACGGTCGTGACGTCACTCATGATCGGTTCCCCTTCCCCTCTCGGTCCCGTGCGCTTCAGAGGCTGCGGGCGGTGATGTCGCCCTGGGTGGTGGTCGCGTGGATGTCGAGGGCGGCGCCCGGGCCCTCGGTGTTGGTCAGGGTGTTGTGGATCCGGCCGTATGCGGTACCGGCGTCGAGGGTGGCGGAGGTTCCGCGGGCGGCGCCGACGGAGATGTCGCCCTTCTGGGTGTTCAGGGTGACCGTGCCGCGCTCGGCCTCGGTGATCCGGATGTCGCCCCTGGCGGTGCTGATGTCGGCGGCTCCGCGCAGGTGCCCGATGGTGATGTCGCCGTCGAGGAGGGTGAGGCGGGCGGCGGCGGCCTCGTCGATCTTTACCGGGCCCTGCGCACCGTCGAAGGTGACCTCGCCGAGGCGTCCGACGCCGCGGAGTTCGACGGCGGCGGTCTTCGCCTCGATGCGGGAGCCGGCGGGCAGCTGGACCGTGACCTCCAGGGAGCCGGAGGCGCCGAGGAGCTGGTTCTTGGCCTCCGGGGCGGTGATGTGCAGGACTCCGTCGCGGTACTCGACCGTGGTCCTCTCGGCGGCCTTCACGTCACGGCTCTTCGAGGCGTTCGCGGGCAGGACCTCGACCGTGGTGTCCGCCCGGTCCGCCGCGATGAACCGGACCAGTCCGGCGGGGACGTTCAGGACGGCGGCGACGGGGGCGGGGGTGTCGAACTTGAGCATGGTGTTCTCCGGGACTCTGTCGTGCGCACCTCTTGGCGCGCCCTTTCCGATGACAGAAACACTACGTTGCGTTCACTGATACAGGAATAAGCACATTGCGCATTTTTCACGTAAGGCCAGGTCAAGTCACTGAGATCATTGCAATGGATTGAGGCCTAACGCAATGAATCTCCAACCAGCCGTTGCAATGAGATGGCGATGAACGCTAGGCTGGGGGCATCCAGGGCCACGAACGACCGCAAAGGAGACCGCGATGCCGGGAGGCAGGCTCACCCAGCAGGAGCGGCAGCAGATCGCGCTGGGGGTGGCCGACGGGCTGGCCTACGCGGAGATCGCCAGGCGCCTCGACCGTCCGACGTCCACGGTCACGCGGGAGGTGATGCGCAACGGCGGTCCCACCGGGTACCGCGCCGACGTGGCTCACCGGGCCACCGAGCGCCGTGCCCGGCGGCGCAGGCAGCCTGCGCCCCGGGGCCCGCAGGTGCCCGGGCAGGCCGGCGGGCGCGACGCCGAGGCGGTGCGCGAGTACGAGGAGGAGACGTTCACCAACGTCCTCATGCAGACGGGCATGTCCAGGATGACGGCCCGGATCCTGGCCTGTCTGTGCATGAGCGACACCGGCAGCCTCACCGCGTCCGAACTCGTCCGGCGTCTCGAAGTCAGTCCGGCCTCCGTCTCCAAGGCGATCACGTTCCTCGAAGCCCAGGGCCTCATACGCCGGGAGCGTCACGAGGGCCGCCGCGAACGCTACGCCGTCGACGACGACGTCTGGTACCAGTCCATGGTCGCCAGCGCCCGGGGCACCGCCCAGCTCGCCGACATCGCCCGCCAGGGCGTCGGCGTCCTCGGCCCCGGCACTCCCGCAGGGGCCCGCCTCGCCAACATCGCCCACTTCGTCGACTTCGTCTCCGAGAGCATCGTCCGCGCCGCGGACCAAGCACGCGAGATCCTCCACACCAAGCCCGGAACGGACCCGGGCGGCAGCGCGCTCTGAGGCGCCGTCAGGCGCAGCGGTTTCCGCGGCTCGGTGGCCACCGGGGGACAACAGCGCGGGCCAGTCCTGGGCGGTCGCCCAGTCGGCGAAGGTCTGCCGGCGGACCTCGGGGTAGGCGCGGCGGAGCCCTGCGACGTCGACAACGAGGCCCGCGCTGGTGAAGCAGGAGGGAGTCCGCTCCGGCCAGAGCGGCGTCGAGGGAGCGGCGGTCGTCGAAGTCGGCGTGGCGCACGTCCGCCCCGAGGCGGCGCAGCGCATCGGCGGCGGGCGATCCGGGCCGGCGGGTGAGCGCGCGGACGCGGTGGCCGGCGGACAGCAGGTCGCGGGCGGTGGCCCCGCCCTGAGCCCCGGTGGCTCCGGTGACGGCGATGGTGAGCATGGTTCCCCCAGAGATCACTGCATCTGCGTGACGCACTGTCTGCGCCACACAGAAGACTACGCGCTTTCCCTGCGCCGCGCAGTAATCCTTTCGGGGGATGCCGCTCCGGAGCCGAGCGGCCGTCAGGTGGCGCGCAGGGGAGCCGCACCGAAGGAGACGTCGAAGCGGTCGCACCAGATGGTGACGCTGCTGTAGTCGGCGACGTTCACCTCGGCGGGGATCGCGTAGTTCTGGTCACCCTTGTTCCCCTTGAGCTTGCCGAGGCTCACGTGCTTGCCGTCGTCGAACACGCGCCAGCCGTCCACGCCCTCCTTCACCGGTGCGTCGGTGAGCCAGACGCGCAGGTCCGGACCGTTGCTGGTGTCGAGGTTCGCCAGGCGCAGGGTGTACGAGCCGTCCGGCAGACGGACGAGCTCCACCGTGCCCGTGGTGGTGTGCTCGTGGCTGATCAGAGAGCCGGTGGCGACGGTTCGCGGGCCGGGGGCGCCCTTGCCCGCCGGGGCCGGTGCCGATGCCGATGCCGCGGGCGCGACCGGCGCCGCCTCCCGGACCGTCCGGTCCTGCCACAGCTTCCACGGCTGGAACCAGTACAGGCCCGCGCCCAGCAGCACCGTGGCGGCGAGCAGGGCGGTGACGATGAGCGTGGCGCGGCGTCCCGTGCGTCGTGTCATGACGATCCTTCATCTTCGGTGGTGCGTCACGCCATTCAACGCGGCAGCGGGGCCCCGGACCATGCGCGGACCGATGACGAAACCCTTACGTCGTGCGCACGCCCCGTCGGGCGCGGCCGCTCCCCCTCGATTGTCAGTGGTGGGTGAGAAGGTTGGAGCATCCAGTCGGAAAGAGGGGGAGCGGCCATGTCCGGAAACCAGAACTACATCAACCACGTTGCGCTTGTGTTGGACGCCAGTTCGTCGATGTCGCATCTGAACCGCAAGGTCGTGGAAGTGGCCGACCAGCAGATCGCATATCTGGCCCGCCGTTCGCAGGAACTGGACCAGGAAACCCGGGTCACGGTGTACGTGTTCGCGGACAAGGTGGAATGCGTCATCTACGACAAGGACGTGCTGCGGATGCCGTCCCTGAAGCAGATGTACCGGGTGGGCGGAATGACGGCCCTGCTCGCGGCCACCCTGAAGTCGCAGCGGGAGCTGGCGCAGACGGCCCAGCTGTACGGCGACCACAGCTTCCTGACGTTCGTACTGACCGACGGTCAGGAGAACGCGAGTCACCGCTGCTCGGACGCCCCTTCCAGCGACCCGCGCGAACTGGTGCAGGCCGTGTCGCAGCTGATCGCGACGCAGCAGGACAACTGGACGCTGGCCGTGCTCGTACCGGACCAGATGGGCAAGCGCGAGGCCATGCAGTGCGGTTTCCCGAAGGACAACATCGCCATCTGGGACGCCACGAGCACGCAGGGTCTGGAAGACGCCGGCGAGGTCATCAAGCAGGCCACCGAGAAATTCATGGTGGGCCGCTCCCAGGGCATCCGGGGATCGCGGGCGGTTTTCTCCATGGGCGCGGACACGGTGAACAAGGACACCATCGAGGCGGCGGGCCTCACCCCGGTCGATCCGGCGGAATACCAGCTGATTCCGGTGGCCCGTGACGCGGAGATCCGGGAATGGGTCGTGGAAAGCGGGAACACCTATCGGACCGGCTGTGCTTTCTACCAGCTGAGCAAGTCGGAAAAGGTCCAGGCGCGCAAGCAGATCGCGGTGCTGGAGAAGAAGACGGACCGGGTGTACACGGGGCCGGAGGCCCGTGCCCTGCTCGGCCTGCCGGACGTGGAGGTCCGCGTCAAGCCGGACCACAACGACGACTTCACCATCTTCGTCCAGAGCACCAGCGTGAACCGGAAGCTCGTGCCGAACACGCGCCTCCTGCTCATGGGCTGACGCCCTGAAGGCCTCCGTCCCGGTCCGGCCGGGGACGGCGCAGGGCCTTGACGATCCAGGGCTGGAAGGGCAGGTGCCCGGGGACCACCTGCCAGTCGTTGACGGTCCACACCAGGCGCCAGTAGCGCTCGACGAGCGGGTCGTGACCCGCCTCGAACTGCCGCGCCGTCCATGCGCGCAGCTCCGGGCCGACCGTGCGGCCGAGTACGGCGGCGAAGCGCGCTACGACGGCATCGACCACGACGGCGGCCTCTGCGCTCTCGGGATCCGTGCCCGACCGCATCGCGGCGGCGACCGTGTGCCGGGTGAAGGACACGAGGCCCGCGGCAGTCCCGGGGTCCACTCCCGGCAGGGCGTCCTCGTCTGCGGGCGGGAGCGCCGCGTGGGCGATCCGCTGGCGGAAGTCTTCGTCGGCGATGAGCCGGGCGACCTCCGTCCACGCGTCGAGTTGCGCGTCGGTCGGGTCGTCGGGCAGGTCGGGGACGGCCGTGCGCAGAGCGGCGGCGGCCGTCCGGGCGGAGGGGGTGCCGTCGGTGAGACCGTCGATGAAGTCCGAGACCAGGCGGCGTCGTTCATCGGAGGTGAGGCGGGTGACGTGGTGCACGAGGGAGATCTCCTCGGGGGTTGAGCCGCGCCGGGCCAGGTGGCGCAGGACGCTCTGCCGCAGGCGCAGCACACGGATCTGGACCTCGGTGGCGGCGGCGTGCGCGGCGGCGACCTCGGCGACCGGGAGGTCACCGTCGAGGACGCGGCGGACGGTGGCGAGATCGACGTCCAGCTCACGCAGGACACAGATGGTCCGGAGCCGTTCGAGGGCCGCCGTGTCGTAGCTGCGGTAGCCGGCCCGGGACCGGTGCGTGGGGGGCAGCAGACCGGCGTCCGAGTAGAACCGGATGGTGCGTACCGGCACACCGGTACGGGTGGCCAGGTCGCCGATCGAGAGCAGGGACGTCGTGGTGCCGTTCATGACGCCCACTCTCCGGTCTCCAGCCGGTGGAGAGTCAAGCCACCGGGTCGGCGTCCCGGTGTCACCCACACGGAAAACGCTTGGACGGCGTCGACGCAGGCGCGGGAGACTGCGAATTCCGTTACGAGACGAATACACAGGGTTGCCATGGAATCGGCTGCATCAGGAGGAGGCCCGCCCGGCAGGGGACCGGTGGTCCTCGCGCTGCGTTACTACGGAAGGGAGTTGACCCGGCTGCGGTGGTGGACGGCACCCGCCATGCTGCTGCCTGCCGTGGGCAACATCGGGATCAACTACATCGCGCCGCTGGTCGTCGCGAAGCTCGTCGGCCGCATCGCCGACGGCGGCGCGGGGGGCGGCGCAGGGGGCGGCCTCGGCCTCGGGTCGGCGCTCCCGTACGTCCTCGGGTTCGCCGCCGTCCTGCTGCTCTCCGAGGCCGCGTGGCGCGCCGGCCTGCACTGCCTGAACCGGCTCGACGCCCTCGGCATCGAGAGCCTGTACGTGATCGGCATGGACCGGCTGTTCGCGAAGGACGCCGCGTTCTTCCACGACAATTTCGCCGGATCGCTGACCAAGCGGGTGCTGAGCTTCGCCTCCCGCTTCGAGGAGTTCGTCGACACGCTGACCTTCTCGGTCGTGGGCCGGTTCGTGCCCCTGCTGTTCGGGGCCGTGGTGCTCTGGCGCTACGAACCGCTGCTCGTCGTGGCGCTCCTGGTCATGATCGCGGTGACGGGTGTGTGCGTGCTGCCCCTCGTACGGCGCCGGCAGGCGCTCGTCGACCGGCGCGAGGAGGCGATCGCCCGGGTGTCGGGGCACGTCTCCGACAGTCTGATGAACATGGACACGGTCCGCGCGTTCGGTGCGGAGGACCGCGAGGCCGCCGAGCACCGGTCCAGGGTGGCGCGTTCGCGCGGGCTCACGCTGCGGTCGTGGGACTACGGCAACCTTCGGATCGACACCGTCGTCGCGCCGATGTCCGTGGTGACCAACGCGCTGGGGCTGCTGCTCGCCGTGACGGCCGTGACGGCCTCCGGGGACGGGCAGGGGCACGGGGTGGAGGCGGTCGTGGTCGCGTTCACGTACTACTCCAACGCCACGCGGATCATGTTCGAGTTCAACCAGATCTACCGGCGGCTGGAGAGCTCGATGACGGAGGCGTCGCAGTTCACGCAGCTGCTGCTGACGCCGCCCACCGTGCTCGACCCGCCGTCGCCGGAGCCGGCACCCGCGGCGGACCGGGCCGGCGAGGTGCGGTTCGAGAAGGTGACCTTCACGCACGCGGGTGCGGAACCCCTGTTCGAGGGGCTGGACCTGGCCGTGCCCAGCGGGGCGAAGATCGGGCTGGTGGGCCGGTCCGGCGGCGGCAAGACCACGCTCACCCGGCTGCTGCTGCGGATGACGGACATCGACGCGGGCCGGATCCTGATCGGCGGTCAGGACATCAGCAGACTGCGCCAGCGCGATCTGCGCAGCCTGATGGCCTACGTGCCGCAGGACCCGGCGATGTTCCACCGCACGCTGCGGGAGAACATCGCGTTCGCCCGCCCGGACGCCACCGAGGCGGAGATCCGCCGCGCAGCCGAGGCGGCGCACGTCACGGAGTTCGCCGACGCGCTGCCCGACGGCCTCGACACCATGGTCGGGGAACGCGGCGTCAAGCTGTCCGGCGGGCAGCGCCAGCGGGTGGCCCTCGCGCGGGCGATCCTGCGCGACGCGCCGATCCTGCTGCTGGACGAGGCGACCAGCGCCCTGGACTCGGAGAGCGAGATCCTCGTCCAGGAAGCGCTGTGGCGGCTGATGGAGGGGCGGACCGCGCTCGTGGTCGCGCACCGGCTGAGCACGGTGGCGCACATGGACCGGCTCGTCGTCCTCGACCGCGGCCGCATCCTCGAACAGGGCACGCACCGGGAGCTGCTGGCCGCCGACGGCACGTACGCGAAGCTGTGGCAGCACCAGTCAGGCGGCTTCCTCGACGACGCGCCCCCGCCCTCGGCGGCGCCCCGGCCCTCGTCCGTACCCGCGCCCTCGTCCCCGCCCTCGTCCCCGTCCCCGCCTCCGTCCTCGTCTCCGTCTCCGTCTTCGTCCTCGGCCTCGTCTCCGTCCGACCTGCAGTGATCCGCCGGGCCGTTACGGCGACTCCTGGAGGTGGGCGGCGATCAGCGCCAGGTCATTGGCGATGGACAGGACGTCGACGGGGTTCGCGGTCGGGGTGGAGGCGCCGTTGACACCCGCGTAGAAGGGGTCGAAGCGGCCGCCGCCCTTGTCGAGGTAGCCGGCGATGGTGATGGCGCCGACGGCGAGGCGGTCGTTGAGGGAGTCCCCGCCGACGGCGGCGCCGGTCTTCCCGAACACCTTCCCGCGCGCCGGACAGCTGCGGCAGTTCTCGGCGAGCAGACCGTCGACGCCGAGGATGGGCAGTGCCTCGCGGAAGCGCCGTGCGTCCGGGGTGCGCTGCCAGTAGGCCAGCATCTGCACGAGCGCCTGCGGGGTGGCCCGGTCGGCCGGGTTGCCGCCCCGGCCGTCCATGAGCTCCACCTGTTCGCGGTCGACACCGGCCCGGTCGAGGAAGTCGGCGAGCACCGGGAACCCGTCGGCGCACTGGTGGCTGCCGGTGGTGACGGCCATGAGGCAGATGCCGAGGTTGGCGCCCAGATTGTGGCTGACCTTGAGGATGAGCTTGGCGTACTGGTCGTACGGCGGCGAGGTGTACGCGGCCACCCGCGGCCGGCCCTCGTAGGAACGCGGCAGCCGGGCGACCGGGTTGGGGCCGTTCGGGGCGGCGGTGACCTGCACGCCGGCCCGGGCGAGCGCCTCGATCAGCGCGGTGCGGCCGAAGGTGTTCGGGTCGGTGACCGGTGAGGTGCGCAGCAGCGGCTGGGCGTCCGCCGCGATGGTGCCGGACAGGTGGATGCGGGTGCCGCCGCCGGTGGCGGTCACCGTGATGTTCGTGGGCCCGCCGGCGGCGACGGTCTTCACCGTGGAGGTGACCTGGTACGGGGCGACCTTGGGCCGCCAGTCCAGGCGGGCCCCGGCGCCCGCCCGGTCGCCGGGCGTGGTCAGCAGGTCGATGAGGTTGTCGTTGATGATCAGCGGGGTGGGGGTGGGGTCGAGGACCGGGTCGGGGGCGAAGAGACGGCTGTCGACGATGACGTCGCCCTCGACGCGGGTGATGCCGGAGGCGCGGACCTGCCGGGCGAGCTGGTCGATGCCGGCCAGGGGGTTCTCCGGGGTGAGGGTCGCGCCGGGGAAGTCGTTGGCGTACGTGTGGTCGAGGTCGGTGTACGCGACCGTGCCGTCGGGCCGTGTCCGGCCGCCCAGGGTGAGGTCGCCCTGGGCGACGAGGTCGAGGTCGCCGGTCAGCGTGGCGCCGGTGCGGGTCCCGACGGCGTGGACGGGGGTGACGAAGCGGTGGTCCGTGCCGAGGGTCCGCCAGGTGCCGGAGACGGGGAACAGCTTCGCGGTGGAGCCGGGGATGAAGAACTGACCGGGGAACATGCTGTGCAGGACGCGTCCGCCCGCCGGTTCGGTCTGCAGGAGTCCCCACTGGGCGTGCCGGTACTCGGGCTTGCGCATGATCGCCGTGATGCGCGGGTCGAGCCGGCCGGGGTCGCCCGCGTCGCCGTACGGCCACGGCGTGGGCGTGGGAGGCGGGGCGGGGGCCGGGGCCGCGCGGGCGCCGGTACCCGAGGCCAGTGTGACCAGCAGGAGGGCGGCGAAGGCGGCGGCCGCCCGGCGCCGCAGCGCCGCGCCGCACACCGCACCGCGTATCGGATGTCCCACAGCACGCTCCGTTCGTCGCGGCTGTCGTCTCCCGAGGCTCCGGGGCGTGTGAACAGGGTGGCACGGCGCGTTCCGGCGCGCATGTCACCCCGGGTGGCGGCGGGCGCCGGGGGCGGGCGGCGGCCGTCAGTCCTGCGCGGTGGGGCGCACGACGATGTCGCCGACGTCGACGTTGGCCGGCTGTTCGACGGCGTAGGCGATGGCGCGGGCGATGGCGTCCGGCGGGATCGCCGTCCTGTCCATGCGGTCGCGGACCAGGGCCTGCATCTGCGGTGACATGGAATCCGCGAATTCCGTCCGTGTGACACCCGGCGAGACGACGGTCACGCGCAGGCTGTCCCCGGCCTCCTGGCGCAGGCCCTCGGAGAGGGTGCGTACGGCGTTCTTGGTGGCGGCGTACACCGCCTGGAGCGGGACGATCCGCAGTCCGGCGGTGGAGACGGTGTGGACGAAGTGCCCGGAGCCCTGTGCGCGGAAGACCGGCAGGGCGGCGGCGATCCCGTACAGGACTCCCTTGAGGTTGACGTCGATCATCCTTTCCCAGTCCTCGACGCGGAGCTCGTCCAGCGGGGAGATCAGGCCGACCCCGGCGTTGCCGACGAGGACGTCGAGCCGGCCGAACCGCTCGCGCGCCAGGTCGACGAGCGCGGTCACGTCCTCGCGGCGCGTGACGTCGGTGCGGGTCCAGGCGGCTTCGCCGCCGGCCCGTTCGATGCGGGCGGCCAGGGCGTGCAGCCGTTCCGTCCGGCGCCCGCCGAGGACGACCTTGGCGCCGCGTCCGGCGAGCAGCAGGGCGGTCGCCTCGCCGATGCCGCTGCCGGCACCCGTGATCGCCACGACCTTGCCCTCGATGCCGTCGTTCTCGTATGCGATTCCCGACATGGTCGGCAGTCCTTCCGTGAGGAATACGGGCAGGCCAGGGCATGCCCTAAAGTCAAGTGGAGGCGCCACCACTTACCGCAGACTAAGTGGGCGCGCCTCCACTTAGCAAATGACGGAGAACGAGAGGACGGACCCCGCGGATGAGCCGGGACGCAGCACGCCCGTTGAGGGCCGACGCGCAGCGCAACAGGGACAAGATCCTGGCCGCGGCGGTACGCGTGTTCACGGAGGAGGGACTGGACGCGCACCTGGAGCGCATCGCCAGGGAAGCGGGCGTGGGCACCGCCACCCTGTACCGCAACTTCCCCACCCGCGAGGCCCTCGTCGAGGCGGCCTACCGCAACGAGGTGGCGCAGCTGCGCGACGTCGTCCCCGAGCTGCTGGCCTCGCAGCCGCCGTACGAGGCGCTGCGCGCGTGGACCCGTCTCTTCATGGACTACGCCACGGCCAAACTCGGCATGGCCGATGCGCTGCGCGCCATCGCCGCCGCGGGGAGCAACCCGTACGCCCACAGCCACGACATGATCCGGAGCGCCATCACCGCGCTGATGGACGCCTGCGCCGAGGCCGGGGCGATCCGGACCGACATCGGCCCGGCCGACATGTTCGCGGCGCTCGCCGGCATCGCCCTGACCTCGGCCGAGCCCGAACAGCGGGAACAGGCCGAACGGTTGCTGGACCTCACCCTGGACGGTCTGAGGCGCGCTCCGTCGCAGGGATGAGGAGGCGGCGGAGCCAGCGGGTGCGGGCCTCGCGGGCGTCGCGGCTGAGGGCGGCGTGTGGGGCCAGGCCGTCGAAGCCGTGGTAGGCGCCGGGCCACACGTGCAGTTCGGCCTGGCCGCCGGCCTGCCAGATGGCGTTCGCGTACGCCACGTCTTCGTCCCGGTAGATCTCGGCCGACCCGACCTCGACGTAGGCCGGGGGAAGCCCGGAGAGGTCGGTGGCGCGGGCCGGGGCCGCGTAGGGCGGCAGGTCCGCGGCGCCGTGGCGCTCGCCCAACAGGGCCTGCCACCCGGTCGTGTTGGAGGTGAGGTCCCAGGCGCCGAGGCCGGTCATCTGATGGCTGGAGAAGGTGCTGCCGCGGTCGTCGAGCATCGGGCACAGGAGCAGCTGGCCCAGGGCGGCGGGGCCGCCGCGGTCCCGGGCCAGTAGCGCGAGGGCCGCGGCGAGCCCGCCGCCGGCGCTCTTGCCGCCGATGACGATGCGGTCCGCGTCGATGCCCAGTTCGGCCGCGTGGGCGGCCGCCCAGAGGAGTCCCGCGTAGCAGTCCTCCAGCGGCTCCGGGTAACGGGCCTGCGGTGCGAGGCGGTACTCGACCGAGAGGACGGCGAGGTTCAGGGGGTGGGCCCACTCGCGCAGGATCCCCGGGAGCACGGACCAGGCGTTGCCCATGACCATGCCGCCGCCGTGCATGTAGTAGAGGAGCGGCAGCGGGCCGGTGAGCCCGGAGGGGCGCGCGCTGACGAGCGTGAGGTCCGGTGCGTCCGGCGGGCCCGGGACGCGGAGTTCCGTCACCTCGAAGCGGCCGTCGGCGCGCAGGCCCTCGGCGGTGGGCCGGGGGCGGGACGCGGCGTCCCGCCGCTGCCAGGCCGCGAGGGTCTCGGGGGTGATCGGCGCCTTCACCTCCTCGTCCAAGGCGTCCAGTGCGACGCGCAGTTCGGGGTCGAAGGGCACCGGTGTGCGGCGGGCGCTCATGACGCGCCCTCTGATCCGATGAGAGGCATGCGGCGTATCCCATCACGCGTCCTCTGCCTGCGGCACCGGAGGGGCACATGACAGCTGTCATACGGCACACGTGACCGCGGGCTCTGCCTCCGAGACCCCACCCCCGGCCAGAATATCGATCATCACACCGACGACGGGGGCAGCATCATGATGGACGTCCTGAAGAAGAAGACCGCGAAGGCCGCACCTGCCGAGACGATCGACGCCGGCGCCATGACGCCGGCCGACTACCGGCTCCCGATCTGGTTCTTCGGCTTCGAAGGCGTGCTCGCCGCCGCGTTCGACATCCTGCGGGCCTTCCCTTCGGCGTGGCCCGTGCTGCTGCTCCTGCTGGCCGTGAACATCATCGTCTCGCTGACGATGATGCGCAGGCGGCTCCGGCTCGCCAAGGCGCTGTGGCGCGGCAAGGAGACCCGCAAGGTCGCCCTCGCACTGGTCGCCCTCCGGATCGGCAGCCACTTCCTCCTGAACGCCCTGGGTCTGGCGGTCACTTCGACCCTGGGCCACCTGTTCTTCGCGTGCGTCATGAGCGCGGTGACGATCGGCCTGCTCGCCTACTCCCAGCAGACCGCCATCCGCGCCCTGACCTCCTCCCCCGCCCCGGCCCCCGTCCCCGCCGCCTGACCACCCGGCGGGGTCCGCTCCCGGCTGCTGCCGTCGCCCTGGAAGGCCGACACCTAGCGGGCGCTGCCGATGTTGCGGTCGGCGGCGGAGCCCTCGAGCATCAGGGTGGTTTCCTCGATGCGGTCGAAGCGGCCGTCGGGGGCGAGGCCGGCGAACACGTAGACCTCCATGCGCACGGTCGAGCCGTCCTTCTTCGTGATGTGGGCGGTGTGCCGGTCGGCGTACCTGCTGCCGTCGTACAGCTCCTCGTGCACCTCGACGTGACCGCCGGCGACGACGCCGCGCACGTGGGTGATGTGCTCGACGAACTCGGCGCGGTCGGCCCACTCGCCGTCCGTGCGCTGGCGGTACTCCGGGGTGAAGTGCAGGTCGGCGGCCTCCTGGACGGTGAGGTCGCGGTTGAAGATCAGGTCGTTGAGGGCGGCCTCGATACCGGTGCGCGTCATGGCGGTTCCTTTGCAGAACGAAGGAGAAGTGCGTGCGTTTCGCACGCTTCTCCCCCACTGTAGCACCGATCGCGTGCGCAGCGCACGCTATTCTTGGGAGGTGGAAAACGAAGTAGGACACGAGATCGCAGATGCGCTGGGCATCCTGCTCAGACGCACCACCCGTACGCAGCTGCACCGGCAGCTCACCGAGGGCATGGGCGAGGGGGTGGACGAGCAGACCTACCCGGTCCTCAGCGCACTGGCCCGCACCGGCCCCCGCAGCGCCGCCGACCTGGCCCCCGATGTCGGAATCGACCGCTCCGGCGTCACCCGCCGGGCCTCCCGGCTGGAGGCCGCCGGCCTGATCCGCCGCGAGGCGGACCCCGACGACCGGCGCGCGCACCTGCTCGTCCTCACCGAGGAGGGACGGTCCGTGGTCGCCGAGCTGCGTACGCGGCTCGCCGCGCACATCATGGGCAGCCTGTCCGGGTGGCCGCCGGGCGAGGCCGCGAAGTTCGCCCACCAACTGCGCCGCTTCACGGCCGAGGGGCCCTTCGCGTAGCAGGGCCCGGCCGAGGGGCGAAGGCGCCCGCCCGGCCCGCAGAGCGCTGCCCGACGCGGTCGTCGACAGCAGGCCGGCGGACGACGCCCGCCTCCCGGCGTCAAAGGCCGTCACCAAGGCGGTCCGGCATACGTCGAGCCCCCCATCCGCATGGTGCTCGACGTCGATACGGGCACCGACCGCCTGCTGTGCGCCCTGCGCGCCGAGGCCCCCCGCCCCCGGGAGCGCGGAGCGGACCCCCGGCGGGCGCGGACCCCGGCGGGGCGCGCGGGTCCGGCGGGACGCGCGGGTCCGACCGGAGGCCGGACCCGGTCGGCGCCCTCAATCAGCCCTGGGGCATCGCCACGGACAGCAGCCTCAGCCAGCCCTGGGGCATCGCCACGGACGGGAGCGGCAAGTGGCTCCGGTTCCGCCTGGGCGACAACCGTGCGGATCCCTCCCGAAGGCGGGTCAGCGCAGCGCGGGGGCTCCCGTGCGGACGCCGCTCACGGCGCGCAGGGCGCGCTCGACCGTCTCCTGCTGTTCGCCGACCGGCGCCGCGTAGCCGATCGCGCCGCGCGCGGCGTCCTCACCGAGCGTGCGGGTGATCACCCACGCGGCTAGGTACTGCGAGGCCAGGCACCCGCCCGCCGTGGCGATGTTGCCCTCGGAGTGGAACGGGGCGTCCAGGACGGTGACACCGCAGGCCTCGACGTACGGCCGGCTCGTCAGGTCCGCGCACGCCGGCATGACGCCGAGCAGCCCGAGCCGGGCGAGGACGAGCGCGCCGGAGCACTGCGAACCGATCAGCTGACGCGCCGGGTCCAGCGGCAGCAGGGAGAGCAGCCGGTCGTCGGCGACCACGTCGCGCGTCTTCACACCGCTGCCGATCAGGACGACATCGGCCTCGGGAATGAACTCCATGGGGCGCTGACCGGTCACCTCCACGCCGTTCATCGAGGTCACCACGGGTGCGGGCGTGGTGATGAAGGCTTCGAGGCCGTCCTTGCGGCAGCGGTTGATCAGCGCCGAGGCGATGAAGCTGTCGAGCTCGTTGAACCCGTCGAAGGTGACCACGGCTACCTGCATCACAACTCCCTGCGTCTGGCATGCGAGTGGCCAGCCTGCCAGGTGGCGCGCCCCGGCACACGGGCCAATCGACGGACAGTGGCACGCACCCCGCACATTGAACCATCGCTTCCGATACATCAGGCTTGATACATCAAAACTGATGGGCTAATTTTCATGTCGTGGCCACCGGAGGACGCCGGGGCACGGACGAGGGGCGGAGGGGCGGGACACATGCGCACATGGGCAGGCAATCCCTGGGCGGTACTGGTGACCGTGTCACTGGGGTTCTTCATGACGTTGCTGGATCTGACCATCGTCAACATCGCCATCCCGGAGATGATCGACGCCTTGGGGGCCTCGCTGGACCAGACCCTGTGGGTGGTCAGCGGGTACGCCCTGGTGCTCGCCGTGCTGCTGATCACCGCGGGGCGGCTCGGGGACCTGTGGGGGCCGCGCCGGCTGTTCGCCGCCGGCGTGGTGGTGTTCACGCTCGCCAGCGTGGCGTGCGGGCTCGCGCCGAGCGCCCCACTGCTGATCGCGGCCCGCGGGCTGCAGGGCCTGGGTGCGGCGCTGCTGGCGCCCCAGACGATGGCGCTGATCGTCGCGGTCTTCCCCGCGCAGCGGCGCGGAGCCGCCATGGGCGTCTGGGGGATGGTCGCCGGACTGGCCACGCTCTCGGGCCCCACCCTGGGCGGCGTCCTCGTGTCGACCGTCGGCTGGCGGTGGATCTTCCTGGTGAACGTGCCGATCGGCGTGGCCGCGCTGGCGCTGACATACCTGGTGGTGCCGGACGTGCGCAACGGGCGCAGCCGCGGCTTCGACCTGGTGGGGGTGCTGATCGCGACCGCCGCGCTGTTCTGCCTCGCGTTCGGCCTGCAGGAGGGCGAGCGGTACGACTGGGGCGTGGGGGTCTGGGCGCTGCTGTCCGCGGGTGTCGCGCTGGTCGCGGGGTTCCTCGTACATCAGCGCGGACGGCAGGACCGTGAACCGCGGGTGCCGTTCGCACTGTTCCGGGACCGGAACTTCACCGTGATGACCGCGCTCGTGGGGCTGGTGTCGATGGCGATGCTCGGGCTGGTGCTCCCGTTCAACCTGTACCTGCAGTCCGTCCTGCACATGAGCGCGCTGAAGGCCGGTCTGGTGCTCGCGCCGTCGTCGCTCGTGTCGATGGTGACGGGCCCCTTCGCGGGGCGGCTGTCGGACCGGATCGGCGGCAAGCACCTGCTGATGGCGGGGCTTTCGCTGTACGCGGCGGGGATGGTCGCGATCGTACTGGTCGCCGGTCCCGCGACGCCCTGGTACCTGTTCGTCCCGGCGACGGCGGTGACCGGCCTGGGGGTCGGGTGCGTGGTGGCGCCGATGTCGACGGAGGCGATGCGCAACGTCGAGCCGCGGCTGGCGGGGGCGGCCTCGGGCGTGAACAACACGGTCCGTCAGATCGGCTCGGTCATCGGGGCGGCCTCGGTCGGGGCGCTGCTCCAGGGGCGGCTGGCGGTGGAGCTCGCCTCGGGCACGGCGTACGCGGACGCCTTCGTCGCCGCCCTGCACGTGACGGCGGCCCTGCCGGTCGCCGCCCTGGGGGTCGGGGTGCTGCTGTGCCTGCTGGTGCACAACCACACGAAGCGGCGGCCGGCGCCTGTGGACGGTACGACGGCGCCGGCAGCCTCCCGTGCACGGCGGACGGGCCGACGGCCGGGACGGCCGGGACCCCTGGGAGGACCGGGACCACCGGGACCACCGGGACCATCGGGACGGCCTAGGCGTCCAGGGTCAGGCGGGCCAGCATCTCGGGCGAGAGACGCCGGGCGAGCGCCTCCAAGAGGGCGACGACCTCGGCGAGTTCGGCGGGGTCGCTCGTGCCGAGCGCGGTGGACAGGGCGCCGTCGATCGGGGCGGCGGCCACCTCCGCCCGCCGGTCGGAGACGTCGGGGTTCTGCCGGACGAGGGTGCGCCGCCGGTCGCGGGGGTCGGTGGCGGTGACCACGGAGCCGGTCTCGCGCAGCCGGGCCACGCAGGCGGACACCGCACTCTGCGGCAGGCCCGAGCGGACGGCGATCTCGCCGACGGTGGTGTCGGGGTGGGCGTACACGTCGAGCATCACGACCAGGACCGACCGCGTGCTCGTCGCGCGCTTGCCGACGCCACCGGTCGGGATGGCCTCTTCGCCGATCTTCATCAGCGTCCGGCCCAGCAGGAAGAGCTGAACTCCGTTCATGCGCCCGACCGTACATCACGATGGATGTATCGGATCTGATGCGTCTCGCGGAAGGGCTTGGCCGCCCGGGCCCTTCCGGTAAAACCCTTGGCGGGGCCATGTAAACGGCCGGTACGGTTCCTCCCCATGTCCAGTACGAAGATGCACCCCGACGAGGTGGACATCGACGGGCCGCTCGTCGCGCGGCTGGTGGCGGAGCAGTTCCCCCAGTGGGCGGGGCTGCCCGTACGGAAGGTGCGCTCGGCCGGCACGGACCACGCGATGTACCGGCTCGGCGACGAGATGTCCGTACGGCTGCCGCGCATGCCCGGCGCCGCCGACCAGGTCGACCTCGAACAGCGGTGGCTCCCCCACCTCGCCCCGCACCTGCCGCTGGCCGTGCCGGTGCCGCTGGGCCGGGGAGTCCCGGGCGAGGGCTACCCCTTCCCCTGGTCGGTGTACCGGTGGCTGGACGGGGCGAACCTGTTCGACGAGCCCGTCACCGAACCGCACGACGCCGCAGCCGGGTTGGGGCGGTTCGTGGCCGCGCTGCGGAGCATCGACACCGCCGGCGCGCCGCGGTCGTTCCGGGGCGGGCCGGTGGGGACGGCCGACGCCGGGGTCCGCGCCGCGATCCGGGACCTGGGCGCCGACGGAACCCACGACGCCGCGGCCGCGACCGCGGCGTGGGAGGCGGCGCTGCGGGTACCGCAGTGGGACGGCCCGCCCGTCTGGCTCCACGGCGACCTGCTGCCCGGGAACCTGCTGGCCCGGCAGGGCCGCCTCAGCGCCGTCATCGACTTCGGCTGCGTGGGCGTCGGCGACCCGGCCTGCGACACGATGGCGGCCTGGACCCTGCTGTCCGCCGACACCCGCAAGGTGTTCCGCGAGGCGGCGGGCGTGGACGACGCCACGTGGGCCCGGGGCCGCGGCTGGGCCCTGCGCTTCGGCCTCACCGCGGAGCACTACTACCGCGGCGGCCGCAACCCCGTCCTGGCCCGGGTCGGTCACCGCGCGGCGGCCGAGGCCATCGCCGACCACCAGGCCTGCTGAACGCCCGGCGTCACGCGTCACGCATCACGCGTCGGCCTCGAAGCGGGGCCCGGTCGAGGAGTCGGCGCACGAGGGCGGGGCCGCCGGACGCGCGGGGGGCCGGGGATGTGGGGCGCGGGGGGCGCGCCCGCGGTGCGGGGGGCGTGAGGGCCATGACGGTCAGGAAGCTCACTTGGCCGTGAACCTCACCGGGAGGCTCTCCAGTCCGTTGACCACGATGGAGCGCAACGGTACGGCGGGCCCGCTCTGTTCGATGGAGAACGGGGAGTCGAGGAGCTCCGTGAACAGGATCCGCATCTCCGTACGGGTCATCATCGCGCCCAGGCAGAAGTGCTCGCCGGCGCCCAGGGCCAGGTGCCGGTTGGGGCGGCGGGCGATGTCGAAGGTGTCCGGGTTCTCGAAGTAGCGCTCGTCGCGGTTCGCGGAGGGGGTCCACATCACGACCCGGTCGCCCGGCTCCAGCTGGCGCTCCCGCAGGAGCACGGGCTCGGTGACGGTGCGCATGATGTGGGTGGCGGTCGAGGTCCAGCGCAGGACCTCCTCGACGGCCGTGGGCATCAGGCTCCGGTCGGCGCGCAGGCGTTCCCAGTCGGCCGGGCGGTCCAGGAAGGTCTGCATGCCGCCGGCGACCGCGAGACGGACGTTCTCCGTGCCGCCTACGAGGAGGTTGTCGCAGTTGAGGAGGATGTCCTCCTCGGAGAGCAGTTCGCCGTCGACCTCGCCGTTGACGAGGGCGCTCACCAGGTCGTCGGCGGGCTCGTCCATCCGCCGGTACATGAGCTCGACGAAGTAGGCCATGATCTGCTGGTGGGCGATGCTGCGGGTCTCGGGCTCGCCCGCGCCGAAGGCCTGGCTGGTGAGGGAGAAGAGCATCTCCTGCTCGTGCGCGGGTACGCCCATGAGCCGGCAGATGACGTAGAGCGGCAGCCGCGCCGCGACATCGGTGACGAAGTCGCAGGTGCCGAGGCCGGCGGCGCGGGCCAGTACCGCGCGGACCGCCTCGCGCATCGCGTCCTCCAGCGCACGCACCGAGCGGGTGGTGAACCAGTCGGCGACGAGGGTCCGCAGTGCCTTGTGGTGCGGTGGGTCGGTCAGTGCCAGGGTGCGGCCGCCGCCGGGGTCCTGGCCATGGCCCTGGGGGCGCAGCAGGATGCCCTGGGCGGAGCTGAAGACGCGGGCGTCGCCGTAGACGGCGCGGATGTCGTCGTACCGGGTGACCGACCAGAAGCCCGGGTACTCGGTGGCGCCGTGCCAGCGCACCGGGTCGTTGTCGCGCATCCAGCGGAAGACGGGGTGGGGGTCGCCGGTGGCGTACAGCTCGGGGTCGACGAGGTTGACGCTCTCG
This sequence comes from Actinobacteria bacterium OV450, assembly GCA_001298555.1. Taxonomy (GTDB): domain Bacteria; phylum Actinomycetota; class Actinomycetes; order Streptomycetales; family Streptomycetaceae; genus Streptomyces. The sequence continues at coordinate 22,193 of LJCW01000002.1, forward strand.
GGGGCGAGCACGGTCATCGGGGATCTCCTTGGGGCAGCGGCAGGGTGTGGACGAGGTCGGCGAGGCCCTTGAGCAGTTCACGGGCGACGGCGTGCGTGACCGCGGCGGTGCGGTGGCTGACCGCGAGCCGCAACCGCCCGTCGGGGCGGGGCCAGACCTCGCAGTGGACTTCGAGCGGGAGGTCCAGGTAGGGCGGGCGCAGGAGCGTGGTGTCCAGGCCGGCGAGGTCGAGCCGGGCCGGGGCGTTGTCCTGGAGCACGAGCAGTGTCTGGAACAGTGGTGGTCGGCCGGTGCGCGGCGGGTTGAGGTGGCGTACGAGGGCGTGGAAGGACACGTCCTGGGCGACGAAGGCCTCCCGCAGGATCCGGCCGGCCTCGGTGACGGCGGCCGGGCCGCCCTCGAGGACCGGGCCGCGCAGCCGCAGGCAGGCCATCTCGATGTGGCAGCCGACGGCGTCGTGGAGCCTGATGTCGTCCCGCTGGGCCACGGGCACGCCGACGGCGAAGTCGCGCCCGCCCGTGATCTCGGCGAGCAGCCGGCCGTAGAGGGCGAGGAGAACGGCGTACCGCGTCACACCGGATCCGGCGGCGGCCGCGTCGAGGCGGGGGCCGGCGTCCTCGTCGAGGAGGAGCTCGATGCGGGCCGTCTCGCGGGCGGGGACGGTCCCCGGTGCGGGGGCCCCGGGCCACTGCAGTGCCGGTACGTCGCCCAACGCGGCCCCGAGGGCGGCGAGCCGGCGACCGGGGTCGGTCTGGGCGAGCCGTTCGGCGTGCAGCCGGGCCGCCTCCGCGACGGGGAGCGCGGCGGGCAGGGCGGGGGCGGCGCCCCGGCGGGCGTCGTCGTAGGCGGCCGCGAGGTCGCCGCTCAGCACCGATTCGGACCACCCGTCGAAGGCGATGTGGTGCACGACGCAGCCGAACACGCGCCGGGCGCGGCCCTCCACCGGTACCAGGGCGGTGCGCCACACCTCGCCGTCGGCGAGTTCGAGGGGGTCGCCGAGGACCTCGCACAGGAGCTCGACCGCCGTGTCGGTGTCGGGGCACGGCTCCAGGAGTTCCAGGACGGGGGCCGGGAAGTCGCCGGGCCGGGCCACGGGGTGGGGGTCGGCGAGATAGGCCGTGCGCAGCGTCTCGTGGCGTTCGTGCACGGCCTCGATCGCGGTTTCGAGGGCGTCCGGGTCGAGTTCGCCGTCGATCTCGAAGAGCAGCAGGCAGTGGGCCGACCGGTCCTCGGGGTCGAGGAGGTGCTGGGTGAGGTAGCCGGTCTGCATGGCCGTGAGGGGTACGTCGGCGCCGGGTGCGGTGGGGGCCGGGGCGGCTCCGGCGCGGGTGGCGGCGAGCCACCGGCCCAGTTCCCGGGCGCTGGGGTGGGCGTACAGCATCGATACGGGTACGGGCCGGCCGAGTTCGGCGGCCAGGCGTGCGCACACGCGCCCGGCCGCCAGCGAGGTCCCGCCGAGGTCGGCGAACGGGACGTGCGGGGGTGCGGACGGCAGGCCCAGCACCGCGGCGAACACGCCGGCGGCCAGTGCCACCAGGGGGTCTTCGCGCGCCGCCGCCTCCTCCGGCTCCGCCCCGGCGGCCGGGGTCCGGGCGAGCGCAGTCCCGGCGGCCGGGGTCCGGGCGAGCGCGGTCCGGGCGGCCGGGGCGGACTCCAGCAGGGCCCGTTCGTCGAGCTTGCCGTTGCCGGTCAGCGGGAAGGCCGCGAGCGGGATCACCGCCTCGGGTCGCTGGTAGGACACGAGCGCTCCGCGCAGGACGTCCTCGGCGCCGGTGAGCGGGTCGTCCGGCTCGGCGGGCACGCAGAAGGCCAGCAGGGCCTCGGTGGTACCGGCCGCGTCGCGGCGGGCCACGACGCGGCAGGCGCGCACGCCGGGCAGCAGCGCCTCGATCTGCCGTTCGACCTCGGCGGGTTCGATGCGGTGTCCGCGGATCTTCACCTGGCGGTCGGCGCGGCCGAGGTAGTGGAGTACGCCGTCCTCGTCGAGGCGGCCGAGGTCTCCGGTGCGGTAGACGCGGGTCGTGCCGCCGTCCGCGAGGGGGAGGCGGGGGAACTTCTCCTCGGTGAGCCCGGGGTCGCCCAGGTAGCCCAGGGCCAGCCCGTCCCCGGCGATGCAGATCTCCCCGTCGACGAGGTGGACGGCGGTGCCGGGCACGGGCCGTCCGACCGGGATCCCGCCGGGCAGCTCGCAGTCGGCCTCGGTGATGCGGTGCGTGGTGGCGAACACGGTGCTCTCCACCGGCCCGTACCCGTTGATCAGGGCGATCTCGGGGTGCCGGCGCAGGAAGGCGCGGACGTGCGGCACGGAGAGCCGTTCGCCGCCGGTCATCACCTGGGCCAGTCCGCGGAAGGCGTCCGGGTCCTCGTCCACGGTCATGTTCAGCAGGCTGCTGGTGAGCCAGAGGGTGTCGACGCCGTGTTCGGCGACCGCCTCGCGGATCGCCTGGCCGGACAGGTACGGCTCGTCGACGACGAGGGAGGTGCCGCCGCTGAGCAGCGCGGCCCACAGTTCGAGGGAGAAGGCGTCCCAGGGCAGCGCCGCGGCCAGCGGGATCACGGTGCCGGTGCCGAAGCGGGCGAAGGTGCCGGGGCGCAGCAGGCGTGCGGTGGCGCGGTGGGGGGTGAGCACGCCCTTGGGCCGTCCGGTCGTCCCGGAGGTGAAGAACACGCAGGCCGCGGCGGAGGGGTCGGTGTCCGCAGGCCGGTACGCGGCAGGCGGGCGCCGTTCCCGGCCCGTGGGGGGCGGGGTCCAGGCCACGAGGCCGGCCCGGGCGCCGGCGGCGCTGTCGCCGATGATCAGCGGGGCGCCGAGTTCGGCGGCCACCTCCCGGATCCGCCGGTCGGGCCAGGCGGGGTCGAGGAGCGCGTAGGCGGCGCCGAGTTTGAGGACGGCGAGGACCGCGGTGACCAGTTCGGCGCCCCGGGGAAGCAGTACGGGCACCAGGTCGCCCGCGGTGACGCCGTGCGCACCGAGTTCGGCGGCCCAGGCGTCGGCCGTGCGGTCCAGCTCCCGGTAGCTGACGCGGCGGGCGCCGTGGATGACGGCGGTGGCGTCCGGGCGCTCGGCGGCCCGCAGGGCGAACGCGGTGTGCAGTGTCTGCGGTCGGTGGCCGTTCATGCCCCGGCTCCGACGGCCGCGCGCAGGGCCCGTCCGAACACCTCGATCTCGTCGGGGGTGTTGTAGTAGTGGACGGAGGCGCGGACGGCGGTCTCCACTCCGCGTTCCGCCATGAAGATCGGCGTGTGGTGGCCGACGATCTTCCACACGTTGATGCGCTGTTCGGCGAGCCGGGCGCGGATCACCTCGGCCGGGACCCGGTCGTGGCGGAAGGAGACGATGCCCGACTGGGTGGTGCCCGGGGCGATCAGCTCGGTGCCCGGGGTGGCTTCCACGGTGGCGCGCAGCGCCTGGAACACCTCCTTGTGGTCGTACGGGGTCCCTTCCTCGAAGAGGGTGAGGGCGGTGTTGAACCCGACGGTGGCGGCGGTGCCGCGTTCGGCGAGCTCCAGGGAGCGGGCGCTGTGGTCGTCGATGCGGTAACCGGTGGGCGAGTCGACCTGGGCCACGTGCAGGTCGTGGAAGTCCGTGGCCAGGGCGGCGCGCAGCTCGGGGGCGATGTACGCGAAGGCGGTGCCGCGCGGGCCGCGCAGGAACTTGCGGCCGGCGCCGGTGAGCAGCTGGCAGCCGATGCGGCGGACGCTGACGGGGATCTGGCCGATGGACTGGCAGGCGTCGACGGCGTAGACGCAGCGGTGGGGCGCGAGCAGCCGGCCGATCTCCTCGACCGGGTTGACGATGCCGCAGCCGGAGGGGATGTGCGTCACCGAGACCAGGGCCACGTCGTCGGAGATGTTCGCGGCCATCCATTCGAGGTCGAGGTCGCCGCCGGGCAGGGTGGGGACGACCTCGATGCGGCAGCCGGTGCGGTCGCGCAGGTTGAACAGGGAGATGAGGTTGCCGGCGTACTCGTAGGGGGTGATCCAGATCCGGTCCGCGGGGCCGAGGCGGAGCCTGGGAACCACGGCGCACCAGGCGCGGGTGGCGCTGTCGAAGAGCGCCACGTCCTCGGCGGGGGCGTCGAGCACGCGGGCGATCCGCCGGTAGACCTCGTCGCCCACGATCGGGGAGTAGTGCTCCTCCGTCTCGTAGCAGCCGTGTGCGGCTTCACGGTCGAGGACCTCGGCCATCGTCCGCCGGACGTCCGCGGGTACCAGGCCGGCGCCGGCCGTGTTCAGGTGAATCATGTCTCCCACTGCTCTGCCTCTGCTCGTTCGTGTACGGGTGCCGCGTCGCTGCGGTGTGGTGGGCCGCGGCGCGGTCAGTAGCCGGCGCCCACGGTGTGGCCGCGGTCGTGGTGGCGCTCGGCGATGTCGGCGAGCGCGGTGAGCACCATCGGCGGGTGCTCGGCCAGCCGGTGCAGGAGGTGCAGCCACCAGTTCTCGCCGTAGGTGGCGTAGATGCGGCAGGCGTAGCCGGCTTCGCGGTACGTCCGCAGCAGGTCGGGGCGCACTCCGTGCAGCATCTCGATCTCGGTGACGCGCTCCAGCAGGCCGCGCTCCTTCGCCTCGGCGAGGACCGTGGCGTCCTGGGTGGCCAGGCTCACCCGGGCGCCGCGGCCGGCGAGTTCCGCCGCCAGCTCCAGGTACCGCTGGTCGAGGGCGGGGCCCCGGCCCAGCGCGTTTGCGGTGGACTCGTTGAAGGCGCCCTTGACCAGGCGGACCTTGCGCCCTTCCAGGGGGAGGGAGTCGAGGTCCTGCGCGGTGCGGTGCAGGTAGGCCTGGAGGGTGACGCCGAGGTTGGGGTGGTCGGCGGCGAGTTCGCGGTAGGCGTCGAGCACGGCGTCCACGGCGGGGGCGCGCTCCATGCTGAGGACGACCTCGCTGCCGCGGACGGCGGCGGCCTCGGTGATCCGGGCGGTGTTCTTGACCGCGAGTTCCCGGGACACGGTCAGGCCCAGGTTGGACAGGTCGAAGCCGAGCTGTGCGGGCTCCGGATCGTGTTCGAGGACGGCGAGGTACTCGTCGACGACCCGCTCGATCTCGGCGGGGTCCGAGTTCTCCTCGCCGACGAACTCGACGGCGATCCGGTAGGACTTGGCGCGCAGGGTCTGCAGGTGGCCGAGGAACTCGTCGCGGCCGGGGGCCAGGACGTAGCGTCGCGCGGCGGGCGAGAGCACGTCCTGCAGGACGGAGCCGGGGGTGGTGAAGGCCTCGCGGCAGCGTTCGTCGGCGGCGAGGAGGCGCAGGCCCTGGCCTGCGGCCTGGTGCAGTGCGCGCTGGGACATGGCGGAGGTCATGACAGCACCTTGATCTTCTCTTCGGTACGGGAGGGGAGGCCGTTCCCGGCGGGGACGGCGGGAGCAGCGGCCGCGGGGGCCGGGGGGGGGGGGGCCGGGGAGGTG
>LJCW01000003.1 GCA_001298555.1 Actinobacteria bacterium OV450
GCGCCGGGTCCGGCCTCCGCCTGCCGCAGTACGAGGTGTGCGGCGTCCACCAGCCGGACCCGTTCGGCCCGGTAACGGCCGACCTGGCGGACGGACAGCTTCCAGCCGGGCAGTTCGGCACGGTCCCCGGGGGCGGGGATCCGGCCGAGCAGGTCGGCGACGAGACCGGCGACGGTCTCGTACGGGCCCTCGGGCACCTCCAGGCCTATCCGGCGCAGGGTCTGCACCCGGCAGCTGCCGTCGGCCTCCCAGGAGGGGCGGCCGTCCTCGGCGGGCACGGCGGCCAGTTCGGGGCCCTCGTCCTCGGCGAGGTCGTGCTCGTCGCGGACCTCGCCGACGAGCTCCTCCACGATGTCCTCCAGGGTGACCACCCCGGCAGTGCCGCCGTACTCGTCGACGACGACGGCCATGGGCTGCTCGCTGCGCAGCCGCTCCAGCAGCGGCTGCACCGGCAGCGAGCCGGGCACCAGCAGCGGGGCGACGCAGATCCGGCTGACCGTGGTGCGGGCGCGCTCGGACTCGGGCACGGCGAGGGCGTCCTTGAGGTGGACGACGCCGGTGACCTCGTCGATGCGCTCCCGGTAGACCGGGAACCGGGACAGTCCGGTGGCGCGGGTCAGGTTGAGCACGTCGGCCGCGGTGGCCGTGTGCTGCAGGGCGCTGACCTTCACCCGGGGGGTCATGACGTGCTGGGCCGTGAGCTCGCCCAGCGACAGGGTCCGCACGAAGAGGTCGGCGGTGTCCTGTTCGAGGGCACCGGCCTGGGCCGAATGGCGGACCAGGGAGACCAGTTCTCCGGGGGTGCGGGCCGAGGCCATCTCCTCCGCCGGCTCCACGCCGAGCGCCCGTACGAGACGGTTGGCCACGGCGTTGAGGCCGGCGATGACCGGCCGGAAGGCGCGGGAGAAGACCTGCTGGGGGCCGGCCACGAACCGGGCCACCTGGAGCGGCCGGGAGACCGCCCAGTTCTTCGGGACGAGCTCGCCGACGACCATCTGGACGGCGGAGGCGAGCAGCATGCCGATGAAGACGGCGATGCCGGAGACGGCTCCCGCGGGCAGGCCGGTCGCCGCGAGCGGCCCGTCCAGCAGTCCGGCGAGGGCCGGTTCGGCGAGCATGCCGACCACGAGGGAGGTGATGGTGATGCCGAGCTGGGTGCCGGAGAGCTGGAAGGACAGCTCCCGCAGGGCCTCGACCACCGTGCGGGCACGGCGGTCGCCGTCGGCTGCGGCGCGTTCGGCCTCGGGGCGTTCGACGGTGACGAGGCCGAATTCGGCCGCCACGAAGAAGCCGTTGGCGAGGATCAGGGCGAATGCCGCCACGAGCAGAAGTAGCGGGATGGTCATGCCGCCGCCTCCGCGGGGAGGGCGGCGCGGGTACTACCGGACGATCCGTCCATTGCTGGAGGGAGTCACTCCTCAAGTCGCAGGTTCCCACGGGCCTCAGGGTCCGGGGCCGGCGGGAGGGCGCACAGGTGCGCCCCGCCACCAGGGTAGTCACTGAGATCGCCGCCGCAATGGGACGCAGCGGTCGGCTGCGGCTCCGGTGGTTCGTCCGAGAGGAGCCCGAGGCCCGTTCGAGTCCCGTTCAACGTCTGTTCGACGACCGTTCGAGGCCGGTGCGGCGGCGGCTCAGCGGTGGTGCGGCCCGGTTCCCCGGGCCTCGGCGAGCGCGCGCAGGGCGCGGGCGTCGCCGATGGCCTGCTGCCTGGCCACGCCGGGCTGGATGCCGAGGGCGGGCAGGCTCGTGCCGTCGCTGAGGTCCAGGAACACCCACGGGTCGCCCGGGCGGAGGTTGACGCGCAGGATCTGCGCCCACTCCAGGCGGCGGGTGTTGGTCAGGTTCACGACGGTGACGCCCGCCTCGTCCGCGACCACCTTGGGGCGGCTGAGCAGGACGAGTACGGAGCTCAGCAGGACGGCGGTGAAGACGAAGCTGACCCGCTCCCCCGGACCGAGGTTCTCCAGCAGGAACGCGATCGCCGTGATGGTGGCGAACATGGCGAGCCCGACGCCCAGCAGGATGACCCGGGTACGGGTCGGCCGGAAGGTGACCGGCAGGTCGGGCAGTACGGGCTGGGCGGCGGACTCGGCCATGATGCTGGTGATGCCTTCTGCGGGGGGACGTACGGATCGGGGGACGTACGGGTCAGAGACGGCAGGCGTGGATCGAGGTGGTGAGGATCGCGCGCGCGCCGAGCTCGTACAGGTCGTCCATGATCCGCTGCGCCTCCTTGGCCGGGACCATCGCGCGGACGGCGACCCAGCCCTCGTTGTGCAGCGGGGAGACGGTCGGCGACTCCAGGCCCGGGGTGAGGGCGACGGCCCGCTCCAGGTGCTCGGCGCGGCAGTCGTAGTCCATCATCACGTAGCTGCGGGCCACCAGGACGCCCTGGAGGCGGCGCAGGAACTGCTGGGCCTGCGGGTTGTCGGCGGAGGCGCCGTTGCCGCGGATGACCACGGCCTCGGAGGTGAGGATCGGCTCGCCGATGACCTCCAGGCCGGCGTTGCGCAGGCTGGTGCCGGTCTCGACGACGTCCGCGATGACCTGGGCGACGCCGAGCTGGATGGCGGTCTCGACCGCGCCGTCCAGGTGCACGACGGAGGCGTCGATGCCCTGCTCGGCGAGGTGCTTGGCGACGATTCCCTCGTACGAGGTCGCGATCGTCATCCCGTGGAAGTCCTCGGGGCCCTTCGCGGTGCCGGGCTTGGTGGCGTAGCGGAAGGTGGAGCGTCCGAAGTTCAGCGGGAGGATCTCCTCGGCGCTGGCGCCGGAGTCGAGCAGCAGGTCACGGCCGGTGATGCCGATGTCGAGCTTGCCCGAGGCGACGTAGATCGCGATGTCCTTGGGGCGGAGGTAGAAGAACTCCACGCCGTTCTCGGGGTCGAGGACCACGAGCTCCTTGGACTCCTTGCGCTGGCGGTAGCCGGCCTCATGGAGCATCGCCGACGCCGCTCCGGAGAGTGAACCCTTGTTGGGGACGGCGATGCGCAGCATGGGGGGCTTCCTTCAGTGCGTGGAGTGCGAAAGGTGTGGACTGGGGCGGGCGGGGGCCCGGTGGCGGAGGGCTCCGGCCTAGAGGTGCGCGTAGACGTCGTCGAGGGAGATCCCGCGCGCGACCATCATCACCTGGACGTGGTACAGCAGCTGCGAGATCTCCTCGGCGGCGGCTTCCTTGCCCTCGTACTCGGCGGCCATCCAGACCTCGGCGGCCTCCTCGACGATCTTCTTGCCGATCGCATGGACGCCCTTGCCGACAAGCTCGGCGGTGCGGGAGGTGCCGGGGTCGCCGTCGGCGGCCTTGAGCTGGAGCTCGGTGAAGAGCTCTTCGAAGCTCTTGGAGGGTGCGTTAGCCATGATGGTCCTCAGAATACGGGGTCCCCCGCCGCCACTCAGCGCCAGGGTTCGCTGACGGACCGCAGGGTCGCAGCGGTGGAGACGGCGGCGATGACCGCTTCGTGCCCCTTGTCCTCGTTCGACCCCTCAAGCCCGGCACGGTCCAGCGCCTGCTCGTCGTTGTCGCACGTCAGAACCCCGAAGCCGACGGGGACTCCGGTGTCGATCGACACCTGTACCAGGCCCTGGGTGACGCCCTGGCAGACGTAGTCGAAGTGCGGGGTGCCGCCGCGGATGACGACTCCGAGGGCGACGATGGCATCGTAACCGCGACCGGCGAGTACCTTCGCCACGACCGGGAGCTCGAAGCTGCCGGGGACGCGGAGCAGGGTGGGCTCGTCGATGCCCAGCTCGTGCAGGGCCCGCAGGGCGCCGTCGACGAGCCCGTCCATGACCTTCTCGTGCCACTGGGCCGCGATGACCGCGACCCGGAGGTCTCCGCAGTTCCTGACACTCAGTTCGGGTGCGCCCTTGCCGCTCACAGCTGTGCTCCTCGTGCTTCGTGGGTCGTGGTTCGTCGTGCTGGGTTCGTGGTGCGTGGTTCGTGGTGCTCGGTTACTGGTTGCCGCAGGTGGTCGCGGTCTGCTCCAGCCAGGGCAGGTCGTGCCCCATCCGGTCCCGCTTGGTGCGCAGGTAGCGCAGATTGTGCTCGCCCGCCTCGGTGGGCATGGCCACCCGGTCGTTGACCGTGATGCCGTGCCGTACGAGCGCGGCGGACTTGTCGGGGTTGTTGGTCAGCAGCCGCACGCTCTTGACGCCGAGGTCGGCGAGGATCTGCGCGCCGGCCGCGTAGTCCCGGGCATCGGCGGGGAGGCCGAGCTCCAGGTTGGCGTCCAGGGTGTCGCGGCCGCGCTCCTGGAGCTCGTACGCGCGCAGCTTGGACATCAGTCCGATGCCGCGCCCCTCGTGGCCGCGCAGGTAGACGACGACGCCGCGGCCCTCCTCCTTGATGCGGGCCATGGAGGCGTGCAGCTGGGGGCCGCAGTCGCAGCGCAGGGAGTGGAAGATGTCGCCGGTCAGGCATTCGGAGTGGACCCGGACCACGACGTCCGTGCCGTCGCCGATCTCTCCGTGGACGAGGGCGACGTGCTCGACGCCGTCGACGGTGGAGCGGAAGCCGTAGGCAGTGAAGTCGCCGTGCGCGGTCGGCAGGGTGACCTGGGCCTCGCGGCGCACGGTCGGCTCGGCGGAGCGGCGGTAGGCGATCAGGTCCTCGATGGAGATGATCGTCAGGCCGTGCTTGCGGGCGAAGGGGATCAGCTCCGGCAGGCGCAGCATGACGCCGTCCTCGCCGGCGATCTCCACGATCGCGCCGACGGGGCGCAGGCCCGCGAGGCGGGCGAGGTCGACGGCGGCCTCGGTGTGGCCGTTGCGGACCAGGACGCCGCCGGGCTTGGCGCGCAGCGGGAAGACGTGGCCGGGGCGCACGAAGTCGGAGGGCTCGGAGACGCCGTCGGCGAGCATCCGGAGCGTGGTGGAGCGGTCGGCGGCGGAGATGCCGGTGGTGACGCCGTGGGCGGCACTGGCGTCGACGGAGACGGTGAAGGCGGTCTTCATCGACTCGGTGTTGTTCTGGACCATCTGGGGCAGTTCGAGCCGCTCCAGCTCGGGGCCCTCCATGGGGGCGCAGATCAGGCCGCGGCACTCGCTCATCATGAACGCGACGATCTCGGGGGTGGCCTTCTCGGCCGCGATGACGAGGTCGCCCTCGTTCTCGCGGTCCTCGTCGTCGACGACGACGACCGGCCGGCCGGCCGCGATGTCCCGGATGGCCTGCTCGACGGGGTCGAGCCGGAAGACCGCTTCGAGGACGGCGTCGATGTCGGGCACGGGCTTGAGGGTGGTCATGCCGTTGCTCCTTCCAGGGCCGGGGCGGGGGTGGTGCGCGAACGCTGGTACCAGTCGTGGGCGCCCCACAGGACGAGCGCGAAGTAGACGACGTAGACGAGGCCGGAGAAGGCCAGACCGTTGGTGAAGGCGAGCGGGACGCCGACCAGGTCGACGAGGAGCCAGGCGAACCAGAACTCGACGAGGCCCCGGGCCTGGGCGACCATCGCGACGATCGTGCCGACGAAGATGTAGGCGTCGGCCCACGGGCTCCACGACAGGTTCGGGAAGAGCGTGAACAGGCCGCCGACGGCGAGGGTGCCGAGGGCCGCCCCGGCGAGGAGCAGTCCGCGCTCGGTCCAGGTGGCGGTGCGCACCGCCAGGGTGCCGTCCTGGGCCTGCTGCCGGCCGCGCTGCCAGGCGCGCCAGCCCCAGGCGGCCACGCCGATGACGAGGAGCTGCTTGCCGACGCCCCCGGCGAGGTGGGCGGAGGCGTAGGCGGCTATGAGGATCAGGCCGGACAGCAGCTGGGCGGGCCAGGTCCAGATGGAGCGGCGCCAGCCGAGGGCGAGGGCCGCCAGTCCCATCAGGTTGCCGATCATGTCGGACCAGATGACCTTCTGGCCGAAGACCGTGAAGGCCTCGGCGTTGAGCCAGGTCAGGGCGCTCATCGGCCGGCCTCCTGCGCGTCGTCGGGGGTGGCGGTCAGGGGGTTGACTCCCGCGGCCAGCAGGCGCTCGACGTACTTCGCGAGGACGTCCACTTCGAGGTTGACCGGGTCGCCGGGCTTCTTGATGCCGAGGGTGGTCAGCGCGAGGGTGGTGGGGATGAGGCTGATGCTGAAGTGGTCGGCGGCCGCCTCGACGACCGTGAGGCTGACGCCGTCCACGGTGATCGAGCCCTTCTCCACGACGTACCGCGCGAGGTTCGCCGGGAGGGAGACCTTGACGATCTCCCAGTGCTCGGAGGGTGTCCGGGAGAGGATCTCACCGGTGCCGTCGACGTGCCCCTGGACGAGGTGGCCTCCGAGCCGTCCGCCGAGGGCCATCGGGCGCTCCAGGTTGACCCGGGATCCGGCCCGCAGTGCGCCGAGGCTGGAGCGGTTGAGGGTCTCCTGCATGACGTCGGCGGTGAACTCGCCGTCGGCGGTCTCCACGACGGTGAGGCAGACGCCGTTGACGGCGATGGAGTCGCCGTGCTTGGCGCCGTCGGTGACGACGGGGCCGCGCAGGCGGAAGCGGGAGGCCTCCGAGAGCTGCTCGACGGCGGTGACCTCGCCCAGTTCTTCGACGATTCCGGTGAACACTCAGTGCTCCTTGGGGGCGGTGGGGGTGCTGACGGCTTCGGGTACGGCGGTGATGCGCAGATCGGTGCCGACGCGGACGGCCTCGGTGATGTGGAGGCGTACCGCGCGGGCGATGTTCGTGATGCCGGCGTCGGCGAGGGCGGCGGGCCCGGAGCCGAGGAGCGCCGGGGCGAGGTAGCCGACGACGCGGTCGACGGCCCCGGCTTCGAGGAAGGCGCCCGCAAGGGTGGGGCCGCCTTCCAGCAGGACGGAGCGCACGCCGCGCGCGTACAGCGCGCCGAGCAGGTCGTGGACGGCGATGCGGCCGTCGTGCAGGGGCAGCCGGAGGAGGTCCACGCCGGGCAGGTGCCGGGTGTCGGCGTCCTCGCCGGCGACGAGCAGCGTGGGCGCGGCGTCGTCGAGGACGCGGGCGGTCGGCCGGAGGCCGGCGCGGGTGTCGACGGCGACGCGCAGCGGCTGGGTGGCCCCGTCGACGCCGCGCACGGCCAGGTGCGGGTCGTCGGCGCGCAGGGTGCCGCCGCCGACGAGGACGGCGTCGGCCTCGGCGCGCAGCCGGTGGACGTCGGCGCGGGACTCGGGGCCGGTGATCCAGCGGCTGCTGCCGTCGGCGGCGGCGCTGCGGCCGTCGAGGCTGGCCGCGTACTTCCAGGTGACGTGCGGGCGGCCCAGGCGTACGGCGGTGAGCCAGGCGGCGTTGCCGGCCGCGGCCTCGGCCTCCAGGAAACCGCCCTCGGCCTTGACCCCGGCCTCGCGCAGGGTGGTGGCGCCACCGCTGGCCTGCGGGTTCGGGTCGGGGACTGCGTAGACCACGCGGGTGACGCCGGCCTCGATCAGCGCCTGGGCACAGGGTCCCGTGCGGCCGGTGTGGTTGCAGGGTTCGAGGGTGACGTAGGCGGTGCCGCCGTGGGCCGCCGCGCCTGCCGCGCGCAGGGCGTGGACCTCGGCGTGCGGGCCGCCGGCCCGCTGGTGCCAGCCCTCGCCGACGACCGTGCCGGCGGCGTCGGTGATGACGCAGCCGACGACCGGGTTGGGGCTGGTGGAGCCGAGGCCGCGGGCGGCGAGCTCGATGGCACGGCGCATGGCCTGCACGTCGGCGTCGGCGTCGTGCGGTGCGGGTGCGGCGTGGTTCGCCACCGGGTCCTCCTGCCTCGATCGGGCACGGACTCCGGGGCCTGTCGGGATACGACAGATGAAGCGGTACAGCACACACGGGGGACGCCGAGGCCGAAAAAACGGTCCGCCCGGACGCATCCGCTGGGATGCGCCGATGAACCGCCGACGGCGGCGTACCGGTGACTGGCCCGCCGCGCACTGCCTCCCATCCGGACTTTCACCGTCGGTCCAGGAATTTCACCTGGTCAACCGGCCGCTGGCTGCGGACGGGTCGCGGACTATACCGCCGGTTCGGAATTACACCGACCCCGGAGTGCGCTGCTTACTGGTACTGCTGCCAGTTTGCCACGGTCGATCGTCGGCCATGCGGGCGAGGTGCTGTGGCCTGGGTCACAAGGGGCCCGTCGCGCGAGAGTCCGTCAGGTTGGACGGCTATTGGTCCAGACCTATTGACGGGTTGGTCTAGTCCTCTTAACGTTCCCTTCATCCTCCCCGGGAGACAGCCCGTCAGATGTGCGCACGTCACGGGCCAACACGCACCAATTCAACGCCTGTTGTGCCCCATGTGTCTGCCATCCTCCCCTCCCCAGGAGGCACCATGCCGTCCCCCACCCGTACGAGAGCGATGCTCCTGGCATCCGGCGCGGCGATCGCCGGGCTGCTGCTGCCGGCGCTCTCGACAACCTTCTCGCACACAGCCTGGGGGTCCCCCCAGACGGAGTCGGGGGGAGAGAGCTGTCGCCCGGACGGGCTCTACAAGACGCCCGGGGCCGACGTCCCGTACTGCTCGGTCTACGACTCCGAGGGTCGCGAGAAGATGGGCGCCGACCACCAGCGCCGCGTGATCGGATACTTCACCGGCTGGCGGACCGGCAAGGACGGCACCCCCGCCTATCTCGCCAACAACATCCCGTGGTCCAAGGTCACCCATCTGAACTACGCCTTCGCCCACGTGGGCGCCGACAACAAGATCTCGGTCGGCACGGACGGCCCGGGCAACGCCGCCACCGGGATGACCTGGCCGGGCGTGGCGGGCGCCGAGACGGACCCGGCCCTCCCCTACAAGGGCCACTTCAACCTGCTGAACAAATTCAAGAAGCAGTACCCGAACGTCAAGACGCTGATCTCGGTCGGCGGCTGGGCCGAGACGGGCGGCTACTTCGGCGACGACGGCAACCGCGTCGCGTCCGGCGGTTTCTACTCGATGGCCACCAACGCCGACGGCTCCGTCAACCAGGCCGGCATCGACACCTTCGCGGACTCCTCCGTCGAGTTCATCCGGAAGTACGGTTTCAACGGCGTCGACATCGACTACGAGTACCCGACCACGATGAAGGACGCGGGCAACCCGCTGGACTGGCAGCTCTCCAACGCCCGCCGGGCCGGTCTCGTCCAGGGCTACGCCGCCCTGATGAAGTCGCTGCGCGAGAGGCTCGACCGCGCCGGCGCCGCCGACGGCAGGCACTACCTGCTCTCCGTCGCCGCCCCCTCCTCCGGATACCTGCTGCGGGGCATGGAGACGTTCCAGATGCAGAAGTACCTGGACTACGTCAACATCATGTCCTACGACCTGCACGGCGCATGGAACGAGTACGTCGGCCCGAACGCCTCGCTCTTCGACGACGGCAAGGACGGCGAACTGGCCGCCGCCGGGGTCTACTCCACCTCCCAGTACGGCGGCGTCGGCTACCTGAACTCCGACTGGGCCTACCACTACTTCCGCGGCTCGATGCCGGCGGGCCGCATCAACATGGGCCTGCCGTACTACACCCGCGGCTTCAAGAACGTGCAGGGCGGCACGGACGGCCTGTGGGGCAGGGCGCCCGCAACCGGCTGCCCGGCCGGCGCGGGTCTGACCAAGTGCGGTGACGGCGCGGTCGGCATCGACAACCTGTGGCACGACCTGGACACCAACGGGGCCGAGTCCCCTGCGGGCTCCAACCCGATGTGGCACGCCAAGAACCTGGAGAAGGGGATCGTCGGCGACTACGTCACGAAGTACGGCTTCCCGGCGAACACCACGCTGACCGGCACCTACGTCCGCAAGTACGACTCCACGCTGGTGGCACCGTGGCTGTGGAACGACCAGAAGAAGGTCTTCCTGTCGACGGAGGACGAGCAGTCCGTCGCCGCCAAGGCCGACTACGTGGTGAACAGGGGCATCGGCGGCACGATGGTCTGGGAGCTGGCCGGCGACTACGCCTACAACGCCGCCAAGGGCCAGTACGAGACGGGCGACACCCTCACCTCCCTGATGTACGACAAGTTCAAGGCGGCCTCCCCGTACGGCGCGAAGAAGGCCGGGAGCGCACTGCCCGCCCAGGCGGTCGACATCAAGACGGAGTTCACCGAGTTCAAGCTGGGCGACTCCAACTACCCGATCACCCCGAAGCTCAAGATCACCAACAACACGAAGAGCACGCTGCCCGGCGGTACGGAGTTCCAGTTCGACTACGGGACCTCGGCCCCGGCCAATGCCTCCGACCAGTCCGGTTTCGGCACCAAGGTGGTCTCCACCGGGCACAGCGGCACCAACGTCGGCGGCCTGAAGGGCGACTTCCAGCGGGTCTCGCTGAAGCTGCCCGCCTGGCAGACGCTGGCCCCCGGCGCCTCGGTGGACCTGGCGTTCAACTACTACCTGCCGGTGTCCACGCCCTCCAACTGGACGGTGAACGTCTCCGGCACCACGTACGCCCTCGCCGGCGACCTGGCGCGCGGTACGACGGTGGTGGAACCGGGCACCACCCAGCCCCCGACCACCCCGCCCACCACCCCGCCGACGACCCCGCCGACCACCCCGCCGGGCGGGACCTGCACGAATCCCGCGTACGTCGCGGGCACGGTCTACAACAGCGGGAGCCTCGTCTCGCACAAGGGCCACACGTGGAAGGCCCAGTGGTGGACGCAGAACGAGGAGCCCGGCACCACCGGCGAGTGGGGCGTCTGGAAGGACCAGGGCGCCTGCTGACCCCCTCGGGTGAGCAGACGTGAGGACCCGGTGGCCCGGCGGTCACCGGGTCCTCGCACATGCCGCCGCACGCCTCCTCGTAGGCTGCTGCGGTGATCACACAGGACGCCGCACCCGTCGCGGACTTCGAGGAGCACCGGCCCCGGATGTTCAGCATCGCCTACCGCATGCTCGGCTCCGCCACCGAGGCGGAGGACACCGTCCAGGACGCCTGGCTCCGCTGGAGCTCCGCCGACCGCGGCGACGTCGAGCACCCCGGGGCCTGGCTCGCCAAGGTGGTCACCCGCCTGTGCCTGAACCGGCTGGACTCGGCGCGCGCCCGGCGCGAGCAGTACGTCGGCCCCTGGCTGCCGGAGCCGGTGCTCACCGGGGACGGGACGCTCGGCCCGCTGGAGTCGGCGGAGCAGCGCGACAGCGTCTCCCTGGCCCTGCTGGTGCTGCTGGAGCAGCTGACGCCGGTGGAGCGGGCGGTGTACGTGCTGCGCGAGGCGTTCACCTACGGCCACCGGGAGATCGCCGGGCTGCTCGACCTGACGGAGGCCAACTGCCGGCAGCTCTACCGGCGGGCCGCGGCCCGGGTGGCCGAGGGCCGGACCGCCGCGTCGCACCCCCGCTTCGAACCCGATCCGGAGCGGCTGCGGACCCTGGTGGAGACCTTCCTGACGGCGGCGCGCGACGGCGACCTGGCCCGGCTGGAGGGCATGCTGACCGCCGACGTGCGGTACGTGTCCGACGGCGGCGGCGTGGTGAAGGCGGCCCTGCGGCCGATCCTGGGCCGGGACAAGGTGGCGCGGTTCCTGGTGGGCGCGCTGCGGAAGTACGCGGCGGACCTGCCGGTCTCCTTCGCGGAGGTCAACGGCGAGCCCGCGCTGATCGTCGGCGGGGCGGCGGTCCTGCAGGTGGAGGTCGAGGGCGGGCTGATCCGCGGGATGCGCACGGTGCTCAATCCGGAGAAGCTGGAATTCCTCCGTCGGCAGCTGTCACGTTTCTGAGGGCTGTCCGGTCCTGGCTCGTGAACGCACCCTTTCAGGGCTTCAGGAAGGAACGGACACCATGAGCACGATCCTCGTCACCGGAGGCACCGGGACCCTCGGCACGCTGGTCGTCGCCCGGCTGCGGGCGGCCGGCCACGACGTACGCGTCCTGAGCCGGCACGCGGAGGACCATCCGGTCGACCTGCGGGACGGCAGCGGGCTGGAGGCGGCGATGGCCGGCGCGGAGGTGGTCGTGCACTGCGCGAGCAGTCCGCGCGGCGGGGACGACGTGGCCGCCGGGCACCTGATCGAGGCGGCCCGGCGGGCCGGGACGGTCACGAACGTCGTCTACATCTCGATCGTCGGGGTGGACGTGATCCCGTTCGGCTACTACACGGTGAAGTACAAGGTCGAGCGGATGCTGGCGGAGTCCGGGCTGGGCGTGACGATTCTGCGGACGACGCAGTTCCACGACCTGGTGGCCATGGCGGTGGACGCGCTGGCGAAGGTACCGGTGGTGCCGCTGCCACTGCCGAAGGGGGTCCGGGTGCAGCCGATCGCCGTGGCCGAGGTCGCCGACCGGATGGCGGAACTCGCCGTCCCCGCCCCGGCGGGCCGGGTGCCGGACATGGGCGGCCCGGAGATCCACACACTGGTCGAGCTGGGCCGGGCCCGTCTGGCGGCGACCGGGCGCCGGCGCAGGGTGTTCGCGCTGCCGCTGGCGGGCAAGGCGTACGCGGCCTTCCGCCGCGGCGGCAACCTGACGCCGTCCCGCGCGGTCGGCAAGGTCACCTTCGCCGAATTCCTGAGGACCGGGACGGGCGCCGGGTCCCGGACCGACGGCTGAGGCCGGAGCCGGGGCGGGGCCGGGAGCCGGGCCGACGGCTGAGGCCGGGCGGGGCCGGGAGCCGGGGAGGCCGGCGTTGCCGGGAGCCGGGCCGCCAGATGGAGTCTTCCGAGCGCCTGCGCAGGCTCCGGCAGGGGACACTATGGGATAGATCGTCACATTCGACCCACGGCACGACCCACGGTGAGGGGCGATGATCGTTTCGGTGGTGTCCATGCCGGAGGGCATCGCGCGGCGCGCCCCGGTGTCCGAGGCACGTGAGCGGCTCGCGGCATCCCGTTTCCTGTTCGTGGACGCGGAGCTGCCCGAGGAGGCCCCGCCCGGTGAGCAGCCGGTCGCCGACCTGCTCGGGCTGGAAACCGACGACCTGCCCTGGCTCGGCGCGGAGCGGGAGACCGCCCGCGCCGAGTTCCTCGGCGACGCGGCCGCGTTCGTCGTCCCGGCGATCGAGGCGGGCCGGGTCATCCACCTGCACGTCGTGGCCACCGAGCGGTACCTGCTCACGGTGCACCGGGGGCCGGCGGGGCTGGTGGACAGGTGCGTGGCCCGCTTCCCGCGCGAGAGGCCGCCCGACGCCGTGGCCACGCTGTTCCTGATGCTGGGCGAGGCGCTGGAGACCTACCGGCGCTCCGCCGTCCAGGCCCTGCTGGAGGTGGAGGACCTGGAGGACCAGATGTTCCGCCGGCGGGACCCCCAGCAGCTGTACCGCCTGGCGCGGCTGCGCCGGACCGCGGCGCAGCTGCACCACTCGCTGCTCCCCTACCACCAGGCGGCGGAGGAGTTCATCACGCGCCGGGTGCTGAACCGGAACTTCCCGGAGGAGCGCCAGCGGCTCGCCCGTGAGTACCAGCGCACGTCGCGGGTGGTGCTCACGGAGATCGAGGCGCTCCAGGAGGCCGCCCGGCGGGGCTTCGGCACCTACTCCTCCCTGGTGTCGGGCGAGCAGAACGGGGTGATCAACCGGTTGGCGATCGTTTCGACGATCTTTCTGCCGCTGACCTTCGTGACGGGGTTCTTCGGCATGAACTTCGCCTACCTGTCGGACGAGCTGGAGAGCAGGGCGATCTTCTGGGCGCTCGCCGTGGGCCTCCAGGTGCTCTTCCTGGCGGGTGCGCTCTACGTACTGCACCGCACCCGCCTCTGGCGCAGGTTCCGCGAGGACGAGGCCGTCGGCGAAGACGAGTAGGGAGTCCGGTAGGGCGTCCGGCCCGGCGGCTCAGGGCGTGAAGAGGTCCGCCTGGGCGGCTTCGCGGGCGGCCAGGCGGGCGCCCGCGAGCACCGCCGGGTCGCCGAGTGCGGTGGCGCGGACCTCCATCGGCACGGGGGTCAGCCCGGCCAGCCGGCGGGCGACCGCGTCCGCGAGGCCGGCGCCGCCCGCGTGGCCGAGCCCGCCCGCCAGGACCAGGCAGCCCGGGTCCAGTACGGCCGCGACGGCCGCCGCCCCCAGGGCGAGCCGCTCGGCCAGGGCCTCCGTGAAGGCCTCGCCCGCGGCGCCCGCCACCGCCTCCTCGACCGGCCCGGTGTAGCCGTGCCCGGCCGCCAGCGAGGCCACCGCGTCCCGGCCGGCCAGGGCGTGGAATCCACCCCCGCAGTCCGTGGCGGAGGGCAGCCGGCCCGTGCCCGGCACCGGGAGGAAGCCGATCTCACCGGCGCCGCCCGAGGCTCCGCGGCGCAGCCGGCCGTCCAGGACGACCGCCGCGCCGACGCCGGCGCCGAGCCACAGCAGGACGAAGGAGTCCAGGTCCTGCGCGGCGCCGACGCGCTGTTCCGCGAGGGCCGCGAGGTTCGTCTCGTTCTCCACCACCACGGTGGCCGGCAGCCTCCGCTGGAGCGCGGCCACCAGGTCCCGGTGCCAGGACGGCAGTCCGACGGTGCTGCGCAGTTCCCCGTCGGCCGGGGTGACCAGGCCGGGGGCGCCGACCACCACGGTGTGCAGCCGGTCCGCGCCGGCTTCCCGGGCGAGGCCCTCCAGCCGGGTCACGGCCTCGTCGACGGCGTCCACCGGGAGCGCCGCCCGGGCCAGCGGGCGGCCCAGCAGGTCCGCGACGACCGCGGTCGCACTGTCCGTCCGTACGTCGAGGGCCGCCAGGTAGGCGCGGCCGGCCACGATCCCGTACAGCCGCGCGTTGGGTCCGCGGCGCTGCTCGCCCGACTCCCCCACGACCTCGATCAGCCCGGCGTGGGTCAGCCGCTCGACGAGATCGGCGACGGAGGGGCGGGACAGGCCCGTCATCGCCTTGAGCTGAGTGGCGGTCAGGGGCCCCTCCTCCTGCAGGAACCGCAGGGCGAGCCGGTCGTTGATGGCCCGGGCCGTGCTCGGCGACGCGGGCGACGGGGCGGCGGGGGTCAGCACCTTGGCAGGAGTCACGGCGCCCATCTTAGGTACCTCGTCCGCACTAACTATCAGGCAGGGTCCCTGATAGTTTAATCGTCATGACAGGGGAAACAGACCTCAGCCCGGCGCGCCTGCGCCGGGCCCGCATCGCCATCGCCGCCGTCTTCTGCACCCACGGTGCCGTGACCGGTTCCTTCGCCACCCGCATCCCCTGGATCCAGGAGCACGCACAGCTCAGCGCGGGCACCCTGGGCCTGGCCCTGGCCTTCCCCGCGCTGGGCGCCGCGGTCGCGATGCCGCTGGCCGGCCGGATCAACCACCGCTTCGGCGCCCGCGCCGCGCTGCGCGGGCTGCTCTCGCTGTGGACCCTGTCCCTGATCCTGCCGAGCCTCGCCCCGAACCTGGCCGTCCTGTGTTTCGTCCTCTTCGTCTACGGGGCGACCGCCGGGATGGCGGACGTGGCGATGAACGCGCTCGGCGTGGAGACCGAGAACCGGATCGGGCGCTCGATCATGTCCTCGCTGCACGGCATGTGGAGCGTGGGCGCGCTGCTCGGCTCGGCGGCGGGCACGGTCGCCGCCCACTCCGGGGGCGACGCGCGGCTGCACCACCTGGTCGCCGCGCTCGCCCTGACCGCGGCCGGGCTGGTCGCCGTACGGGGGGTGCTGGACCTGCACAGCGCCGCGGAGGCGCAGGCGCCGCCGCATTTCGCGCTGCCCCCGAGGTCCGCACTGCTGATCGGGGCCACGGGGTTCTGCGCGGTCTTCGCGGAGGGCGCGAGCCTGGACTGGTCCGCGGTGTACCTGCGGGACGTGCTGGACACGGACGCCGGCCTCGCGGCGGCCTCCACCACGGCGTTCGCACTCACCATGGCCGTCGCCCGGCTCGCCGGGGACCGGGTGGTGGACCGGTTCGGCGCGGTGCGCACGGTCCGGGCGGGCGGAGTGCTGGCCACCGCGGGCGGGCTGACGGTGGTGACGGTCCACCAGCCGGCCGCGGCGATGGCGGGCTTCGGACTGATCGGACTGGGCATCGCGGTGGTGGTCCCGCTGGCCTTCGCGGCGGCCGCGCGCAGCGGGCCGGCCCCGGCGCAGGCCATCGCGGGGGTCGCGACGATCACGTACACGTCGGGGCTGATCGCGCCGTCGGCGATCGGGGCGGTGGCGGACGCGACCTCGCTCGTGATGTCCTTCGGGCTGGTCACCCTGCTCGCGTTCGCGCTGGTCGCGGGGGCCGCGGTGCTGCGACAGAAGCCGGTGACGGCGGGTTCCGCACGCGCGGCCCGGGACGAACCGGCGGATGTCCGCCCGTCGTGGTGATCACGGGCTACCGCGCTCTGCGGTACCTGGCGCCCGCGCACCTCAGGGAACGGGAACCGCTGCTGGATCCGGGCACCGCGGCGTACGCCGCCGGGGCGGACGCGACCGGCGCGCAACGGCCCGTGCAGGGCGTCCGCCTCTGAGCCCGGTTCGCCCGAACCGGCGAAGCACACGGCCAAGTTCCCCGGATCCGCACCGCCGACTGCGACGCTGCCTCTCATGGAAGCGGTGCTCGCGCGGATGCGCGCCCTGGACGACCGGCTCCCCCCACACGACGGTGTCGCCGTCTTCAACCGGGTGTACCTGACGGTGACGGAGACCCTGCACGACCGCATCTCCCACGGGGAGTTCCCGGCGCCGCGACGGGCCGAGGCGCTGAGCGTGCTCTTCGCCGAGCGGTACCTGACGGCGGTGGAGGCGGACCGGGCCCCCGCCTGCTGGCGTCCGCTGCTCCAGTACCGCCGCCACCCGGGGGTCCGGCCGCTCCAGCACGCCCTGGCCGGGATCAACGCGCACATCGGGCACGATCTCGCACTCGCGGTGGTCGCCACCTGCCGGGTCCTGGACTGCGAACCACGGGCCCTGGAGGCGGACTTCGACCGGGTCGGCGACACGCTGGTCTCCCTGGAGGAGCACATCCGGGA
The DNA here is from genome assembly GCA_001298555.1 of Actinobacteria bacterium OV450. GTDB lineage: Bacteria > Actinomycetota > Actinomycetes > Streptomycetales > Streptomycetaceae > Streptomyces. The sequence goes on from LJCW01000003.1 coordinate 16,730, forward strand.
GGACCTGATGCCGGGCCCGGACCTGCTGGAGGTCGCGGATCCGCTGACGCACCTGCTCGGTTCGTGGAGCCTGGACCGGGCCCGCGGCGCGGCCTGGTCGGCGGCCCGCCTCCTGTGGACCCTGCGCCGCTCCCCCGACCTGGCGGAGGAGTTCACGGACTCCCTGGACGCGGGCGTCGGCCTGGTGGGCCGCTGTCTGCTGACCCCGACGTCCTGACCCCGGGGCCGCAGGGCCCGTACGCCGGGCCGGACATGAAGGCAGGGAGGCCGGGCATGAAGGCCGGGCAGGAAGGCCGGACAGGGCGGCCGGACATGGCGGCCGGACATGAAGACGGGCCGCCGCCGCGCTGTGTACGCGGGGGCGGCCCGTGGTCACGGGGCCGGAGCGGCGGGGGTGGGGCCGCTCCGGGCGGTGGCCGTCGGAGGTCAGTCCTCCGGCAGTTCGACCGGGGCGATCTCGTCGTAGACGTCGCCCGGGCCGGGGTTGGTGGCGTCGGTCGAGCCGCCCAGGTGGTGCATGACGCCCCAGACCGCGTTCAGCGCCGTCTGGACCGCGCCCTCGGCCCAGCCCGCCGTCCAGGAGATGTCGTCGCCCGCGAGGAAGATGCCGCGCTTGTCCTCGGGGAGGCGGTCCTGCATGAAGTGGGTGAACAGGCGGCGCTGGTAGCGGTAGTGGCCCGGCAGGTTCGCCTTGAACGCGCCCATGAAGTAGGGCTCGTTCTCCCACGACACGGTCACCGGGTTGCCGATGATGTGACGGCGGATGTCGACCTTCGGGTAGATCTCGCCGAGGGACTTGAGCATGACCTCCATCCGCTCGTTCGCGGACAGCGGCAGCCACTTCAGGCTGTCGTCGCACCACGTGTACGAGAGGCAGATGACGGCGGGCTGGTCCGGGCCGTTGTCCAGGAGGTACGTACCGCGCGTCATGCGGTCCGTGAGGGTCATCGACATGACGTCGCGGCCCGTCGGGTTCCCTGCGTCGTCGACGGCCTTGTCCAGCCAGAACGGGCGGTCCACCGGGATGAAGAGCTTCGAGCTCTCCATGTAGTGGGTGCGCTCCATCGCCGTCCAGTGGTCGATGGGGAACAGCGAGTCGTCGCAGGCGATCTTGGACAGCAGCATCCAGGACTGCGCCGTGAAGATCGCGGCGCGGTACGTACGGATGTCGCCCGAGGAGTCCGTGACCGTGATGCGGTTGCCGGCCGTGCGGTGCAGGCGGGTCACCGCCGGGCGCGGGGTGCCCTCGTGCAGGGAGGACAGCGAGGTGCCCTGCGCCCAGTGGACGATCTTCTCGGGCTCGCGCTCCCACAGGCGCAGCGGCAGCTGCTGCGAGCCGCCGACGATGCCGCGGTGGTGGTCGTCCGCCTCGGTGTAGACGACGCGCAGGATCTCCAGGATGGAGTTCGGGAAGTCGGTGTCCCAGCCGCCGGTGCCGAAGCCGACCTGGCCGAAGATCTCGCGCTTGCGGAAGGACTGGAAGGCCTCGGACTTGCAGAGGAAGCCGTAGAAGGTCTCGTCGTCGAGCTTCTCGACGAGCTTGGCCCAGATCTCGCGGATGCGCGGGACGTCCCGCTCGCGCATCGCCTGGTTCATGTCGGAGAAGTCGGCGCCCTCGTCGAGGCAGGCGTTCCACGCGTCGGCGACGTCGCGGTAGATCTGCGGGAGGTCGGCGATGGTCTCCGCGTAGTGGGTCTCGCCCTTGAGGTCCACGACCGTCGAGGGGGTGGCCTCGGCGAGCGGGTTCGGGAACGGCTCGGTGACCAGGCCGACGAGGTCGATGTAGTGCTGGAGCGCCGTGGAGGAGGGCGGGAAGCGCATGGCGCCCATCTCCGCGGTCAGACCCTCGGTGCCGGCACCCTCGAAGCCGACGGTGCGCAGCCGGCCGCCGATCTGGTCCGCCTCGTAGACGACGGGCTTGAGGCCCATCTTCATCAGCTCGTAGGCGGAGATGATGCCGGACAGGCCGCCGCCGATGACGGCGACCTCGGTGCCGTGCTCGGTCGCCGGTATCTGGCCCAGGCCCGCCGGGTGGGCGAGGAAGTCGTCGTACGCGTACGGGAAGTCCGGGCCGAACATGGTGATCGGCGGCTGTCCGTCGCTGTGCGGGACGGCGGTGGTGGGCACCGTGGACGTCATGGGGTACGGCTCCTTGCGGGGGTGGGGCAGGGGGGAGGGCGCAGGCGGGGTCAGACGAGGGAGGCGTAGAGCCCGGGGCGGCGGTCGCGCAGGTAGGGGTTGGTCCCGCGCGAGGCGCGCAGCAGCTCGGGATCGGCCTCGCCGATCACCAGCTCCTCGCCGCGGCCGGCCCGGGTGCGGGTCACCCCGTCGGGGCTCGCCAGGCAGCTGAGTCCGACGAACTCGAACTCGCCTTCCGGACCGGTGCGGTTGACGTACGCGATGTACATCTGGTTCTCGAAGGCCCGTACGGGGACGAGCTGTTCGGCGACGAACTGGAACGGGTGCATCTGCGCGGTCGGCACCAGGAGGAGGTCGGTGCCGGCCAGGGCGTGGGCCCGGACGTTCTCCGGGAACTCGACGTCGTAGCAGATCATGATGCCGATGCGCAGTCCGCCCAGGTCCGCCTGGACGACGGGGGTGTCGCCCGGCGTGAAGGCCTCCTGCTCGAAGCAGCCGAACAGGTGGGTCTTGCGGTAGTTCGCCAGCCGGACCCCGTCCGGGCCGACGAGCTGGGCCGCGTTGTACACCGTGTCGCCGTCGCGCTCGGGGTAGCCGTACAGGACGGCGACGCCGTGGCGGCGGGCGATCTCGCCGATGGCGCGGGCCGACATGCCGTCGGCGGCCTCGGCGAGGGCGGCGACGTCCGCGACGTCCAGCGCGTACCCGGTCAGGAACATCTCCGAGGTCACGAGGAGCCCGGCGCCCGCCTGTGCGGCGCGCTGCGCGGCCTCGTCGAGCGCCTTCAGGTTCTCGGCGGTGTCGCCGAGCCGTCCGGAGCTCTGGAGGAGGGCGGTGCGCAGCGGGGGCATGGGCGTACCTCTGTGGCAGGAGGGGTGGGGGTCCTATTGAAGGTACGTTCGCGCGTTCGACCCCGACAAGCCGTGACCGTTGCGCTCCGCGCATCGATTCGTTGCGTGTTTGACGGCTCGGGCGGCGATTCGTTGCGCGGGGGCCCCGGGGTTCCCCTCCCGCCACGGGTTAAGCCTCGGCGCGGAAGGCGGGGTGGGCCCGCAGGCGCCTCAGGTCGTCGAGGATATCTTCCGTGTCGTTGCCGATGACGCGGCCGCTCCAGGTGTCGCAGAGGGCGGGTACGGCGAGCGCGCCGTCGTAGTGGTGTCCGGCGGCCTCGTAGGCGCGGCGCAGCGCGGCGTACGTCGCCGGCGGCCCGAGCAGGGTGGTGGCGACGGCCCCCTCCAGGCCCAGCCGGGCGAGGGCGGCCGCGACGCGCACGGAGCCCGGACAGTCGGCGGAGAGGTAGAGGCGGTAGCGGTGCGGCACGGGCGAGAAGCCGGCGCCGATGCGGCCGCGCAGGACGGGGGCCGGACCGGTTCGGGGCAGGACCATGGGCAGCATGACTCTCCTGGGGAGCGGGACGAGGGCGTGGCGGACCTCCCCGCGGCATGGCGCGCGCCGGGTCACGGGGTGGTGCGGGGATGCGTACGCCGCGGCCGGTGCGGCGGGTCGGCGCACCGGACGCCGGGAGCCCGGCCCGGGGCGCCGGCCGGACTGCCGGACCGTCGGGCCGCAGGACCGGGCGTCCGGCGGGTTAGGCGGCCGGGTCGGTCGGACGGCCGGCGGTCCGGCCCTGTGGCTGGGCCCAAGGCCCTGCGCGGCGTACGGGACGGGCAGCGGCTAGGCGCCCGCGCCGAACGCGCTGCACACGCGCAGCAGGTCGATGTGCAGGCGCCGGGTCAGCCACCAGCGGCGGAGGGTCCGCGCCCGTGCTCCCGCCGTCCTGGCCATCTCCACCGGCTCCGTCCCGCCCCTGGGGCATAAACCCGCCCGCGACCAACGCTGACTCTCGTGACCGTCGTCACCAGCAGTCTCGTGGCGGTGCGCGGGGCCGTCAAGAAGGTGGTGGGCGGTCCTGTGCCCGTACCCGAGGGAAGGAGTTCCCCACCCCATGGCGCCCGACACCCACACGGCCACGCGAGCCATGCCCGTGCACGTCCTCGACAATCCGGTCTGGGCCGCGCTCAGCGGCCCGAGCAGTGCCTTCGCCGAAACCGGGCCGCGGGGTCTGGCGGCCCGGTACGTCGCCGACACCTCTCCGTTCGTCGCGCTGGCGGACCCGGAGGACCCCGGGGCCTGGGCCGATCTGGCAGCGCTGGCCGGGCCCGGGCAGACGGTCTGGGTCACCGGTCTGCCGACGCCGCCCGCGGGGTGGACGACGGAGGTCTCGATACCGGGCGTGCAGATGGACGGCGGGGCGGTACGGGCCGAGGCGGCGCCCGAAGCGGTCGTGCTGGGGCCGGCCGACGTACCGGAGATGCGGGAGCTGGTCGAACTCACGAAGCCGGGGCCGTTCGCGCGGCGCACCGTCGAGCTGGGCACCTACCTCGGGATCCGGCACGAGGGCCGGCTCGTCGCGATGGCCGGGGAACGGATGCGGCCGCCGGGCTGGTCGGAGATCAGCGCGGTGTGCACGCACCCCGACCACCGCGGCCGCGGCCTGGCCGGCCGCCTGATCCGGGCGGTGTCCGCCGCGATCCGCGAACGCGGCGACCGCCCGTTCCTGCACGCGGCGGCGGAGAACACGGGAGCCATCGCCCTGTACGAGTCCATGGGCTTCACGCTCCGCCGCCGCCCGGACTTCATCGGCGTCCGCACCCCGGACGCGCGGGTTTGACGGGGGGCGGCGCACTGCCGGGGTCACGACGGCAGGTTTCGGGACGCGCGGATCGGTCACACGCGGGGACATGCCGAGTCACGCGAAAGGAACTGGAACTGTCATGACCGACGTCTCCCGGCTGCCCGGCGCCGCCCACCACCACTGGCAGTGGCAGCTGCGGGCCGCCTGCCGGAACCTGGGCCCCGGACGCTTCTACCACCCGGCCGGCGAGCGGGGCGAGGAGCGGGAGGGCCGCGACGAGGCCGCGAAGCGGGTCTGTGCGGTCTGCCCGGTGCGTGCCGCGTGCCTGGAGCACGCACTGCGGACCCGTGAACCCTTCGGGGTCTGGGGCGGCCTGACGGAGGAGGAGCGCCGGCCCCTGCTGGAACGGGCCGCCGGCCACCGCACCGCCGCGGCCGGCGCGAGTGCCGGGCACGCCTGAACGCCGCCCGCGGGGCGGGCCCGTACCGCTCCCGCCGCCTGGACACCGCTGCGCCCCGGCATCGTGATGCCGGGGCGCAGCAGCGTTCGAGGGGGTGTTCGAGCGGGACGGCGGTCAGGCCGGGGCGCCCGAGGTGAAGCGGCGCAGGAGCGGGGAGAGGACCAGCACCGACTTGGTGCGCTCCACGAAGGGTTCGCCCGCGATGCGCTCCAGTACGCGCTCGAAGTGCCGCATGTCGGAGGCGAAGACCTGGACGAGGGCGTCCGCGTCGCCGGTGACGGTCGACGCGGACACCACCTCGGGGTACCGCTCCAGGCCTCGCCGGATGTCGTCCGGCGAGGTGTTGTGGCGGCAGTAGATCTCGATGAAGCCCTCGGTCTCCCAGCCCATGGCGGCGGGGTCGACGCGGACGGTGAAGCCGGTGATGGCCCCCTCGGCCCGCAGCCGGTCCACGCGCCGCTTCACGGCCGGGGCCGAGAGTCCGACCTCGGAGCCGATGTCCGCGTAGGAACGGCGGGCGTCCTCGGCGAGGGCGTGCACGATGCGTTCGTCGAGATCGTTCAGTCGCACTGCGGGTGGATCACATTTCTGCTGTGGCCACTTCTTCCGTGGCCAGTCGGGAGCGGCGGATGCCGTAGCTGAAGTACACCACGAGGCCGACTGCCATCCAGCCACCGAAGACCATCCACGTGGCCGTATCCAGGCTGAACATCATGTAGCCGCAGGCCAGGAAGCCCAGGATCGGCGTGACCGGGAAGAGCGCCACCTTGAAGGTGCGCGGCATGTCGGGCTTGGTGCGGCGCAGGATGATCACAGCGACGTTGACCAGGCCGAAGGCGAAGAGGGTGCCGATGCTGGTGGCGTCGGCGAGCTTGCCCAGCGGGATGAACGCGGCGAGGACGCCGCAGAAGAGGGAGACGAGGACGACGTTGGCGCGGGGGGCGCCGGTCTTCTCGTCGACCTTGGCGAACACCTTGGGGACGAGGCCGTCGCGGGACATCGCGAAGAGGATGCGGGTCTGGCCGTAGAGGACGGCGAAGACGACGGAGAAGATCGCGATCACGGCGCCGGCGGCGAGGACGACGCCCCAGACGCTGGTGCCGGTGACGTCGGTCATGATCTGGGCGAGCGCGGCCTCGGTGCCCTCGAAGTCCTGCCACGGCATGGCGCCGACGGCGACGAAGGCGACGAGGACGTAGAGGACGGTGACGATGCCCAGCGAGAGCATGATCGCGCGCGGCAGGTCCTTCTTCGGGTCCTTGGCCTCCTCACCGGCGGTGGAGGCGGCGTCGAAGCCGATGTACGAGAAGAACAGGGTGGAGGCGGCGGCGCTGATGCCGGTGACGCCGAGCGGGGCGAGCGGCGTGTAGTTGCCGGACTTGATGCCCATGACGCCGATGCCGATGAAGAGCAGCAGCGTGACGATCTTCACCGCGACCATGATCGAGTTGATCGTGGCGCTCTCCTTGGCCCCGCGCATCAGGAAGACCATCGAGAGCAGGACGACGACCAGCGCCGGCAGGTTGATGAAGCCGCCGTCGCCCAGCGGCGCGGAGACCGAGCCGGGGATGGTGACCCCGATGGTCCCGTCGAGGAGCTCGTTGAGGTACTGGCCCCAGCCGACGGCCACGGCCGCGACGGAGACGGCGTACTCCAGGACCAGGCACCAGCCGCAGATCCAGGCTATGAACTCGCCCATGGTGGCGTACGCGTACGAGTACGAGGAGCCGGAGACCGGGACGGAGCCGGCCAGCTCGGCGTAGGAGAGGGCCGAGAAGAGCGCGGTCAGGCCCGCGAGGATGAAGGAGATCGTCACGGCGGGGCCGGCCTTGGGGGCCGCGGTGCCGAGGACGACGAAGATGCCGGTGCCCAGGGTGGCACCGATGCTGATCATGGTCAGCTGCCACATGGTGAGCGAGCGGCGCAGCGAGCCGCCGTCACCCTGCCCGCCCTCGGCGACGAGCCGCTCGACGGGCTTGCGGCGCATCAGCGGGTTCACGGGCTTGCGCGTCTCCGGGGAGAGCGGGGGTGCCTGGCCCTGATCGAGCACGGGGGGACTCCTTTGGACACTGCGGATGGGGACTGAGGCATCGACCGCAGCGGTCCGGAGCAGGACACAGACAAGAGCCTGGGCATGGGGAGGACCGCCGAGCAGGCGGTCTTCGCCACTCCACGTACAGCGAGTGAGCCTACGAGCTGAGTGATACCGCCCGTAATGCACCATCCTTGCACATTGCCGCACGATCGTTGCGCGGATCTGCCCTGGATGGTCCTTTGTTGCGCGTGGATGATCGATCAGTGCGCACCGCACCCCGACCGGCTTTATTGACACATCGTCAGATCTGCCGCAGCATGCCGGCCGGAAACCGGCCCGGACGCACGGCGTGCACTCCGCGGCGGTGGAACGTGCCCGTCCGGGGTACGGGTCACACGAGCCGGCGACGGGGCCGCGACCCCTCCGGAGCCGGCTCCCCTGACGACCGGAGGCGCGCAGTGATCACTGAGGGCACCGCCACGCACTGGCTGGACCCGGGACCGTTCCTGCGCGGAGTCGCCTGGCTCGACAAGGGGCAGCCGGTCCGGGCCGACCCGGCGGACGGCATGCGGCTGCCCTGGGACACCGGGGAGCGGGCCACCCTCCCGATAGGGGTGCGTCTGGAGTTCACGGCGCACGGCGCGCACGCGGTGGAGATCCGCTACCGGGCGACCGTGCCCGGCCCCACCGACGCACTGCGCGACCTGGCGCACGGCTTCGCCCTGTGGGACCGCCACCAGGTGGTCCGCGAAGTCTGGACCGAACCCGCGGCCGAGGCCGTCGTACGCATCGAACTCCCCGGCGGGCCCGGCCCGTTCACCGTCCACCCGCCGGAGGCGCAGTCCCCGCTGATCCTCGGCCTGCGCGGGATCGGCGGGACCGTGGCCCCGGCGCCGCCGGCACCGCGCTGGGTGGTGCACGGCGATTCGATCACCGAGGGCTGGTGGTCCACCCGGCCCGCCCACGGCTGGCCCGCCGTCGCCGGCCGCGCCCTGGGCTGGGACACCGTCAACCTCGGGTACGCGGGCGCCGCCCGCGGGGAACTCGCCACCGCCGAGCAGATCGCGAGCCTCCCCGCGGACGTCCTCACCCTCGCGTTCGGCACCAACTGCTGGTCTCGCGTGCCCTTTTCGGCACCGCTGCTGTACGAGACCACCCGCGCGTTCCTCGATCTGGTCCGCCAGGGGCACCCGCGGACCCCGCTGCTGCTTCTCTCCCCCGTCCTGCGGCCCGACGCGGAGCGCACCCCGAACCGGCTCGGCGCCACCCTGGGCGCCCTGCGCGACGCGATGGAGCGGGCCGCCCGCGACCGGATCGCCGCCGGGGACGACCGTCTCGTCCTGCTGCCGGGCCGTGACCTGCTGGGACCGCAGCACCTGGAGGACGGGCTGCACCCCAACGACGGCGGACACCAGGTCCTCGGCCTCGCTGTGGTCACGGCTCTGCGCCGCGCCGGGTTCGGCGCGGGGTGAGTGAAACAGCCCACACACACCGCCTTGAACAGATCGACCCCGCCAGGGCGTGTCCTTGTCACAGTTGCCGACGCACCGGAGACGGGCGGCGGACACGGAGACACCGAACGTGGGAGAGATCAGATGGGCATCAAGCGCGGAACCACCCTGGCGGCCGTGGCAGTCGTCGTCGCCCTCACGGCGACCGCCTGCGGCGGGGACGACACCAAGGCCGCCGACGCGAAGCCCGCCGGTGCCGCGGCCGCGGCTCCCGCCGCAGCAGGCGACTACGGCTCCGACTACGGCGCGGGATCCGCCGCCGGCGCGAGCGCCAAGGGCGCCGGCCAGCTGGCGATCGCCCAGAACGAGCAGCTCGGCTCCGTCCTCGCCGACAGTGCCGGTTTCACCCTCTACCGCTTCGACAAGGACACCGCCAAGCCGCCGAAGTCCAACTGCGAGGGGGACTGCGCGAAGACCTGGCCGGTGGTCCCGGCCGGTGACGCCACCGCCGCCGCGGGCATGGACCCGTCGGTGCTCGGCGAGGTGGTCCGCAGCGACGGCAGCAAGCAGCTGACCGTGGGCGGCTGGCCCGTGTACCGCTACAGCAAGGACACCAAGGCGGGCGAGACCAACGGGCAGGGCGTCGGCGGCACCTGGTTCGCGCTCGCCCCCGACGGCAAGAAGGCCGCGAAGGCCGCCGCCGCGCCCGCGGCACCGGCCGGTGCGGGCCAGGCCGCCGGCGCCCTGACGGTGGCCAAGGACCCCAAGCTCGGCGAGCACATCGTCGACGGCAACGGCATGACCGTCTACCGGTTCAAGAAGGACACCGCCTGGCCGATGGCCTCCAACTGCACCGGCGACTGCGTGGCCAAGTGGCCGGTCGTGCCCCCGGTGGACAAGGCCAACGCCAAGGGCATCGTCGAGAAGGGCTACTCCGTCCTGGACCGCCCCGACGGCATGAAGCAGCAGGCGATCGACTGCTGGCCCGTCTACACCTTCACCGGCGACAAGAAGGCCGGCGACATCAACGGGCAGGGCGTGGGCGGCACCTGGTACGCCGTCTCCCCCGACGGCAAGCTGATCACCACCTCCTGATCACCTCCTGACCGCCTCCTCCCCTCCCCCCACCGACGGACCGCGCGGCCCCCTGCCCCCTCCCCCCGGCAGGCGGGCCGCGCACCGTTCCACCCCGGCGCCGTCGTCCCTAGACTCCACCGCATGCTGCGCGTACTGGCCGTCGACGACGAGAAGCCGCTCCTCGAGGAACTCCTCTACCTGCTGCGCTCCGACCCCCGGGTGCTGAGCGCCGAGGGCGCCTCGGACGCCACCGAGGCCCTGCGGCGGATCACCCGGGCCCTGGAGACCGGCCCCGACGGGCCCGACGGCATCGACGTCGTCTTCCTCGACATCCACATGGCGGGGCTGACCGGCCTCGACATCGCCCGGCTGCTGACCGGGTTCGCGCAACCGCCGCTGATCGTTTTCGTCACCGCCCACGAGGGGTTCGCCGTCCAGGCCTTCGACCTCAAGGCCGTGGACTACGTCCTCAAGCCGGTCCGTCCCGAGCGGCTCGCCGAGGCGGTCCGGCGGGCCCGTGCCCAGCTGGGCCGGACCGCCGCTCAGCCGGCCGGGCCCGCGGAGCCGTCCGGTCCGAGCATCCCGGTGCAGCGGCGCCCCGCCCCCGAGGTGACCGTCGCCGAGCGCACCCCGGACCAGATCGCCGTCGAACTGGGCGGCGTCACCCGGTTCGTGGCGATCGCCGACATCGCGTACGTCGAGGCCCAGGGCGACTACGCCCGGCTGCACACCGACGAGGGCAGCCACCTGGTCCGCATCCCGCTCTCCACGCTGGAGGAGCGCTGGGCGGCCCGCGGTTTCGTCCGCATCCACCGTCGGCACCTCGTGGCGCTGGGCCGCATCGACGAGCTCCGGCTGGACGCCGGGACCACCAGCGTCCGCGTCGGATCGGCCGAGCTGCAGGTCAGCCGCCGCCACGCCCGCCAGCTGCGGGACCTGCTGATGCGCCAGGCGACCGGATAGCGGCGGGCGGTGCACCGGCCCGGCGGGGGCCGCCGCCCCGGCGGCGCAGCCGGACGCCGGGGCGCAGG
>LJCW01000004.1 GCA_001298555.1 Actinobacteria bacterium OV450
CAGGGCGGGCGGGCCTGTCAGCCCTCGCCCTCGCGCTCGGCCAGGAACCGCTCGAACTCGCGGCCGATCTCGTCGGCCGACGGGATCTCCTGGGGCTCGGCGATCATGTTGCCGCGGGTCTCGGCGCCGGCCGCGGCGTCGTACTGGTGCTCCAGACCCTGGACCAGGGAGACCAGCTCCTCGTCGCCCTCGCGGATCTGCCGGTCGATCTCCGTCTGGGTACGGTGCGCCTCGGTGCGCAGCGCGTGCGCGACCGCCGGCAGAACGAGCCCGGTCGCCGCCGTGATGGCCTCCAGCACCGTCAGCGCGGCGTCCGGGTACGGGGAGCGCGCCACGTAGTGCGGGACGTGCGCGGCGACGCCCAGTACGTCGTGTCCGGCCTGGCCGAGGCGGAACTCCACGAGGGACTCGGCGCTGCCCGGGACCTGGGCCTCGTCGAACGGGCTGCGGTGCCCGGGCATGAGGTCGGTCCGGTTGCCGTGCGGGGTGATCCCGACGGGCCGGGTGTGCGGGACGCCCATGGGGATGCCGTGGAAGTTGACGGAGAGCCGGACGCCGAGGCGTTCGACGATCTGCCGGACGGCGACGGCGAAGCGTTCCCACTCCACGTCCGGCTCGGGGCCGGAGAGCAGCAGGAACGGCGCGCCGGTGGCGTCCTGGACGAGGCGCACCTCGAGCCGGGGCTCCTCGAACTCGGTCCAGTGGTCGCGCTGGAACGTCAGCAGCGGGCGCCGGGCGCGGTAGTCGACCAGGCGGTCCGCGTCGAACCGGGCCACGACCTGGTGGGGCAGCGTGTCGAGCAGCCGCTCGACGATCTGCTCCCCGGCCTCACCTGCGTCGATGTACCCCTCGAAGTGGTAGAGCATGACAAGGCCGGCCGAGTCCTGGGCGAGCGCCATGTCGGCCACCGCCAGGCCCTTGGCGTCCCATTCGTACAAACCCTTTGGATCGAGCACCGTCACCACTCCTCCTCGCCGTCTTCTCTGCGGACAACGTCCAAGGGGGCTGCCCCATTCCCCAGTTGGCCCCTTTCACAGGAACGCAACGCAGAGGACGCAACACGGGTGACACGACGCGGGTGACGCAACGCGGGTGACACGACGCAGGCCACCACACGGGCGACGCAACAAGGCCCGCCCCCCTGAGGGGACGGGCCTTGTCTTCAGCTCAGCTCACACCGGGGTGTGATGCGCTGCGATCAGCTCTGGCCGCCGGCCAGCTTCTCGCGGAGCGCGGCCAGGGCCTCGTCGGAGGCCAGGGCGCCCGAGGTCTCGTCCGACTCCGAGGAGTAGGAACCGCCCGAGATGCCCGCACCGGCGTTGCCACCGGCGGCCGGGGCGGCAGCGCCCTCGGCGGCAGCGGCCTCGTCGGCCTCGCGGCTCTTGATGACCTGCGCCTGGTGCTGCTCGAAGCGGACCTGCGCCTCGGCGTACTGGCGCTCCCACGTCTCGCGCTGGGTCTCGTAGCCCTCGAGCCAGTCGTTGGTCTCGGGGTCGAAGCCCTCGGGGTAGATGTAGTTGCCCTGGTCGTCGTAGGACGCGGCCATGCCGTACAGGGTCGGGTCGAACTCGACCGACGCCGGGTCGGCACCGAAGGACTCGTTGGCCTGCTTCAGCGACAGCGAGATCCGGCGACGCTCGAGGTCGATGTCGATGACCTTGACGAAGATCTCGTCGTTGACCTGGACGACCTGCTCCGGGATCTCCACGTGGCGCTCGGCCAGCTCGGAGATGTGGACCAGACCCTCGATGCCCTCGTCCACGCGGACGAACGCACCGAACGGAACCAGCTTGGTGACCTTACCCGGGACGACCTGACCGATCTGGTGGGTCCGGGCGAACTGCTGCCACGGGTCCTCCTGCGTCGCCTTCAGCGACAGGGAGACACGCTCGCGGTCCATGTCGACGTCGAGGACCTCGACGGTGACTTCCTGGCCGACCTCGACAACCTCGGACGGGTGGTCGATGTGCTTCCAGGACAGCTCGGAGACGTGGACGAGACCGTCGACGCCACCCAGGTCCACGAAGGCACCGAAGTTGACGATCGAGGAAACGACGCCGGAGCGGACCTGACCCTTCTGCAGGGTGGTGAGGAACGTCTGGCGGACCTCGGACTGGGTCTGCTCGAGCCAGGCGCGGCGGGACAGGACCACGTTGTTGCGGTTCTTGTCCAGCTCGATGATCTTCGCCTCGAGCTCCTTGCCCACGTAGGGCTGGAGGTCGCGGACGCGGCGCATCTCGACGAGGGAGGCCGGCAGGAAGCCGCGGAGGCCGATGTCGAGGATGAGACCACCCTTGACGACCTCGATGACGGTACCGGTGACGATGCCGTCTTCTTCCTTGATCTTCTCGATCGTGCCCCAGGCGCGCTCGTACTGGGCGCGCTTCTTGGACAGGATCAGACGGCCTTCCTTGTCCTCCTTCTGGAGAACCAGGGCCTCGATCTCGTCGCCGACCTTGACGACCTCGTTCGGGTCGACGTCGTGCTTGATCGAGAGCTCACGGCTCGGGATCACGCCTTCGGTCTTGTAACCGATGTCGAGCAGGACCTCGTCCCGGTCGACCTTCACGATGACGCCGTCGACGATGTCGCCGTCGTTGAAGTACTTGATCGTCTCGTCGATCGCGGCGAGGAAGGCTTCCTCGTTACCGATGTCGTTGACCGCTACCTGCGGGGTGGTAGAGGTGGTCTCGGTGCTGCTCGTCATGTGGGAAAGGGCTCCGGTTACGGACAGAAAGTCGTAGGTACTGCTACGCCGGGAGCCCTTATCGGCATCTGCCGAAGAAGCCGGACAGCCAAGGAAGCCCAAACTCCGCCGTGAAGCGGACCGGGCCTCGAAAACCGAGGGGTCATCAACAGATGCAAGCGCAGCCTGCTAGGTCTGAGGAGCACAGGCTCGCAGCGCAACTTGTAGCATACGGGGGCAGCCGGACAGGGTCAATGCGCGAAGGCGCACACCCCGGGCGGATCACCGCACAACCGGCACAATTCGTGGGCGGGTGGGCGCGGATGGCCCCTTCCTGCCTCGTTCGAACTCTTTCCGCAGACTACGACGACAGGCCCCATGAACCAAGAGGACTACGCCCCCGAAGAAGCGTACGAAGCCGACGGCGGCCCCGGCGAGGACGCCGAGGCCACGCGGCGTGACGCCGACGACGCGGAGAGCAGCCGAGCCAGCCGGGGCTGGTGGGACCGCAACGCCGACGAGTACCAGAGCGAACACGGAGCGTTCCTCGGCGACGACCGCTTCGTCTGGGGGCCGGAGGGCCTGGACGAGGCGGCCGCCGCCCTGCTCGGCCCGGCGGACTCCCTGAAGGACAAGGACGTCCTGGAGATCGGCGCCGGGGCCGCCCAGTGCTCGCGCTGGCTGGCCGCCCGCGGCGCCCGCCCGGTGGCCCTGGACCTCTCCCACCGCCAGCTCCAGCACGCCCTGCGCATCGGCGACGACGTGCCGCTCGTCGAGGCCGACGCGGGGCGGCTGCCGTTCCGCGACGCCTCCTTCGACCTGGCCTGTTCCGCGTACGGGGCCGTCCCCTTCGTCGCGGACCCCGTCAACGTCATGCGCGAGGTCCACCGCGTCCTGCGCCCCGGCGGCCGCTGGGTCTTCTCCGTCACCCACCCCGTCCGCTGGGCCTTCCCCGACGAGCCCGGCCCGGAGGGGCTGTCCGTCTCCGCCTCCTACTTCGACCGGACCCCGTACGTCGAACAGGACGAGCAGGGCCGCGCCGTCTACGTGGAGCACCACCGCACCCTCGGCGACCGCGTCCGCGACGTGGTCGCGGGCGGGTTCCGCCTGGTCGACCTGGTGGAACCGGAGTGGCCCGCGTGGAACACCCAGGAGTGGGGCGGCTGGTCCCCGCTGCGCGGCAACCTGATCCCCGGCACCGCGATCTTCGTCTGCGAGAGGGACTGAGACACCGGTGACCCGACAGCCCCGCCAGGCCGGCCTCGACGCCCTTCCCGTACGGGAGGCCGTGCCCGCGCTCGTCTCCGCGCTGGACACGCACGGCACTGCGGTGCTCTGCGCCCCGCCCGGCACCGGCAAGACCACGCTGGTGCCGCTGGTCCTGGCCGGGCTGGTGGGCGCCGGGCCCCGGCGCCGGGTCGTCGTGGCCGAGCCCCGGCGGATCGCCGCCCGGGCCGCGGCGCGCCGGATGGCCTGGCTGCTGGGCGAGGAGGCCGGGGGCTCGGTGGGCTTCACGGTGCGCGGCGAGCGGGTGGCCGGTCCGGACACGGTGGTGGAGGTGGTCACCACCGGTGTCCTCCTCCAGCGGCTCCAGCGGGACCAGGAGCTCTCCGGGGTGGACGTGGTGGTCCTGGACGAGTGCCACGAGCGGCACCTCGACGCCGACACGGTCGCCGCGTTCCTCCTGGACGTGCGGGAGACCCTGCGCCCGGAGCTGCGCCTGGTCGCGGCCTCCGCGACGACGGACGCGGCCGGCTGGGCCCGGGTGCTCGGCGGCGCGCCGGTGGTGGAGGCCGCGGGGGTCTCATACCCGGTGGAGACGGTCTGGGCCCCGCCGCCGCGGCCGGTGCGGCCGCCGCACGGGATGCGGGTGGATCCGGCGCAGCTGGCGCACGTGGCCTCGGTGGTGCGGCGGGCGCTGGCGGAACGCGGTGGTGACGTCCTGTGCTTCCTTCCGGGCGTCGGCGAGATCGCCCGGGTGGCGGGACTGCTGGGTGGGGGTGCCCCCGACGGAGTCGGGGGGAGGGTGGACGCGGAGGTGCTCCAGATACACGGCCGGGCCCCGGCGGCGGTCCAGGACGCGGCGCTCTCCGTCGCGCAGCACCGCAGGGTGATCCTTTCCACCGCCGTGGCGGAGTCGAGCCTGACCGTGCCCGGCGTACGGGTGGTCGTGGACTCGGGACTGGCCCGGGAGCCCAGGGTGGACCATGCCCGGGGGCTGGGCGCGCTCGCGACCGTACGGGCGTCCCGCGCGGCCGGGCGCCAGCGGGCGGGCCGGGCCGGGCGCGAGGCGCCGGGGACGGTGTACCGCTGCTGGGCGGAGGCGGAGGACGCACGGCTGCCCTCCTTCCCGTCGCCCGAGATCCGGATCGCCGACCTGGCGCAGTTCGCGCTGCAGGCGGCCTGCTGGGGCGACCCGGACGCGTCGGGTCTTGCCCTGCTGGACCCGCCGCCGGCCGGGGCGATGGCCGCGGCGCGGGAGGTCCTGCTGGCGGTCGGCGCGGTGTCCCCGGCGGGGCAGGTGACGCCGCGCGGGCAGCGGATGGCCCGGCTGGGCCTTCACCCGCGCCTGGCCCGGGCCCTGCTGGACGGCTCCGCCGTCCTGGGGGCCCGCCGTGCGGCGGAGCTGGTGGCCCTGCTGAGCGAGGAGCCGCCCCGGGAGTACGGGGACGACCTGGCCGGAGCCTGGCGGCGGGCCCGCGCGGGCGGCGACGGGTACGCCTCCCGCTGGCGGGCGGAGGCCCGCCGCCTGCAGCGCGCCACGGGTGCCGCCGAGACCGGGACGCAGGGTGCCGCCGCCGAGACCGGGACGCGGGGTGCCGCCGTCGAGACCGGGACGCAGGGTGCCGCCGCCGAGACCGGGACGCAGGGTGCCGCGGGTGCCGCCGGGACCGGGACGCGGGGTGCCGCGGGTGCCGCCGGGACCGGGACGCGGGGTGCCGCGGGTGCCGCCGGGACCGGGACGCGGGGTGCCGCCGCGCGGGGCTCTTCCTCCACCCCGGCCCTTCCCGGAACCGGGGCTTCGCCACCGGCCCCTCCGGGAGCTGCACGCCGGGAGCCCCACGCTGCGAACGGCGGCAGCCGGAATCCGGACCCGTCGGCGTTCGAGGCGCGGGGCCCGGGATGGAGCCCCGGCAGCGGCGCCGCATCCGACGACGCGGCCGCCGGGCTGATCGCCGCCCTGGCCTTCCCCGAGCGCGTGGCGAAGGCGAAGGGCGGCGGGGCGTTCCTGATGGCCTCCGGGACGGCGGCCGAGCTGGGGGAGGGCTCTCCGCTGCGCAGCGCGCCGTGGCTGGCGGTGGCCGTCGCCGACCGGGGGCCGCACTCCGCGTCCGCCCGCGTCCGACTGGCCGCCGTCCTCGACGACGACACCGCCCGGGCCGCCGCCGCGCACCTGCTGGCGTCCGGCGAGGAGGTGTACTGGGAGGACGGGGACGTGGTGGCGCGGTCCGCGCAACGGCTCGGAGCGATCGAGCTGGCCGTGCGCCCGCTGAAGAGCCCCGACCCCGGGCTCGTCCGGGCCGCGCTCGTCGACGGGCTGCGCGCCGAGGGGCTCGGGCTGCTGCGCTGGTCCGCGGACGGGCAGGCGCTGCGGGCCCGGCTGGCCTTCCTGCACCGCACCCTCGGCGGCGCCTGGCCGGACGTGGCGGACGACCACGTCCTGCTGGAGCGGGCCGGCGACTGGCTGGAACCCGAGCTGTCGCGGGCCCGGCGGCGCGCCGATCTCGGGCGGATCGATGCCGGGCAGGCCCTGAACCGGCTGCTGCCCTGGGCGACCGGTGAGGCCGTCCGCCTGGACGAGCTGGCCCCGGAGCGGATCGAGGTGCCCAGCGGTTCCCGGATCCGGGTGGACTACTCCGCGGAGCACGGGCAGCCGGTCCTGGCCGTGAAGCTCCAGGAGCTGTTCGGGCTGGCCGAGACCCCGCGGGTGGCCGGGGTGCCCGTCCTCGTCCACCTGCTGTCGCCGGCGGGGCGGCCCGCCGCCGTGACCGCCGACCTGGCCTCGTTCTGGCGGGGCGGCTACCGGGCCGTGCGCGCCGAGCTCCGCGGCCGGTACCCCAAGCACCCGTGGCCGGAGGATCCGGCGGCGGCCGAACCCACCCGGCACACCAACGCCCGCCTCAGGCGGTGAGCTCCTCCCGGGCCCCGTCGTCGCGGCGGCCGCGGGCCTCCAGCCACAGGGCCAGCCCGAACAGCACCAGCCCGCCGGCCGCCAGGCCGACCGGGGCGTACGTGTGCAGCGCGAGGACCTTCGTACGGTTCGACCTGACCAGGTCGACGGTGTGGTCGGCGTAGTCCTGGCGCATCTTCACGTCTCCCGCGAAGACGGTGAGCCTGCCGTCGGGGGCACCGGCCGCGATGCCGCCGCGCATCTCCTGCTCGATGACCTGCTCGGCGTTGACGGGCGCCCCGGTGACCGGATCGACCCAGAACATCGCCTTGACCCGGTACCAGAGGCTGGTACCGGTGCTCTGCTCGAACGTCGCGGGGTCGATGCCCTCGATCGGCATCTTCTTCGGCAGGGAGACCTTCGTCCACGGCACGGTCTGCTCGTAGTAGTAGACGTCCATCCCCCGGTAGCTGCGCGGGCCGACGTAGTGGACCGGCGAGGAGGTGCGGGTCTGGGCGTCGAAGTAGAGGTAGTCGCGGGGCTCGGCGAAGAAGGGCCACTTGAACTCGATGCCCTCGCGCTTGACCGGGTCTCCGTCGACCATCTCGCCAGTGGCGTGCACCGGGTCCTGGGTGTGGGCGTCGAAGATGTAGCGCTCGGGGATCTGGGAGACCATCTTCCCGTCGGGGCCCATGATGTACGAGAGGGTGTCCCAGACGACGACGTCCTTGCCGGCGCTCGCCTCGATCTCCTTCGACGCCTCGACGTTGCCCTTCAGGGTCTGGACGATGGTGACCTTGTCGACCTTCTTCGGCTGCATGCCGGCGGTGTAGTCGAGCAGGGTCGCGTCCTTCGCCTCCAGGACCATCTCCTGGTACTGGTTCGGCGGGATCTTGGCGAGCCGGGGGTACGCGTACCAGCGCAGCAGCGGTGCGAGGGCCGCGCAGAACACCGCCAGGGCCAGCAGGACGAGGCTCGCTCTGCGTCGCATGTCCGGGCCTCCTCTACTTTCCGGGCGCGGCGGGCGCGGTGGTGAGCAGCGGCTTGGGCGAGGTCCTGCCTTCGGGCACCCCGAACGCGGTGACGGCGAAGACGAGGGCCAGCGCGGCGGCCAGCCCGATGGCGGCGGCGACGAGAGCGCGCATGCCGGGCCTCCGGAATCTGATGGGGTGTCAGGGCGGAGGCACCGTAGCAACGCGGAGCCGAGATGAGAACCGTCGGACCGGGAGCACCGGCGGGCCGTTCCTCGACTTCCGCACGCCCCGCGCAGCTCACGCATACTGTCCCGACCGATCGGGGCGCATCGGCCCGAAGCAAGGAAGAGGTGTCATGCCGTTCACCCTCAGCCACGCGGCGGCCGTGCTGCCGGCCGTCCGCCGGGCGGGACGGGCCCGCGGGCCGCTGGTCGCGTCGGCGCTCGTCCTCGGGTCGTTCGCGCCCGACACGTTCTACTTCGGGGACGCCGTCGTCTCCGGCGTCATGCGGTACGGCGCCTTCACGCATTCGCTGGCCGGGGTGTTCACCGCCGACGCCGTGCTGACCGCCGTGCTCGCGGCGTGCTGGCTGCTGCTGCGCGAGCCGCTGATCGCGTTCCTGCCGCGCCGCCGCCAGGGCCGGATCCACGCCTTCCTGCGCGGCGAGGACTGGCGCAACCCGCGGGGCGGCGGCCCGCGCCCCGCCCCGCTCGCGCTCTGGTTCTACCTCTCCGCCGTCGCCGGTTCGCTCACGCACGTGGTGTGGGACAGCTTCACGCACCTGGACCGGTGGGGCACCAACGCCCTGCCCGCCCTCGGCGAGCCGCTCGCCTACGGCCTGCCCCTGTACTCGTACCTGCAGTACGGGACGTCCGCCGTCGCGGCCTGCGCCCTGCTGTGGTTCACGGGGACCGCCGTGCGGCGGCTGCCCGACCGGCCCGCCCCCGCGTCCGTGCCGGTCCTCGGCCGGGCGCAGCTGCTGGGGGCGGCCGCCCTGGTCACGGGGTGCGTGGCGATCGGGGTGACGATGCGGGTGCTGCGCTTCTTCACGTTCTACGACCGGATCCGCACCCCGCTCGACATCATCCCGACGGTCTGCTTCGGCGCGGGCGGCGGCCTCGCCGTGGGCCTGCTGCTGTACGGGGCCCTCGTACGGCTCGTGCACCGGCGCGCGGGCGCCCGTACGGACGCCGGGGAGGAAACGCGGACGCCCGTCCCCACCGCGTAGCGGGGACGGGCGCGGTACGGGCCGCCCGGCGGCCCTGCCTCAGTGCGCGGCGGACTCCCAGTCGGCGCCGACGCCCACCGACACGTCCAGCGGGGCGCGGAGCTCGACGGCGGCGCCCATCTCGCGGCGCACCAGCTCCTCGACCTCCTTGCGCTCGCCCGGGGCGATCTCCAGCACGATTTCGTCGTGGACCTGGAGCAGCATCCGCGACTTCAGGCCCGCCTCGGTGATCGCCTTGTCCACGCGCAGCATGGCGACCTTGACGATGTCGGCTGCGGTGCCCTGGATGGGGGCGTTCAGCGCCATCCGCTCGGCGGCCTCACGGCGCATCCGGTTGTCGCTGTTGAGGTCGGGCAGGTACCGGCGACGTCCGAAGACCGTCGCCGTGTAGCCGGTGGCCCGGGCCTCGTCGACGACGCGGCCCAGGTAGTCCCGGACCCCGCCGAACCGCTCGAAGAAGGTGTCCATCAGGCCGCGCGCCTCGGCGGGCTCGATGTTCAGCTGCTGCGAGAGGCCGAACGCGGACAAGCCGTACGCGAGTCCGTACGACATCGCCTTGATCTTGCGCCGCATCTCCGCGTCGACCGCGGAGCGCTCCACGCCGAACACCTGGGAGGCGACGGTGGTGTGCAGGTCCTCCCCGGACAGGAAGGCCTCGATCAGGCCCTCGTCCTCGGACAGGTGAGCCATGACGCGCAGCTCGATCTGGCTGTAGTCGGCGGTCATGAGGGATTCGAAGCCCTCGCCGACGACGAAGCCGCGGCGGATCGCCCGGCCCTCGTCGGTGCGCACCGGCACGTTCTGCAGGTTCGGGTCGGTGGAGGACAGCCGTCCGGTCGCGGCGACGGTCTGGCTGAAGCTGGTGTGCACCCGGCCGTCGGCGGCGATCGTCTTGACGAGGCCCTCGACGGTGACGCGCAGCTTGGCCTGCTCCCGGTGCCGCAGCATGATCACCGGCAGTTCGTGGTCGGTCTGCGTGGCCAGCCAGGCCAGCGCGTCCGCGTCCGTGGTGTAGCCGGTCTTGGTCTTCTTCGTCTTCGGCAGGTCCAGCTCGCCGAAGAAGACCTCCTGGAGCTGCTTGGGCGAGCCGAGGTTGAACTCGTGCCCCACCGCGGCGTGCGCCTCCTTCACCGCCTGCTGCACGGCCCCGGCGAACTGCTGCTCCATGGCCTCCAGGTGGTCGCGGTCGGCGGCGATGCCGGCCCGCTCCATCCGGGCCAGCAGCTCCGAGGTCGGCAGCTCCATGTCGTGGAGCAGCTCGGCGGCGCCGACCTCGGCGAGCTTGCCGGTGAACGCGTCACCGAGGTCGAGGACGGCGCGGGCCTGCGCCATCAGGGCCTCCGCCTCGGCGGTCTCGTCGGCGCCGAACGCCAGCTGGCCGTCGGCGGCGGCGGGCTGCAGCTCGCGGTGCAGGTACTCGTGGGACAGCACGTCCAGCGCGAAGGAGCGGCGGCCCGGCTTGACCAGGTACGCGGCCAGCGCGGTGTCCATGGTGATGCCGGCCAGGGTCCAGCCGTGCTCGGGGAAGACCCGCATCAGGCCCTTGGCGTTGTGCACCACCTTGGGCCTCGCCGGATCGGCGGCCCACGCCGCGAACGCCTGCTCGTCGGCCTCGTCCAGCCCGGACGGCTCGAACCAGGCGGCGGCGCCGCCTGCCGCGGCCAGCGCGATCTCGCTCACGTTGCCCTGGCCGAGCGCCCAGCTGTCCACGGTGGAGACGCCGAGCGGCCCGCCCGCGTGGCTCGCCAGCCACGGGGCCAGCTCGCCCGCGCCGAGCACGCTCGCGTCCAGCTCCACCTCGGCGACCGGAGCGGGGGCCGGCTCCTGCGCGGCGCCCGGGTCCACCGCCAGCAGCCGCTCGCGCAGCGACGCGTTGCGGATCTCCAGCACGTCCAGCACGCCCGTGACGGCGGAGCGGTCGTAGGGGAGGCGGGCCAGGTCGCCGGCCGCCTTGGGCAGCTCGACGTCCTTGACCATCTCGGTCAGGACCCGGTTGAGCTTCACGGCCTCCAGGTGGTCCCGGAAGTTCTGCCCGGCCTTGCCCTTGACCTCCTCGGCGCGCTCCACGAGCTCCGCGAACGACCCGAACTGCGTGATCCACTTCGCGGCGGTCTTCTCCCCGACGCCCGGGATGCCCGGGAGGTTGTCCGACGGGTCGCCGCGCAGTGCCGCGAAGTCCGGGTACTGCTGCGGGGTGAGCCCGTACTTCTCCTCGACCTTCTCCGGCGTGAAGCGGGTCAGCTCGGAGACGCCCTTGGTCGGGTACAGCACCGTGGTGTGCTCGGACACCAGCTGGAAGGAGTCCCGGTCACCCGTGACGATCAGCACCTCGAACCCGAGGGCCTCGGCCTGCGTCGCCAGCGTGGCGATCACGTCGTCGGCCTCGAAGCCGTCGATCGCGAACCGCGGCACGTTCATCGCGTCCAGGAGCTCGCCGATCAGCTCGACCTGCCCCTTGAACTCGTCGGGGGTCTTGGACCGGTTGGCCTTGTACTCGGGGAACTCCGTCGAGCGCCACGTCTTGCGGGAGACGTCGAACGCCACCGCAAAATGCGTGGGCGCCTCGTCGCGCAGCGTGTTCGCCAGCATCGACGCGAAGCCGTAGATGGCGTTCGTCGGCTGGCCGGTCGCGGTCGTGAAGTTCTCCGCGGGCAGCGCGAAGAACGCCCGGTACGCCAGGGAGTGCCCGTCCATGAGCATCAGGCGGGGGCGGCCCGCTGCGGTCGTCTGGTCGGTCTTCTTCGATGCGTTCTCTGCCACGCCCCCGATCCTAGGCGGCCCCGCTGACAATTCCGGCGTCGGTGATGTCCCCCGGGCGTGACAGGATCGGACGCCCACACGAATACGTACAGCGGCCGACGCCGCGATGCCCGACTGCCCAAAGGGGAGCGACATGGCCACGAAGCCGCCCGCAGGTGATCCCGTACAGGACGCGCCGCAGGTCGCGTCCCCGCAGCACGCAGCAGCCGGCCTTCCGGCGATCGGGCACACCCTGCGGATCGCCCAGCAGCAGATGGGCGTCGCCCGCACCGCACGCACCCTCCTCAAGGTCAACCAGAAGAACGGCTTCGACTGCCCCGGCTGCGCCTGGCCCGAAGGCGACAAACGCCACACCGCCGAGTTCTGCGAGAACGGCGCCAAGGCCGTCGCCGAGGAGGCCACGCTGCGCCGGGTCACCCCGGACTTCTTCGCGGAGCACTCCCTGGCCGACCTCGCCGGCCGCTCCGGCTACTGGCTGGGCCAGCAGGGCCGCATCACCGAGCCGATGTACCTGCCGGAGGGCGCCGACCACTACCAGGCCGTCCCCTGGGAGCGGGCCTTCGAGATCATCGCCGAGGAGCTGACCGCCCTCGGCTCCCCCGACGAGGCCCTCTTCTACACCTCGGGCCGCACCAGCAACGAGGCCGCGTTCCTCTTCCAGCTGTTCGCCCGCGAGTTCGGCACCAACAACCTGCCCGACTGCTCCAACATGTGCCACGAGTCCTCGGGCTCCGCCCTGAACGAGACGATCGGCATCGGCAAGGGCAGCGTCAGCCTCGAAGACCTCCACCAGGCCGACCTGATCATCGTCGCCGGACAGAACCCCGGCACCAACCACCCCCGCATGCTCTCCGCCCTGGAACAGGCCAAAGCGGCCGGCGCGAAGATCATTTCGGTGAACCCGCTGCCCGAGGCCGGCCTCGAACGGTTCAAGAACCCCCAGACGCCCCTCGGCATGCTCAAGGGCACCGCCCTCACCGACCTCTTCCTGCAGATCCGCATCGGCGGCGACCAGGCGCTCTTCCGCCTCCTCAACAAGCTCGTCATCGCGACCGAGGGCGCCACCGACGAGGCCTTCATCCGCGAGCACACCCACGGATACGAGGACCTCGTCACCGCTGCCAAGGACACCGACTGGGACGAGACCCTGACCGCCACCGGGCTCACCCGCCCCGAGATCGAGCAGGCCCTGGCCATGGTCCTGGCCTCGGAGCGCACCATCGTCTGCTGGGCCATGGGCCTCACCCAGCACAAGCACGCCGTCGCCACCATCCGCGAGGTCGTCAACCTCCTCCTGCTGCGCGGCAACATCGGCCGCCCCGGCGCCGGCGTCTGCCCCGTCCGCGGCCACTCCAACGTCCAGGGCGACCGCACCATGGGCATCTTCGAACGCCCCGCACCCGCCTTCCTCGACGCCCTCGACCGCGAATTCGGGATCACCTCGCCGCGCGGCCACGGCTACGACGTCGTCCGCTCCATCGAGGCCCTGCGCGACGGCAAGGCCAAGGTCCTCTTCGCGATGGGCGGCAACTTCGTCGGCGCCACCCCCGACACCGACGTCACCGAGGCCGCGATCCGCCGCGCCTCCCTGACCGTCCACGTCTCCACCAAACTCAACCGCTCCCACGCGGTCACCGGCCGGCGCGCCCTGATCCTGCCCACCCTCGGCCGCACCGACAAGGACGTCCAGGCCTCCGGCAAGCAGTTCGTCACCGTCGAGGACTCCATGGGCATGGTCCACGCCTCCCGCGGCAACCTCGCCCCGGCCTCCCCGCACCTGCTCTCCGAGCCCGCGATCGTCGCCCGCATGGCCCGCGCCGTCCTCGGCGCCGCCTCCACCACCCCGTGGGAGGCCTTCGAGCGGGACTACTCCGCCATCCGCGACCGGATCTCCCGCGTGGTCCCCGGCTTCGAGGACTTCAACGCCCGCGCCGCCCGCCCCGAGGGCTTCCGCCTCCCGCACGCCCCCCGCGACGAGCGCCGCTTCCCCACCAAGACCGGCAAGGCCAACTTCACGGGCGCGCCCGTGGAGTACCCGCGCATCCCCGAAGGACGGCTGCTCCTGCAGACCCTGCGCAGCCACGACCAGTACAACACCACGATCTACGGCCTCGACGACCGCTACCGCGGCATCACCGGCGGCCGCCGCGTCGTCATGGTCCACCCCGAGGACGCCGCCGAGCTCGGCCTCGCCGACGGCGCGTACACCGACCTCGTGAGCGAGTGGCGCGACGGCGTGGAGCGCCGGGCGCCCGGCTTCCGCGTGGTGCACTACCCGACCGCCCGGGGCTGCGCGGCCGCCTACTACCCCGAGACGAACGTGCTGGTCCCGCTCGACTCCACCGCGGACACCAGCAACACCCCCGCGAGCAAGTCCGTCGTCGTGCGCTTCGAACCGGCCTGATAGAACGACCCCAGGACAAGATGGTTAACGATCGTTGACGAACGGAGCCCGGCCATGGGTGAGCAGCACGCTGTGAAGTTCCCGCAGGAGGTCCTCGACGAGTACGCGGCCCTGGGCATCGACCTGCCCGCGCTGTTCTCGGCCGGCGATCTCGGGCAGCGGATGGACATCCGCATCCTCGAAGCCTCGGCCGAGCGCGTCGTCGGCACCATGCCGGTCAAGGGCAACACCCAGCCCTACGGACTCCTGCACGGCGGGGCCTCCGCCGTCCTGGCCGAGACCCTCGGCTCGGTCGGCGCGATGATGCACGGCGGCATCACCAAGGTCGCCGTCGGCGTCGACCTGAACTGCACCCACCACCGGGGCGTCCGCTCCGGCACGGTCACCGGCATCGCCACCCCCGTGCACCGCGGCCGCTCCACCACCACCTTCGAGATCGTCATCAGCGACGAGGAGGGCCGACGGGTGTGCAGCGCCCGGCTGACCTGCCTGCTGCGCGACGCGGACCCGGCCGCCGCCGGGGCCTGAACCAGCGCCCTTCCCGGCCCCCGCAGGCCCGGATCCCGCCCCGCCGAGGGGCCCGGATCCGGGCCTGCGGCGCGTACGGGCCGGCCGTGAGGCGTAGACGGGCGGACACCGGGGTAAATACCGGCGATGCCCGCGGCGCGTACGCGCGAGCCCGGCCGGGCGCCCCAGGCACCCCCCACGGCCCGGCAACCGCCCGGAATCCGCCAGTCCGCAGGCTCTGCCGCACCGACGGTTGTGTCACCGAAGGTGACGGCCTACCGTCCCCTCATGGGGACCCAGCCACGCATCGCGGCCCGGTACGGCGTCACCGCACTCCTTGCGGCGCTCACCCTGTCCGGATGCTCCACATCCGCACCACCCGCCCCGCAGACCCCGCCAACGCCCGTTTCCAGCCCTTCCTCTCCCGCACAGATCTGCACAAGTCTGGTGTCCTACTGGGCGAAAGAGACCCTCAGGGGCGGCAAGTGGGCCGGGCTGGACTGGGAGCAGAAGGGTCTGTCCAACGACCAGTACGCCATCCACGAGGACGCGGTCGCCGCAGGCCGCACTGAGGAGCGAACTGCCGGTCTGGACAAGGCACTTGAGCTCGTCGACCGGTTCGTGGCGCAGCGCTGCGCCGCGCAGAACGGGGCCACGTGGAGTTCCGAGAACTGGCGGCCCCCGAGTCCGGACGGGTGACCGGAATCCCGTGCACGCTGTCCGGCTTCCGGGCACTGGGCGACACACGCCCGATCCGCAGGTCGCGGGCCCTCCGGGACCCGGGAGCAAGATCGATCCCCTCGAAGTGGATCAAGAGGAAAAATTACCCTCAGTAATGCCGACGCCCCACAGAATCCCCTTTTTCCCCGGCGGAATGCCACCCGCCGGATTCTTTCGGACACAGTCAGCGACGCACGGTCCCTTTTGATCAATGACAGGACCATGAGGCCCTCAAGCCCCTTAGAGGAACGGGGAATTCTCACGATGCGGACATTCCCCGAAGTCGCAGAACGCCCGATCTGTCCGTACTCCCGCCACACATTCTTGGCCTCGGCATAACAAGACAGTCACATCCTCCTTTCCCCGCTCCCCGCACTCGCCACCTCGGCCTAGAGTCACGGCCAGTCACCGCGCCGCAGGGCGCGACCCAGCACGGCCGTGGACATCCCAGTGCGGCCCGGCGACCCAACGGCACCTCATCTGAGGAGGCCGCGCCAGGGAAAGGAAGAATCGTGCGACACCGTTCTCTGCTCGTCCTCACCACCGTGATCACCACGGGAGCACTGACCCTCACCGCTTGCGGATCGCGCGACGAGGCGAAGGGCGGGGACAAGGCCGACGGCTCCAAGACCGTCGTCGTCATCGGCGTGGACGCCCCCCTCACCGGCTCGCTCTCCGCGCTCGGCCAGGGCATCAAGAACTCCGTCGACCTCGCGGCCAAGACGGCCAACAAGAACAACGAGGTCCCCGGCATCGAGTTCAAGGTCGAGGCCCTCGACGACCAGGCGGTCCCGGCCTCCGGCCAGGCCAACGCCACCAAGCTCGTCGGCAACAAGGACGTCATCGGCGTCGTCGGCCCCCTGAACTCCGGCGTCGCCCAGTCCATGCAGGGCGTCTTCGGCTCCGCCAACCTGGCGCAGGTCTCCCCCGCCAACACCAACCCCTCGCTCAGCCAGGGCGACAACTGGGGCAAGGGCGAGTTCAAGCGCCCCTTCAAGACCTACTTCCGCACCGCCGCCACCGACGTGGTCCAGGGCAAGTTCGCCGCCCAGTACCTCTTCAAGGACGCCGGCAAGAAGAAGGTCTTCGTCGTCGACGACAAGCAGACCTACGGCGCCGGCCTCGCCGCGATCTTCTCCGACGAGTTCAAGAAGCTCGGCGGCGAGGTCGTCGGCACCGACCACGTCACCGTGAAGGAGACCGACTTCTCCTCCACCGCCGACAAGGTCAAGTCCTCCGGCGCCGACTCCGTCTACTTCGGCGGCCAGTACCCCGAGGGCGGCCTCCTCGCCGACCAGGTCAAGAAGACCGGCGCCAACATCCCGCTCATGGGTGGCGACGGCATCCAGGACCCGGCCTTCATCACCGCGTCCGGCGAAGCCAACGAGGGTGACCTCTCCACCTCCATCGGCTACCCCGTCGAGAAGCTCCCCACCGCCAAGACCTTCATCGCCGACTACCAGGCAGCCGGCTACAAGGACCCCTACGCGGCCTACGGCGGCTACTCCTACGACGCCGGCTGGTCCGTCGTCCAGGCCGTCAAGGCCGTCGTCGCCGCCAACAACGGCAAGCTCCCCAGCGACGCCCGCGCCAAGGTCGTCGAGGCCCTCGGCAAGGTCTCCTTCGAAGGTGTGACCGGCAAGGTCGCCTTCGACGAGTACGGCGACACCACCAACAAGCAGCTCACGGTCTACAAGGTCGAGGGCGGCAAGTGGGTCGACGTCAAGAGCGACACCTTCAACCAGTAATACCCCCGCACCACCCGAAGTACCCGAAGACCCAGGCCCCCCCGGCCTGATCCTCCCCAAATGAACCACGCCGCGCGAGGGCGCAAACAGCGCCCTCGCGCGGACTCATATCCGACACGCACATCGGAGGCCCTGCGGTGCACGAACTGCCGCAACAGCTGGCCAACGGCCTTGCCCTCGGTGCCCTTTATGGCCTCATAGCCATCGGGTACACCATGGTCTACGGCATCGTCCAGCTCATCAACTTCGCCCACGGCGAGATCTTCATGATCGGCGGCTTCGGCGCCGTCACCACCTACGCCGCCCTCCCAAGCGGCACGTCCCTCCTGGTGGCGATACCGCTCATGATCATCGGTGGCGCGATCGCCTCCGTAGCCGTCGCAACCGCGGCGGAACGCTTCGCGTACCGCCCCCTCCGCAACGCCCCGCGACTCGCCCCGCTCATCACCGCGATCGGCCTGTCCATCGTCCTTCAGCAGCTCGTCTGGGGCTTCTACCCCGACGCCAAGAAGGCCGTCAGCTTCCCCGAGTTCACCGGTGAAGCGTTCAAGATCACCTCGAGCCTGTCCATCCAGCGCTCCGACGCCTTCGTCCTGATCCTCGCCCCCCTCTGCATGCTCGCCCTCGGCGCCTTCGTCCAGAAGAGCCGCAGCGGCCGCGCCATGCAGGCCACCGCGCAGGACCCGGACACCGCGAAGCTGATGGGCATCAACACCGACCGCATCATCGTCATGGCCTTCGCCATCGGTGCCGCGTTCGCCGCCGTCGCCGCCGTCGCCTACGGCCTCGACAAGGGCCAGATCAACTTCGAGATGGGCTTCATCCTCGGCCTCAAGGCCTTCACCGCAGCCGTCCTCGGCGGCATCGGCAACATCTACGGCGCCATGGTCGGCGGCATCGTCCTCGGCCTCGCCGAAGCCCTCTCCATCGCCTACATCGAAGACATCCCCGGCATGCAGCAGCTCGGCGGCGGAGCCTGGTCCAACGTCTGGGCCTTCGTACTCCTCATCGTCGTCCTCCTCGTGCGGCCACAAGGCCTCCTCGGCCAGCGCGTCGCGGATAGGGCGTGACAACCATGACCAACGAAGCCACCCTCCCGCTCGACGCCGAAGCCACCGGTGCCACCTCCCGCACCGCACTGCTCTACGCGGTCGTCGGCGGCAGCCTCCTCGCCGTCGTCAGCACCTTCCTCGCCTGGACCTGGACCACCGAGTTCCCCGGCAACCTCACCATCAACGGCAACCCCGCCCAGCTCCAGCTCCTCACTCTGGTCGGCGCCGTCCTCACCGCCCTGCACGCGCTCTCCGCCCTCGGCATCAAGGGCCTCGGCTGGCTCACCCCCGCCGGCTCGCGCAAGGCGATCTGGATCCTCTCCCTGGGCACCCTCGCGACGACCCTCTTCACGGTCCTCGCCATCGCCTGGGTACTCGGCGGACTCGTCCACCTGGAACCCGGCGCCTACGTCGCCGTCCTCGGAAGCCTCATCCCGGCCCTCGCCGCGTACAGGCTCCCCGATGACACCCGCAAGGCGGCGCCCGCGAAGAAGCTGTCCTCCTGGGCCGAGATCCTGATCATCGTCGCCGTGTTCGCCATCGGCCTCTACGTCGTCACCTTCGGCATCGACACCGACGACAAGGAACCGCAGCTCTTCACCGCGTACCTGATCCTCGTCGCGTTCGCGTCCTTCGCGGTCATGAAGTCCGGCCTCACCCAGCGCCTCAGCGACATCACCGCGAACAACCGCCAGATCACGGTCATCGCCGCCTTCGTCGCAGCCATCGCCTTCCCCCTCACCCAGCAGGGCGGCGACACCTACACGCTGATCGCGGTCAACATCCTGATCTTCGCGACCGTCGCCCTCGGCCTCAACGTCGTCGTCGGCCTCGCCGGCCTCCTCGACCTCGGCTACGTCGCCTTCCTCGGCGTCGGCGCCTACACCGCGGCCCTCGTGTCCGGAAGCGCGTCCTCCGCCTTCCACGTGCACTTCCCCTTCTGGGCCGCGGTCCTCACCGGCGCACTCGCCTCGCTCGTCTTCGGCGTCGTCATCGGCGCACCCACCCTGCGCCTGCGCGGCGACTACCTCGCCATCGTCACCCTCGGCTTCGGAGAAATCTTCCGCATCGCCATGGGCAACCTCGACGGCGTCTCCGGGCCCAAGATCACCAACGGGCCCAACGGCATCACCAACATCCCCGACCTCGAAATCTTCGGCTGGAACTTCGGGGAGTCCCACACCGTCGCAGGCATCACGCTCGGCGCCTACGCCAACTACTACATGCTGATGCTGCTCGCGATGGTCCTCGTGGTCGTCGTCTTCAGCCGCGCCGGCAGCAGCCGCATCGGCCGCGCCTGGGTCGCCATCCGCGAGGACGAGACCGCCGCCACCGCCATGGGCATCAACGGCTTCCGCGTCAAGCTGATCGCCTTCGCCCTCGGCGCCACCCTCGCCGGCCTCGCCGGCACCGTCCAGGCCCACGTCCAGCACACCGTGGTCCCCGAGATGTACCAGTTCGCCGGCCCCGTGCCCCCGAACTCCGCGTTCCTCCTCGCCGCCGTCATCCTCGGCGGCATGGGAACCATCCGCGGCCCCATCCTCGGCGCCGCACTCCTCTTCCTGATCCCGGCCAAGCTGTCCTTCCTCCAGGACTACCAGCTCCTCGGCTTCGGCATCGCCCTCATCATCCTGATGCGCTTCCGCCCCGAAGGCCTCATCGCCAACAAGCGCGCGCAGCTGGAGTACCACGACGACACCGCTGACCAGGCCCCCGCGGACCTGGCCACCGCCAAGGCTGGTGCGTGAACACCATGACGACCACCACCGACACCACCCCCGCCACCGCCGCCACCCCGGCCGGCGAGACCGTCCTCGAAGCCAGCGGCGTCACCATGCGCTTCGGCGGCCTCACCGCCGTCCGCTCCGTCGACCTCAAGGTCAACGCAGGCGAGATCGTCGGCCTCATCGGCCCCAACGGCGCCGGCAAGACCACCTTCTTCAACTGCCTCACCGGGCTGTACATCCCCA
This sequence comes from Actinobacteria bacterium OV450, assembly GCA_001298555.1. Lineage (GTDB taxonomy): Bacteria > Actinomycetota > Actinomycetes > Streptomycetales > Streptomycetaceae > Streptomyces. The sequence continues at coordinate 20,161 of LJCW01000004.1, forward strand.
CCGAGGGAACCGTCAGCTACAAGGGCACCGTCCTGCCGCCCAAGCCCCACCTCGTCACCAAGGCGGGCATCGCCCGCACCTTCCAGAACATCCGGCTCTTCTCCAACATGACCGTGCTGGAGAACGTCCTCGTAGGACGCCACACCCGGACCAAGGAAGGCCTCTGGTCCGCGCTCCTGCGCGGCCCCGGCTTCAAGAAGGCCGAAGCCGCCAGCGAAGCCCGCGCCATGGAACTCCTGGAGTTCATCGGCCTGGAGCACAAGGCGCAGCACCTCGCCAAGAACCTCCCGTACGGCGAGCAGCGCAAGCTCGAAATCGCCCGCGCCCTCGCCAGCGACCCCGGCCTCCTGCTCCTCGACGAGCCCACCGCCGGCATGAACCCGCAGGAAACCCGCGCTGCCGAGGAACTCATCTTCGCCATCCGCGACATGGGCATCGCCGTCCTCGTCATCGAGCACGACATGCGCTTCATCTTCAACCTCTGCGACCGCGTCGCCTGTCTCGTCCAGGGCGAGAAGCTCATCGAGGGCACCGCGGCCGAGGTCCAGGGCGACGAGCGCGTCATCGCCGCCTACCTCGGCGAGCCCTTCGAAGGCGACCCGGGCGCGGCGGAGGCGGCCGCGGTCGAAGCCGCAGAAGAGCGAGCGGAGACCGAGGCCCCGGCGGAGACCGAGGCTGAGGCCGAGGCTGAGGCCGACGCGGACGCGGAGGCTGAGGCCGACGCCGACGCCGAGGCTGACACCGAGGCTGACGCACCGGCCGAGGCTGAAGCCGACGCAGAGGCCGACGCCGACACCACGGCGGACACCGGCGCCGACGCCCCGGCCCAGCCCGCGGCCGAGGCCGAGGCCGCCGCGGACAGCACCACCGGCACCACCGGCACCACCAGCACGGACGGAGACCCGAAGTGACCGCACTGCTCGAGGTCAACGACCTCAAGGTCGCCTACGGCAAGATCGAAGCCGTCAAGGGCATCTCCTTCAAGGTCAACCAGGGCGAAATCGTCTGCCTCGTCGGCACCAACGGCGCCGGCAAGACGACCACCCTGCGCACCCTGTCCGGCCTGCTCAAGCCCGCCGGCGGCACCATCACCTTCGACGGCAAGCCGCTCGCACAGGTCCCCGCCCACAAGATCGTCTCCCTGGGCCTCGCCCACTCCCCCGAGGGACGCCACATCTTCCCCCGGCTGACGATCGCCGAGAACCTCCAGCTCGGCGCCTTCCTCCGCAGCGACAAGGAGGGCATCGAGAAGGACATCGAGCGCGCCTACGAGATGTTCCCCATCCTGGGCGAACGCCGCAAGCAGGCCGCCGGCACCCTCTCGGGCGGTGAGCAGCAGATGCTCGCCATGGGCCGGGCCCTGATGTCCCAGCCCAAGCTCCTCATGCTGGACGAGCCCTCCATGGGTCTCTCCCCGCTGATGATGCAGAAGATCATGGCGACCATCGCCGAGCTCAAGGCCACGGGCACCACCATCCTGCTCGTCGAGCAGAACGCCCAGGCCGCCCTCTCGCTGGCCGACCAGGCCCACGTGATGGAGATCGGCAAGATCGTGCTCTCCGGCACGGGTCAGGAACTGCTCCACAACGAGGACGTCCGCAAGGCCTACCTCGGCGAGGACTGATCCCGCACCACCCGCACGGACGTGAGGCCCGCCACCGGAACCCGGTGGCGGGCCTCACGCGTACGCGCACCCGCTACTTCGCGGCGTTCTTCTTCTCCTCGGCGTCCTCGATGACCGCCTCGGCGACCTGCTGCATGGACATGCGGCGGTCCATGGAGGTCTTCTGGATCCACCGGAAGGCGGCCGGCTCGGTCAGCCCGTACTGCGTCTGCAGGATGCTCTTGGCGCGGTCCACGAGCTTGCGCGTCTCCAGCCGCTGCGAGAGGTCCGCGACCTCCTTCTCCAGCGCCTTCAGCTCCGCGAACCGCGACACGGCCATCTCGATGGCCGGCACGACGTCGCTCTTGCTGAACGGCTTCACCAGGTACGCCATGGCGCCGGCGTCCCGAGCCCGCTCGACGAGGTCGCGCTGCGAGAACGCCGTCAGCATCAGGACCGGGGCGATGGACTCCTCCGCGATCTTCTCGGCCGCGGAGATCCCGTCCAGGACCGGCATCTTCACGTCGAGGATCACCAGGTCGGGACGGTGCTCCCGGGCCAGCTCGACGGCCGTCTGCCCATCGCCGGCCTCGCCGACCACGGAGTAGCCCTCCTCTTCGAGCATCTCCTTGAGGTCGAGACGGATGAGCGCCTCGTCCTCGGCGATGACGACGCGGGTCGTCAGCGGCGGAACGTGCGACTGGTCGGCGTCGGGCGTGGGCGTCGACTCGTGCTCGGCGGTCACGATGGCTCCTCGGTGCGGGGCGGTGCTGCTTGGATGAGCCTACCTAGCTGCAGTGCGCCGCGGTCACCCGGTACACTCCGACCAGCAACTCTGCCGGGTTGGCGCAACTGGTCGACGCGGAGGTCTCAAACACCTCTGTCCGAAAGGACGTGTGGGTTCGAATCCCATACCCGGCACTTGTCCGAAAAGCGGACGTTCACCTTCGCGTGAACGTTCGCTTTTTGCTACACCCAGCCACCATCGGTCACGCACAGTTGCTCCATGGAGTTCCACAGCCTTGAAATACGGCAAACGGCCCTCTCACTGCTTCGCGGCGGAGCCAGGAACGCCGACGTGGCCCGACAGTTGAACGTGCCCCTCGGTACCGTCGGATATTGGAAGCACAAGGACCGCGCCACACGCGGCGAGTGCCCGGGGCGACGCGCCCGGGATTGTGCGCGGTGTGACGATGTGCCGTTGGACCGTCCCGCGTACGCGTACCTGCTCGGCCTCTATCTGGGCGACGGCCACATCAGCCGCTACTCCGGGCACAGGACCTGGAGCCTCATGATCACCCTCGATGACCACTGGCCCGGCATCCAGGACGAGGCCGAGGCTGCGCTCAAGGCGGTGTTCCCCCGCCACGCGACGTGCAGGGTCCGCGTCAAAGGGGCCCACAACATCAAGGTCTACTCGACCCACCTGCCCTGCATGTTCCCCCAGCACGGCCCCGGCAGGAAACACGAACGCCTCATAGCCCTCGCACCTTGGCAGCAGGAGATCGTGGATCAGCACCCCTGGCAGTTCGTCCGCGGGTTGATCCACTCGGACGGATGCCGGTTGACGAACTGGACGGTGCGAGGCGGTAAGCGGTACCAATACCCCCGCTACTGGTTCACCAACGTCTCGGACGACATCCGGGCACTGTTCACGGACACGCTCGACCAGCTCGGGGTCGTCTGGACGAACTGCACGCGCCACGGGAAGCCGTACAACGTCTCCGTCGCCCGCAAGGGCTCCGTCGCGCTCATGGACGCGTACGTCGGGCCGAAGTACTAGCGCGCCCCCGGGAAGGGGCGTGGCCGCGTCGGGCGAGACGGGGCCCGACGCGGGGGGACTGCCTGCGGCGGTCAGCGTACGGGGTCGCCGATGTGGTGGACGCGGACCAGGTTGGTGGAGCCGGTGACTCCGGGGGGCGAGCCGGCGGTGATGACGACGACGTCGCCGGGGACGCAGCGGCCGATGCGCAGGAGTTCTTCTTCGACCTGGGCGACCATGGCGTCGGTGGATTCGACGTGGGGGCCGAGGAAGGTCTCGACGCCCCAGGTGAGGTTGAGCTGGGAGCGGGTGGCGGGGTCGGGGGTGAAGGCGAGGAGGGGGATGGGTGAGCGGTAGCGGGAGAGGCGGCGGACGGTGTCGCCGCTCTGGGTGAAGGCGACGAGGAATTTGGCGCCGAGGAAGTCGCCCATTTCGGCGGCTGCGCGGGCGACGGCTCCGCCTTGGGTGCGGGGCTTGCTGTGTTCGGTGAGGGGCGGCAGGCCCTTGGCGAGGATGTCCTCTTCAGCGGCTTCGACGATGCGGGACATCGTTTTGACGGTCTCGACGGGGTATTTGCCGACGCTGGTTTCGCCGCTGAGCATGACGGCGTCGGTGCCGTCGATGACGGCGTTGGCGACGTCGGAGGCTTCGGCGCGGGTGGGCCGGGAGTTGTCGATCATCGAGTCGAGCATCTGGGTGGCGACGATGACGGGTTTGGCGTTGCGCTTGGCGAGTTTGACGGCGCGCTTTTGCACGATGGGGACTTGTTCGAGGGGCATTTCGACGCCGAGGTCGCCGCGGGCGACCATGATGCCGTCGAAGGCGGCGACGATGTCGTCGATGTTCTCGACGGCCTGGGGCTTTTCGATCTTGGCGATGACGGGGAGGCGGCGGCCTTCCTCGTCCATGATGCGGTGGACGTCGTCGATGTCGCTGCCGCTGCGGACGAAGGAGAGCGCGATGACGTCTGCGCCGGTGCGCAGGGCCCAGCGGAGGTCTTCGATGTCCTTGTCGGACAGGGCGGGGACGGAGACGGCCACGCCGGGGAGGTTGAGGCCCTTGTGGTCGGAGACCATGCCGCCTTCGATGACGCGGGTGTGGACGCGGGGTCCCTCGACGGCGGTGACTTCGAGGGTGACGCGGCCGTCGTCGACGAGGATGCGTTCGCCGGTGGTGACGTCGGTGGCGAGGCCCTTGTAGGTGGTGCCGCAGGTGTGGCGGTCGCCCTGGACGTCTTCGACGGTGATGGTGAATTCGTCGCCGCGTTCAAGGAGTACGGGGCCTTCGGCGAATCGGCCGAGGCGGATCTTCGGGCCTTGAAGGTCTGCGAGGATGCCGACGCTGCGGCCGGTTTCGTCAGCGGCTTTGCGTACGCGCTGCTGGCGGTCTTCGTGTTCGGCGTAGGTGCCGTGGCTGAGGTTGAGGCGGGCGATGTCCATTCCGGCTTCGACCAGGGCTTTGATCTGGTCGTATGAGTCGGTGGCGGGGCCCAGGGTACATACGATTTTTGCTCGGCGCATGGGGCGAGGGTATGCCCCTACCAGGCAGTAGGAAATTGGTTCCGGGTGACCACTCAACAACCTTTGGGCAAAAGGTTGTTGACAATTGTTGAATGTGCATGGGGGTGCTCTGATGAGCACCCCCGGACACGTTTCTCGTGCGCGATTTCGGTCAGCTCGCGGGGGTGAGGGTGCGCTCGTAGCGGATGCCGGGGCGGCCGTCGACGGTGGGGGTGTCGACCTGGGTGAATCCGTTGCGTGTCAGCACGGCCCGGGAGGCCGCGTTGTCGAGGGTGGTGACGGCGGTGATGCGGCTGAGTCCGTACGTCGCGGCGGCGAGGCGGCAGATTTCGGTGACGGCGGCGGTGGCGAGGCCGCGGCCGGCGGCGTGTTCGCCGATGCGGTAGCCGAGTTCGGCGCCGCCGTCCTCGATGTCGATGAGGTTGACGCGGCCGGCGACGGTTCCGTCGGGGGTGACGACGAGGTGGAACCGGGAGAGGCCGGTGTCCTGTTCGTCGAGGAGGGCTTGGTGGCGGGTGGTGAATTCGGTGAAGTAGGCGTCGCCTCGGTCGGGGACGGTGCGGGCGAAGTAGGCCCGGTTCTCGCGTTCGAAGGCGAGGAGGGCGGGGGCGTGTTCGGCGCGCAGGGGTTCCAGGGTCCACGGGCCCGGCCGGGTGGCGTTCACAGCTGCGGCGGGGTCATGGTGAAGCGGGCGTTGACCTGGGCGTGCACGGTTTGGCGTTGGGGTTCGAGGTCGAGGGGCGGGGCGGTGGTCTCGTCGGTGGCGCTGAAGGCCATGGTGCGCATGCCGGCTCCGGTGGCTGTGGTCTGGAAGGGGAGGGTGCCTTCGGCGCCGAGGTCGGCGAGTTCGACGAGGGCGGCGAGGTCGGCGCCGAGGGCGGTGGCGTATTCGCGGGCGCGTTGGACGGCTTCGAGTACGGCTTGGCGGCGGGCTTCGCCGTGGGCGGGTGAGGTGGGGCGCAGGGCCCACCAGGGGCCGTCGACGCTGGTGAGTTCGAGGTCGGCGAGGCGGGTGGTGAGTTCGCCGAGGGCGGTGAAGTCGCTGAGTTCGGCGGTGATGCGGACGGTGCCGTGGTAGGCACGGACGCGTTCGGCGCGGCCGTGGCGGGTGAGTTCGGGGTTGATGGAGAAGGCGCCGGTTTCGAGTTTCTCGATGGCGTCGCCGTAGCTCTTGACGAGGTCGAGGACGGTGTTGTTGCGGCGGGTGAGGTCTTCGAGTGCGGTGCGTCGGTCGGTGCCGCGGGCGGTGACGGTGATGCCGATGCGGGCGATTTCGGGGTCGACTTCGAGGCGGGCTTCGCCGCGGACGGCCACGCGGGGGACTTCGGGGGTGCCGTAGGGCTGGTGTGCGGGGTCCTGGGTCATGTTTTCCACTGTCGCACTGTGGGTGTGGGTGGGTCGGTGGTCATCGGATCGAAACCTGGTGGGGGTGTTGCGGTTGTTACCGATCGGTCAGAATCTACGCGCGTTGTTGGCGCGTTGTCAGCGCGCGTTGTTCACGCCTCACAAGGGGAGATGGCATGGCGTTCGACCGTAGGACGTTTCTGGGCACTTCGGCGGCCACGGGTGCGGCTGTCGCGCTGGCGGGGGCCACGAGCTCTCCGGCCGCCGCGGCCGCGGAGGCTCCGGGGGTCGCCGGAGAGGCTTCGGCGAAGTCGCGGACGTACTCGTTCACGGTGATGGGGACGACCGATCTGCACGGGAATGTCTTCAACTGGGACTACTTCACGGACAAGGAGTTCGACGACAAGGCCCACAACGATGTCGGTCTGGCGAAGATCTCGACGCTGGTGAACCAGGTGCGGGCGGAGGAGGGCCGCTGCAACACCCTGATGATCGATGCGGGTGACACGATCCAGGGGACGCAGCTGTCGTACTACTACGCGAAGGTGGATCCGATCACGGCGCGGCGTGGTCCGGTGCACCCGATGGCGCAGGCGATGAACGCGATCGGGTATGACGCGGCGGCGCTCGGGAACCACGAGTTCAACTACGGGATTCCGGTGCTGCGCAAGTTCGAGGAGCAGTGTGACTTTCCGCTGCTGGGGGCGAATGCGCTGGACGCGAAGACGCTGCGGCCGGCGTTCGCGCCGTACAGCATGCACCGGTTGCGGACGCCGCACGGGCGTGATGTGAAGGTGGCGGTGCTGGGGCTGACGAACCCGGGGATCGCGATCTGGGACAAGGCGAACGTGCAGGGGAAGATGACGTTCCCGGGTCTGGAGGAGCAGGCGGCGAAGTACGTGCCGAAGCTGCGGTCGATGGGTGCGGACGTGGTGATCGTGTCGGCGCATTCGGGTTCGAGCGGTAAGTCCTCGTACGGTGACCAGCTGCCGTACATCGAGAACGCGGCGGCGCTGGTGGCGGAGCAGGTGCCGGGGATCGACGCGATCCTGGTGGGGCACGCGCACACGGAGATCCCTGAGTACCGGGTGAAGAACAAGGCGACCGGCAAGGACGTGGTGCTGTCCGAGCCGCTGAAGTGGGGCCAGCGGCTGACGCTGTTCGACTTCGAGCTGTCGTGGTCGAAGGGCTGCTGGTCGGTGGCCAAGGTGTCGGCGAAGGTGCTGAACTCCAACACGGTGGCGGAGGACCCGAAGATCGTGCGGCTGTTGTCGGACGAGCACAAGAAGGTCGTGGCGTACGTCAACCAGGTGATCGGTACGTCGACGCAGGCGATGTCGTCGGCGGAGGGGCCGGTCAAGGACGTCGCGATCATCGACCTGATCAGCCACGTCCAGGTGGAGACGGTGAAGGCGGCACTGGCGGGCGGGGAGTACGCGGCGCTGCCGGTGGTGTCGCAGGCTTCGTGCTTCTCGCGGACGGCGGCGATTCCGGCGGGCCAGGTGACGATCAAGGATGCGGCGGGTCTGTATCCGTTCGAGAACACCCTTGAGGCGCGGGTGCTGACGGGTGCGCAGCTGAAGGACTATCTGGAGTTCTCGGCGCGGTATTACGTGCGGACGGCTCCGGGTGACGTGGTGGATCCGGCGAAGATCACGAATGCGGAGGCGACGCCGGATTACAACTACGACGCGGTGTACGGGCTGGCGTACGACATAGACATCGCACAGCCGGCGGGTTCGCGGATCGTGAACCTGTCGTTCGGTGGGCAGCCGGTGGATCCGGCGGCGCGGTTCGTGCTGGCGGTGAACAACTACCGGGCGTCGGGCGGTGGGAACTTCCCGCACGTGCCGCAGGCGAAGCAGGTGTGGGCGAACTCGGAGGAGATCCGTAACACGATCATCCAGTGGGTGAAGGCGAAGGGGACGATCGATCCGGCGCAGTTCGCCTCGGTGGACTGGCGGCTGACGCGGGCCGGGGTTCCGGTGTTCTAGCCGGTTCGGTTCGGTCCCTTCGGTTCCGTTCGGTTCGGGTGGCCGGGTCCTGCTGTGGCAGGGCCCGGCTGCTTGCGGGGGGGGGCGGGGGGGGGGCACGGG
>LJCW01000005.1 GCA_001298555.1 Actinobacteria bacterium OV450
TCGGGGTCGGTTACTTCGACCCGGGATTCGTCATTGCCGAGGTAGCGGAAGGCGTGGGTCTGGTTGGTGGGGAGGGAGATGCTGACGGTGCGCATGCCGTCGCCGCGGGGGTGGAGGGGGTGGGCGTCGGGGTTCCAGTGGTTGAAGTCTCCGACGACGCTGACGGGTCCGGGTGGGGTGTCCTCGGGGAGGATGAACGTGATCAGGGTGCGGTTCTTGAGCTTCTTGCGTTCGAGCACGGGAACGGCTCCAGTCGGAAAAGGGGCGGCCAACCCCGGCATCCTCGTTCGGGCGCGGTCGGCATGTGCTGGTACACGCTCGCAGGGCTCGCCGCTCTCACCCGGCCGGTGCCCAGTCTTTGGCCGTCCCCGACCGGTGTTGCACTGGCTGCCCCCACCGGGCCGGCCCTACGGTGAGCGCGGGGGCCGACGGGAAGAGGACACCACGCGTGCACGGTGACAGCGTCTACGGCGGCAACGGCATCGAGGTGGAGGCCCGCGGCCCCACGGCTGTGGTCCGCCTGTCCGGGGAAATGGACATCGACCGCGCCGAGAACTTCCGCCAGGTGCTGCTCGCCGTGCTGTCCGATGCGCAACGCCCCCACACGGTCGTGGTCGATCTTCAGGGGTTGTCGTTCTGCGACTCCTCCGGCCTCAACGCCCTCCTGAACGCCCGCACCACCGCCGCCGAGAGCGGCCAGACCCTCCACCTCGCTGCGCCGCGTGAGCAGTTCGTGCGGCTGCTGGAGCTCCACCGGTGCTCTGGAGCTGTTCACCATCGAAGTCGCGCCTCCGTTCTGAACGGCCGCACGAGCGGGGCGGCCGAGGGGGTTCACTCCTCACCTGTGTTCGGGGTCCATACCGCGGGCCCGCCTCCGCGCCATTCGATCAGCAACGGATCGTCCAGGCGCACGTTGTCGGGGGCCAGGCCGGCCCGCCGCAGGAATTCGAGGAGGTCGCCGGGGCCGAGGGCGCGGCCGAGGATGGTCCCGTCGACGCGAACGCGACGCCCGCCCTGGGCGTCAGGGGGATAGACGATCACGCGCAGCGCAGAGTCCATGCGATCCACCCTGCGGCCGCCCGCCAGTCGCGGCATGCCGTACGGGGCATCCGGCCCCTGGCGTTGTTCTCGGCTTGTCGCAGCGTCGACCGGTGGCGGGTGCCCATAGCGTGCGGTCATGCTCGATGCCCTGCCCGCCCGGAAACGGTCGACGCTCTTTGACGGCCTGCGGAACGGGCAGGACGTGGCCACTGCCGCGCAGGCCGCGGGTCTCGATGTGCGGACGGTGTTCACCGCCGCCCGTACCGACACCGCTCTCGCGCTCCTCCTGGCGGGCAGCGACCCCGACGAGCTCGGCGCCGCGGGCCTGATCCAGCGTGCCGAGTATCTGCGGCTTCTGGCTCTGGGCTGCACCCCCAGCCTGGCCGCGCAGATCCTGTTCGACGGTGCCGGGAAGGCCAGTCACTGGCGCCAGGAGGATCCCGTGTTCGCCAGGGCTTGCGAGGCGGTCAAGGAATTCGGTGCCGGACGGCCGGCCCCGGCGAGGGCGCCCCGCTTCACCCCCGAGCGCCGGCGCATCTTCCTCGAACACTTGGAGTCCGGTCTGTCGGTCACGGCGGCCGCGGCCGCGGTGGGGATCACCACGGCCGTGATCTACCAGCGCCGTAAACGCGATCCGGCGTTTGCCGCGGCCATGGACGCCGCCCACCACGCGCACCCGCGTACCCCGGACCCCACGCCCGCGGCCGAGGACTGGGAGACGTTCTTCGGTGCTCTGCGTCCCGGTGTCGCGCTGCGCCAGGCCGCTCTTGCGGCGGGGATCCGGCCCGAGGCGGTCTATCATCGCCGCCGTGCCGACCGTGCGTTCGCCCACCGCACCGACCAGCAGCGAACCCCTCGATAGCCCGCGGACCGCGCGTCGGTCGCCGTGCCCGGCGACACGGGTTCACTCGATGCCGAGGGCAGCGTCGGACCGGCAGCGGGGGCAGGCCCCCTCGGCGAGCGTCCGCCGCGCCCCGTCCCTGCGCGGCGGACGGCGAACAGCAAGGAGCGGGTAGGCCAAGTAGATGATCATATGGGTGTGTCTGTCCCGTACCACGGGGTGTCCAGCGCACCCTGGGTGCGGCGCCCCGACCGAGGGCCGCCAGACCACCCGTGCGTAGTTCGACACAGAAAGCAGGTCAGGCATGCGCGCTGGACGCTTTACACCCCGCAGAGCTGTGATGGCCGTCGGCCTCACTGCCCTGCCGGCTCTGCTCGCCCTGAGCGCCGGCACTCCCGTCCTGGCGGCCACTTCCAAGGACGCCCAGCCGCCCGTTCGCTACGTGCAGGTGTCCAACACCCAGTCCTGCGCCCCCGACACCTTCTGCACCTTCACCGCCACCTGTCCTACCGGCACGGTGGTCACCGGAGGCGGCGTCTCCGTCACTCCCTTCGTCAGCAGCGGTGTGTACCTGTATGAGACCGAGCCGAGCAGCAACACCAGCTGGGTTGGCACAGTCCGCAACGCCAGCGCTTTCCCCGTACAGGTGACCGTCAAGGCCGTCTGTGCCCGCCTCCCCGGCGTCTGACCTGGCTGCCCCGCGCTGATCCATCCCGTCGGGCAGCCGTCTCACCGATGACACACCGACGGGGTGGTAGCGCCCCATGCCCGAAACCCCCAGGGAGCGCCGGCCGCCGTACCCGGCCACACGGGTTCACTCGATGCCGAGGGCGGCGTCGGGCCGGCAGTGGGGGCAGGCTTGCACGCCCTCGGCCAGCGCCCGCCGCGCCTCCTCCATGCTGATGCCCGTGCAGCGTTTGCGGGCGTCCCAGCAGCCTCCAGCGTGCACACGGACCGGGAGCCGGCCCACTCCGATGCCGCTCCTGCGGCGGCCTTACAGGGACCGCCGGACTGAACTGGAGAAGTTGTTCACCCACTACGCCCTGACGGCCCCGTGGACGCTCGCCCGCAGACGACCGACCCGGCCAAGGCCCGGGAGCGGCTGGAGACCTGGACCGACGTGTCCGGGGGCGAAGGCCTGGTCTGCAAGCCCCTGAACAGCCCATATCTGCCCGGATACCGCGGCTGGACCAAGATCAGGAGACGGGACACCACCGAGGCGATCATCGGCGCCATCACCGCCACCCTGAACCGCCCCCAGCTCCTCATCCTCGGCCGCCACGACCAGCACGGCCGGCTGCGCGCGGTCGGACGCACCGTACCGCTGCGCCCGGATGTCTCCCGGCAGGTCGGCGAGCGCCTCGCCGCGGCCGGCCCTGGTCACCCCTTCGAGGGGGTGCGGTTCACTTCGACGTGGGGGAGTCGCGATGTCCTGGACGTGGTGCTCGTCCGCCCGGACCTGGTAGCGGAAGTCAGCGCCGACCGGGCGGTTGACCTGGGTGTTTTCCGCCATCCGCTCAGGTTCCAGAGGATCCGCCTGGACGTGACCGCGGGCGACGTCCCACGGTTGGGCCAGGGCCAGGGCCAGGGCCAGGGCCAGGGCCAGGGCCAGGGCCCGGCCGCGGCAGCCAGCTGACCGCTTCACCAGCAGCATGCGAGGGGCCGCCACCGTCTGGTGGCGGCCCCCGCAGCGTCTGACTCAGGTGCGGTCGTCCATCTCATCCTGGATGTCGTCGAAGCCCTGCTGCCCCTGCTGGCGTGCCGCTTCCTGGCGCTGCCGCAGCCTGTCCTGCTCTCTCTGGCTGCGCTGCTTGGCCTCGTCCTGCTTGCCCTGGAGCTTTTCCTTGGCCTGCTGCGCCTTGGCCTGCATCTCGTCCTTGATACCCATGACTCTCCTCGGATCGGGGTGGGCGGGGTCTTGTCCAGGAACTCACGACACGGCCTGTCTGCCCTGCTGGCGTATGCCATTCGGGTGACCGCACGGAGTGCGTCCCACTCGGCGCCGGCATCTCGTCGCATGTCCCCCACGGGAGTGAATCCGGCCCTCGCGTACGCGTAGGCGGCTCGTGCGAAGGGTTCCCAACGCGGCACGAAATATGGGCTATTGACAGCAAACGGGATCTTTCGGCATGTTTCCGGCGCGGCCCGATGGGCGCCCTTCCCGCTCCACCCGCTCTGCGTGAGGGCTGCCAGGCCCCGCCGGAACGCCTGCTGCGCATCGCTCTGCCCCCACCCCAAGGTTGGCCGCGGGGGAGGGTGAGGGTCGGCGGCGGGGTCGGGAGGTGCGTCCGCTTGGCGGGTGCAGGGTCGTTTCGCCATCATGCGTGCGGGTGACGGGGGGCCGTATCGGCGTGCCCGGCAGGTCATGATCGCAGCGGCACGAACCCTTCGGCAGGAAGACCTGGTCATGCGTTTGCGTTCCGTTTTCACCACCGTCCTTGGTGCTGCCCTGCTCGCCGTCTCCGTCTCCACGCCCGCTTCCGCGGCGTCGGGGCGGTTCTTCTACGACTACGTCACCGTCGAGGGCTACGACGCCACCGGCTTCCTCACCAACGCTGCAGATAACGAGTGCATCAACCTCCCGGGCGTCGGCCAGGAGAACCCCGAGCCCGGCCACACGCCGCGCAACCGCACCGACACATGGGCCACGGTCTTCACCGGCACCAACTGCGAAGGCGACTCCTTCCGCCTGCGCCCCCACACCGGCGGCGCCTCGGAGCGGCTCAAGGTCCGGTCGGTCGTCTTTGGCTGACCCGTACAGCGCAAAGGGCGTCGGGGCCGGCGCAGCGGCGGCGGCAGCCGCCGCACTCCATGGCACGAAGCTGTGCGTCGAGTTCAACTCGGTCTGGGGTGAGCCGTGCGCGGTGATCCACCGCTAGGGGGAAGTGGAAGTACAGGATGGGAGTGGCCCCGTTCGCAGAGCGTTGACGGCCGCGAACGCGGCTCGCAGGGCCCCTGCTCCGTGCGACCACCACAACCCACAGAGGAAGACATGTCTCAAGTTCCGGCAGATGTGCGATTCACCCGGCGCCACGAGTGGGTCCGTCTGGAGGCTGACGGCACCGTGACCGTCGGCATCAGCCACCACGCCCAGAACGCTCTCGGCGACGTAGTTTTCGTCGAACTCCCCAAGGCCGGGGTGGTGGTCGCCGCAGGCGAGACGGTCACTCCCATCGAGTCGACGGAGGGGGCATCGGACATCTACGCCCCGGTCGGAGGCAAGGTCGTCGACGTCAACACCAGGCTCGAATCCCGCCCTGACCTGCTCAACTCGCAACCCTACGCCGCCTGGCTCTTCCGACTGGAGCCCTCCGACGGGAACGAACTCGACAGTCTCGATCTCCTCGACCCCGCCGTCTACAAAAGAATGTGCGGCGAATGACCGCGGGCTTCAGGGGCAGAGCGCACCTCTGTCCCTGAAGCCCACCCTCGCCGGGCGGCGGCCCGCACTGCCGTGTTCACGCTCCGCCGGTGTCCGGGCTCCACACAGCCGGCCCACCACCGCGCCCCTCGATCAGCAGCGCGTCGTCCAGGCGGACCTCGTCCGGGTCCAGACCCGCCCGCCGCAGGAACTCCAGAAGATCACCGGGGCCGAGGGCACCGCCGAGGGCCTCGCCGTCGACACGGACACGGCGCCCGCCCTCGGCGTCGGGCGGGTGGGATGACCACGCGCAGGTCAGGGCTCATCCCTCCACCGTGCCGGTACCCGGTCACTCCAGCACTCCGAGTGCGGTGTCAGGGCGGCAGTGGATGCACGCGGGGACGCCCTGAGCCAGGAGCTGCCGGACCTGCTCCGACGTGGCGGGGGCGCAGCGCTTGCCGATGTCCCAGCAGTGCCCGGCGTGCAGGCGGACCGGGGGCCGGCCGGTGCCGATCCCGCGCTCGATCAGCCACGCGGGCGGCTCCTTGGGCGGCAGCCGGGAAGCGGCGAGGGCCTCGTGCTTCTCGGCGGTGGCAAGTGCCGCTTCCGTGCGGCTGAGTCCGCCGCACGTAGGTCACCAGGGTCCGCAGCGAGAACGATCAGGGTGCCCGCGAATGCCTCGTGGCCGGGCGGTGCCCCACGCCATGCTCTGGGGCAGAGACCCGGGGCCGGCGGGAGTTCGAAGGCGAGGACGAGGCTGAGGGGGCCGACCGGGTCGGTTCACTCCCCCGGGGGAGCGACACCCGGGCGAGGGCGCACGGGGCGCTGGGCGGGCGGCGGTCACGATCGCAGGCGCCCCCGCACCTGCTGAAAGGCCGCCATGAAGGCTCGTAAGCTCACCGGTCCCCTCGCCACCGCCGCCATTCTCGCCGCTGTCACCACCGTCCTGGCCCTGCCGGGCGCCGTACCGGCCGCCGCCACAACCCCGTCCTCCGGTCGTGCCGCCGCCGCAACCGCGGCCGCCGGTCGGGCCGCCGCTCCCGTTCCGCGTTTCGACGATTTCGCCGGTGCCTTCATCTACAGCCTGGCCAACCCGCAGGCCTTCCCCCAGGGCGTCAACGACTTCTCCTGCAAGCCCAGCACGGCCCATCCCGCGCCCGTCGTACTGGTCCACGGCACCGCGGCCGACGCGCTGTCCTCGTTCGGCCGCCTCGCGCCCGTCCTCAAGGACGCGGGGTACTGCGTCTTCGCCGGGAACTTCGGCGACACCAACGGCACCGGCGTCAAGGCGCTCAGGGCAGTACCCAAGACCGCCGAGGAGGTGGCCGCGTTCGTGGACATGGTGCGCGCTGCCACCGGCAAGGACAAGGTCGACATGGTCGGCTACTCCCAGGGCGGCGGTCTGCTGCCCCGCTGGTATCTGAAGTACGAAGGCGGCGCGGCGAAGGTCGACCGGCTCATCGGCATCTCGCCCAGCAACCACGGCACGAGCGCGAGCGGACTGGCGACCCTGGGCCAGGCCCTCAACGTGATCCAGCCCATCGCGGACATCACCAACGCGCAGTCCCTGCAGGACCAGACCCAGTGCTCGTCGGTGAACGTCGCCCTCGACGAGAGCGGCGACATCGTACCCGGAGTCCGCTACACCACGATCGTCACCGACCAGGACATGGTCGTCACCCCGTACGACAACCAGTACCTGCGCGACAACAAGAACGCCCCACGCACCCGCTGCCACAACACCACCCCGGATCTGACTCCCGCCGAGATCGCCAAGCCGGACGGCAACGCCATCGTGCACCCCGCCGACGGCCCGATCACCAACATCCGCCTCCAGGACGTCTGTCCCACGGACCTCTCCGGCCACCTGCGCAGCCCCTACTCCCCGGCTGTCGGCGGCCTCGTCCTCAACGCCCTCGACCCCGAGCACGCCACCCGCGTGCCCTGCACCACCGTGCCACCCCTCGGATCCCTCGGCTGACCCCTGACCGCGCAGGCTCAGCCCGCTTGCCCATGACGACGGTCCGCCTCCGATTTCCCATGGAGGCGGACCGACAGGACGGTGTCGGGAAGTTCGCTGGGCCCTGGATGGTCTGCGTGCCGCTCCCGATCGCGCGGCCTTTCGGCGAAGGCGGGGGCGCGTCGGTGGGCGGGCGGGGTCAGTGGGTGGTGGGGATCATGTGCTGGGGGGAGTCGACGACGACGGCGGTGGCACGGAGCTGGGTGGCGGGGCGCAGGTCGGCCGGGGTGTTCACGCCGAGCATCACGATCGGGGTGCCGGGGGCGGCGGCGCGGAAGCAGCGGACTGACTCCGCAGTCCACAGCTGGGCGGTGACGGACGTTTCGCCGGTGCCGAGGGTGAACTTCTCTGCAAGGACCATGGGCCGCTTCAGCTCGAACGCGGTCCAGGAGCCGACGGGCGGTGTGCTTTTGCAGGCGTGCTCCAGGGCGACTTCCGCCAGCCGCTGTCGGGTCGCGTCCCGGGACTCGGCCAGGTGTGCCTGTGGCATCTTGGCCAGCAGCTGGGTGACCTCCGCATCGGTGGAGTACAGCCGCACCCGTCCCCATGCCCGCTTGTCGTCCAGTACCCGTGTCACGGCGTCGACGACGTGCTGGGCGGGGGTCTGCTTGAGGTCGAGGTAGATCTGTTTGTCTGCCGGAATGGCGTCCAGCGCCGCGGCCAGGGTAGGGATGCGGACGGGACGGTCACGGTAGGGGTAGCCGCCGGAGGCATCCTTGAACCGGTACCCGGCGTTCAGTTCTTCGAGCTCGCGGAGCTGGTGGCCTGCCACGGGTCCGGAGCCGTCAGTCAGCGCCGACAGATCGGCCGGCCGGTACAGGACAGGGACACGGTCGGTGGTGGCCTGCACGCTCAGCCACTCGCCGTCGGCGCCGGCTCTCAGGGACTGGGCGATGGCCGTCAAGGTGTTCTCCGGGGCGTCCTCCGTCCCCGCCCGGTGTGCGATGACCAGCGGCTTCACCCGACTGTGTGCCGCTTCGGCGCGATTGGCGGGTGCGGAGGCGGCGCTGCCGGCCGTGAGCGCCGGAGCAGTACAGACCAGCATGGCCGCGGCCAGAGGCAGTAAGAAGCGGTGGTGGACGGGCATACAGCACTCCAGGCACAAAGGGACGGGAGACGGGGGGATGGTGGGCCGTCCGACGCACGCGGCAGCTCCGTATGGGCGGCCAGGGGTCTGAACGCGCGGTACGGGAGAGCAGGGGCGGCCCGGCCGGCGCGCGACCGGCGCCGGGCACGTCGAGGTGTTCAGGAACATCCGGCCCCGGACAGAAGGCGTCTACTTCGCCTTCACCGGCGCCAGGTGCCAGTCCCGGTTCCCACTCGCGTACTCGAGTGGGAAAACGGCGGAACCACGCTCGGTGTTCTCCTCGACAGCCAGGGTCTTCAGGCTGCCCTGTGCCCAACAGATGGGCAGCGGCTCACGATATGACGTACTGCACCTTGTCGGTTTTCTCCGTGGATCCGATACCGAAAGCACCGGACTGCCATGAGCCGAGGCGCACGTCCAGCTTCTCCCCGCGGGCGAGCTTCCCGGTCAGGCGGACGACCAGGTTCCCCCCGTTCCCGTACGCCGTCTGGGTCTCGGGGGACTGCTTCCACGACTCGTTCTCGCCGCCGTACTCCAGCCAGACGGTGGTGCGCCGCCCGTCTCGTGGGCTGTCGGCCTTCAGCTGGCCCGTGATGGTGTAACCACCTTCGCCGTCCCAGCTCAGGTCGCCGGAGAACACCAGCGAGACCCTGCCGGAGCGATCGGCGCCGATGTGCAGCGGGGTCCGGCCGCGCGGCTCCGGTTCCGAAAGGGGGTCTTCGAGCGGGACGCTGTCCTCATCGGGCTCATCGCCAGGATTGCCGTACACCTCGAACCCGGAGAGGAACGCCTGTCCTTCGTCGTCGTTGGCCGTGAAGACCAGCCGCACGCAGCGGGTCTGGGCGCCCTCCCCGGGAAGGTCGATGACCGTCTGCGGCGTGAAGTCGTAGCGGGTGGACGGTACGAGCGTGGTGAACGTCCTGCCGTCCTCACTGCCCTCCACGGTCAGCGTCTGGTTCTGCGCGGGCACGTGCTCGGGCGCCTTCAGCACGAGCCGGCGCACCGTGCGCCGCGACCGAAGGTCCACCATGATCCACTGAGGGAACGGG
Organism: Actinobacteria bacterium OV450; assembly: GCA_001298555.1. Classification (GTDB taxonomy): domain Bacteria; phylum Actinomycetota; class Actinomycetes; order Streptomycetales; family Streptomycetaceae; genus Streptomyces. The sequence continues at coordinate 9,400 of LJCW01000005.1, forward strand.
GCCTCGTACGCGGACTCCCACCAAGTGGACCTGAGCTCCTCGGGCCAGTGGTCCCACGTGGAACTGCTCGCCCACATCACCCCGAAAGCGGCAAGGTCGGAATCCCCCACCAGGGAGACGATCACATCGTCCTTCTCCAACGACATACCGGTCCTCCTCGTGCAGGTGACAGAGGTGCTCATGTCAACGCCTTGATCAACTGCGGTAAATACGCAGCCAACGCGAGTGACCCATTCGCTTCTCGCCTGCTCCGGAACCCGCCGGACGCGGACTGGGCGGTGTGTTTACTCCGGACCGGTGAAGGCTTCGTACTGCTCGGCCGTGAGCAGGCTCTCCACATCGCGTGCGTTGCTCAGGCCCAGCTTGATCATCCAGCCGTTGCCGTACGGCTCGAGGTTGACCAGTTCCGGACTGCTCTCGAGCGCAGCGGTGCGGGCCGCCACCTGGTGAGGTGGCAGCCCGCACCTGTCGCAGGGTAGGCCGGTGGGGCTGCCCGTAGCGTGCGGTCATGCCTGATGCCCTATCCGCCCGGAAGCGGTCAACGCTCTTCGACCGGTTGCGGAACGGGCAGGACGTTGCCACCGCCGCGGAGGCGGCGGGCCTCGGGGTACGGCAGGTGTTCACCGCGGCGCGCACCGACACGCCCCTCGCCCTGCTCCTGGCGGGCACCGACCCCGAGGACCCCGGTGCCACCGGGGTCATCAAGCGTGCCGAGTACCTGCGGCTCCTGGCCTTGGGATGCACACCCAGTCTTGCCGCTCAGATCCTTCTTGACGGCACAGGCAAGGCCAGTCACTGGCGGCGCGAGGACCCGGCGTTTGCGCGGGCCTGCGACGAGGCCGGGAACCTCGCCTCCGGGCAGCCAGCTCCGGCGCGGGCGCCCCGCTTCACCCCCGAGCGCCGCCGCGCCTTCCTCGACCACCTGGAAGCCGGCCTGTCGGTAACTGCAGCCGCGGCCGAGGTCGGGATCACCACCGCGGTCATCTACCAGCGGCGCAAACGCGACCCCGCCTTCGCCGCTGCCATGGACACCGCCCACCACGCCCGCCCCCGCACCCCGGACCGGGCGCCCGGCGCCGCCGCCTGGGACGCCTTCTTCCGCGCCCTGCGCCCCGGCGTCGCGTTGCGCCAAGCTGCCCTCACGGCCGGGATCCGACCCGAGGCCGTCTACGACCGCCGCCGCGCCGACCATGCCTTCGCCCACCGCACCGACCAGCAACGCAGCACCCGATAGCCCTGGAACAGGCCAGGGGTCGCCGGTCCGGTGACGTGGCTACTCCATGCCGAGGGCGGCGTCGGGCCGGCAGTGCGGGCAGGGGGGGACCCCCTGGGCGAGCGCCCGCCGAGCCTCGTCCATGGTCATGGCCGTGCAGCGCTTGCGGGTGTCCCAGCAGCCTCCGGCGTGGACGCGGACCGGGAGCTGGCCCACGCCGATGCCGCGCTCGATCAGCCCGTCCGGGGGTGGTGGTGCAGGCCTGCGCACGGCTGCGGCCGCTATGTGCTGCTCTTCAGTGGCGATCCAGTCACGTGTTCGTTGCAAGTCCTGGAGCTGCACCTTTTCCAGGAACCGCAGGAGCTGAAGACGTGATGGTGCGGGAGCTCGGACACCGCTCAGCCCCCCGCACTGCGCCTTCCGCGCCTCCTGGCACGCCACGCACAAAGGCGAAGCGCCCACCCCGTAACGACAGCACTGGGTGCCACATTTGGCGCACGGGCCGGTCTGGCTGGGCGCTCAGGTATCGCGCTGCGCCGTTGTGGAGCGCGATATCTGGCCCCGATGGACACCTTCGATGTTCCGATCGCCCTGGCGGCGAGCCGAGGAGACTGCCGGCAGCCGGGCTGCCGGATGGGTGGCGCCGGACGCGGCGCGGCGCTGCTCGGTGTCCGCATCCCGTCCCGGGGGTGGGCCGTACCGGGCGGTGCGTGGCGCGCGTACGGTGCCGCGGCTTGGCGGTGGGGCGCATGCGGGCCTGGGCGGAGTCGTCCTGCGCGGTCGGCCCGGTCCTCGGCCCTGCGGTGGGGAGGATCCGCATGGTGAATAGACATTCGAGTGGTCACTGAAGGTTACCCAACGGGCGCTTTCGGTGATCAAGGTCGTCTATTGTGGCGGTTCGTCAGGTATGGACTCTCGGAGGAGACGCGATGGGTGACACGACGGAGAAGTTCGACCGCTCGCTGCCGCGCGTGAATGTGGTCGTGCTCGGTCACGCCGATCACGGCAAGACCACGCTGACTGCAGCGATGTCACGGGTGTGCTCGGAGGTGTCCGGCAGTACGAGGGTGAACCTCGCCGGCATGAAGGCAACCCCGGTCAAGGGGGCGAGCGGAGTTTCGTTCAAGGCCGTTCAGATGGAGTACAACAGCAACGTCCGGCACTACGCGCACACCGACTTCCCCAAGCACAACGACTGCGTCAAGGGCCTGCTCGGCGGCGAGAGGATTGATGGCGCAATCCTGGTGGTGTCTGTGGCGGACGGGCCTATGCCGGAGACCCGCGAACACCTCCGGCTCGCCCGCCAAGCGGGTATCCCCTACATCGTCGTCTTCCTCAGCAAGATGGACACGGTCGACGAGGGAGAGCTGCCCGAACTTGTAGAGACTGAGGTACGCAATCTGCTGGCCACCTCCGGCTATGCCGGCGACGACAACCCGGTCATTGCCGGCTCGGCCACCATGGCCCTCAACGGCGAAGACGACGGCGAGCGGGGGAGCAGTGCAGTCAAGAAGCTGCTCGACGCTCTGGACGCCTACGTGCCCGGGCCCGCGCGGGCCGTCGATCAGCCGCTTCTGATGACGGTCGCGGAGGTCGGCACCGCCGACGGCGGCACGGCTGTCACCGGCCGTATCGAACGCGGCCAGCTGGGCGCCAATGACGCGCTGGAGATCGTCGGTCTGCGAGAGACCCAGAGGGCCACCTGCGTCAGCGTCACCACGAGCGGCCAGCACGTCACCGCCGTGCTCAAGGGGGCCGAACCCCTTGATGTCCAGCAGGGACAGGTACTCATCAAGCCCGGCTCGGTCAAGCCGCACACCATGTTCACCGGCGAGGTCTACATCCTCGCCGCGGATGAGGGCGGCCCCGCGACTCCGTTCACCAACGGCTACCGAACCCAGTTCACCTTCCACACGGCTGAAATCCAGGGCAGCTGCGAGCTGCCCGAGGGCATCGAGAAGGCCAGGCCCGGAGACAACCTCCAGCTGAGGGTGACCCTCGATACAGCCGTTGCCCTGGAGGACGGCCTGCGGTTCACGATGCGCGAAGGCGGCAAGACGACCGGCATCGGCGCCGTCGCCCAGAGCATCGAATAGCACCTACCGCCAACACGAACCCGGCATGCCGCCTTCGCGTCGGCGGTAGGCGGGGGGTGACGGTCTCCTCGCTGCCGCTCGGGGTGGAGGACCGGACCGGCTATCAGCGCACTTCCTTCAACCCCTGGAACGGCGCGATATCCCGGCGGACAGCTGCAACACCCGTGCGGAGATGCTGCTCTCCGAGGCGGTGGAGTACCCGCAGACCGGGCCGGGCTGCGCCCTCACGGGGGGTGTGTGGTGGTCGTACTGCGACGACACCACGGTCACCAAAGCGTCCGTTCTGGGTATCATCCACCTGGTATCCCCCTCGCGGAGGCGTGGAATTCGGAGCCGGCGCGTGGACGGTGAAGCGGCGTGGGGCGTACGCCAACGACCAGGGCCAGCTCTCCTCCCTGGTCGCGGTCACCGCCCGTTCGAACCGGAGCAAGGCGGATCAGGATCCGGCCGAGTGGCTGCCGCCGGCGGCGGATGCGCTGTGCCGGTACGGCGCGGAGTGGACGGCGACCAAGCTGCGCTGGGGCCTGGCGGCCGATGGGGCGGAGAGGGAGCGGCTTCTGGCCATCGTGGCCGGCTGTGGCGGTACGGAGGTGGAGTTCACACCGGCTCCGTAGTCGGGCCGCACGGCTTGAAGGACCCACTTCGTCGCCGGGGTGGGGGCTCTTCTGCTTGTCCGTGGTGGCCGCCGGGAGTTGGAAATGTCGGGTTCGGTGCGTGATCGGGGTCTCGTTGAAGGGGCTTCTGAGCTTGGGGGCTGATGGCGTAGCAGGTGCGCAAGGCTCACCGATATGGGTATGTGACCTGTGGTTTTCTCGGACTTGCGTGGCTAACCCCTAGGTGTTCGACAGTGCGGATCACGTCTCCGGCCGGAGGCGTGATCCGCGTTTCCGTACAAGGTCATCTGTCATGGGCACGCCAGAAAAAACGAGGGCGTCGGCGGGCGAGGTGCCCGGGCGGGCCTTGTACATTCCGGGGCCCGCTCCACCGGCGCCGGATACCGCGCTGCCTCGGCGGCTTTCGGCGCGGGAGAAGGCGGACCTGGACCGGTCGGTGCGGCTGCTGAAGACGATCGCAGGGGCCGACGAGGGCGGGACTGGGTGGCGGGGCGGGCTCTCGGAGTTCGAGCGCGTCTTCTTCGGCGTCGGCGGACTCCCCGGCCAGGAGTCCCGCCGCCGGCTACGGCTGCCCGTGCAGGTGAACACGGCTCGGGCGGATGCCGAGGGGCGGGTGCCCGAGGGGCGGGTGTGTGAAGAGCCGTTTCTCCGGTGAACCGGCTCCCCCACAGGGGTGAGTCGGCCGTATCGGGCAGCGGGCGGGAGGGGGGGGGCCGGTAGAACCGGTTTCGACGAGGTCAGGAATCTTCGGCGGGGAAGGCGGGGTGTGATGGGCGAGGGCACGATGTCCAGCGAGGACCGGGTGGAGCGGTGGCAAGCGCTGCTGTCCGGGTCGGACAGCACGGGTGTGCGGGGGCAGGCGCTGCGCAGGAGTGGCGGGGGGGACCTGCTGACGGGGGGGTGGGTGCATGCGGCGGCCCGGGCGGAGCAGGGGTTGGAGCTGACCGAGCTGGAGCGCTCGATTCTGGCGCCGCTTGAGGGGGTGCTGGGTGAGGAGGAGGTGCACGCGGTCGGCCGGGTGTACCGCAAGCAGCGTGCTGAGGGCGGCCCGGTGGCGCTCGTACCGCAGTCGGTGACGTCCCGGAGCCTTGACGAGGGTTTTGACCAGGAGGCGTACCGGGCGGCGCTGCATGAGCTGCTGCCGCAGATCATGGCGATGCCGAACGTGTCGGTGGCGGACCGGGCCCGTCTCGCCGACGGTGACGGGTATGACAGCCCGGAGTTCACCGCCGCGATGGCCGCGTCCGGGTTCGGTGTCACCGGCTTCGCGGGCAATGACGACGGCGACCGCTACGCCGCCGCCGAGGCCGTCCCCCCTTTCGCAGCCCATCTGCACTGGCTGAAGTTCGCGTGTCACGAGCCGGTGGGCGACCAGGGGGGCGGCCGGGACGAGATCTACTGGACGGCCTCGTCCGTTGCCACCAACTACAAGCACTCCACCCGCACCGCGGAGACCGGGGAGGTCGTGCGGGGTGAATTCCCGGCCCGCGGTGACCACGCCACCGGAAACCCGTACTTCTTCGAGAAGACCATCACCGGCTGCGGGTCGGTGGCGATCTCCTTGTGGGAGGCGGACCAGTCCAATGCCGAGTGGTACGACAAGCTGGGCCAGGCCCTGCGCGCGGCTTCCGACATGCTGGAGCACATCCCCGACTACGCCGGCCTGATCCCCACGCCGTCCCTCTACGGCCACATGGTGACGGCGGTCAACTTCCTCGCCACGTTCTGGGAGGCCTTCCGCAACAAGGACGACCACGTCCTGACCCGCGGCCTCGTCTTCGGCCCCGCAGACCTCAGCTTCGTGTACAACACGCCCGGCCGCGAGATGCGAATGCCCTTCGACGCCAGGTCCACGGGCATGGGCAACTTCACCCTCACCGTCGAGTACTCGGGCGAGGCGCCGACGCTCCCGCTTCCCCCTCCCGTCCCCCAGGACCTCTGGCTGCGGTTCAACTCCACCACCGACGTCAGGACCTGGAACAGCGTCACGCCGCCCTATTTGGGGGCCACACCCTTCAAGCCGGGCTTGGCGGTCTTCGACAACAAGCTCTACTGCGCCTTCTTCGACAGGCGCACCTGGGAGACGCAGTACGCGTCGTTCGACGGTACCCTCTGGACCTCCTTGGCCCCGATGCCCAAGGCGACTTTCAACAACTTGTCTCCGTCCTTGGCCGTCTTCAACGACAAGCTCTACTGCGCCACCTACAACGGTGCCTTGCAACACGCGTCGTTCGACGGCAGCACCTGGACTCCCTTCGCCATGAAAGAATTCGGGCTGATCCCGCCCGGCGGGACGCAAGGCTGCTCTCTGGCTGTCTTCAACGGCCAGCTCTACTGCTTCTTCAACGGAGGAGAGAGGGACAGCGGCCACTCGTACGGGTATTACTCCGTGTTCGACGGCAGCACCTGGAGCAGAGCCACTGCCGTTCCCGGCAGCTGGGGGCATTGGACTCCAGGCGCAGCCGTTTTCAACAACAAGATCCACTACCTCGCACACGCCAGCTATGACGGCAGCGCGCTGCGCCACACCTCGTTCGACGGTTCGTCCTGGTCGGACCCGCTGGACTTCACAGACGCAGCGGGCAGTTCCCAGCCTGCCCTGGCCGTCTTCAACGACAAGCTCTACTGCGTCATCCGCGGCGGACCCGGATGGCTGCGCGTCGCTTCGTTCGACGGCCGCTCGTGGTCGCCCTTCACGGAGAACTACAGCAGCCGTAGCAACGCCGCTCCGGCGCTGGCCGTCTTCAACGACGCGCTCTACTGCCTGCACCGGGGGTATCTGGAGTACCCCACGAGCGGGGAGAACCCGCCGCAGTCCGAAGCCCTCACAGCACCGGAGTGAACAGCTGACGCCAGGCGCTCAAGCAGGGCGGCAACCGGGGGCCGTCGTGAGGCTTGTGGCTGACTGGCGCCGTCACGTCCCGTTGTCGTCCAGAGCCGCCGTCCGCAGTGGGCGGCGGCCCGGATGCCGAGCCGGGCGAGCCCGCACCCGTAGTCGAGGCGGTCTTGCCGTAGAAGTTCACGGCTGCGGCAGGACAGATGTGGGCGAGGGCGTCGGCGTGGGCGAGATCCTCCGGAGCCCGTCCCTGTGCCGCACGATGGTGGGCTGCAGCTCACGAGAGCGGTGCCAGGCGGGACGGGCGGGCCCGCACGCACCGTTCGCAGGACCCGCCCGGTGTCCTGGCCCTGCCTGAGTGCCGCTGGTCAGGTCCGCAGCACGGTCCCGTGCCGGACGCCACCACCGCACCCGCCGTTGTATCCCCGGTTCGCGCCGCATCGGCGTTTCACCCGCATCCGGCGCTGGTGTCCGGGATGCTGTCGCGAAGACCTACTACTGAGGTTTTCAGGGTGGGGTCGGCGGCGGGGTGATAGCCAGGTCTGTGGCGGTGAGGCAACCGTCGATCAGATGGGGCCGGAGTTGGATTCGGCGCAACTCGCGGCGGAGTGTGCGGTCGAGGTCGTCGGATGTATCGAAGGCGGTGTTGGCCATCGCTCTGCGCACGAGTGACCAGACGGCCTCGACGGGATTGAGGTCGGGTGCATAGGGCGGGAGGCGGACGGTGGTGAGCCAGTCGTGCTCGGCCTCGTACCGTTTCAGCCCTGCGGCCAGATGGGTGTTGAGATTGTCCCAGACCACCACGATCGGGCCGCCGAGCTGAATGTGTGCCCGCACCAGCAGGTCGCGGTAGTCCTTCCAGGAGAAGCTCTTGCGTGCGCCCTTGAGGAGGAGATGCGTGCGGGGGCGGTGGATGAGCCTGCTCTTCTCGCCGGGCTTGTAGCAGCACAGGGCGGCGACCGAGGTCCGGCGGCGGGACCTGCCACGGACGCGGATGACGGGGGTCTGGCCGCGCCGACCCCAGGTGCGGGCGCGGGGCGGCGTCATCGAGAAGCCGGCTTCGTCCTCGAAGACGATCCAACCCCCGTGGGCCGCCGCGAGCCTTTTACCCGGGGCCACACCTCCTTCTTCCACAGCTCCACCGCGTGCTCGTCCCGCTCGAGTGCTCGGCGGGCGGGTGCCTGCCAGGACCAGCCGTGCCGTTTCAACAGCCGCCACACCGTCGCCACCGACAGACTCACCCGCAGCCGGCGGCGGATCACTGTCTGGACCCGGGCAAGGGTCCAGCGTTCGTCTTCGAAGCCGTGCGCCGAAGGGCCCTTGCCGAGTTCCTCCTCGAGCGCGGCGAACTGTTCACCGGTGATGGTCGGGACGTTCGCCGGTCCTGCCGAACGCAGGGCCTCCATGCCGCCCTCGCGCCAGGCACGACGCCAGCGTTCCACTGACCGGACACTCACCCGCAGCTCTTTCGCAATGACCGCGGTCTTCTCGCCCGCCGCGAACCTTGCGCCGGCTTGAAGCCGGATCCCCTCACGAAACGCCCGACGCTCAGCGGTCAGGCCCCCACCCTCCGGATACCTCACCTCACCGGCATACCGCAGGGATCACGAACCGTCACCACCCGACGACAACCCGAAAACCTCAGTAACCGTCCGGTTTCTGCGTGGACGGTCGATGTGAAGGGATGCCCGTGGCCGATTTGAAGGTGACGTTCTACAGCAGTCCCGGTTACACCGGGCCTTCAAAGCAGCTGGATTACGACGAGAGTAGCCCGTACCGGGTGTACTCGCTCAAGGCTCTTGGTCTGCCTGGCGTAGGTTCCATCAGGCTGCCCGACCCTGTCCCTGTGGGTGAGGGGCGCCTTGTCCGGATCTCAGTCCCGGCCGGCCTGCACCTATGTGAGCAAATGGCAAGACGGCTACAAGGATGTTGAGGTATCCACCCTCGACATTCCCTCGACGGGGTTCAGGGTGCCGGCGAGTACCCGGGCAGCACGGCTGCGGGAGCGGTCCGCGAGTCGACACGGCCGAACTACACCACTCCGACTCGTCGCTCGTAGCCGCAGCTGAGGGGCGAGGAGCCCCCAAAGTTGTCACATTCGATGAGCAGGTCCCAGTCGTCCTGGGTGTTGGCGGGGCGGATGGAGACGTCGGAGTGGTTGTTGGCAGCGGAGGGGCCAGCGGCCCACGCGGTGGTGCTTGGCAGCATCAGGATCGCCGCCGCCGTGAGGACGGCACATGCCATGGTCTTCTTCATGGCCTGCTCAACGGGCGTACCGGCTCGACGTCACGCCGCACAGGCGATCTCCTGGGGCACGAGGCCGGCGTGTTCGCGCCCCCCTCCCGATATCGGGTGTGACGCCCCCCGCGGCCCTCGATGAGGGCCTTGAAGGCGGCGCCGCCGGCGTCGATGGCCGCCAGGCGGGCCTTCGACGCGCGCCAGGCCTTTGTCCGGCACGTCGTGCCGCAGTACCGCCGACTCTTGCGCGATCCGTCGGGAAGGGGCTGCGCGCACTCGCCACACCTCGGGGTCTTCCTGCTCACCACGTCTCCAGGGTGCCCCTTCCCGCCGGCTCGTGACCATCACCTAGGCGATCTGCTCGGCGAGTCGTCACAGCGATCGCTCGTCTGTGGTCCGACCCGAACGGTCGGAGCGCAGGCACACCCCCCCGGGCCGGGCCTACCGCGCCCAGTTCACGCCGAGGGCGCCGAGGGCGGCGAGCTGGCCGGTGTCGAGCCGGTCGCGGCGTTGCTTTTGGTTGACGATCCACACCCCGGTCCGATGCTGACTCCCGTCGGGGAGGTGTTCGACGTGGGCTCGGCTGGGGAGGCCGCCGCCTTCCCGCTCGATGTACTGCGTGAGGGCTTGGATGCCCTTCTGAAAGGCTTCCGCGGCCCGCCCGGACGCGGTAGTCGCGCCCCGCTCCGCGGCCGCCGTGCGTGCCCGTACGACCCGTGCCGGCTTCACCCCGAGCCCGGCCAGCCGACGCTGCTGCTCCTCGGTGAGCCGGCCGAAGTCGCGGCGCTGTGTGGCGAGCCACCGGCCGATGTCCTCGCCGTGCCAGGTCACCCCCGGCACTACGGCCGTGAGGCGTGCGCCGCCGTCGAGGAGGTTCTTCAGGCCCGTGTACTGGCGTTGCCAGTCGACGGTCCATCCGAGCGCGCCGGGGTTCCAGTCGGGGTCGATGGCGGCGAGGGCGGCGGCCCGCCTCTTCGCGCGTTCGGGGTCTTTGCCGAGTCCGCCGGGTCGGCGGACGTTGGTCAGCCACTGCCCCACGGGCTTGTCGAGCATGGTGGCGTGCCGCGGTGCGGCGAGGGTGCCGTGCTGCTCGTAGTAGGCCCGTGCGGCGGCGAGGTTCTGGGCGAAGCCGGCGTCGGCGGTGTCCCACACGATCCCGAGCTCTTCCAGCTCGGCGGCGCGCTCGCCGTTCATGGTCCCGGCCCGGAAGGTCCGGCGCTGGTCGGAGAGCCACCGCCCGAGCGGATAGGTGCCCTCGGTGTGGTCGTATGGCACTTCCAGGTCTCCCTCCCGCTTCCGGTAGCGCCATGCGGCTTCGATGCCGCGGCGCCAGTCTTGGCGTTCGGTGTTGAAGACCTGGTAGCTGATCCATTTGGCGATCAGTGCGGGGTCGCGTGGGGCGGCGAACCGGAGGAGCAGCCGGGCTTCTTCCTGGCCTGTGTCGGGTGCTGTGCCGATGAGGGGCGACGGCGCTACGATGCGTTTCTGGGCTTCTTGGGGAATTGCGAGCATTTCAACGGCGCGTTCATCATGCGCCCGAAGTCCCTGCAGTACCCGAATCAGTGGCCCGTAGGATTTCGAGGAAAGAATGTCTTCGGGATCCTCATTCTCGTCCAGAAATACCGGCACGATCAGGGTGGCCATCTTGCCCTCTCCGGGTTTTTGGCGGAGGGCTCGGCCGATGGCCTGGACGATGTCGACGGCGGATCCTTTGGGGTCGATGAGGGCGACGCTGTCGACGGCGCGGATGTCGACGCCTTCGCCCAGGACCCGGCAGTTGGCGAGGACTGCGCGTCCGGCGCGGCGGCCGAAGTCGGCGAGTACGTCGGCCCGGTGTTCGGTGTCGTGCTGGCCGCGCAGCCATCCCGTCCACACCCGCTCAGGTGCCGGATGGCGGGCAGGGTCGACGGCGTGGAGGCGGGCGGCGACGTGTGGCAGGCCTTCGGCGAAGGCCTGGGCTTCGATGGTGCGGTGGTGGAAGGTGATGGTGGTCTTCAGGCCGTGGGTGGCCATGGTTTCCAGGAGGGCGGTCTGCATGGCTGCGAGCCGCTCGCCGCGCAGTTCCTCGTCCCACCGCTCCTTCCCGTAGAGCCGGTCCGGCGTGACCACCGGGTCGACCAGTTCCGCTACAACCACCTGATACCGGGCCAGGAGCCCGCGGGAGATTGCGTCTGCGGTTGATAGCTCGTACACGACAGGTCCGAACACGCGCGGGTCATCCATCGAACAGGCCAGTTCCGCCGGCAGGGGCTCGCGCCGCGGCACGTACGGCTTCCCCTTGGCCTCGGCTTTCTTCCGCCGCCTCTCCTCCTCACGCCGATGCGCGGCCGCGGCCGCCCGCTTCTCCGCCTGCGTCCTTGGCCGCTCGGCCCAGATGCGGGGGGTGGCGGTCATGTAGAGCCGGCGCTGCGCGGGGATGACTTCTTGGCGGTGCACGTCCGCCCAGGCCTTGCCCGCCGACCCGCTGGTGCGGTGCGCCTCGTCGATGACGACCAGGTCGAAGGGATCCATGGGCAGGCCGTATTCCCCGCGGTGGGCTTCGGTGATGACGGGCAGGGAGGCGTAGGTGGCGTAGACGGTGACCGGGCCCCGGCCGTGCCACAGCGCGAGCTGCGGCGCCGACGTCGTGGTCCGCACCTGGAGCCCGTAGAGCTGGGCGTTGTCCTCCAGCGAGCAGACCGCGACTGCGGGCCCGCCGTGGCCGGCTGTGCGCCACTCCCGGGCGGTCTGGGTGAGGAGATCGAGGGTCGGCAGCAGCACGAGGACTCGCCCGCCCCCGGCGAGGCGGAGCGCTGCCGAAGCGGCCATGAGCGTCTCTGTCCCGCATGCGGCCACCACCGTGGCCCGCAGGCCGGCCTTCGGGATCCGCTTCCCCGGCGGCAGGTCGAGCCCGCGCACGATGGCCTCGACTGCCTCCTCTTGGTGGGGACGCAGCACGAGGTGACCGGACTTCTGCATCAGCACTCCACCTGATTCGAAGAGACGGGGGAACCGGTTGATCGGGTGCGCACAGGACTAAGCCCAGGGATCTTGACCTGTGGCTGTGATCTGGCGTTCCTGGGCGCGGGTGAGGAACCGTGGCGCCGCGGCGCCCCACAGTGGGGTGCCGGACAGCGGATGCTCGGGGAACTGGGCCCGGAAGATACGGACGAGGAACTCCGCCATCCCGCACGGGTAGAGCCTGAACGCGTCCTTGCCGCGCTCGTACACCAGGACGGGCCACTGGTCCGGGTCGTCCTCGGTACGCAGCCAGCAGAGAAGGTCGCCCGTACCGTCAGCGGCCCAGGCCAGGATCCGGTCTGCCTGGGCTTCGATCTCCGGTATCCCCTCCAGCTCTTCCCAGAGCTCCTTGCCCACGGAACTCTCCTCGGTCACGGGACCCGCCGGCCGGCCGGAGCTGTCGAGTTCCGGCTCGAAGACGCCCACGAAGTTCTCGATGGCTCCTGCGCCGTAGCGCTCCACGAACTCCTTGTAGTCCGATGGAAAAGAGAAGCCCCATGCGCGCTCCATCACGCGCCAGTCGATCTCAGATCCAGCTCCAGCAGGCGGAGGCATCATGGTGAGGAGAACACTGATCGACATGCTTGTCATTCGTGAAAAGAAGCCTGCCGGAGGCAGCTGTCGCTGGTCAGTGAACGTGAGCAGACGTCATGCTTCTGACCTGGGGTTGTGCAGGTTGGCTGAGCGAGTCGTGGCGGTGGTGACTCACTGAGTCTGCGCAGAGTCCTGGGCGCGCGCGGACGTGCGACCTGCGGAGTTTCCAGCTCTGGGTATGGCTGCGCAGGTTGGTTGAGTACTGCGCAGTTCCAGTGATCGCCGACACCTGTGCGGTGGGTGATCCCGGTCCAGTGACGCATCATTCACGGTCGTCGACCGCCGTCAAACGCAGGGTGAGTTCCGCGCTGGCCAGCATACGAACGATGTCGATCGGAAGATTGGTGAATTCCTTCCTGACTGCATCGGCAGGATCGATTCGGCGGGTGATTCCGTCACACCCTGTCGCCTCGACCACAAAACGGTATCCGTGAGGAGCCTCAGGGGCGTGTGCAACAGTCCACCGCGCCCCGTGTTTCTGGATCAAGTAGTCGGCTACATACGACATGAGATCGCTGTGCAGGGTGATCCAGTCCGACTGCTCAAACTCCCTCAGCGGAGCACGTGAGACGTATTCCTGGAGAGCGGGCACCAGGCTCGTCGGGTCGTTGTTGTATCTTTCGGGCGCTATCCCGAGCATGTCGGCGACGTCAACGATGTTCCGGTGTCCTTCCTCGGTCCATCCCCGGAGATCCGGCTCGCTTGCCATGGTCACGCTTTCATCCTTACGGTGGCGGGTCTATTTCGTGGGGGCAGGGCCGTAACCGACGAAGACAGCGGGAGTCCGGCCCGCGGCGCGGCCGAAAGCTCAGGCCCGGATCTCGTTGAGGAGGACGCCTTCTTCCGCGCCCTGCGCCCCGGCGTCGCCCCGCGCCAAGCCGCGCTTGCGGCAGGGATCCGGCCCGAGGCCGTCTACGACCGCCGCTGCGCCGACCACGCCTTCGCCCACCGCACCGACCAGCAACGCACCACCCGATAGCCCCCGGAACGGGCCTGGACGGTCAGGCTCCGCCGTCGGGCTTGTGCTGGACCTGCCGGAGAGCGGCACGGCACGGGTCACAGAGCGAGTTCGCTCCGGCGCCGTAGCGGCAACAGGGCTGTCGGCACTTCGCGCAGGATCCGATCTGGGACGCTGCGCAGCTGAGTTGGGGCACTCTGTGGCTGAGGTCTGGGGGGTGGTCATGGACGGTTCCCTTCGGATGACGGCAGTGCTGGCAAGAACGTTTCGGCGCCAGGTATTCCCTTCCCTGCGCGTTTGGTGCTGGTGGCGAGGGCGGCGGGGCGAAGGGTGCCCGGGCTGTAGCGGGCGCGGGCGCGGTCGGTGACCGCTTCGATGGCCAGGGCGCGGCCGTCGCTGGGACCGAAGGTCAGCTGTTGGACGGCCTGGGCTGCGGGGCAAAGGTCGTGTGCGCGCAGGCTGATACTGCGGACGCGGGCGCGCTGGAGGGCGAGCAGGTCATACAGCGAAGCGCGTGAGTTCGCGGATTCCTGGAGGCGTTCGAGCGGACACCGGCGCCAGGTAGGAGGACAGCCGGAGTACGGCGGAACCGTGCCGCAGGGGCGCGCCCAGCGTCGGTGGCTCTGACGATGTCGGTGGCGTGTGCTGGGATACGAGCATGAGGGGTCTTTTGTATGCCGAGATCAACGTGGAGTGGCCCGAGCCGGCCGTCTATCAGGAGATGGCGCGTGCGTGGCTGGATGGCGGATTCACCGCCTTGGCGGGCGGGCACCGACTAGCTCTGGAGACAGGTCCGAAACTGCCTCCGGAGGCGATGCGCAGCAGCATCCCCTGCGGGCCGCCCCACGCTGCCTGGGGCTTTGTCTCGATAGCCCGGCACGACGGCCGGCAGGAACGCAGGTCGGCCCGGGTTATCTCCCCCCGGAGCATGTCGTGGTTCCTGAAACAACTGGCCGATCCGCCGCGAACCGCCACGATCGACCTCTCCATGCTCGACGAACGCGGCTACCCAGGCACCACAGTGCTGCAGATCAAGGTTGACCGGCCGGAGGCGAAGGACTGGCCCGACGCCATCGATTGGGCAGTGTTGTCCTGCGAGATTCCCGAGGGGGATCTGGTCGATCCTGTGCGGCAGGAGGTGGTGTTGAGCTTCCTTCGCGACATCAGCGAAGGCTTGGACCCGTCATTCGCCAACATCACCTACCACGACGGGCTGGGCAAGACGGGCCTTGAGCGGAACCTCGGTCCGCCGTGGAAGTTCCCCCGCGAGACGATCCCGACCAGCCGTCAGACACTGCGCGGATACGAGTGGTGGACGATCTGCCCGAAAGAACTGGCCGACGCCCTCGGCGGTGTTGACGCCCTGCGCGCCACCGGCGCATTCCACGAAGTGGTCCGGCTGCCGTCGGGTGCCTTGTGGCTCCAGGCGACGGAACATTACCGAGACTACGGTCCCGATGCCTACACGGCCGTGTTCCACGCGCTGTCCCCCGTGCTCCCACCGGGGACACCGAAGTACTTCGACAGGCACGAGAGCGAACCAGCTGAACGGATCGTCTACCTCGACGCCGCCGCCCGCCGTCGTGGTTGATCACAGCGCCCTACGGCACCTTTCCGGCGCATTCCGGCTGCCCTCCAGGTATGGCGGTATGAGGGAAACGCTCCAGCGTGTTGGCGAGGGAGACTTCAGCTGCGGATCCAGATGGCAAGCAGGCCTGGAGTGATCTGTGAGCCGGCCGCCCCGCTGTCGAAACGTTTTCGAGGGGTTCGGACATCCTCACCTGTGCGACGGCCGCCCCAGGCGGGGCGTGTCACGCGCGGCCCGCAGGTCACCCGTCCGGATCTCGGAGGGCCGCGAAACCGGGCGTCGGTGGCGGGGCCCGGCCGGGGTGGCTGTAGCCGGCCGGGCCCCGCCGTGCGTGGACCTCTTGTCGCCCTGTCGCCGTGGCACGGGCCCGCCGCACCTGCCCGGGATACGGGGCCGGCCGGAGTACGTGACAGGCCGCCGGCCCTCCTGTTTCCGTCACCTGTAGGCGTCACGCGGTGACGTCTGCTGAACGGGAGCGGCGGCGCCATGCCCTCCTTCTGCACCGTGGTGAGCAGTACAGGCTGTCAGATCGCTTGGTGTTCTCGAACGGGGTGTCCGAGGCGTACCAGGTGCTGCCGCACTCGGGACAGGTGAAGCGAGGCCAGGGGTGGGGGCGGCCCTCGATGAGGGCCTTGAAGGCCTCGCCGCCGGCGTCGATGGCCGCCAGGCGGGCTCTTGACGTGCGCCAGGCCTTCGTCCGGCACGTCACGCCGCAGTACCGCCGGCTCTTGCGCGATCCGTCGGGAAGGGGCTGCGCGCACTCGCTACACCTCGGGGTCTTCCTGCTCACCACGTCACCAGGGTGCCCCTTCCCACCCCCTTGTGACCATCATCCCGGCGATCCGCTCGGCGAGCCGCCACAGCGACCGCTCGCCGAAGGCGGAGCAGAACGGTCGGACCGCAGGCACGCAAGCCGCATCCCGGCAGCGGTTACCGCTTGGCTGCCACGAAACGGGCGCCGGTCCAGTCCTTGGCCACGGACACAGGCTTGGTCTGCGACAGGCCCGCAGTCTGGGCAGCCTCGCTGACGTCGCTGGGTTCGATGTAGCCGTCGCGCCCGGCCTTCGGCGTCAGCATCCAGATGATGCCGCCGTCTTCGAGCAGTCCGATTGCGTCGACCAGCGCGTCGGTCGCGTCGCCGTCGTCGTCACGGAACCACAGGAGGACGACGTCAGCGACATCGGCGTAGTTCTCGTCCACCAGGCTCTGACCGGTCATCTCCTCGATGCCTTGCCGCAGGTCCTTGTCGACGTCGTCGTCGTTGTACCCGATCTCCTGGACCACCTGACCGGGCTCGAACCCCAGTCGTGCCGCACGGTTGACCCGCTCATCGGTCTCTGTCATCGCAGATCTCCTTCGTCTCGCCCCACTGGCAGCTACTGAAGGTAGCCAACCAGATGCAAGCGGTATTGATGGCGATCTTGGCGGGTCCGGGCCGACGGCCACGTCATCGCGCCGCCTTCGACATGATGTTCACTAGCGGCGATCCGGGCTTAGCCACTCCCCCCCCGACTGCCCACCCGGCCGTGAGTGACTCCCGAACTCATCGACATTGATCAAGCGGCGGGGCCACGCCGCGACCCCCAAGCCGTCGACACACGACTCCCGTTCTCAAACTCGTAAACAAAGCCATCCGGCGGATACACGACCACGCGCAGGTCAGGGCTCATCCCTCCACCCTGCCGGTACCCGCTCACTCCAGCACTCCGAGCGCGGTGTCAGGCCGGCAGTGGGGTTCCCGGTCAAGCCTGGGTGTGTTGCGTCTGCTTCCCCAGTGCCCTTTGTTTCACTGACGTCTTGGTAGCTCTATGTAGAGGGAAGGCTCTGCATGGATCGCAGACGGCCAGCACTTCGTCAGGGTGCTGGCCGGGGAGAGCGCACCCCGGTCTTCCGGCCCCGTCCCGAAGCCCTACCCCGGCTTCGTGAGCAGCATCAACTTGATGGGGTGTAGGTCAGCGTCACACAGCCGTCCGCCCCGTTCTCGCCGTTCTTGGAAGGCTTTGGTAGGGGCCTTCTCCGCCGGAGTTGCCTGCCCCGTCGCCGCCGGGGCCGCTCGCGCCGGCGAAAACGGAGCAGTAGTTCACCGGCAGCTGCAGCGGCGCACCGCCCTGGCCCGGATTGTTGCGGTAGCCGTCCTTGCCATTCGTGCCGTCGTCGCCTGGGCGAAGGTCGCGGTCGGAGCCATAGTCGCAGTAGACCGACTCGCTGCTGG
>LJCW01000006.1 GCA_001298555.1 Actinobacteria bacterium OV450
GTGAGGCGCCGCGGGCCCGGGCGGCCGTGGCAGGCCGACGGGGCCCGGTGGGGCGCCGCGAGCGCGGGAGCCGTGTCAGGCCGAGGGGTCCCGGGTGAGGCCCAGGCGGGTCCGCAGGCTGACCCGTTCGTCCGTCGCCACCGCCGCCGCGCCGTCCGTCACCGTCTCGTAGACCGCCAGGATGTCCGCCCCGACCGTGGACCAGTCGAAGCGGCGTACGTGGGCGGAGCCGCGGATGCCGAGTTCCTCGCGCCGCTGCGGATCGCGCAGCAGGGCCACCGCGCCCGCGGCCAGCGCGTCCGCGTCCTCGTTGGCGAACAGCTCGCCCGCCGCGCCCTGGTCCAGGACCTGCGCGAACGCGTCCAGGTCGGAGGCCAGTACCGCCGCTCCCGCCGAGAGCGCCTCGACGAGGATGATGCCGAAGCTCTCGCCGCCCGTGTTGGGGGCCACGTACACGTCGACGCTGCGCAGCAGCCGCGCCTTGTCCTCGTCGGAGACCATGCCGAGGAACTCGACCCGGGCGCGCAGGCCGGCGGGCAGGGAGGCCACGGCCTCCTCCTCGTCGCCGCGGCCGGCCACGAGGAGCCGTACGTCCGGGCAGGCTTCCACGATCTTGGGGAAGGCCGCCATCAGCACGGGCAGGCCCTTGCGGGGCTCGTCGATCCGGCCGATGAAGCCGAGGGTCTGCCCGGACCACGCGGGGTTCGGCTCGGCCTTGGCGAAGAAGTCGACGTCGACGCCGTTGGGGATGACCACGGCGTCCCCGCCGAGGTGCTCCACGAGCGTGCGGCGCGCGTACTCGCTCACCGCGATCCGCGCGCTGATCTTCTCCAGGGCCGGCTGGAGGATCGGGTACGCGGCGATCATGGCCCGCGAGCGCGGGTTCGAGGTGTGGAAGGTGGCCACGATCGGTCCCTGGGCCGCCCAGCAGGACAGCAGCCCCAGCGAGGGCGAGGCCGGCTCGTGGATGTGGATCACGTCGAAGACGCCGTCGTGCAGCCAGCGCCGCACCCGGGCCGCCGACAGGAAGCCGAAGTTCAGCCGGGCCACCGACCCGTTGTACGGCACCGGCCCCGCCCGCCCCGCCGAGACCACGTACGGCGGCAGCGGCGTCTCGTCGTCCGCCGGGGCCAGCACCGACACCTCGTGGCCGAGGCGGATCAGGTGCTCCGCGAGGTCCCGGATGTGGAACTGGACGCCGCCCGGCACGTCCCAGGAGTAGGGGCAGACAATGCCGATCTTCACGCGGAGCGTTCCTCCAGGTCGTCCAGCCACAGCCGCTGCAGCATGTGCCAGTCCTCCGGGTGCTCGGCGATCCCCTGGGCGAAGGCGTCGGCCATCGCCTGGGTCATGGCGGCGGTCTTCTCGGTGCGGGTACCGGTCCGCGGGACCGGGACCTCGGGGTGGATCCGCCCGTACAGCTGCGGGCTCTCGCCGTAGTACAGGGTGACCGGCAGCAGCGCCGCGCCCGTCTGCTGGGCCAGCAGCGCCGGCCCGGCCGGCATGCGCGCCGCCGAGCCGAAGAAGTCCACCCGGACCCCGGACGCCGACAGGTCGCGGTCGGCGACCAGGCAGATCAGCCCGCCGGAGCGGAGCCGGCGGGCGAGGGTCCCGAAGGAGGAGGGGCCGTTGTGCGGCAGCACCTCCATGCCCAGGCTCTCCCGGTAGGCGACGAAGCGGTCGTACAGGGACTCCGGCTTGAGCCGCTCCGCAACGGTGGTGAACGGAAGGCCGAGGTGCCCGGTGACCCAGGCGCCGGCGAGGTCCCAGTTGGCCAGGTGCGGCAGTGCGACGATCACACCGCGCCCGGAGGCCACGGCCTCGCGCAGGATGTGGTCGTCCTTGATCTCGACGTCCGTGCCGAAGCGCACCGGGTCCATCGCGGGCAGCCGGAAGGACTCCATCCAGTAACGCATGTACGAGCGCATGCCGGCCTTGGAGAGCTCCCGCAGCCGCTCCGGTCCGGCGTCCGGGACGACGCGGGCCAGGTTGGCCTCCAGCCGCAGCACGCTCTTGCCGCGCTTCTTCCACGTGTAGTCCGCTATCCGGCGCCCCAGGGCCACCGCGGCGGGCTCGGGGAGCTTCTTCACCCCGGCCCAGCCGAGCCCGTACAGGCCGTCGACGAGCCTGTCCCGTGCCGCGCCCATCAGCCCGCGCCGCCCTCGGCCACGGCGGCGGCCGCGTCGGCCTCGGCAGCCTCACGGCGCACGGTGACCACCCGCTGGATCAGCGTGACCAGCGAACCCACCGCGACGATCCACAGCGCGACCGGCAGCAGCACCTCGATCCACGAGGGCACCCCGAAGATCACCAGCCCGGAGAGGCCGGCCGCCACCAGCGAGATCACCAGCCGCTCGGCGCGCTCGATGAGCCCGTTCACGGCGACCGGCAGCCCGATCGACTCGCCGCGGGCCTTGGTGTACGAGACCACCTGGCCGCTGGCCAGGCAGAAGATCGCCACGGCGCACAGCACGTTGTCGTTCCCGTTGCCCGCGTACCAGAGCGCGAGACCCCCGAAGATCGCCGCGTCGGCCACCCGGTCGAGCGTGGAGTCGAGGAAGGCGCCCCAGCGGCTGGAGACGCCCGCCTGCCGGGCCATGTTCCCGTCCACCAGGTCGGAGAAGACGAACAGGGTGATCGTGATGGTGCCCCAGAAGAACTCGCCCCGGGGGAAGAAGACCAGCGCGCCCGCCACCACTCCGGCCGTGCCGATCAGGGTGACCGCGTCCGGGCTCACCCCCCGCCGGAGGAGAAAAGCGGCGAATGGCGTGAGAACACGCGTGAAGAATGCACGCGCGTACTTGTTCAGCATGGCCTTCCCGGAGGGTCGCTGTGCCGCACGGCCCCAACGGCCACCGGCTGGCCCATCGTAGCCAGCGCCCCGGGCCCGCCATGCCGCGCACCCACCGGTTCGCGCCAGTCGGTCCCCGGTCCGTGCCCGTGTCACGCTCCCGACGGCGCCGGGTACTACGTATGGACGCAGTGTGACGCCGGTGCAAAGCTCGAAGGACCCCGATCAACCTCCTCACCGTCACACCGGGAGGCACGAGCGCCATGGGAGCCACATCACACCAAGCCGGAGCCGCCGGCAGGGCACCGACGGTCGACCGGCCGTCGTCCGTACGGAACGTCGTGCTGGTCGGCCACACCGGAGCCGGCAAGACCACCCTGGTCGAGGCCCTCGCCCTGACGGCCGGCGCCGTCAACCGGGCGGGCCGGGTCGAGGACGGCACCGCCGTCTCGGACTACGACGACATCGAACACCGGCAGCAGCGGTCCGTACAGCTGTCCCTCGTCCCCGTCGAATGGGGCGGAATCAAGATCAACCTCCTGGACACCCCGGGATACGCCGACTTCGTCGGCGAGCTCAGGGCCGGCCTGCGCGCCGCGGACGCGGCCCTCTTCGTCGTCTCCTCCTCCGACGGCATCGACGGCGCCACCCGCATGGTCTGGGACGAATGCGCGGCCGTCGGCATGCCCCGCGCCATCGTCATCACCCATCTGGAGGCAGCCCGCGCCGACTACGCGCAGATGACGACCGTGTGCGGAGAGTCCTTCGGGGCCGAGGACCCCGACGCCGTCATCCCCCTCTACCTGCCGCTGTACGGGCCCCGCGGCCAGGACGGGCACGCCCCCGTCGTCGGGCTCCTCGGCCTGCTCTCCCGGCGCGTGTACGACTACACCTCCGGGGAGCGCGTGGAGCGCGATCCCGAGCCCGACGAGCTCGCCCTCATCTCCGACGCCCGCTCCCGCCTCATCGAGGGGATCATCGCGGAGAGCGAGGACGAGAGCCTCATGGACCGCTACCTCGGCGGCGAGGACATCGACGTCAAGACCCTCGTCGACGACCTGGAGCGCGCCGTGGCCCGCGGCACCTTCCACCCCGTCCTGATGGCCGCCCCCGCCGCCGACGGCGCCCGCCAGGGCCTGGGCACCGTCGAGCTCCTGGAACTGGTCACGGGCGGTTTCCCCACTCCCCTGGAGCGCGCCGCCGTCCCCGTCACCGCCCCGGACGGCGCGGACCGCCCGGCCGTCACCTGCGACCCCGACGGCCCGCTCGTCGCCGAGGTCGTCAAGACCTCCTCCGACCCGTACGTCGGCCGGGTCTCCCTCGTCCGCGTCTTCTCCGGCACCCTACGCCCGGAGGAGACCGTGCACGTCAGCGGCCACGGACTGGCCGACCGCGGGCACGAGGACCACGACGTCGACGAACGGATCGGCGCCCTCACCTCCCCCTTCGGCAAACAGCAGCGCACCCTCACCCAGGTCATCGCCGGCGACCTCGCCTGCGTGGCCAAGCTCACCCGCGCCGAGACCGGCGACACCCTCTCGTCCAAGGACCGGCCCCTGCTCATGGAGCCCTGGCCGATGCCCGACCCGCTGCTCCCCCTCGCCATCGAGGCCCACAGCAAGGCCGACGAGGACAAGCTCTCGCAGGGCCTGGCCAGGCTCGTCGCCGAGGACCCCACGATGCGGCTGGAGCAGAACCCGCACACCCACCAGGTCGTCCTGTGGTGCCTCGGCGAGGCCCACCAGGACGTCGCCCTCGAACGGCTGCGCACCCGTTACGGGGTCCAGGTCGACCCCGTCCCGCACAAGGTGAGCCTGCGCGAGACCTTCGGCTCCGCCGCCGCCGGCCGCGGACGCCACGTCAAACAGTCCGGCGGCCACGGCCAGTTCGCGATCTGCGAGATCGAGGTCGAACCGCTCCCGCCCGGCAGCGGCATCGAGTTCGTCGACAAGGTCGTCGGCGGCGCCGTGCCCCGCCAGTTCATCCCGTCCGTCGAGAAGGGCGTACGTGCCCAGGCCGCCCGCGGGGTCGCGGCCGGATATCCGCTGGTCGACGTGCGCGTCACCCTCGTCGACGGCAAGGCGCACTCGGTGGACTCCTCCGACGCCGCCTTCCAGACCGCAGGCGCGCTCGCCCTGCGCGAAGCCGCCGCCGACGCCCGCATCCACCTCCTCGAACCGGTCGCCGAGCTCGCCGTCCTCGTCCCCGACGAGTACGTCGGCCCCGTCATGAGCGATCTCGCGGGCCGCCGCGGCCGCGTCGTCGGCACCGAACAGGCGGGCCCCGGCCGCACACGGATCCGCGCCGAGATCCCCGAGATCGAGATCGGCCGGTACGCCGTCGAACTGCGCTCGGTCTCGCACGGCACGGGGCGGTTCACCCGCGCCTACGCCCGCCACGAACCCATGCCGCCCCAGATCGCCGAAAAGGTGCGGGAACAGGCCGAGAAGGGAAGCTGATTGACACGGCGCCAGGAGCCGCCCACCCAAGCCGCTTGCGGTGGGCGGCATTTCCCTGTCCCATGACCATGGGACGAGATACGCCGATAGGCTCATCTGCGCGGCAAACGAGCACGACGCACAGCGATGGGGGCAACGGTGGCGGACGACGGATTCGACTTCAGGCCCGGGGCACAGGTTCCCCTCCAGGGGGCGGGCGGGCAGACCGCGGCGACCAACGCCCTCGCCTCGGCCGCGTACCGGGACGGCGGCGGCGACACCAAGCTGTCGGAGATACTCAAGGCGGACAACGAGTACCACAAGTCGACGGTCAAGCCCCCGAAGATCTCGCTGTTCGAGCCCAACCTGGGTGAGGCGTTCTGCCGGGCCGTCGAGGCCCGCACGCTCGGCGCCGGCCGCAAACCGCTCATCCAGTCCTTCGGCCTCGATCCGCAGACCGTCGTGGAGCACTGCCTGGCCGCGTCCCGCATCCGCAAGGAGCGCGACCGCAAGCTCCGCCTGATCATGCTCGTCGCCGGCGTGCTCTTCCTGCCGGGCCTGCTGCTGTGGCTGGGGTTGTTCCAGCTCCGCAAGACGCTGGCCAAGGGCGAGGGCAAGCGCTCGTCCTGGCTGGGCACCCTGCTCCTGGTCGGCGTCGCCGTCGTCGCGGCGGTCCTCATGTTCCGGCTGCCGTTCACCGGCTTCCTCGGCCTCTACCTGCGCGGCATGATCATCGTCCCGGCCGTGGGCTGGCTCGTCGCCCGCCGGATCTGCGAGGCCACCGCCGAAGACCTGCGCTCCCGCTGGGACGGACTGCTGGCGGGCAGCGGCATCGGCGCCAAGATCCCCGAGGCGGTGCCCGGCAACCCGGACGAGAAGGCCCGGGAGGACCTGCGGCACTCGCTCGCCAAACTGACGGCCGAGGACCGCAGCAACGCCGTCTTCTACGCCGGGCCCAAGGGCATCCTCGGCATGGGCACCCGCTGGGGCAGCTGGCAGATGGCCGAGGAGCTCGCCCCCAGGACCGAGGGCATGGAGATCCACCCGTTCCGCAGCTGGGACGTGATCCGGGCCATCGACACCGAACTGCGCAAGCTGGAGCGCGGCCCGCTGCACACCGGCGGCCTGCCGCCCGCCTCGATCCAGCACTGGATCGTCACACCGGTCGGCGAAGGCGCCGCGGAGGTGGCCCGCCCGACCGGCGCGGACGTGGACACCTTCCTCGTCAAGCCGCACGAGATCACCCGGATCTGCAACGAGCAGCAGTTCAGCGGCGGCAACCGGCACTACCTCGGCATCCAGTACCCGCTCTGGGACGGCCAGTTGGTGATCACCATGCTGGTGACGGTGACCGTGCTCTACAAGACGCTGCGCGTCGAGGTGACCGGGCACGCGCTCGGACCGGTGCACGGCCTGTTCACCAGCAAGTCGGTGGCCCCCAAGGTCGAGGTGCCGAAGTCCATCCGGTTCTGGGAGACCGTCGAGCGCCCCCTGCCGCTGGTGGACGCCCAGGAAGTGGTCCGTCTCTCCGTCCGGGCCCCGCTGACCTGGTTCCCGCCGATCCTCGACTTCTTCGGCGGCAAGCTGATCCTGCCCGAGCCCTTCGGTCTGCGTCACGTCTGGGCAGGCCAGCCCTGGCGCCACCGCTTCATGGCCGACGACGCCATGCGCGCCGCGACCCCGGTCCTGCGGGCGGTGCACGCGGCGGCACTGCGGGTCCTGGAGGAGAACGGCGCCGACGTCGAACGCTTCAACAACCGCTCGTCGATCGTCAGCGGGCTCGTCCAGGACGCCGCCCCGCGCAAGGCGGACGTGTACGACGCCTAAGGGCTGTCGGCTCTCAGGGCGGCTCCCGGGCCGGTGCGCGGCCCGGGAGTCCTGCGCCTGCTAGTCGGTGGGCCAGGCGTCCGCGAGCATCTGGCGGGTGTCCGCGAGCAGTTGGGGCAGCACCTTCGTGTGGCCGACGACCGGCATGAAGTTCGTGTCCCCGCCCCAGCGGGGCACGATGTGCTGGTGCAGGTGTGCCGCGATACCGGCCCCGGCGGCCGCACCCTGGTTCATACCGATGTTGAACCCGTGCGCCCCGGACGCCTTGCGCAGCGCGATCATGGCCCGCTTCGTGAGGTCGGCCAGCTCGGCCGTCTCGGCCTCGTCGAGGTCCGTGTAGTCGGCGACGTGCCGGTACGGGACCACCATCAGGTGGCCGCCGTTGTACGGGTACAGGTTCAGCACGGCGTACACGTGCCGGCCCCGGGCCACGACCAGGCCGTCCTGGTCGGACATCTCCGGGATCCCGCAGAAGGGACAGCCGTCCCCGGCCTCCGGACCGGTCGGCTTGTTCTCCCCCTGGATGTACGCCATCCGGTGGGGCGTCCACAGACGCTGGAACGCGTCCTGCGTGCCCACACCGATCTGCTGCTCCGGCTCAGTCGTCATGGGATGCAGCATATGACCTTGCCCCCGGAGGGCGTGTCGCCGGGGCGAAGACCGGCACACCGGCCGCGATGCTGGGCCCATGCACGTTGAAGCCGAGACCCCCGACGTCGCCTGGGAGCGCCGTACCGAGCTCCCGCTCTTCTATCTCTCGCTCGTCTTCCTCGCCGGGTACGCGGTCCGCGTGCTCGCCCACGCCCACTCCCTCTGGCGCGGCGTCGCCGCGATCACCGTCGTGCTGACCTGGCTCTGCTTCATCGTCGACTACGTGGTGCGCCTCGTGCTGAGCCGCCAGCGGCCGCTGCGGTTCGTCCGCCGCCACTGGCTGGACACCGTGATCGTCCTGCTGCCGACGCTGCGGGCGCTGCGCATGGTCAAGGTCCACGACGCGGTCATGGCCAGGAGGCGGGACCGCCCGCGCCGCAGCCTGTACCCGCGCGTGATCACGTACGCCGGCCTCTCGTCGCTGCTGCTCGGCTTCTCCGGCTCGCTGGGCCTGTACGACTCCGAGCGGCGGGACCCACAGTCCCCGATCCAGACGTTCGGGGACTCGGTGTGGTGCGTGGTCCAGACGCTGACGACCGTCGGCTACGGCGACGTGGCTCCCGTGACCGCGGCGGGGCGGCTGATCGCGACCACCTTGATGATCTTCGGGCTGGGGCTGCTGGGGGCGGTCACGGGTTCCTTCTCGTCCTGGCTGATCCAGATCTTCCGACGGGACGACGACGAGGGGCCCCCGGGGGACGAAACTTCCCCGGGGGCCCCTCACTGACCAGGCTGCGCCGGTCAGACCTGGACGCGGTCCTCGACGACCTTGGCCAGCTTGGCCAGGGCCTCGTCCTTCGCGATGCCGTTCTCCTGCGAACCGTCGCGGTAGCGGAAGGAGACGGTGCCCGCGGCCATGTCCTCGTCACCGACGATGATCATGAACGGGACCTTGAGCTTCTGGTGGTTGCGGATCTTCTTCTGCATGCGGTCCGAGGAAGCGTCCACCTCGACCCGCAGGCCCTTCTTCTTCGCCTCGGCGGCGAACTCCTGCAGGTACTCGACGTGCCCGTCACCGATCGGGATGCCGACCGCCTGGACGGGGGCCAGCCACGGCGGCATGGCGCCCGCGTAGTGCTCCAGCAGCACGGCGAAGAACCGCTCGATCGAGCCGAAGAGGGCGCGGTGGATCATCACCGGGCGCTGGCGCGAGCCGTCCGGGGCGGTGTACTCCAGGTTGAAGCGCTCCGGCAGGTTGAAGTCCAGCTGCACGGTCGACATCTGCCAGGTGCGGCCGATCGCGTCGCGCGCCTGCACCGAGATCTTCGGGCCGTAGAAGGCCGCGCCGCCCGGGTCGGGGGTCAGCGGGAGGCCCTGCTTCTCGGCGACCTGCTGGAGGACCGCGGTGGCCTCCTCCCAGGCCTCGTCCGAGCCGACGAACTTCTCCGGGTCCTTGGTGGAGAGCTCCAGGTAGAAGTCGGTCAGACCGTAGTCGCGCAGCAGGTTCAGCACGAAGGTGAGGGTCCGGTCGAGCTCCTCGGCCATCTGCTCACGGGTGCAGTAGATGTGCGCGTCGTCCTGGGTGAAGCCGCGGGCCCGGGTCAGGCCGTGGACCACGCCCGACTTCTCGTACCGGTACACGGTGCCGAACTCGAACAGGCGCAGCGGGAGCTCGCGGTACGAGCGGCCGCGCGCGTCGAAGATCAGGTTGTGCATCGGGCAGTTCATGGGCTTGAGGTAGTAGTCGGTACCACCGTCGAGCTGCATGGGGGGGTACATGCCCTCCGCGTACCAGTCCAGGTGGCCGCTCTTCTCGAAGAGGGCGCCCTTGGTGGCGTGCGGGGAGTAGACGAACTCGTAGCCCTCCTCCTCGTGCCGGCGGCGCGAGTAGTCCTCCATGGTGCGGCGGATGATGCCGCCGCGCGGGTGGAAGACGGCCAGGCCGGAGCCGATCTCGTCCGGGACGGAGAAGAGGTCCAGCTCGTTGCCGAGCTTGCGGTGGTCGCGCTTCTCGGCCTCGGCGAGGAAGTCGAGGTGGGCCTTCAGCTCGTCCTTCGACGGCCACGCGGTGCCGTAGATGCGCTGGAGCATGGGGTTCTTCTCGCTGCCGCGCCAGTAGGCGGCCGCGTTGCGCATGAGCTTGAAGGCCGGGATGTTCCGGGTGGTGGGCAGGTGGGGACCGCGGCAGAGGTCCTTCCAGCACAGCTCGCCGGTCTTGGCGTCCAGGTTGTCGTAGATGGTCAGCTCGCCGCCGCCCACCTCGACGTTCGCCCCGTCATCGGTCGAGGCGGAACCCTTGATGCCGATGAGCTCCAGCTTGTACGGCTCGTCGGCGAGTTCCTCGCGGGCCGCCTCGTCGGTGACGACGCGGCGGGCGAACCGCTGGCCCCGCTTCTGGATCTCCTGCATCTTCTTCTCGATGGCCTTCAGGTCCTCCGGGGTGAAGGGCCGGGCCACGTCGAAGTCGTAGTAGAAACCGTCCCGGACCGGCGGGCCGATGCCCAGCTTGGCCTCGGGGAAGAGCTCCTGCACGGCCTGCGCCATGACGTGCGCGGTCGAGTGGCGCAGGATGTTCAGGCCGTCCTCGGAGGAGATCTCCACCGGCTCGACGGTCTCGCCGTCCTTCACCTCGTACGCCAGGTCCTTCAGCTCGCCCGCGACGCGCGCGGCGACGATGGTGCGCTCCCCGGCGAAGAGCTCGGCCGCCGTAGTGCCCGTGGCCACCACGCGCTCGTCCCGCTCGGAATCGCGTTGGATGATCACACGGACGTCTGACACCGGTCTCTCCTGACACTGGGGGTCCCTCCCAGCGGTGGCTGGGGGAGGGATGCGCGGGCCAATGCCGCGCGCCTGAATCGTACCGAGCCGACCCCCTCCCCCGCGAAACGGTTACGGCCGAGCCCTCCCGGCGGCGCCCCGGCCCGGTGCGGCCTCCTGCGCTCCTCGGGCGCGATAAACTTTTACTGAATGAGCGGCATGCAAATCAAGCCGATCAGCCTTGCATGGGGCCTGAAGTCGCCTGTTCAAAAAGGAGACTTCTATCAGAAACCGCCCAGACGGGACGGTGTGAGATTTCAATAAAGATTGACTCGGCGGTGCGCGCATGACGGAATGAGCCCATCGGGACGGCAGCAGCCGCCCGCTCATCACCTGGGGGTCCCATGCGCAAGGCACTCGGCACCGTTCTCGCATCCGTCGCGCTCACCGTCGGCAGCACCGTGGCTCTCGCAGCGCCCGCCTCCGCCGCGGACAACAGCGCGGCCGGTGCCGCGGCCGCCGCCTCCGGAACCGCCATCTGCTACCAGGCGCACGTCCGGAACATCGGCTGGCAGGGGACGGTCTGCAACGGCACGATGGCCGGCACCACCGGCAAGAACCTCGGCATCGAGGCGCTGACCGTCGCCACCGCCGGCACCGGCGGCCTCTGCCTGCAGGCGCACGTCCAGAACATCGGCTGGCAGAACAAGGTCTGTGCCGCAGACGGCCAGAACCTGACCGTCGGCACGACGGGCCGGGGCCTGAACATCGAGGCCCTCATCATCAGCACCGGCACCGGTGTCAGCGCCAACGGCCACTTCTCCAACTACGGCTGGACGGGCTGGAGCGGCTACGCCTACGAGGTGGCCATCGGCAGCACCGGGCAGAACCGGGCGATGGAGGCCATCGCCCTCGCGGTCTGATCCGGGAGCCGGTCTGATCCGGGAGCCGGACACCGGGGGGAACGGCTGAGCGGGCGGCGGACGGGGGTGACCCCGTCCGCCGCCCGTTTCTGTCTGCGCGCGGTGCTCACCGGACACCGTGGGGCTGTGTTCGGCCACCGTGCGGGATACTGCGCAGGAGAGATTCCGGTGAGAGGTGACCTCCGTGGACCACGGCGTTCGGACAGCCGACGGCGGCGCATCGCCCGCTCAGCATCCTGCCGAGGCGCAGCAGCTCGCCGTCCGGCTCGAGTACCTCTTCGCCCATGTCCAGCCGTTGGGGCGGCGCCACACGCTCCAAGAGGTGGTCGACGGGATCAAGGACGACGGCGGTGGTGACACGACGCTCTCCGTCGGCCGGCTCTCCATGCTGGTGAACGGCAAGGTTCCCAATCCGACCGTCGGGACGCTCCGCTCCCTCGCCCGTTTCTTCGGCGTGCCGACCGCCTACTTCGTCGACGACGACGTCGCCGCCCAGACCATGGCGCAGCTGGGCCTCCTCAATGCCCTGCGATCCAACGACGTCCAGGCCGTGGCCCTGCGGGCCGCCGCGGCCGCCGCGTCCTCGGCGCACGGGCTCGACCTGGTGCGCACGCTCGTGGAGCAGGCCGGACGGACGGCAGCCGGCACGGCGGACCGGCCGGCCGGGCCGGCGGCACCGCCCGACTGACCACCCGACGGCGATCACCTGCATACACTCCTTCCCGCAAAGGGTCACGCTCCGCAGCCGCGGCAGTGTGCGCTGTGGTGAGGGGGGCGTGTGGAGTCCGAGGAGTGGTCGGCCGTCGATGCCCGTTTCACGGCCATCCTCGATGAACTGGAGATAGCCCGGCCGCTGGACGTGGAGGATCTCTGCCGGGCGATCGCCGAGCGGCGCGGGCGGGCGCTCCACCTGCTTCCCCTGCCGGAGTCGGCCGGCGCCGACGCGGGCTTGTGCGGGCTGTGGCTGGGTCTGGCCGACACCGACGTCGTCTTCTACGAGCCGGGCACCAGCCCGGTCCACCGGACCCACATCATCCTGCACGAGCTGGCGCACATCCTGCTCGGTCACGGAAAGCTGGCGGACGGCGAATCCGCCGTTCTGGCCGGCCTCTTCCCGAATCTGGACCCCGCGCTGGTGAGCAGCATGCTCGCCCGGGGCCGGACCTCGTACTCCGCCGTCGAGGAGCAGGAGGCCGAACTGCTGGCGACGCTCATCAGCAGTCACGGCCGGAGCACCCCGGTGGCCCGGCGGACGGCCTCGTCGCGGGAGGCCGGCGTGCTCGGCCGGCTCGGCGACGCCCTGGCGCGAGGACGGGGTCGAGGACGATGACGATGACGACCGTACGGGCCGTCGATGTGGCCATGCTCTGTCCGACCGTGACCGGCACCGTCCTGATGGCGCGTGGCGCGCTCACGGGTGGCAGGCGCGAACGGTCCCTGTGGGGCGCCCTGTTGCTGGTGACGGGCGCGGTCGCGGCGGGAGTGCCCGGAATCCGGCGCTGCATCGAGAACCTGCTGGGGGTCGCCAGTGTCGCGAACGTGGTCGTCCACCTGCTCACGCTCGGGGCCGCGGCCTGTCTGATCGAGTTCGTCCACGGGACCACGGACGACCGGCGCGGGCTGTCGGCGCCCGTCTGGGGGCTGGCCGCGGCGTGCCCGGCCCTGGTGCTCGTGTTCGCTCTGATGCCCCGTCCGGACGGGGAGGAGGACCTGCTGACGCAGACGACCACGGGATGGTCGCTGGCCTACTGGGGCATCGTCACGCTCTACCTCGGCTGGGGTCTCCTCGTGTGTGCCGTGATGTGTTTCCGGTACATGAGCCACGCCGCGTCCGGTGCGCTGCGCACCTCCCTGCGCCTGATCGGAGCGGGGAGTCTGTTCGGGCTCGCCCACGAGGTACACCGCGCGGTGTACCTGCTGGTGCACACGGCGGCTCCGGGATGGTTCGCCAGCACGGCCGTGGTCGCGACGACCCAGGTGCTGTTGGCCTCCTCGGTGCTCCTGCTCGTCCTGGGCGTGTCCTGGCCGGGTCTGGCCGAGCGGGTCCGGGTGCGGCGGGTCCGGACGCGGATCAGGAGGATCCGGCCCCTGTGGCTGGCGCTGCGCGAGACGGTGCCGGAGGTGATGCTGCCGCTGCCGGCCGCCCTCGCCGAGGACCCGGACGTGCTGCTGTACCGGTACGTCATCGAGATCCGCGACGGCGCCCTGGCCCTCGGCGCCTTCGCCGGTGAACGGACCCGGGAGGCGGCGCGGACCCTGCTGACCGCGCAGGGGCTGTCCGGGACGGCCCTGGAGGCGGCCGTGGAGGCGGCGGCCCTGCGGTACGCCGCGCGGCAGACGGCCCCGGGGGAGGCGCCCGGCGCCGCCCGTCCCCCGGGGACGGGCCCGGCCGGCGACGATCTCGATGCCGAGGTCGCCTGGCTGGAGCTCGTTGCGGAGGCCTACGCGACCCCAGGGGTCCGGCGCGTGGCCGGGGAACTCCCGGCCGGACCCGCCCCCGCCGGCGAGGACGCTCCCGACACGACCTAGCGGTGTGCGGCGATCGGGCGTCAGTCGTCCGCCGGGAGGACGTCCGTCGGGTCGAGGGCCTCGTCGAGGGACTTCATCAGGCGGTCCCGCTCGACCTCGTCCAGGGGGACCGGGGTCACGTCGGTGGCGTCGGTCAGCCGGCGGAATCCGCCCCGGCGCTGGAGCCGGCCGCTGACCCGGATCGGCACGCCCGCCAGGTGCGCGTGGCCCGCCACCCGGTACGCCTCCTCGTCCAGGACCGCCCGTACGTACGGGACCTCCGCCCCGGCCAGCACCCGCAGCCGGATCGTGGCCCCGCCGCCGGGGGCCGAGCGCCGCATCCGGACCACCGCGCCCGCCACCCGCACGGGGACGGCCGGTTCGTCCCGGGTATAGCGCGCCGCCGCCTCGCGGAGCACGGGCAGGTCCCCCGGGGAGAACTCCACGGGCTCCGGGCGGGCCGCGCACCCCGCGGGGACCCCGGCGGCCGGGGCCCACGCCAGGGCGATCCGGGCTCCCTCCGAGCCGCGGACCAGTGCGATCAGGGCGTCCGCGAGCTCCCGGCTGACACCGGCCTCGACCGCCGCGTCGAAGGCCTCCATGCCCCCGGTGGCCCGCCGGTAGTCCACGGCCTCACGGGCGGCGTGCAGCGCGTGGTGCAGCCGGGTCATGGTGCCCCGCCCGCCGTCGACCGGGACGTACGCGGTGAGCCTGCGTCCGCCGGGGGCCGGCCCGACCAGGACCCCGTCCAGCGCGCGCTCGGCCCGTCCGCGGTGCCGGGCGCCGTGGTACCCGGCCCTGGCCCGGTCGGCGAGGGCGCCGGCCAGCAGGAGCTGCCGGGCGGCCGAGCGCAGCTGCTCCTGTACGGTCCAGGCCGCCGCGCCCCGGGGTCCGTACGGGCCCTCGGGCCCCTCGGGGATCCGCCGCTCCCAGCGGATCTCGTCGCTGGGCACGCTCAGTCCGTACAGCACCTCCCGCGCGGACGGCAGCGCGCTGCGCGAGAGCGCGGCCAGCGCCTCCTCCAGCAGGTCGCAGCTGTCGGGGAAGGCACGGCTCTCCGGGACGAGCAGGCTGGTGCCCCCGGCGGCCGTCGCGTGGGGGGCCGGGGGCGTCCAGCGCCCGTACCGCCCGGCGGCCCCGCCCCGGCGCTGCCAGCCGTGCCGGTGCAGCAGGGCTCCCAGTACGGCCGGGTCGACGTGTGCGGGGTCGGGGGTCCCCGAGTCGGAGAAGTCCCCGTACTCGGACGGGGACGTCAGCGGTTCGAGGTTCGGTGAGTGCCAGTGCATCAGGGTGTCCCTCCCGACCCGACCCGGGTCATGATCTCGCACAGCGCCCGGTCGTCGAAGATCCGCGTGGTCGGGATCCGAACGGTCGTCCGGCGCCGGCCGGTCACGGGGTGCCCGGCAAGGTTGGTCCAGTAGCAGCAGTGCCGCAGGTCGAGCCGGTCGTGGCCGGCGGCGAGCCACTGGTCGCGCTCTCGCGGGACGAGCATCACGACGAGGATCTTGTGGACGGCGACCGGTGTGCGGGCCAGCTTCACCAGGTGCTCGTTGTCGAGGGTGAAGGCGAAGGTGGGTCCCGCCGGTCTCGGCGGTGTCTGGTAGGTCGCCTTCAGCTGCACCTTGATGGTGACCTCGTCGTCGACGACGTGCTCGGGCGCGCCGTGGTTGACCTGCCAGTCGATGCCGTTGTCCGGAAAGGGCTGGGAGAGCGAGCAGCCGGCCGCGGCGGCGACTGCGTGCAGGTATCCCACCTGGAGGGTCTCCATGCAGGCGGTGGTGGCGAGCGTGCCGCGCAGCGGTCCGGTCCGCGGCTCGATCCGCGGTCCGGTCCGCCCTTGCAGCATCCCGCCCGGTTCGGGCTGCGCGAGCGCCATGGCCGGCTCCCCATGCCTTGCGGGCTCTGCCGAATGCGGGTGGACGGGGTGACGACCGGTCATGTGTGCGGTCCCCCAGGGAAGTTGTCTCCGTACCAGAGGGCCCGCAAACGGCGTACGGCGCAAACAGGCCGGGTATCACCGATTCGGGCAGGGGGCACGTTCCGAGGCGGTGGTGCCCGGGGGGCGCCCCATCTGCCGATCGGGGACGAGGAGTTCGCCATGACGCGCTGGTACGAGGGGCCACTGGCCGCATTCGACACGGAGACGACCGGGGTGGACGTGGAGCAGGACCGGATCGTGTCCGCCGCTCTCATCGTGCAGGAGTGTGCGGGCGGCCGCGTCCGCTCCACCCGCTGGCTGGTCAATCCCGGTATTCCGGTGCCTCCGGGCGCCACGGAAGTGCACGGGCTGACCGACGACCACCTCCAGCGCAACGGGCGCTGGCCGGCGCCGGTCGTGGAGGAGATAGCCCGTGCGCTCGGGGAGCAGCAGGTGGCGGGCCGCCCGGTGGTGGTGATGAACGCGCCGTTCGACCTGACGCTGCTGGACCGGGAGTTGCGCCGGCACCGGGCGTCGACGCTGGCGCGCTACCTGGACAACCGGCCGCTGACGGTGCTGGATCCGCGGGTGCTGGACAAGCACCTGGACCGGTACCGCAAGGGCCGCCGGACGCTGACGGACCTGTGCGCGCACTACGGGATAGAGCTGGAGGGCGCGCACGACGCGGCGGCGGACGCGCTGGCCTCGCTGGAGGTCGTCCGGGCGGTGGGGCGCAGGTTCGCGGCGCGGCTGGAGCGGCTGACCCCGGCGGAGCTGCACACCCTGCAGGCGGTGTGGCACGCGGCACAGGCGCGCGGCCTGCAGGCGTGGTTCGCGCGGCAGGGGACGCCGGAAGCGGTGGATCCGCACTGGCCGCTGCGGCCGGAGCTGCCGGCGGCGGCGTAGGGCAACGGGCCCGGACGTGCGGAAGGCCGGCCCGTCGTGAGACGGACCGGCCTGACCCGGTGGGCGATACTGGGATCGAACCAGTGACCCCTTCGGTGTGAACGAAGTGCTCTCCCGCTGAGCTAATCGCCCGGGAACGGGTTGAACAATACAAGAGGCACGGGGTCTGGTTCAAACCGCTTCCGCCGGGGCCCGCAGCAGGGCCGCCAGAGCGTGCCGTCCGGCGCGCATCATGAGGGCGTGGTTGAGCCGGAACGCGGGCCGCGCGGGCACGGCGAGGCGCCGCAGCAGGGGGCTGCGCACTTCGACCTCCTGTTCGTACAGGACCCGCGTCCCGGGCCGGCCGGCTCCCCGGCGGGCCCGCACGGTCCACCGCGCCCAGCCTTCGACGTCGCCGTGCAGGGCCGCCTCCAGGAGGCCCCGGCGGGGATCGCGGAGCAGTTCGGTGGCCGTCATCCGGATCTCGTAGGGGAGGACGGAGCGGATGTGCAGGGTGCCGCTGTGACCGTCGATCTGCTCGACCGCGCGGACCTGGGGCCACCACCGGGGGTAGTCGCCGGTCCGCTCCAGTGCCGAGTAGACCCGCGCGGGCGGGGCGTCCAGGTCCCACACGCTGCGGAAGCGGTAGTGGTTCCAGCGGTCCAGGCGGCTGTGGTCCATGGGTCCAGTCTGGACCGGCGGCCCCCGGGGCGGGGCCGGCTCCCCCACATCCACCCGTCCGTGCGGGCCACCAGTGCGCACCCCTGCGTACTCAGCCCGGATCTGAGTACGCACACCCATGTCCTGACGGCGTGACGGGCGCCACACTCCGGAGCATGGCATCTCCACCACCCGTCCCCCCGCTGCCGCCCGGCCACGAGCTGGCCCTCATCGACCGGGAACTGGCCCAACTCGACGCCCGGCGGCTGTATTTGCTGGCCCGGCGGGACTGGCTGCTGCGGCTGCCGGCACCGCACGCCTGGGGGCCGGGGGCGCCCGCACGCCCGAAGGGGGCCTCTGCGCCGGGTGCGCAGAACGTGCTGCTGACGCTGGGCGCGGTACTGCTCGCGGTGGCCGCGCTGGCGTTCACGCTGGTCAGCTGGGGGTCGTTGGGGATCGCCGGGCGCGGCGCGGTGCTGGCCGTGGTGACGGCGGCCGCGCTGGGCGCTCCGGCGCTGCTGCTGCGCCGCGGGCTGCGGTCGACGGCCGAGTCCGTGGCGGCGGTGGGGCTGCTGCTGACGGTGCTGGACGCGTACGCGGTGTACGCGGTGTCCGCAACGGGGGTGGACGCCACCGCGTACGCGGCGGGGGCGGCGGCCGTGCTGGCGGCGCTGTGGGCGGGGTACGCCCGGGCGCTGCCGGGGCTGGTGGTCCCGCTGCCTGCGGCGGTGCTGACGGCCCAGCTCCCGCTGCCGCTGGCGGCGGTGGCCTCGGCGGCGGGTCCGGTGGGCCTGGGCTGGGCGGTGCTGGCGACGGCGGCCCTGGACGCGGCGCTCGTGCTGCTGGTGCCGGGGGTCCGCGCCCGGACGGCGGTGTCCGGCCCGGCGGCGGCCGCGGCGGCGGCTCTGGCGGCGGGGGCGCTGCTGACGGGTCTGTCCCAGACGGCCTCGGCCGGTTCGGCGGCCGCGGCGGCCGGTCCGGCGCTGCTGCTCGCGGGCTGCGCGGCGCTGGGCGTCGCGGTGGCCTGGCGTGAGCCTTCTGCGATGGCGGCCGCGGTCGTCGGCGCCCTTGCGGGGGTGGCGGCGCTCGGCGGCCCGGCCCGGCCGGCGCTGCCGCGGGAGTGGACGGTGGTGGTGTTCCTGCTGCTGGCGCTGCCGCTGCTGGCGGCGGTACGGGCGACCGCGCTCCCCTCCGCGGTCCGCCGGGGCCTGGTCCGGGCCGGAGCGGGGGTGGCCGCACTGGCGGCGCTGTCGGCGCTGGCGGTCGCACTCGGCTCGCTGGTGCTGCGGGCCGGGGTGCTGGGCGAGGTGTGGGCGGCGACGACCCCGCCCCGCGAGACGTACGGGGCGGGCCCGGCGGCCGCGGTGACCCTGCTGGTCGCGGCGGGCGCCGCCGGGGGGCTGGCGCGGGTGCTGCCGCGGCCGGAGCCGGGCGTGGTCGCGGTGGTGCTCGGCTGGGCGGGGCTGTTCTCGGCGCCGCTGCTGTCGGGGCTGCCGGTGGCGGTGGTGCTCGCGGCCCAGCTGGCGGTGACGGCGGCGACCGTGGTGTGCGCGCTGCGGATCGCGGGCGCCCCGGGGTACGCGGCCGCGGTGTGTGCGGCGGCGGGGGCGCTGGACCTGTCGGTGGCGGCGCTGGACGGCCGTACGGCCACGTTCGCGGTGTTCGGGCTGCTGGGTGCGGGCTGTGCGGGGGTGGCCGCGTACGGGCCCGCCGCCCGGCCACTACGGTCCGGCGCGGCGGCGCTGGCCGTCGGGTACGCGGCGGCCGTGGCGGCGGCTCTGGGGGCGCTGTGGGGGCTCGCGGTGGCCTGGTGGGCGCTGCCGCTGCTGACGGTCCCGGCGGCGGTGGCGGCGGCCGGGCCCCGGCTGGGCCGGGTGCGGCTCGCGGCGGAGGTCGCGGCGGCCGGGACGGGTGGGGTGGCGCTGCTCCTGGCGGCCCGGGAGCCGGCCGTGGCGGCGTTGGTGTGCGCGTTGGCCGGGGTGGTCTGCGCGGGCGCGGCGGTGCGGGCGGAGCGGCGCGGGCTCGGCTGGGCGGCCGGGGTCCTGTTCGTGGCGGCGACGTGGCTCCGGCTGTCACTGTCGGGGGTGGAGGTGCCGGAGGCCTACACGCTGCCGGTGACGGCGCCGGCGCTCGCGGTGGGCTTCCTGCGCCGCCGCCGGGACCCCGGGGCCTCGTCGTGGATGGCGTACGGGCCGGGGCTGGGCGCGACCCTGCTGCCGAGCCTGATCGCGGCCTGGGGAGACGCGCACTGGCTGCGGCCGCTGCTGCTGGGCCTCGCGGCGCTGGCGGTGACCCTGCTGGGCGCGCACCGGCGGCTCCAGGCCCCGCTGCTGCTCGGGGGTGCCACCCTGGCGGCGGTGGCCGTGCACGAGCTGGCCCCGTACGTGGTCCAGGTCGTGGACGCGCTGCCGCGCTGGCTGCCGCCGGCGCTGGCGGGGCTGCTGCTCCTGGTGGTGGGGGCGACGTACGAGAAGCGGCTGCGGGACGCGCGGCGGCTGCGGGCGGCCCTCGGCCGGCGCGGGTGACGGCCGGGGCGGGCCGGAACGCCAAGGGCCCGGAGACGGTGAAGTCTCCGGGCCCTTGGTCCGGGTGGGCGATACTGGGTTCGAACCAGTGACCCCTTCGGTGTGAACGAAGTGCTCTCCCACTGAGCTAATCGCCCGGACGCACCGCAAACATTACCCCATGTCAGCGGTGGTTCCCGACCATCACCCGACCGTCACTGGTCCTTGAGGTCCCAGGGCATCGTGAGGCCGTACTTCCACAGGTAGAAGCCGATCAGCGCGCCGGCGATCGTGAGCCCGGCGCCGGTGAGGATGATGTTGCGGCGGCGGACCTTGGGATCCAGGGCCTTCTGCGCGGCCTCGGTGACCTTCCGCTTGGTCCAGCGCAGCACGAGCGACGCCCAGGCGAACTCGGTGGCCCAGATCGCCAGGCCCGCGAAGATCGCGACCCAGCCGGGGCCGGGCAGGACGAGCATGGCGACGCCGGCGCCGATGACGGCGAGGCCGACGACGAAGACGCCCACCTGCCAGCTGAGGTGCAGGGTGCGGCGCGACTTGATGAAGGCGGGAGCCTTCGATACGTGCGGCGCCTCTTGCGTGGTGTGCTCGGTCGTGCCGTCGGCTGCGGACTCTGCTGCGGACTCTTGGGTCCCTCGGTCACTCCCCGTATTCATGGCACCGAATCTACCGGAGCCGGAAGCACACGTGAATGGAGCTTTGGATCCGCCGTCCGAGGGACCCAGAGGTCCGCAAAACGGTCAGAGGGGTTTACAACGGCACCGTAGGTGGCATGTCGATTTCGCCGACGTGCGAATCCCCGAGCGCACACTGAGCGAAAGGCCCTGGCGCTTATGAACACCACGGTCAGCTGCGAGCTGCACCTGCGCCTCGTTGTGTCGAGCGAGTCCTCACTGCCTGTCCCGGCGGGCCTGCGGTATGACACGGCCGATCCCTACGCCGTGCACGCCACCTTCCACACCGGCGCCGAGGAGACGGTCGAGTGGGTATTCGCCCGAGACCTCCTCGCCGAGGGCCTCCACCGGCCCACCGGAACCGGAGACGTCCGCGTCTGGCCGTCCCGCAGCCACGGTCAGGGCGTCGTGTGCATCGCCCTGAGCTCACCGGAGGGAGAAGCACTCCTCGAAGCACCCGCCCGCGCACTCGAGTCGTTCCTCAAGCGGACGGATGCCGCGGTTCCGCCCGGGACCGAACACCGGCACTTCGACCTCGACAAAGAGCTCTCCCACATCCTGGCCGAAAGCTGAACCAGGCCCTCAGGGAGCACCTCCCGGCCTGCGCCGGGGGCCACTCCGCACCGTCCGACTCGGGGCGACGGTGCGGGCTGGACAAAAACCACATACGGCAGTGCCGGCGCTGTTCCCGCGGAAGCCGTCCGCGTGGACGGCGCCGGCGTGCGTGACGCAGTCGCCACAGGGGTGCCTCCCGGTACCGCCCGGGGGCGGCTAGAGTCGGCCCCCATCGGCGGCACCGGTCCGTCGCCGCAGGCCCGGCCCCCAGGGAGCGACCCCCGTGCAGATTCCCCACGACACCCGTCGCGCGCTCGACGTCGTCGTCGCGCTGGTGAACACCGCGGCCGAGGCGGAGCAGCCCGACGGCCTGGCGGACATCGGCTCGCTGCGTGAATTCGTACGCGAGTACGAGATCAGCGACGTCGGCGAGCTCGGCGCCCGTGACCTCGCCGGGGTTCGCACCGTGCGCGGCAAATTCGCCCAGGTCTTCGGGGCACCCAATCCGCGGACCGCGGCCGGCCTGATCAACGAGCTGGTGGCGACCGCGGGAACCACCC
This sequence comes from Actinobacteria bacterium OV450, assembly GCA_001298555.1. Taxonomy (GTDB): domain Bacteria; phylum Actinomycetota; class Actinomycetes; order Streptomycetales; family Streptomycetaceae; genus Streptomyces. Next base: position 21,610 of record LJCW01000006.1, read on the forward strand.
CGCAGCTGACCGACCACGACGGCTACGACTGGCACGTCCACTACTTCGCGCCGGGCGCCTCGCTGGGCGACCACCTCGCGGCCGACGGCGGCATGGCGCTGGCCTTCATCGTGGTCTCCGGCGAACAGGAACGCCTGCGCCGCTGCGAGGCACCCGACTGCCGGCGGGCCTTCGTGGACCTGTCCCGCAATCGCTCGCGGCGCTACTGCGACAGCCGGACCTGCGGGAACCGGCTGCACGTGGCGGCGTACCGGGCCCGGCGCAAGGAGGCCGACGCGGGGCCGTCAGAGCAGGAAGAGGTCGTGCACGGCGGCCAGCAGCAGCAGGGTGCCGATCACCCCTAGGAAGATCATCAGGGGCGGCTGCGAGAGCGCGAAGAGGCAGCCTCGCGGCTCCTCGGCAACGGGGGCGGGGTCCGGGGCCGGCGCGCGAACCGGCGGCTCACCCTGCGATGTGTCGAGCATGTCGGGGCGATGATGGCGCAGCGCACCCGCATCGCCCCCTCAACACGCCAGCGTCCGCGCGGGAGTTCACTCCTTCTTGTCAGGCCCGCGGCGAAGGCCGGGCCGGACCTCAGATGCCGTGCTTCTTCAGAATCGCTTCGATGTCGGAGAAGTCATCCGCAGGAGTGGCGGGCGCGGCGCCCGGCCGGGAGGCCGGCTGAGGACGGGCGCCCGCGCCCAGCGAGGGGGCGGACGCGGCCGGGGCCACGGCTTCCCGCCCCCGGCCGCCCTTGGCTGCCTTGGCCGGCTTCGCGGGCCTCTCCCCCGCGCCGCCGCCGCGCCGCTCGACGGCCCGCGTGGTCATGAACAGCACCCACGACAGGCCGAGCAGCCCGAAGCCCGCCCAGACGGCCGGATTGAACACGATCCCGGACACCCACTCCACGAGGCCCGTCAGCACCAGGGCGACCGGCACCAGCGCGTACGCCGTGATGCGCGTGGCGGTGAGGAAACGCCTGCGGTACGCGGCCACCGCGGCGATCCCCAGGCCCGCCGCGAACACCGCGGAACAGATGGTCTCGGCAAGCATGCGGTCCTCCAGGGGTGGGCGTTCCGTCCCTTCCATCCTGCACCGGGCGGCGCCGTACGGGCCATGTCCACGGGGGATCCGGCGCCCGTCTCCGGGAGAATTCGGGGTCGCGCCTCCTCCCCGGGGATGGGTCAGGGGTGCGTTTCGGTGGCTGCGCCCGGAGGCTGGGACACTGGTCGCATGACCGATTCCGTGATCCTCGACGTCTGGTGCGAACTCCAGTGCCCGGACTGCCACCGCGCCCTGGACGACGTACGCGCCCTGCGGGCCCGCTACGGCGACCGCCTGGACATCCGGCTGCGCCACTTCCCGCTGGAGAAGCACAAGCACGCCTTCGCCGCGGCACAGGCCGCCGAGGAGGCCGCCGAGCAGGGGCAGGGCTGGCCGTACGTGGAGGCCGTCCTGGCCCGCACCGCGGAGCTCGGCGAGCGCGGCGAGGCCGTCCTGCTGGATGCGGCCCGGGAACTCGGGCTCGACGCCGAGGAGTTCGACACCGCGCTGATCGACGGCCGGCACATCCTGATCGTCGACGCCGACCAGGCCGAGGGCAAGGCCATCGGCGTGACCGGCACCCCGACGTACGTGATCGACGGCGAGCGCCTCGACGGCGGCAAGAGCCAGGAGGGCCTGCGCGCCCGCATCGAGGAGATCGCCGACCGCCTCCTCGCCGCCGACGCCGGCCGGCCCTGACGGCTGAGCCCCCCGTCGGCCCCGCCCTTCGTGCGGCCGACGCTCCTTTGACGACACTCCCTAGAGGAGTTCCTTGGTGTAGTTGACGTCGGTCGTCCGGTAGCCGAGGGATTCGTACAGCCGCAGGGCCGGGGTGTTGCCGGCGAAGACGTGGAGTCCGAGGACGCGGTGGCCCCCGGCGAGGGCCGCGCGTTCGGCGAGCAGCATCAGGTCCCGGCCGTGGCCCCGGCCGCGGTGCTCCTCGGCGACCGCGACGTCGAAGACGTACGCGCCCTCCCCCACCGGCGCCACCCACACGTGGCCCACCGGGACGCCCCCCGCCTCCAGGACGAGGAGGGCGACGTCCTCGGTGGCCAGCCCCCGCGGCAGCTGGCGTTCGTGGTCGGCCACCGACTTGGCCCGGGCCGCCTCCTCGGACAGACCGCGGCTGGTCCAGTCCTCGGCGTAGCCGTCGATCGCCCGGACGAGCCAGACCTCGTACTCGGCCTCCGTCATGGGGCGCCCGACGACCCCCTCGCGGAGCTCGGGCGGCTCCGCGGGGAGGTCCTTGGCCATGTTGCGGCTGTACTCGGTGTACCCGAGCGCCTGCGCCATCCGCAGTCCGCCCGCCGACGCGACGGGTACGGAGACCCGCACGCGGCGGCAGCCCCAGCCGCGCAGCTCCTCCTCGGCGGCGAGCGCCCCGACCGTGGCGCGCCCCCGCCGCCGGTCCGGCTCGTCGACGGTGAGGTCGCGGATCTCGCCGACGGTCGGCCCGAAGGGCGTGTCGCAGGCGGCGAGCAGCGCGCCGACGCGCCTGCTGTTGACGCGGATCTCGTACGGGCGCGACCGCGCGCCCCCGGTGCTCTGCTGAAGCGGCCCGCTCGGCCGCAGGGTGGTGGTCATCGATCGAGTTCTACCCGCCCCGCGGGTACCTGCGACAGGCATTTAACGGGCGGTTCGACTGCCGGCCCCCTCGCGCCTCACGGGTCCAGGTCGGCTCCGGCGTGCGCGTCGAAGATCCGCATCGCCTCGGCCGTGACCGGCCCGGGAGCCCCCGCCGTCGTGCGCCCGTCGACCCGGTGGACGGCCTGCACGTCACGCAGCGTTGAGGTCAGGAAGATCTCCTCGGCCTGCTCCAGCGCCTCGAACGGCAGGTCGGTCTCCTTGGCGCCGGCCCACTCCACCACCAGGGCACGGGTGATCCCGGCGAGGCAGCCGGAGGCCACGGGCGGGGTGTGCAGCTCGCCGTCGAGGACCACGAAGACGTTGGAGCCGGTGCCCTCGCAGAGCCGCCCGACGGTGTTGGCGAACAGGGCCTCGGAGGCTCCGGCGCGGGCCGCGGCGGCCAGCGCGACGACGTTCTCGGCGTACGAGGTGGTCTTCAGCCCGGCCACGGCGGAGCGTTCGTTGCGGACCCAGGGCACGGTGATCACGGCGGTGGTGTCCGGCCGGCGGGTGGTCTCGCCGAGGGCCACGACCAGCGTGGGGCCGCTGTCCCCGCGGTCGGAACCGAGCGGGGAGATCCCGCCGGTGTACGTGATGCGCAGCCGGCCGAGCGGCACCGGGTTGGCCTCCAGCACGGCCGCGCAGGCCCGGCGCACCTCGTCCGCGTCGGGGTCGGGCAGTCCGAGTCCCCGGGCCGAGCGGGTCAGCCGGTCCACGTGGCGGGTGAGGGCGAAGGCCGTACCGCGCTCCGCCTTCAGTGTCTCGAACACGCCGTCGCCCACGGTCAGCCCGTGGTCGAACACGGACACCTGTGCGCTGTCGGCGTCCCGCAGCGCGCCGTCGAGCCAGATCCTCACCGTACGATCCCTCCGTTCACCCAGGGGTACCGGTCACCTCATGGGCTCCCGACGCTACCCGGAGCAGGCGGGAGGCCTTCAGTTCGGTCTCGGCCCATTCGCGTTCGGGGTCGGAGCCCCAGGTGATGCCGGCGCCGGTGCCGAAGAGCAGGCGCGCGCCGCCCGGGCCCTGGCGGTCGATCCAGAAGGTGCGGATGCCGACGGCGAGCTCGGCGGTGCCGCGGTCGGCGTCGACCCAGCCGATGCCCCCGCAGTAGGGGCCGCGGGGGGCGGTCTCCAGGGCCTCGATGATCCGCAGGGCGGAGGACTTGGGCGCACCGGTGACGGAGCCGGGCGGGAAGGTCGCGGCGAGCAGCTCGGGCCAGCCCGCCCCGTCGGCGAGTTCGCCGGTGACGGTGGAGACGAGGTGGACGAGCCCGGGGTGCTCCTCGACGGCGCACAGCTCGGGGACGGCGACGGAGCCGGTGGAGCAGACCCGGCCGAGGTCGTTGCGCACGAGGTCCACGATCATCACGTTCTCGGCGTGGTCCTTGGGCAGGAGGTCGGCGGCGGTGCGGCCCGTGCCCTTGATGGGGCCGGACTCCACGTGGCGGCCGGTCCGGCGCAGGTACAGCTCGGGGGACGCGGTGGCGATCTCGACGCCGTGAGCCGGGAGACGAATCGTTCCTGCATACGGGGCCGGGTTGCCGCGCGCGAGCAGCGCCGTGAGGGCGTCGACGTCGGCGCGGTCCGGGTCGGGCAGCGGTGCGGACATCACGCGGCAGAGGTTGGCCTGGTAGACCTCGCCCGCCGCGATGTGCTCGCGGATGCGCCGTACGCCGGAGGTGTAGGCGGCGCGGTCCAGGGAGGAGGACCAGCGGTCGGCGGCGGGCCCGCGCCAGGCTCCGGCGACGGGCGCCGGGACGGGGTCGGGGCGTACGTCTCCGAAGCGGGCGCAGACCAGCCGCCCCTCGAAGTCTGCGGACACCGCCCAGAAGCCCGTCGAGTCGAGGGCGCAGGGGTCGCTGGTGACGTCTCGGAGGTCGGTCGCGAGGAGGCCGCCGAAGCGGGCCAGGGGGAGCAGGTCGTGCACGGCTGCGAGTCTATGACCGGTGACGCCGCGGCGCCGGTGAGGTGACCGCCGGGTGACCGGTGGTGATCGAGCGGCAGCACGCTGCGGAAACGCGTTTTTGAGCTGGCCCGGTAATCCGCTAGAGTTCAACACGTCGCCAGGGAGCGAAGGGGAAAAACCCCGGAGCGAACACGGTGACCTGCGGACGTAGCTCAGTTGGTAGAGCACCACCTTGCCAAGGTGGATGTCGCGAGTTCGAGTCTCGTCGTCCGCTCGAAGTGGGGGAATCTTCCCGAGAACCCCTGCAGCTCCATGGTGGAGTGGCCGAGAGGCGAGGCAACGGCCTGCAAAGCCGTCTACACGGGTTCAAATCCCGTCTCCACCTCCAAGGACGATTAGCTCAGCGGGAGAGCGCTTCCCTGACACGGAAGAGGTCACTGGTTCAATCCCAGTATCGTCCACTGATCCGCAAGGATCCCCGCGCGATTAGCTCAGCGGGAGAGCGCTTCCCTGACACGGAAGAGGTCACTGGTTCAATCCCAGTATCGCGCACCACCCGGAAGCCCCGGCCGTCTCGACGGTCGGGGCTTCTGCGTTTGCACGGAGCCGTGGCGGGGGGCGGGGCCCCGGCGGGTGGGGCCCCGGCGGGTGGGGCCCTGGTACGCCTCAGGAGGAGAAGAGCATCCGGGCGAAGCCGCCCTTGTGGTGACCGTGGTGACCGTGCCCGTGGCCGCCGTGGTGCGGGGCGCCCCAGGCGGGCGCGGGGGCCGCGTGCTGGACCGGGTACGGGGCCGGGGGCGCCGCCGGCGGCGGGACCTGGCCGTACTGTCCGGCGGTGTACTGGGACTCCATGCGGGTCAGCGCCTCCAGCTCGCCGTAGTCCAGGAAGATGCCGCGGCAGCCGCTGCACTGCTCGATCTGGACGCCGTTGCGGTTGTAGGTGTGCATCATCGCGTGACACTTCGGACACTGCATGACCGGATCAACTCCTCGCCGTCTGCTTCGCCACGGGACGCGTGCCCGGTGGCGTGAAGCTCACCCTACGACGGAGCGTGCGCCTCCAAGTCGGGCGGGAGGGACGCAATTCGGGCACAGGATTCCACCATCAGCCGTTCCACGTCGTCGAGTCGGCGGTGGTTTTCCACCGATTTGGCCAGGGCGAGGGCCGCAGTCTGCACGGTCAGGGCCCGGGCCGCGAGGTCGAGTTCCGGCCAGGGGTCGGAGCCCGGCGGCCCGGCCGCGGGCCCGCCGGCGGCGCGATAGGAGTCGAGGAAGGTGACCCAGGTGCCGGTGTCGAGCAGGCCGGCGGCGTACCAGGCGGCGGGCCGGGCCAGATCCCAGGCGGGGGTCCCGATGCCGAGGTCGTCGACGTCGATGAGCCGCCAGCCCCCGTCGGGGCCGGGCCCCCGCACCAACTGCCCGAGGTGCAGGTCCCCGTGGCACAGCGCCCCGCCCCGGGGCGCCGGCGCCTCCCCCCGCACCCAGGCGGGCAGGGTCCGCGCGGCGGCCCGGACGAGGTCGCCGGCCGGGCGGCCCTCTGCGGGGCCGGGGACGAGGGCGGGCCCGGTACGCACTACCGCGGCGCCCCGGCCC
>LJCW01000007.1 GCA_001298555.1 Actinobacteria bacterium OV450
CATCCGGGCGCACCCGGACTCCCCCGAGGCACCGGCCGTGCCGGGGGAGGCGGGCGTGGCGGGCGTGCCGGGGGCACCGGACTCGCCCGGGGTGGCGGGCGTGCCGGGGCTGCCGCTCAGTGCGAGGAGGTACTCCTCGGCCTGCCCGAGCGTCCAGCGCTCCTCGGGATCGCTCCGCACCAGAGCGCCGATCAGCTCGCCGAACGGCTCCAGCAGCGGATGCGCGAGCGCGATCAGGGAGAACAGCCGGGCCGGCTCCCCCTGGGGCCGCACGGCATCGGGCCGGCCGGCCGCCCACCCCGGGTCGAGGTCCGTGACCAGGCAGAACAGCATCACCCCCAGGCTGAACCGGTCCGCCGCCGGGCCGGGCACCGGCACCGGCCGCGCCCCGCCGAGCGCGCCCGCGGCCCGGACCTCGGGCGCGGCGTACCCGATCGTGTAAGCAGGGATGCGCTCCTGGCCCGGCTCGGCCACGTACTCCGTGTCGATCAGCCGCACCGCCCCCTCGGGAGTGACGATGACGTTGTGGGGTTTGAAGTCGCATACGACGAACCCGGCCTGATGGAGCGTTCGCAGCAGCGCCACCAGCCGTCTCGCCATCGCCACCGCCTCGGACCGGGTGAGCAGGGCCTGCCGGGCGCGTTCCGCCTGCCAGAGGTTCAACGGGGTTCCCGGCACCAGCTCCTCGGCCAGGAACAGGTCGCCCTGCTCCTCGAAGAGGTCCACCACCGCGGGGCAGACCCCGGTCGGCGCCAACCGCTCCAGCATCCGGGCCTCGTCGCGCAGCCGGTCGCGCACATCGGTCCCGTCGAGCCGGGCGCCGACGTGCGCGCGGGCGTGCTTGACGACCACCTCCGAACCGGTGTGCTCGTCGACGGCCCGGTAGACGCCCCCCTTGTTCGCGTGGCGGATCGCGCGCAGGACCCGGAACCGGCCTCCCAGCAGCACGGACGCGGGCGCCGACGCGGGCGCCGTCGGGGTCCGGGCCGCCCCCTCCGCCGGGAACGGGTACTGCGCCCAGGGAGGGAGGAAGAATCCGGGCTTCCGCTCGTCCTTGACCACGCTCCCGTCCGGGCCGGTCATGCGGTGCTCGAACACGCCGTCGTCGGTCAGGAACCGCTCTCCGCTGAACTCGCCGTACCGGAAGAACACCAGGCTGCCCGGCCGCAGTTGCCGGTCGGAGAGGATGCGCGGTCCCGGCAGGCCGGCGGTCGCCGCATCGAGCTCGGACGCCAGGGTCCGGAACTGGTCGTCGTCGCGCGGGTAGACCGTGATGAACTTTCCGCCACTGCCGCGGTCGGACCAGATGTTTCCGAGCCGTGCGACGCGGTCGAGGTCCGTGGCGAACTTGAACGACGCCTCGTGGCGGACCAGGACCTCGGCCGACCGGGCCAGGACCAGGGGCGCGGCCAGGGGGGTGGCCGACACGTGGAGCTTCCAGCCGTGCGCGCGCGGGGCGGACGCGGGCGGCCGTACGAAGCACCACGCATCGCCCGGCTGGAACGTCCAGCGCCGGCCGCCGCAGCGGTCGAGTACTGCTCGCGCCACGTCCAGCAGGAGAAGGGCGTCGGCCGGCGCATCGGGTTCCGGGGTTGAGGGGGCGCCGCTCACCTTCCCATGGACGCACCGCCCGGACTCCCTGTCGAGCGGAGGCTGAGGCCGCAGCACACTTTCTTGCACTCAAAGTGCAAAGAATTCGTCAAGCAGGGTGTTTGGGTGATTTGGGAGGGTATGAACTCCGTGTCGAGTCGTGATGACCCGAGAAAACCGACGAGAAGGGCCGAGGAAATGGCTGACATCAACGCCCTGGAGCTGCTCCCGCAGGAGCAGGAGGACGAACAGTCGGAGATGGACTGCACCTCGTGGTCCAGCTGTAGCTTCACGCTCGCAGCCGACGAATGACCGGAGCGCCCGCTCGCTGACCGCCACCGGATCGGCATCCGGGACATGACGTGCGATGGGTTCCCGCCCCTCGGGGGGCGGGAACCCATCGCTGTGTCCGTCGACGCCGGCGCGGCCGTCAGCAGCTGCGGGCCCGGGTGTCGAAGACCCCGGCGCCGCCCGTCCAGTCGTGGGTCATGACGGAGGGCTGTACGTGCTCGCCGAGGTAGTCGAGCCGTTCGCCGGGTGTGGGGTCGGTCGTGCCGGGCGGCGTCACGCTCTGGGCGCTGGTGGCCGTCAGCAGGTAGTGGCTGCGGCAGTACGCGAGCGGATCGCCGTTCAGCCAGGCGCCGGCGGAGTCGTTGAAGAGGACGAACCACGGTGCGATCGAGGGCTCGTACGCGGAGCGGGTGGCCAGCGACCGGGTGGCCGGCCAGGCCATCACCTCCGGCAGCCGGCCCGCGGCGGCGCGGTCGCGGACGTGGCGGCCGTACTCCACGTCGGTCGGCACGTTGTCCTCGAAGACCTTGCCCTCGACGGTGCCCGGCCATACGTAGAACAGGAACTTGCCCCGCGCCCGGGCCAGTGTGGGCCAGGCTCCGGCCCGGGCGGCGGTGTCCGCGTCGGTGTACGCGGTACCGGTCAGGTCGCCGGGTGCGAACACCCGGTCGGAGCCGAGCCGGTGCGCGATCAGCCGGTCCAGGTCCTCCGGGGCCATGTCGCCCCGGCCGTAGAACCCCCACTTCATTTCGAGCTTCACGTAGACCGGGTCGTGCCCGGGGTGCGCGTCGCTCCAGCGCCGCATGTCCGTGAGGCAGTCGGCGAGGTCGCCGTTGCGCACCTGCTTGCCGAAGACGTTCTTGCGCGTGCAGTTGCTGTCGCTGGACACGGGGTTGCTGTGGCTCACGACCCACCCGGACACCGGGTCGGTGTAGACGTCGATTTCCAGGAGCCTCGACCCGGCGTCCAGACCGTCGGTCAGTCGCCCGTACGTGCTCTTCTCGTACGCGTTGTGATTGCCGGAGAAGGTGATCCGGTCGAGCTTCGTGTCCTCGGCGCTTGGGGCCGCGGCCGATGCCGGCTGTGCACCGCACGTCATCCACGCGGCGAGGAGTACCGCGAGGGCGGGCGGCCCCCAGGTGTGTCGTTTGCTCGCTCTGGACGCCTGAGACGGCATGGGGGCTCCATTCGGGGCGGGTGGGTTGGGGTGCGCAGGCCGCGATCGGGCCGGGCGGCGGACCGGGGGTGAGCACCGGAGCCCGGGGCACGGGGCGCTCAGACGGCGAGATCGAGCCATTCGGGCATGAGGTCGTCCGGGAGGCCCGGCAGAGGCAAAGGGTAAATAGTTGGTAAAGCACCTCGGGGTCCACGGTGGGCGTCGTCGCGCCGGCGACCCTCCTCCGTGCGGCAACTGCCGTTCAGGAAAGGGGTGTGGTGGGTGATCCGGGGCGCCGGGTGGCCGATGTACCGTATGGGCTGTTCGTCATGACTTTGAAGTGAGTGCCGCATTTGTCGGGGAATTTTTACTGCACCTGAAGTGCAAATATTGAGGGGTCGGCGGCCGCAGGTGCCGCCGACGCTCCCGGGCAGGTGGGCGGAACGAGTGGGGGGAGTCCACCTGCCGGGGTCGGGGGAGCGGTGCGTCGGTCGGGGGGCCGACGCACCGCGGGCCCCGTTCGATGCGGCGATCTCCCCTGAGCACCCGTTCGGACCATGAGGGAATCCACGACCGGACGACACCCGCGGCATACGATCCGTTCCCGGTGATCGGTCCCTACCACTGGGGTTGGTGTCGTGTCGTTGCCTCCGTCTGATCGAGCGCGCCGGATGAGCCGGCTGTGCGCCGGGCTCGCCCTCGGCCTGCTCGCGGTCTGTGTGGCGCCCGTGGCGGCTTCGTCCCCGGATCCGTGCCGTCCGCAGTGCCGGTTCCTGGCGGCCGACCCGAACAACTACCAGCTCGCCCACAGGCCGGCGGACGGGCTCGTCCTCGACAGGATCGTCATCGGCAACTCGGGGACGACGTACGGCGCCGCGCTGGCCGACTACCAGAATCCGTCCCTGGAGTCCTCCGTCAACTACGTGGTGCGTTCGGCCGACGGACAGGTCACGGAGATGGTGCGGCCGAGCGGAATCCCGTTCTTCACCGACAACTACTCGTACAACCTCCACGCGGTGGGCATCGAGGTCGAGGGCACGGCCGAACAGGGAGCGACCTGGTACACGCCTTCCGCCTACCGCTCGGTCGCAGCGCTGACGAGGAGGGTCTCGGCGCGTTACGGGGTCCCGGCCGACCAGCAGCACGTCATCGGCGAGGATCAGGTCCCGGCCGAATCGCCGGGCGACATCGCCGGCATGGGATGGGGCCCGGGACCCTATTGGGACTGGCAGCGTCTCATGGCGATGGTCCCGCCGAAAGACGCGCACCCGAGCGCACGTTCCACGACCGCCGGACGCGTTCCCCGGCCCGGATCGGTGCTCACCATCGCCCCCGACTTCGCGACCAACGTACAGACCCTCCGGGTGTGCGCGAGCGCTGCACCCCAGTCCTGCACGCTGCGGACCCAGCCCTCGAACTTCCTGTTCGCGCGCACCGGCCCCCGTGACTCCGCGCCCCTGTTCGCCGATCCGGGTCTCCCGGCAGGCATCGCAGGCACGGACCGGATCGAGGACTGGGGTGCCAGGCTCCGTCAGGGCATGCAGTTCGTGGTGGCCGACCAGCAGGATGACTGGACGGCCATCTGGTTCTGCGGCCGCAAGGTCTGGTTCCTCAACCCCGGCGGCACCCACACGCGCACCGACGGGGGTCGTCGGCTGATCGTCCGCCCCAAGCCGGGCCGTACGTCCATCCCCGTCTACGGATCGAACTATCCCGAGGCCGGCGCCTACCCTCCCGGACAGACGCCCACTGCACAGGTTCCACTGGGGGTCTACACGATCCCCGAAGGGCAGTCCTACGTCGCCACCGCCCCGGCCACGCCCGCCCAGGACTTCTCCACCGACCCCCCGGACACCGTCATCACCGGAGCCGACCGGTACATCAGCGTCCAGTTCAACCACAGGCTTGCCTGGCTGAAGTCCACGGACGTCGAAGTGGTGCGCCGGTAGTGCGGGCCGCCCAGCTCGATACGTGCACTCGACACGAGGAGGCGAGAGCCATGACCGCACGGGCCCGCTCAGCGGGCCGCGCGCAGCGGCCCACCGTCGCGGCCGCCGTCGTCGCCGTTGCGATGTGCCTGACCGGTCCTGCACGGGCCGACGGACCGCCCGGCCACCCGGCATACCGGAACCACGCCGTCGGCAACCGGCCGCTCGCCGTGGCCGTCGCGGACCTGGACGGCGACGGCAGGCTCGACCTCGTCACCTCGGACTTCGCCGACAGTACGGTGTCGGTGCTCCTCAACCGCGGGGGCGGAGGTTTCGGGCCCCGCGTCGCGTACGCCACCGGCGTGAACCCGACGTCCGTCACCACCGCCGATCTGGACGGCGATGGCCGCCCCGACATCGTCACCAGCGACAACGGCACGAACACCGTGTCCGTGCTGAGGAACGACGGCCACCGGCTCGCACCACCCGTCGCCCACCCCGTGGGACGCCAGCCCCGCTCCGTGACGGCCGCCGACGTGGACGGGAACGGCAGCCCCGACCTCATCACGGCCAACCGCGGCGACAACACGGTCTCCGTGCTCGCCGGCAACGGGCGCGGCACCTTCAGGCCCGCCGCCACCGCGGCCACCGGCGAGGACCCGACGTCGGTGACCACCGCCGACCTGGACGGCGACGGCAGACCCGACATCATCACCGCCGACTTCGATGGCAATACGGCATCGGTGCTCAAACGGCACGCCGGCACCGGAGGGTACGGGCGGACCTCCCACCGCACCGGTACCGGCCCCTACGGCGTCGCGGCGGGCGACCTGGACGGCGACGGCAGACCCGAGATCGTCACCGCCGACCGCTCCGCTGACTCCGCCTCGGTCGTACGCATCGGCAGCTGACACACCGGTGGCCCGCCGGACGCGCCCCGGCGCGAGGGAGGGCCGCGGCGCGCCCCGTACTGCGGATGCGCCGCGGCCCCCGTTCCGGCGAGGAGATCGGCCTCGCGGGGGCCCGTGCTACGGCCAGTGGGGCTGGTCAGGACCGTCCGGACGGCCCTCGCCGTCGGGCCGGCCCTCCTCGCCCCGAGGATCCTTGGATTCCTTGGACGGCTTGGATTCCTTCGGGCCCTGGGGTCCCTTGCCGTTGTGGTCCTTCGGCCCCTTGCCGGGCTTCGTCCCCTCGTGGGAGGGGTCGTCCGAGGAGAAGGAGGGGAGGACCGTGATCCGGGTCTGCTGCCAGATCTGCGTACGGTGGCCGGCGAGTTCGAGCTGGTACTCCCCGAAGATGCGGGGACGGGTGTTCCGGTCCGGCACGGTGACGTTGCCCGAGACGTTGCCGTCGGCGTCCGCGAGCAGGATGGCCAGCGTGACGATTTCCCGGCCGGTCCGGAGGATCAGGTCCTCGTCCAGTCCGCGAGCGGCCTGGAGCGGCTCCTCCCGGCCCTGCGGGACGAGGCGTACGTACACCTCCTCGCCGGCGCCGAATCCGCTGGCCGAGACGGAGAAGGTCTCTCCGTGGGTCACCACGCGGTGGTCGATGGTGACGGTCGAGTCGGGGACCGGGTTGGCGGCGACCGGGTTGGCGGCGAACGGGGACGCCGCCGCGGCCGTGGTGGCCGGAAGCGCGCACAGGACGGCGGCTCCGGCTGCCAGGCCGACGAGCCAACGAGGGTTTCTGGGCATCGTCAACGATTCTCCTTCGGGAGAGGACGGATTCGCGCCGAGCGTGAGGGCGTCGGCCCGGCCATCCGTAGACCCGGACGGCGCTGGCCAAACGGGCGCGCCGCCGGGGTCCGCTGGAAGGCGGTGTCAGGCCACTCGATCGGTGCACAAGCGCCGGGAGTTCCGGCGGTGGCCCCGGTACGCCCGGCGCCGCACCGGCGAAGGCCGCGCGGCGCACGTCGTGCGCCCGCTCACGCTCAGCAGGTCTGTGTGGACTGCATGGAATCGCGCGTCGGTGCGTCGCGCCATGGCGGTCCGGCCCCCTCCGGACCCGTCGTGCAGGGGGCCGGGAGGGAGCCGTTCAGGGAGCCGAGGTCCGTCGGGGCGCGGGAGGCCCCCAGCGGACCCCGGACCTCAGCTCGTGGTGCCGATGAAGGTCGCGTAGAGGGATCCGTTTCCCTGGTTGTTGGCGTTGCTGATGGCGGGCACGTCCTGCACCGTCACCGTGTCCGCGGCGGCGAAACTGCCGCCGCCGCCACCGCCGCCGCCGGTGATGGCCTCCCCGCCCCCGCCGCCGCCCCCGCCCCCGCCCCAGCCGCCACCGCCGCCGCCACCACCGCCGTAGTTGGTGTTGTTCGTGCGCCACTCGCCCTCGCCGCCCTGGCCGGTGTTCTTGAGGGCGAGCGAGCTGTTGTTCGTCCACGATGCGCCGGCGTTGGGGCCGTTGGAGGTGTGGGTGGGGCCGCCGAGTCCGCCGATGCCGTCCTGGCCGGCGGTGCCCGACTTGCTGTCCACGCCGGAGCCGCCGCGGCCGCCGTCGCCGCCGTCGCCGTTCGCCGCACCCGAGCCGCCCCCGCCGGTCCGCGTCACGACGGCACCGGTCGTGGACGTACCGTCCTGTCCCTTGGCCCCGTTCGAGATGACCTGCCCCGACACGGCGGTTCCGCCGTCTCCCCCGTATCCGCCGTCACCGTTGGCGTTGCCCTGGCCGCCTCCGCCGCCTCCGCCGGCGTCGGCCAGCAGGGTGGTCGTCGTGCAGCCGGAAACCCCGGAGATGCAGGGGGTGTTGGTGGTGAGGTCGACACCCGAAACCAGGGTGGAGGCACCGCCCCGGCCGCCGGCGACGGCGCTGCCGCCCTCCTTGCCCAGGTAGTAGTAGAGGGTGGAGCCGAACGACGCCTGGTAAGAGGCCAGCGTCGTCACGGTCTGGGCCTTGCCGCCGTGGCCGCCGTGGCCGCCGTTGTAGGCGCCGCCGCCGTTGGTGCCCTCGTGACCGGCTCCGCCGAAGGCGGTGAGGACCACGGGGGTGGAGGTGGACAGCGCGGTGGTCGTGGCGCTCTGTGCAGCCGTCAGCAATGCCGCGGTGTCGTACTGGGACAGGCCGTCCGGCATCAGACAGGACACCACACCCGTCTGGATCTCGCTGCAGGAGATGGCCGTGGTCGTCGCTGCCGCGGGCGGTACCGACAGCGCCAGGAGCGATGTCACACAGACACCGAAGCCGAGTACTTTGGCGGCGCCGCCTTTTGATGTGGACATGGGGTCCTTTCGGGAGGGGGTTGACGAAGGTGCCTCAGGGGGCGCACTGGGCCACGGCCGAGATGGTGGCGCTTTCCGAGAGGGACGTGTTCCGTGCGGTGACGACCCAGGTGTTGGGAGTCGCTCCGCGGGAGTTCAGCAGGATCTGGACGCCGGGACGGCTCATCAGGAATCCGCCGCTGACCAGGGTTCCTCCGGAGGTACAGGTTGCGAAGACCGTGCCTTCCTCACCAGGGACGAGCGTCATCGGCTCGCCGATGACCTCCGAGGTCGAGGTGGGTCCGGCGGGCCCGGTGAGCCCCGTCGCTCCCGTGAGCCCCGTCGCTCCGGTGAGTCCCGTGGGACCGGTGACGCCTGCGGGCCCAGTGACGCCGGCGGGACCCGTGAGTCCGATGGGACCCGTGAGTCCGATGGGACCGGTGACGCCTGCGGGCCCGGTGAGTCCGGCAGGGCCCGTGAGTCCGGTGGGACCGGTGACGCCGGCCGGACCTGTGACGCCGGCAGGACCTGTGAGTCCCGCAGGGCCCGTGAGCCCTGCGGGACCGGTCACCCCGGCCGGTCCGGTCACCCCGGCCGGTCCGGTCACCCCGGCCGGTCCGGTGGGACCGGTCGGGCCGGTGGGGCCGACCTGCCCGTTCGAACCCCCGTCGTGGTGTTTCGGAGGCTTGGGGCGCTGCGGAGGCGGCCCCTTCGGGCCGCAGTCCCACGGGGTCCAGCACTTGTCGGGCCCGGGCCGGTCCGGAGGATCGGCCGACACCACCGCCCTCGGCGGGGCGGCGGCCGCCACCGTCGAGACTGCCGTTCCACCCACCACGAGCGCCAGCGACGCTACGGCGCCACCGGCGATCCAGATCTGCCGGCGGGGCAACGGCCCGAACCTGCGAGGCGGTTCTGGAGAAAGGTTCATCTGCGTTTTTCCTGCCTTCTGACGGCGTCGCCGCCGATCAATGGATCCACCGGCGATCGCTTGCGCACCGGGGGCACGCGCCACTGGCTTTCGCACACCGGGGGGTCGGACGGAATGCCCTTCGAGGGGCAGCTCAGAGCCGGGCCGACCCGAACCCGGCCAAGCCATGGGTTGACGGGCCCGGCCGACACCAAACGAGCGCACCCCAGCGTTAGGCGGAAGGGAGCATTGGCTTCGCTGGTTCGAGGCAACTGCTGCCGCCGGATCGGAGATCAGGCACGCAAACGGGGACTCCGAGTACTTGTGGGCGCAGACCGGCGCCTGATTCGAAGGGATGCTTCATGCCTCATCCACGTGGCCTGGCCCGAGCGCTCGGCGTCAGCATGTGCCTGGGTTCGTCTCTGGTCCTGTCGTGTCCCAGCGCGTCGGCGACGACGACCGTGGTGTCCTGCAGCGAGATCCAGACCGGAGTCGTCTCCTGCCTGCTCCCGGACGGACTGTCCCAGTACGCCCTGAGCCAGTTGCTGTCCGACGCCCAGGCACAGACCCAGACCTCGCTGACCACGGCCACCCCGATGGTCGTCACCGCGTTCGGCGGTGCGGGGCGGTACGGCAGCAACGGCGGCGGCCTCTACCGCGGCGGCGACGGCGGCCTCGGCGGCAAGGCCCAGACCGTCACCTCGATCGACGCCTTCACCGGCAGCTACGGCGCGAACCTCTACTACTACGTCGGCAAGTGGGGGGCCACGTCGAGCGGAGGCCGCGGCGGTGCCTCGACCCTGGTCTCAGGGGTCGACCTGACCACGACGCAGCCGTGCATCAGCGGGTTCGGCAGCTGCACCACCACCAACCTGCTGCTGGACGCCGGTGGCGGCGGTGGCGGCGGTGAGGCCAACGCGGACGGCGACGGCGGCGCCGGCGGCGACGGCGGCACCGCCGTCTCGGGCCAGGTCATCAGCGCGGGCGCCGGGGGCAAGGCCGGCGAGAGCACCACCGGTACGGTACGCACCGCCCGCGGCGGTGACGGAGGCCAGAACGGGTCCGGAGGCGACGGAGGCCGCGGCGGCGGCGGCGTGGACAGCGTCTCGGGGACCGACGGCCAGGACGGCATCGGTGGTCTCGGCGGCCCCACGCACACCTCCAAGGGTCCCAACGCCGGCGCGTCGTGGACCAACAACAGCTCGCTCTCCTTCGCCAACGCCGGCCAGGGCGGCGAGGGCGAGTTCCGCACGAACGGAACGAACTACGGCAGCGGCGGTGGCGGTGGCGGCGGCTGGGGCGGTGGCGGCGGCGGTGGCGGCGGCGGTGAGGCCGTCAGCGGCGGTGGTGGTGGCGGTGGCGGCAGTTTCGCCGCCGGCAACGCGGCCACCGTCGAGAACGTGCCGAGCATCAGCAACGGCAACTCCGGCTACGACGGCACCGTGTACGTCACCTTCGTCGGCAGCACCGACTGAGACGAGGTCCGGCACCCGGCCGGTACGGCGGGGGGCGGTTCGCCGCCCCCTGCTGTGCCGCGCCGTCGCTCTCCCGCACCACCGCGTCCTGGAAAGCCGATGACCCGTCTGTATGACATATCCGAAGGCCGCGCCGCGGCGCGGTGTGAATTCCGGTCCACCCGGCTATCCATAGTCGCGGTCAGCAGCGGCGCGGCCGCTCACGATCCGATCCCGAGTGCAGTCCCACGACCACAGGCACGAAAGGCACCATGATGAGACGGCACAGGACGACCTCACGACGGCTGCGCACCGTGACCGCCCTCGCCCTGACGAGCCTGGCCGCCACAGCCGTATCCGCTGTCCCGGCCTCCGCAGACGTGACACTGACCTGCTCCACCACCGACCTGATCAACGCGATCAACGATGCGAACGCGGGGACGGGCGACCCCGTCATCAACCTCGATCCGTACTGCGTCTACGAGGTCACCGCGGCCGTGTCCGGCGACGACGGACTTCCCGCGATCACGCTCACCACCGGCATCACCATCAATGGTTTCAACGCAACCATCAAGCGCACCGGCGCGACCGGATACCGCCTGTTCGACGTGGCCAACCAGGGGAAACTCACCCTCAACGACCTCACCGTCATGAACGGAGCGCCGTCCGCCGCGATCGGGGGCGGAGGCGTGCTGGTCCAGAGCGGCGGGACCCTCGTCGGTGACAACCTGACCCTCGAAGGCAACACGGCAAACATCGGCGGGGGTATGAGGAGCCGGACGTCGTCCTCCGTCACGCTCACCGACAGCCACATCGAGGACAACCGCACCACCGGCGGCGCGAGCATCGGCGGCGGCCTCGCCGTCGAAGGCGCCGCGACGGTCACGGACACGGCCATCACCGGAAACCGGGCCCGGCTCGCAGGAGCTCTGTACCACGCGGCCGGCATCATGACCTTCACGGGCGGCAGCGCCAAGTTCAACACCTCCTTCGACGAGGCGGGCGCAGTGCTCAGCGAGGCCGGCACCCTGACGATGGACGGGACGACCATCGCCGACAACCGGTCCGCGACCGGCGGGCTGACACAGTCGGGCGGCGGTGGCCTGGAAGTCTCCGGCGGCACGACCAACCTGAACAACTCCGCGGTCACCGGCAACAAGGTGACCGGCTCGGGCAACGGCGACGACGGCGGTGGCGGCATCCTGCAGACCGGCGGCACCTTGAACCTGCAGAACACCCAGGTCACCAACAACCAGGTGATCGGGGACAGCGCGATCGGCGGCGGCATCAGCCTCGCGGGCGGAACCCTGAACGTCACCGACGGCTCGACGGTGTCGCGCAACCTCGTCTCCGGCCGCAACGCCCACGGTGGCGGTATCAACTCCCGCGTCCTGTTCAGCACTCCCAACATCACCGTGACCGACTCGTCCGTCGACATGAACACGGCGGCCGGTACGGGCTCGTTCGCCGCCGGCATCTACAACTCCAACGGCACGTACACCCTGACCAACGCGTCGGTGAGCAACAACTCGGCACCGCAGGCCACCGGCCCCGGCGGCATCTGGACGAACGTCGCGATCACGGCGGTCACCGGCAGCACGTTCGTGAATAACACGCCGACCAACTGCCTGCGCAGCCCTGCGCCCGTGAGCACCTGCACCGGCTGAACCACCGTCGCAGCGCCGTGGTCGGCCCCGCCCGACCACGGCGTCCGCGAAGGGAAGGAACACGTGGGAACGATGCTCGCCGCGAGGCTGACCACCGGCCGAGGCGGCTTCGCCGAACCCCGCCCCATGTACATGCCATCGATGTCGTAGTCTGACGTTGTGTGGACAACGCTTGCGCCGCTCATCGGCGTCCTGCTCGGCGGGCTCATGTCGATACTGGCCCAGCGCTCGGCAGCACACGCCCTGGAACGCGGCGAGGCGCGCCGCAGTGCTCGTGAACTTGCCGAGGCGCGCCGTAACGAGCGTCTCACTCACCTCATCGAATTTCTCTCTGCGGTGCAGGAAGCAGAACGAGTCGCGGTGGATCGGCATCACCACAACCTGGCCGACGAGCAGTGGCAGGCCCGGGCACGGCAGGTCCTTGACAGGGTGTGGGTGACGCAGAAGACGATCCACGTACTGTGCGCGCCCGAGGTCAGCGAAGCGGCACGCAGCCTCGCCTGGGCGGTACAGGACGTGATCAGAAAGGGCCCCGAAGACCCGGAAGATCCGCAGGACGAGAAGGTCTGGGCGCACATACATCCGAGCCGGCAGGCATTCCTTGATCTCGTGCGCGACCAGCTGAGTTGAACCCCCGGAGGGATTCAGCAGCTGTCGTGAGCGGCCAGGGACAAGCAGCACCAGCTCCGGCCTCCATCGTGCGGCGAGCGTCAGGCCCGTCGACAAGCTGATCGCGATCACTTCGGAACGACTCGTCTAGGGGCTCCGAGGGGCCGGCGGCGTGTGTGCTCCTTGGCCGCTGCGGTATTCGTCCAGCTGCTCCGCGAAGGCCTTCGTCTCCGCGATCAGCCGGGCGCGGGCGTCCTGCTGCTCCTTGTCGCCCTGGTCCTTGAACGCGGACGTGAAGTGCGGCCGCAGTTGGGTCCACCAGCCGTGGTCCAGCATCGCCCACGCCTGCGGGCACAGGGGCGCGCGGGACTTCGGCAGGTAGCCGGTGGCGACCAGCGGGCCCTCGTACTTCTTCGGGTCGCTTCCCTCGAGGTGGCAGAGGAAGTTGAAGACCCGTGCCTGGGCGACGGGGTGATCGCTGGAGAGCCCTTCCAGCGTGATCTTGCCCTGCTTGCGGGCGAGTTGGTCGAAGACGAGCGCGGCCGCGAGCGACGGAGCGGGTCCGGCCTGGTTGACGGTGGAGAACGATGCGAACCCGTCCGCGGCGTCCTCCTCCATCCCGATGTTCGCCAGCATGAGCTGACGCTGCAGGGCGTGGCCCAGCTCGTGGCCGAAGACGAACCGGGTCGACAGTGCGGTCAGGTCGTCGGCGTTGTACCGGTCCTGCGGGAACACGGCGGGCCGCTCGACGTTCCTGGCCACGTCGGTGGCGATCCCCTGGACCTGGGTGAGGAACTCCGGGGGCACGTAGATCGTCCTGCCGTCGGGCTGGGTCACCGCGTCCTCGACCCCGGGCGGGACCTTGTCGGTGACCTTCACGGTCAGGTCGTGCGGGAGGGCGAGCGACGTGTTGACCCAGTCGGCCGACTGTTCCAGGACGCGCGACTTCCGGATCACCTCGACGACCTGCCGGTTCTTCGGCTTGATCGCATCGTCCTCGTAGACGACCGTGACCTTGCCCTTCGCCTCGTCCGCGGGGGCGTCGCCACTGCACGACACCACGGCGAAGCCGAGCACGAGGAGCGTGCCCGCCACAGCGGTCCGCACCACGGTCGAGTAGCCACCACTGCTCACGCACCCATTATTTCGGCCGGCTCCCCGGGCCGGCCCGCGACACGACGAGCGGGGGAGGAGGAGGGGGAGGGGCAGGGGCAGGGGCTGCGGGGGCCGGCCACCCCTTCGGGCGGTGACGACCGCCCTCCGGAGATGGTTTACAGTTCAATTGGCGTCGAGGTCGACGGCCGCCCTGTGCGGCAGGCCGGACCTTCGACGCCCGTGGGCTGCCGGATGCCCCCCATCCGAGCGCCCACCCCAGGGGGCCGGCGCCCTTCCCCCGTGCGCGCCGGCCCCCTGCTCCGTACTCCGGGGCCGGCCGGGTGGGCGCCTATGCGGATCCGCTGTCGCTCCGGCGCGCGGTGACCAGCAGGTACTCCCACTCCATGGCCCCGTCCCGGAGCGCGCTGTCCGCCAGTTCGTCGAGGGCCCGGTCCAGGTCGGCGGTCTTCCCGGGGTCGTCGGAGATGTTCCGGTAGACCGCGATCGCCGGCCCGTACGTGGCCTTGAAGAAGTCGCGGAAGTCCGCCGGCTTCGCGAAGCGGTCCACGAGGATCGTCCGCCGACGGGCCTCGACGCCGGTGGCACGGTCTCCGAGCAGCGTACGGACGTGGTCCTCACGCCCCCACAGTGGCGGCGGCTGCGCCCCGGGGGGCGGCGGGGGAGCATACGGCTTCATGATCGCGAACATCTGCCCGATGAACCCTTCCGGGGTCCAGCTGATCAGCCCGATCGTGCCGCCGGGCCGGCAGACCCGCAGCAGTTCGTCGGCGGTGGTCTGGTGGTGCGGGGCGAACATGACCCCGACGCAGGACATCACCGTGTCGAACTCCCCGTCGGCGAAGGGCAGGGCTTCGGCGTCGGCCTCCTGCCAGCGCAGTTCGGCGCCGCGCGCCGCGGCCTCCTGCCGCCCCACGTCCAGCAGCTCGGGCGTGAGGTCGGAGGCGATCACGTCGCCGCCGGCCAGCGCGGCCGGAATGGCGGCGTTCCCGGACCCGGCGGCGACGTCGAGCACCCGGTCGCCGCGCTTCACCCCACAGGCCTCGACCAGAACGGGCCCGAGGGCCGCGACGACCTCCCTGGCGACCGCCGCGTAGTCACCCAGCGCCCACATCGTCCGGTGCTTCGCCTTGAGCGCGCGGTCAGCGTCGCGCGCGTCCGCCGTGTCGGTCATGCCGTCCGCCTCCTTCGCCCGGTTCCGTGTCCCCACCTCCTTCGAGCATAGGAACCCGCCCGGCCCCCGGCCCGGCGGGCGCGTTCCGGCCCGCGCCGCGCAGCTCCCGCTCCGCAAACGCGCGGAAGCCGCGCGGCGGCCGGCCGGTGAGGCGCTCGACGCTGTCGGTGACCCGGTCCTCCGCGCCCTCCTCGATGGCCCGGTCCATGCCCGCCAGCATCGCGGCGAACTCCTCGGGCATCAGTGCGGCGAGCCTGTCGCGCAGCTCTTCGTGGGAGAGGCTGCGGTGGACCACCGGCCGGCCCGTCACCTCCGCCACGATTGCGGCGACGTCGTCGTAGCTCAGGGTCTCCGGTCCGGTCAGTACGAGGTCGGTGCCGGGGGCGCGGACGTCGGTCAGTGCGCGGACGGCCACGGCCGCGATGTCGTCGGCGTCGACGAACGCGACGCGGCCGCGGCCGGTGGCGGTCAGGATGGTGCCGTCCGTCCGGATGCTCCGGGCGTGCTCATGGCTGCCGGTGAAGTTCTGCATGAACCAGGACGGCCGCAGCACCGCCCACTCGTCGAAGATGTCCGGCAGCGCCTGGTGGACCAGGCCCACGGCCGGCCCGCCGCTCGCAATGGACGAGGCGCTCAGCAGCACCGCGCGCCGTACGCCGGCGCCGCGGGCCCGGCGCAGGAAGGGCAGGACGACCGCTGCCGGGTCGGGATCGCCCACGGGCGGGATCACGTAGACGCGGTCGACGCCTTGCAGGGCGGCGGCATGGGTCCCGGGGTCGTACCAGTCGAAGCGGACCGGCACGGCTCCCGGCACCGGGGTGCCGCCGCGGCCGGCCGCCCTGACCGCGTGACCGGCGGCCGCCAGTTGTGCGGCGGTGCGGCTGCCGGTGGTCCCGGTGGCGCCGATGACGAGCACGGCCGCGCCTTCGGTGACGGCGCCGGCCCGGCTCATCGGGAGGCCCCGGCGAAGTCGGTGCCGGGTTCGGCGAGGGCCAGGGGGTTCCAGTAGTCGCGGTAGGACGTGAAACGCCCGTTCTCGACGGTCACGACGGCGATGTAGGACATGTCGAAGGGGCGGCCGGTCTGCACCAGCCGGCCGACGCCGCGCATCTCGACCACGACGGTCCGCGGATCGGCTGTCTCGTGGATCCGCAGGTCGGCGTCGGGGAAGTCGTGCAGGTCGATGTGGTCGGGGTACGGGCGCATGTAGTCGGCGATCGCCTCCCGCCCGTCCAGCCGTGCGGGCCGGCCCGGTGGCGCGAAGGGGAACTCCATCACTCCCTCCTCGGCCCACAGGCCGACCCAGCCGGGTATGTCCCGGGCGAGCAGGAGGCGCAGGCTGTGGCGGTACAGGTCGGCCGGGGTCAGTGGTGCGGGTGGCGACACGGGTGCGGACGTGGATGCGGGCATGGGCGCGGACATGGGTGTTCTCCGTCTCGTAGAATGCGGACCCGGGGTCCGGTTAAACAATACGGACCCTGGGTCCGTTTTTCAATTGGAGGAACCTCGTGCCCGAGCCCGAGCGCAAACCCCGCAAGGACGCGGCCCGCAACCGGCAGGCCGTCCTCGAAGCCGCCGACGCCCTCTTCGCGCGCTCCGAAAGCTCCGAGGAGCCCACGACGGCCGACATCGCCGCGGCGGCCGGCGTGGGCAAGGGCACGCTCTTCCGTGCCTTCGGCGACCGCGCCGGCCTGCTCCGTGCGCTGTACGAAGCCCGGCTCGAACCGGTCCGGGAGGCCGTGGAGGCCGGGCCGCCCCCCCTTGGCCCCGCCACACCGCCGCAGGAGCGCGCACTCGCCGTACTGGACGCCGTCCTGTGCTTCAAACTCGACAACCGCCGCCTGGCGCTGGCCCTGGAAGAGAGCGGGACCGGCAGCCCGTACCAGGCCGGGCACTACGCGCGCTGGCACGACCTGCTCCGCTCCGTGCTGGAGCGGATCCCGGGCCTCGCCGACGCCGACTTCACCGCCCACGCCCTGCTCGCCGCCACCCGGGCCGATCTCGTCGAGCAGCTGGCCGGCGAGGAGGGCGCACGGCGCGAACGGCTGCGGGCCCAACTGGCGGGCTACGTCACACGAGTGGTGGCCGCGGCCCCGGCGCCGCACACCTGCGACCCGGGCTGACCTCCTCGCCGGCCCGACGGCTGTGTGGTGCCGGTCCGGATGACCGACGCCCCGGCCCCTGACCGGTCGTTCGCCACGGCCCGGCTGCCCGCCCGCTTCGGTGCCTGCGAGGTGAACGGCGCAACGGTCCGGCCGTCGACCCCGCGGAGGCCGGCGGCTGCGGGTCCCGGCGGCCGGCGGCAGCGGTGTCGGGCGTCGTTGTGCGACAGGGGCTACGGTCGGGCGGGAGGACGGACGGGTGCCGGCCGGGACGGGCTTGGAGGCGGGTGGAGATGGTTGCGCGGTATGTCGCAGACCTCATCGGTTCGTTGGAGCGGAACGCGGGGCGGCTCGCGATCGGGTCCGGGCCCGCGGTCATGGGGTTCTCCGAGGTGCTGGCCGATACGTACCGGCTCGCGGCCGGCCTTGCTGAGCTGGGGGTCCGGCGCGGGACGGGAGTGGCCTGCGTGACGGACGAGAACCGGCCGGAGGTGCTGTTGGTGCGGTTGGCCGCGCACGTGCTGGGCGCGCGGCTCACCCAGGTGATCGTCGGTCCCGCCACTCACGGCCTGGACTTCGTGCTGCGGGACAGCGCGCCGGTGCTGGTGGTGCACGACACCCCGGTGCCGGACACCGGGGCGGCGCGCATCGGGCTGGCGGACCTGCTGGGACTGGCCCGTGCCCGGGAAGGCCGGCCGGTGCCCGTACAGGCGCGTGAGGACGACGTGGCGCGCGTGACCTATACCGGCGGCACCACCGGCAGGCCCAAGGGAGTGGCCTCCACCTTCGCCGCGATGGCGGACCGGACCGCGACGCGCGGCACGGGCGGCGGACCCGCGGAGTCGGTCTACCTGTCCGTCACCTCCCTCGCACAGCGCTCCGGCGGCAGGTGCCTGGAGCACCTGCGGGAGGGAGGCCGGGTGGAGGTCCTCGGACCCTTCGGCACAGGGGAGTTCGCCGCGGCCTGCCGGCGCCTGGCGCCCGTGTCCACGTACCTGACCCCCGCGATGCTGTACCGGCTGCTGGACGACCCGGCGACCGCCGACGGCGTGCCGGGGCTCGTCCAGGTCTCGTACGGCAACGCCCCGATCCACCCGGAGCGCCTCCGGCAGGCCCTGATGCGCTGGGGCGCGCCGCCCAGATGGCGGCAGGGCTACGGGATGAACGAAGCCGGGGTGATCTGCAGGCTCTCGCCGAGCGATCACGACGCGGGCGTGAGCGAGCGGCCCCACCTCCTGGGGTCCGTCGGCCGTCCCGCCCCCGGGGTGGCCGTACAGGTGCGCGACCGGGACGGGGCGCAGGCCGAGCCGGGATGCACCGGAGAGGTGTGGGTGCGGTCCACGATGACGATGGCGGGCTACTGGAACCAGCCGGACCTCACGGCCCGGGTGATGCGGGACGGATGGCTCGGGACCGGGGACCTCGGCCACTTCGACGCCGACGGCTACCTCTACCTCGACGGCCGCATCAAGGACATCGTGATCGTGGACGGTGTGAACATCTACTGCGGTCCGGTCGAGACCGCCCTCACGCGGCACCCCGCGGTGGCCGAGGCCGCGGTGGTGGGCAGAGCCAGCGAAGTCACCGGTGAGGAGGTGTGCGCCTTCCTGGTGCCCGCGCCGGGCCACGCTCCCACGGCCGCCGCGGCCGCCGACGCCTGCCGGCTGGTGGTCGCGGCGCTGTCACCGGCACACCGGCCGACCGCCGTCTTCTGGGAGTCGGCCCTGCCCCTCACGGACCAGGGCAAGCCGGACAAGCGCCTGCTGCGCAAGCGCGCCGCAGGTTAGAGCGGCGCGACACGTCACCGGCGCGGAGCCGGCCGGCCCGGCCGGCCCGGCCGTGTCAGCCCCGTCCGCTCTCGGTCCACGGGCGCAGCTTCTCCGGGTTGCGGACCGCCCAGATGCGACGGATACGACCTTCCGTGACGTCGAACGCCGCCACGGTCACGGTCACGCCGGCGCTCTGGGCGACGAGGCCGGGCCGGCCGTTGACGGTCCGCTCCAGCAGCGTCAGCCCGGGGGCCTTGTCGGCGATGTGGAGCAGGTACCGGGCGATGCGCCCGCCGCCCTCGACGGGACGCAGGACGGCGCCGACGAGTCCGCCGCCGTCCGCGGTCATCGTGGCCCGGGGGTCGAGCAGGCCGACGAGGGCCCTGATGTCCTTCGCCTCCCACGCCCGTTTGAACTCCCTTACAAGAAGGGCCTGTTCGGTCGCCGGGACGGCGGGGGTCCGCGCGGCCGCGATACGGCGGCGCCCCGATGACGCCAGTTGGCGGCAGGCGGCCGGAGTGCGGCCGACGATCTCGGCGACCTCGGCGAACGGATACCGGAACACGTCGTGCAGGATGAACACGACGCGTTCGGCCGGCGTCATCGACTCCAGTACGACGAGGAAGGCCATGCTGACCGACTCGTCCAGGGTGACCCGGTCGGCGGGGTCGGCCGGCCCGCCGATCCACTCCGTACGGTCCGGCAGCGGCTCGGGTACCCACGTGCCGACGTAGCGCTCGCGCCGGACCCGCGCCGAGCCGAGCAGGTCCAGGCAGATGCGGGTGGCGACCGTCGTCAGCCAGGCGCCGGGTGACTCGATGCCCTGCCGCTGTCCCCGCGGCATCGCGTACCAGCGGGCGTAGGCGTCCTGTACGGCGTCCTCGGCCTCGGCCAGCGAACCGAGCAACCGGTAGGCGAGGTCGGTAAGGTGCCGCCGCTCGCCGTCGATCGCGCCGGGGCCCGGCTCGCACCGCACATGCCCGGGCCCGGATGGGGTGCTCATGGTGCAGGCCGCTCCCTGGTTCCTCTCGCGAGTCCGGCGTTGCACCTCACATTTCGCGAACCCGTTTCGTCGGACTACCGAGACAGTACCGATCCACCGCCGCGAGGCAGAACAGGGGGCCCACTCATGGCCGTTCAGACGAAGGCAGCAGACCGCAGCGGCACGTTCGTGCAGGTGGCGATCGCCCTGCAGACCCTCGCCGTCTTCTTCCAGGCGCTCACCGCCGGACTGCTGCTGTCCACGTCCTACGGGGAGACGCTCCACGGCGTCGGAGCGCGCGTGATGTACGGCGCATCGATGGTGTACGTGCTCGCCGCAGTCCTGGCATGGCGGCCGGGCGGCGGCTCGCCCCGCCCGGTCCTGCGCGCGTCGGGCTTCCTCGTCCTCGCCTCGGTGCAGGTGGTTCTGGGCGTGGCCCACATGCCCGCGTTCCATGTCCCGCTGGGTGTCCTGATGTTCGGCCTGAGCGTCCTGGCGATGGCCCGCGCGCGGGCCGGGCGCTGACGCCGTGAACGACGCCGTGCCGGTGCGGTCCGGTCCGGGTGGACCGGCCGTACCGACCGGTCCGCCATCGGCGCTGCCACGGGGAGTCGGCGGGCGAATGCGGAGGGGTACGGCACCTGGTACGACACCGGCGCTCCAGGAGCCGTCCCGCTCTCGTCCGCACGGTACCAACAGCAGCCCAGGGCCGCCGCGGGGTGCTGATGCGGCGGGCTGACGACGCTCGTACGCTCGAAGGGGCATCGCAACGCTCCCCCGGAAGGGTCGCCAATCATGTGTCGATGGCTTGCGTATTCGGGCACTCCCATTCTCCTGGAAACCGTTCTGTACAAGCCCGAGCACTCCCTGATCGACCAGGGTCTGCACTCCCGTCTGGGTGTCGAGACGACGAACGGCGACGGATTCGGCATCGGCTGGTACGCGGAGAACTCGAGCAGCGGCACCCCTGCGGTGGTCCGCGACATCGGCCCGGTGTGGAGCAACCGCAACTTGAGGGAGATCGCGCAGCACGTCAGGTCCCCGCTGCTCTTCGCCCACATACGGGCCTCGACGGGCACGCCGGTCCAGCAGACGAACTGCCACCCCTTCCGCCACGGCCGCTGGATGTGGATGCACAACGGCTCCATCGCCGAGTTCCACACACTGCGCAGGGAACTCTGCCTGGCCGTGGACCCCGTCCTCTTCGCCGATCTCGAAGGAACCACCGACTCGGAGGTGATGTTCTTCCTCGCGCTGACCTTCGGCCTGGACGCCGACCCTCCGGGCGCGGTGGCCCGGATGGCGGGCCTGGTGGAGCGCACGGGCCGGGCGCACGGCGTCGACGCGCCCCTGCAGATGACCGTCGCCGTGACCGACGGCACATCGGTCTGGGCCTTCCGCTACGCCAGCGCGGGCGTCGCCCGGTCGCTCTTCTACAGCACCCGGGTCGACTCGCTGCGCGCGCTCCACCCCGACGTGCCGATCCTGCGCGAGGTGTCGGACGAGACCCGCCTCGTCGTGTCCGAGCCGTTGGGCGACCTGCCGGGCGCGTGGAACGAGGTGCCCGAGCACAGCTACGGTGTGGTGCGGGCCGGCGCGGACGCACTCCGGCCGTTCAGCCCCATGGCCGCGTGACGCCCTCAGGGTGACGGCGTCTGCGTGACGGCCTCAGCCGGCTTCAGCGTGACGGCCGGTCACCGAGGACGGTGACGGCGGCGACCATCCGGTCCCAGAACAGGTCGGCCTCCAGCCGGACCGCGACCTGAGCGTTCACCGGCCGGCCCGTGTACCGGTGCAGGTCCACGACGGTGGCGCCCCGGGTGTACCGGCCGTTCAGTTCGACGACGACGTTCCCCTCCACGCAGTGCACGATGTCCGGGTCGATCACCCGGGCGACCGCGACCGGATCGTGCAGCGGTGGGGACGGGAACCCCCACAGCGTGCGGTAGGTGGACGCGAAGAAGGTCAGCAGCTCGGCGCAGATGCGCCCCAGGTCGGTGCCCAGACGCTCGAAGCGGGCGACGACCTCGGGGGTGGCGAGCGCCTGGTGCGTGACGTTCAGGCCGCACATGGTGACCGGAACGCCACTGCGGAACACGATGTCCGCGGCCTCCGGGTCCGTCCGGACGTTGAACTCGGCGGCCGGGGTCCGGTTGCCCCGCTCCGACGAACCGCCCATGAGGACGATCTCCCGGATGCAGGTGGCCGCATCCGGGTGGCGGGTCAGCAGCAGGGCGATGTTGGTCAGCGGCGCCGTCGGGACGAGGGTGACCGGCTCCGGGTGGCCGGTCAGGATCCGGTACATGAGGTCCACCGCGTGCCCGGGGACCACGTCCACCGTGGGTTCGGGGAAGCGCGGCCCGTCGAGGCCGGACGCGCCGTGCACGTCGTCCGCGACGTCCAGTGCCTGGACCAGCGGTTTGGCACAGCCCGCCGCGATGGGGACGCCGGTGATGCCCGCGACCGTGCACACGCGGCGCGCGTTGAGCGTGGTCTTCGCGAGCGTCTGGTTGCCCGCGACCGTGGTGATGCCCAGCAACTCCACCGCGGGGTCACCCGCAGCGAGCATGATCGCGAGGGCGTCGTCGTGTCCGGGGTCGCAGTCGATGATGATCGGTACGGGCACGTACCCTCCTGCGCAGGCGTGGGTCCCGTCATTGTGCCGCCCCGGCACTCCCGTGGCCAGGAGGCTTTCGGGCGGGGCGCGGAGAAGTCCCGTACTCCTCGACGGGAACCCGTGCCTCGTCGAGCAGGGCCGGTCCGTCCTGCGGTACGGCCGGCCAGGCGCCCGACGCGGGGTTGAGCGCGATGAGTTGCTCGGTGGAGAGCGCGTGGACCACACGGCCGAGGCCCGAGCGGACGATGGCGCCGGTGCACATGCCGCACGGCTGGCAGCTGGTGTACAGGGTGGTGCGCGCGGCAGTGGCGGGGTCGAGTTCCCGCGCCGCCCAGCGCGCGAGTTTCAGTTCCGGGTGGGCGGTGATGTCGTCGTCGCGCCGCACCGTGTTGTGCGCCTCGGCGAGAACCGTGCCGTCCGGGCCGGCCAGCAGGGAGCCGTAGGGCGCGTCGCCCTGGGCGACCGCGCGGGCGGCGATGCCGATCGCGCGCCGCAGGAGTCGTTCGTCGGCAGTGGTGATCATGATGATGTCCTCCGGTGTGCAGCCACGGTGGCGAGCGCCTTCCAGGCCTCCTCGGGCCGGTGCGTGGCCTGAGGATCTCCGTGGTAGGGGTCGAGCACGACGGTCTCGGCGCCGAGCCGGTCCAGCTGGTCGAGATCGTCGAGGACCTGTTCGACGGTGCCGGTGCCCGCGAGCCGTTCGGGGTCGTGGACCGGAGCGGCGGTCAGCCGCAGGGCGATGCGCGGTGCCAATCCCGGCAATGAGTGGTTCGCAACGGTCGAGCGGAGCCAGGGAAGGGTCGGCCGCAGCGGATGCCAGGCGTCGCCGAACCTGATGGCGCGTCGGATCGCCGCCTCGCTGCTGCCGCCCACCCAGACGGGGATGGAAGCGGCGTGGCCGCCCGCCTCCTCGTGCCAGGCGCGGCGCAGCGTGTCCAGGCAGGTGTCGGTCAGCCTGCCGCGCTCGTTGAACGGCACGCCGAGCGCGTCGAACTCCTGGCGCGCCCACCCGACACCCACCCCGAGCACGAACCGGCCGCCGCTGAGCTGGTCGAGGTTGACGGCCATGCGCGCCACCAGCAGCGGGTGCCGGTAGGGCAGCACGAGCACCGTCGTGCCCAGCCGCAGCGTGGTGGTGATGCCGGCCATCCAGGACAGCAAGGTGAACGGCTCGTAGAGCGGCTCCGGGTAGCGCTCGGCCAGGTCCGGGGTGACGGCCACGTGATCCGACACCATCAGGAGGTCGAAGTCGAGCCCCTCCACGGTCCGCGCCCACTCGCGCAGTACGCCGGGATCCGTTCCCGGTCCGAAGTTCGGTACGTTCACGCCCAGTTTCATGATCCGAGGCTATCTCGGCGATCAAGAGATTCGGAACCAACTCCTCCTGGTGAAAGCGGCATTCCCCCGTGGAGTTGCCGGTAGGATCGCGATATGACAGGCAATCTCGACGACATCGACTGGGCGATCATCGACCAGTTGCAGCAGGAGGCACGGATATCCCTCAGTGAGCTGGGGCGCCGGGTGAGCCTGAGCTCGTCGGCCACCACCGAACGGGTGCGCAACCTGGAGGCGATGGGCGTCATCTCGGGCTACCACGCCGTGGTCGACCTCGCCAAGGTCGGCTACCCCGTACTGGCCCTCGTACGGCTGAAGTACCCGGGCAACCGTCACCAGCCGCTGCGCAGGCTCCTGGCCGAGCGGCGGGAGATCCTGGAGTGCCTGCGCACCACCGGCGACGACTGCTACACCCTGAAGGTGGCCGCGACCTCCATGGAGCACCTGGAGACGCTCATGGACGAACTGGCCGGCTTCGGCAGCACCACCACGAGCGTCGTCTACCGGCAGACGCTGCCCTATCGCGGCCCCACCCGGCCCTGACCGGCGGTACCGGGCCGGCCGGGCGGTACCGCCGACGGGGGGGGCCGGTGCCCGCCCGGCGGCCGGGAATCACGGGCATCGCCGGATAAGGTCGGCGGGTGAGCCGAACCGAAGGGCGTGCCGAGGGAGCGGGACCGTTCACCACCCGGCTGTCCTGGAGCCCTGCCGACGGGGGCACCGCGGGCTGGGAGTCCCGCACGGCGCGCAAGCGCGGCCGGCTCACCGTACGCGCCGAGGGCGAGCTCGCCCCACGCCCCCGCAGGGCCGACGGTGTGTCGATCGGCCGCCTGCGCAGGCTGAACACCGTCGCCGCGCTCGCGTTCACGGTCGGCGGAGCCCTGTTCGCCCTCGGGGCCGGGGTCGCCCAGTTCGGCTCGGGCACCGCCACGGGCGCGTGGATCTACTTCGCCGGCGGCCTGTTCTTCAACACCGGCGGGTACGCCTCACTGCTCCAGGCGATCAACGCTCCACGTCCGCAGACCGGAGCGGGCTCGCTGACCGGGCGCCCCTGGGCGTGGTGGAGCTACGAGCCTTCCCGGATCGACTGGCTGAGCACCTTCGTCCTGTTCGTGGGCACCCTCGTGTTCGGCGTCAACCTGCTGAGCTCCCTGCTGCAGGGGCTCTCGTCGCAACAGGTGAACCGGCTGATCTGGGCCCCCGACATGATCGGATGCACCCTGTTCCTGATCTCGGGGCACCTCGCGCTGGTCGAGGTCTGCCACGGACGCCCGGGCGTCCGTGCCCGCGAGCTCAGCTGGTGGATCGTCGCGGTCAACCAGTTCGGATCCGTCCTCTTCCTCGTCTCGGCACTGGCGGCCTTCACCCGCCCCGCGACGGGAAGCCTGGTCAACGAGGACATCGCCAACTGGGGCACCCTGACGGGGGCGCTCTGCTTCTCCCTCGGGGGGATCCTCCAGCTCTTCGAACGCCCCTGAGGGGCGCTGCGCCAGGTGCAGTGCCGGGCCGGCTGCGGCGGGTGGTGCGAAAAGCGGCGTTCGAGGCGCCCGTTTTCTTCGGTTCGGGTTGAAAGTGGCCCCCCGCACACCCCATATCGCGTAGCGAACCACCACAGAAGGTGACATTCGGTCCCTCTTCCGGTGACTCACCCCATAGGACCCACGTCACATACGACCCCGCGTAGTAGCCCCCGGACCCTGTTCCCCCACGGCCCGGTGCCGTGATCGGCGGCCGCCGGCTGCGAATGCGGCTAGTACCGGAGGTCGTTGCCAGGGCGGCGGGAGCCTGGCTAACTGGTGATGTCGCCACGGCGGCGGGGCACTTCGCCCCCCGCCCGACGAACCCCTCTCCACCGTGTGAGTGGCTCACGCATGCCTTCGGCGTGCGGCGACCGCCCCTGCCCCCGTCGGAAGGTTTCCTCCGTGTCCCACGTCATCCGCCGCATCGCCGCCTCCAAGAAGACCCTCGCCGGCTCCCTCGTCGCCCTGGGCGTCGCCGGCACCATGCTCGCCACCGTTCCCGCCCAGGCGGCTCCGATGGACGCAAAGGCGATCGCGCACCAGATGATCAAGGACCCGGCCCAGTTCGCCGCCTTCGACAAGATCATCTCCCACGAGAGCGGCTGGAACCACACCGCCACCAACGCCTCCTCCGGCGCCTACGGCCTGGCCCAGGCCCTGCCCGGCTCCAAGATGGCCACCGCCGGCGCGGACTGGAAGACCAACCCCCGCACCCAGATCAAGTGGGGCCTGGACTACATGAACTCCCGCTACGGCAGCCCGGTCGGCGCCTGGAACTTCTGGCAGGCCAACCACTGGTACTACCCG
>LJCW01000008.1 GCA_001298555.1 Actinobacteria bacterium OV450
CCCCGCCGCCCGCCGCAACGGCCACCGGGTCCTCGCCGTCATCAAGGGCTCCGCCGTCAACCAGGACGGCGCGTCCAGCTCCATGACCGCCCCCAACGGGCCCTCCCAGCAGCGCGTCATCCGCAGCGCCCTGGAGAACGCGAACCTGACGGTCGCGGACGTCGACGCCGTCGAGGCCCACGGCACCGGCACCCGCCTCGGCGACCCGATCGAGGCGCAGGCACTGCTCGCCACCTACGGCCAGGGCCGCGACGAGGACAAGCCGCTCTGGCTCGGCTCCCTGAAGTCGAACCTGGCCCACACGCAGGCCGCGGCCGGCGTCGGCGGCGTCATCAAGATGGTCCAGGCGCTGCGCCACGGCGTCCTGCCCAGGACCCTGTACGCCGAGGACCCCACCCCGCACGTCGACTGGACCGCGGGCAACGTCAAACTGCTGACCGAGCCGGTCGCCTGGCCGGCGGGCGAGCGCCCGCGCCGCGCGGGCATCTCCTCCTTCGGCCTCAGCGGTACGAACGCGCACGTCATCGTCGAGGAGGCCCCGGCCGCCGAGACGGCGGAGGCCGAGGCCGAGCCCCGCGCACTGCCGCTGGTCCCCGTCGCCCTGTCGGGCCGTACGCCGAAGGCGCTGGCCGAGCAGGCCGGGCGGCTGCACGCGCACGTCACCGGGCACCCCGACGTGTCCCTCACCGACATCGGGTTCTCCGCGGCCACCACCCGCACCCCGCACGAGCACCGGGCCGTCGTCGTCGGCGCCGACCGTGAGGAACTCCTCGCCGGGCTGGCCGCCCTCGCCGAGGGCACGGCCACGGGCGCGGTGCAGGGCGTCGTACGGGAGGGCCGCTCGGCGTTCCTGTTCACGGGCCAGGGTGCGCAGCGTCCGGGCATGGGGCGTGAACTGCACGCCGCGTTCCCGGTGTTCGCAGCCGCCCTCGACGCGGTCGTCGCGGCGGTCGACCCGTACCTCGACAGGCCGTTGTACGAGGTGATGTGGGGTGAGTCCGCCGGGGACGAGGCGCTGCTGAACAGCACCGCGTTCACGCAGCCCGCCCTGTTCGCCATCGAGACCGCCCTCTTCCGGCTCGTCGAGTCGTGGGGGGTGCGGCCGGACTTCCTGGCCGGGCACTCCATCGGTGAGATCACCGCGGCCCACGCCGCCGGGGTGCTGTCGCTGGAGGACGCGGCCCGCCTGGTCACCGCCCGGGGCCGGCTGATGCAGGCGCTGCCCGCCGGCGGCGC
The DNA here is from genome assembly GCA_001298555.1 of Actinobacteria bacterium OV450. GTDB lineage: Bacteria > Actinomycetota > Actinomycetes > Streptomycetales > Streptomycetaceae > Streptomyces. Next base: position 1,237 of record LJCW01000008.1, read on the forward strand.
CATGGCCGCGATCGAGGCGACGGAGGAGGAGATCCTCCCGCACCTGGGCGACACGGTCGGCATCGCGGCGATCAACAGCCCGCGCTCCATCGTGGTCTCGGGTACCGAGGAGGCCGTCGACGCCATCCAGGCGCAGTTCACCGAGCTGGGCCGCAAGTCGACCCGGCTGCGGGTCTCGCACGCCTTCCACTCACCGCTCATGGACCCGGCGCTCGCCGAGTTCCGGGCCGTCGCCGAATCGGTGACGTACGCCCCCGCGCAGATCCCGGTCGTCGCCGGGGTCCACGGCGAGCTCAGCGAGGACTGGGGCACCCCGGAGTACTGGACCCGTCACCTGCGCGAAGCCGTCCGCTTCTCCGACACCGTCCAGCACCTGCACGCCAAGGGCGTCCAGACCTTCCTGGAGCTCGGCCCCGACGCGGTCCTGACCGCACTCACCCGCACCACCCTCGACGGCGGCGACGCCGTGGCCGAGCCCGCCGTCCGCAAGAACCGTCCTGAGGCCCGCACCCTCCTGACGGCGCTCGCCCGGCTCCACACCACCGGCACCCCCGTCGACTGGGCCGCCTTCCACGCCGGTACCGGCGCGCAGGTGGTCGCGCTGCCGACGTACGCCTTCCAGCGGGAGCGGTACTGGATGACCGCCGAGCTCGCGGGCGGCGGCGACGCCTCCGCCCTCGGCCTCGCACCCGCCGACCACCCGCTGCTCGGCGCGGTCATCACCTCCCCCGACACGGACGGGGTGACCTTCAGCGGCCGGCTCGCCGTCGACGCCCAGCCCTGGCTGGCCGACCACGACGTCCTCGGCGCCGTGCTGCTGCCCGGCACCGGCTTCGTCGAACTCGCCCTGTACGCCGGTGAGCAGGTCGGTCACACCACCCTGGAAGAGCTCATCCTCCAGGCCCCGCTCGTGCTGCCCGAGCACGGCGGCGTCGCCCTCCAGGTCTCCGTCTCCGGCGCGGACGAGCTGGGCCGCCGGACCGTGCTCATCCACTCCCGCCCCCAGGACGCCACTCCCGAGACCCCCTGGCTGCTGCACGCCCAGGGCCTCCTGGGCACCGCGCCCGTGGCCCCCGGCGCCGACCTCACCGCGTGGCCGCCCGCCGATGCCGCCGAGGTGCCCCTGGACGAGGCGTACGCACTGCTCCAGGAGCGCGGCTACCACTACGGGCCGGTGTTCCAGGGCCTCCAGGCCGCCTGGCGCCAGGGCGACACCGTCTTCGCCGAGGTCGAACTGCCCGAGCAGGCGCACGAGGACGCCGCCCGCTTCGGCGTCCACCCCGCCCTTCTCGACGCGGCCCTGCACGGCTCGCTGCTCGACGACGGCTCCGGCGACACCACCGGCGGCTCCGCCGGTTCCGGTGTGCTGCTGCCGTTCGCCTGGAAGGGCGTTCGCTTCCACGCCGTCGGCGCGACCCGGCTGCGGGTGCGGATCGCCCCCAGTGGCCCCGACTCCATCACCCTCGACGGCGCCGACGCGGAGGGCCTGCCCGTCTTCTCCGTCGAATCGCTCGTCTCGCGGGCCGGCGCCGCCGCCGACGCCGCGGGACAGGCCGCCCCGGGCGGCTCGCTGTTCGCCGTCGAACTCCAGCCGCTCGCCGCTGCCGCCGCTCCCGCCCCGCTGACCTGGGGCCGCTGGGAGGCGGACGACCGGACCGGGCCCGCGCAGGACGTACTGGTCCTCGACGTCCTCGACGATTTCGACGCCTTCGGCGACTTGGGCGCCGCCACGGCGGGGGGCACCGCCGCCCGCGTGCACGCGGCCACCGCCCGGGCCCTGGCCCGCGTACGGGAGTGGCTCGCCGACGAGCGGTTCGCCGAGTCCCGCCTGCTCGTGGTCACCCGCGGCGCCGTCGCCGCGCCCGGCGAGGGCGTCACCGACCTGGCCGGCGCTGCGGTCCGCGGCCTGATGCGCTCGGCCCAGGCCGAGAACCCCGGCCGGATCGTGCTCGCCGACCTCGAACCCGGCTCCACGGGGCTCACGGTGGACCCCGCCGTGCTCCTGGCCGCGGCCGAGCCCGAGGTCGTCGTACGGGGCGGTGCGCTGTCCGCACCGCGCCTGGTCCGCGCCACCTCCTCCGCCACGGCGGACGAAACGGTTCGCTTCGACGGCCCGGGCGCCGTCCTGCTCGCCGGCGGCACCGGCACGCTGGGCCGCCTGGTCGCCCGCCACCTCGTGACCGAGCACGGCGTGCGCGAACTCCTGCTGGCCGGCCGCCGCGGTCCCGAGGCCCCCGGCGCCGCCGAGCTGCACGCCGAACTCACCGCCCTGGGCGCCGAGGTCACCCTCGCCGCCTGCGATCTCGCCGACCCGGACCAGGCACGCGACCTGCTCGCCCGGCACCCCGTGTCCGCGGTGATCCACCTCGCCGGCGTCCTCGGCGACGTCACCATCGGCTCGCTCACCCCCGAACTGCTCGCCGGGGCGCTGCGCCCCAAGGTCGACGCCGCGTGGAACCTCCACGAGCTGACCCGGGACCGGGACCTGACCGCCTTCGTGCTGTTCTCCTCGGTCGCCGGCGTCCTCGGCAACCCGGGCCAGGGCAACTACGCCGCAGGCAACGCCTTCCTCGACGCCCTCGCCGCCCACCGCCGCGCCGAGGGGCTGCCCGGCCAGTCGCTCGCCTGGGGCCTGTGGGCCACCGAGGGCGACGGCGGCTCCGTCAGCGGCGACGGCATGGCGGAGGAGCTGAACAGCACCGACCTCCAGCGCATGCGCCGCTCCGGCATCGGCGCGCTGTCCGCCGCCGACGGCCTGGCCCTGTTCGAGGCCGCCACCACCGCGGCCGACTCCGTCCTGCTGCCGCTCGCCCTGGACCTCGCCGCCCTGCGCGCCGCCGACGACCTGCCCGCCCAGTTCTCCGCGCTGGTCCGCCGGCGCGCCCGTACCACGGCCCGGACCGCCGCCCGCGCCGCCACGCAGGGCGGGCAGCTCGCCGCGCTGCCGGAGAAGGAGCGCCGCCGCGCCCTGCTGGACCTCGTACGCGGCCAGGTGGCCTCGATCCTGGGGCACTCCTCCACGGCCGAGGTCGGTCCCGACCGGGCCTTCAACGAGCTCGGCTTCGACTCGCTGACCGCACTGGAACTGCGCAACCAGCTCACCACCGCGACCGGGCTGCGGCTGACCCCGACGCTCGTCTTCGACCACCCGAACGCCCAGGCCGTCGCCGAGCACCTCGACACGCTGCTCGCCGGCTCCGCTGCCACCGCCACGGCCACGGCCGCCGCCACCGCGGGCCCGGCGGCCGGTGACGACGACCCGATCGTGATCGTCGGCATGGCCTGCCGCTACCCGGGCGGCGTCCGCTCCCCCGAGGAGCTGTGGAGCCTCGTCGAGGACGAGGTCGACGCGATCACCGAGTTCCCCGTCAACCGCGGCTGGGACATCGACGGGCTGTACGACCCCGAACCGGGCACGCCCGGCAAGGTGTACGTGCGCCACGGCGGCTTCCTGCACGACGCCGACGAGTTCGACCCCGCCTTCTTCGGGATGAGCCCCAACGACGCGCTGACCACGGACCCGCAGCACCGGCTGCTGCTGGAGGTCGCGTACGAGGCGCTGGAGCGCGCGGCGATCGACCAGGCCTCGCTGAAGGGCACGTCGACCGGTGTGTTCGCCGGGATCATGTACCACGACTACACCGGCAACAGCGCCGCCGGCTCGCTCGGCTCGGGCCGCGTCTCCTACACGTTCGGCCTCGAAGGCCCGTCCGTGACGGTGGACACCGCCTGCTCGTCCTCGCTGGTCGCCCTGCACCTCGCGGCGCAGGCCCTGCGGTCGGGCGAGTGCCCGCTGGCCCTGGTCGGCGGCGTGACCGTGATGTCCTCCACGGAGACCTTCGTGGAGTTCTCCCGGCAGCGCGGCCTGTCCAAGGACGGCCGGTGCAAGTCGTTCTCCGCCGCGGCGGACGGCGCCGCGTGGTCCGAGGGCGTCGGCGTCCTCGTGATCGAGCGGCTGTCGGACGCGCGGCGCAACGGGCACCAGGTACTGGCCGTGCTGCGCGGCAGCGCCGTCAACCAGGACGGCGCCAGCAACGGCCTGATGGCGCCGAACGGCCCCTCCCAGCAGCGGGTCATCCGCCAGGCCCTGGCCAACGCGGGCCTGTCCACCGCCGACGTCGACCTCGTCGAGGCGCACGGCACGGGCACCACCCTCGGGGACCCGATCGAGGCCCAGGCGCTGCTCGCCACGTACGGACAGGACCGCGGCGACGCCGAGCCGCTGTGGCTGGGGTCCATCAAGTCGAACATCGGGCACACCCAGGCAGCCGCGGGCGTCGCCGGCGTCATCAAGGTGGTGCAGGCGCTGCGGACGGGCATCATGCCGAAGTCACTCCACCTGGACGCGCCGTCGGCCCAGGTCGACTGGGAGGCGGGCGCCGTCCGCCTCCTCGACGAGGCCCGCAAGTGGCCCGAGTCGGACCGCCCGCGCCGGGCCGGCGTCTCCTCCTTCGGCATCAGCGGCACCAACGCCCACGTCATCCTGGAGGCCCCGGCCCTCCCGCAGCCGCCTTCCGAGGCGGCGCCGGGCTCCCCGGCCGCCGCCGACGCCGTCGGCGCGTCGGCTGTGCCGAGCGCCTCGGGCACCCCCGCCGCAGCGGACGGCCCGGCCGCATCGGCCGGGGCGGCAGGTGCCGCCGCGCGGGTCGTGCCGTGGGTTCTGTCCGCCCGGGACCCGGAGGGCCTTGCGCGGCAGGCCGGGCGGCTGCTGGGCCACCTGGACACGCTGCCCGCGGCGGAGCCTCGTGACGTCGGGTTCTCCCTGGCGACCACGCGGGCGCCCATGGAACACCGGGCCGCGCTGATCGCGGGCGACCCCGCGCAGGCCCGCCAGGCACTGGCCGCGCTCGCGTCCGGCGCCCCCGCCGCCGTGCCCGCCGTCCGGGCCGCCACCGGCGGACTCACCGCCTTCCTGTTCTCCGGCCAGGGCGCGCAGCGCCCCGGCATGGGGCGCGAACTGCACGCCGCCTTCCCGGTGTTCGCCGAGGCCTTCGACGCCGCCCTCGCCGAGCTCGACCGGCACCTGGACCGGCCCCTGCGCGAGGTCGTCTGGGGCGAGGACGCGACCGAACTCAGCCGTACCGTCCACACCCAGACCGGACTGTTCGCCTTCGAGACCGCCCTGTTCCGGCTGCTGGAGTCCTGGGGGATCCGCCCGGACTTCCTCGCCGGCCACTCCATCGGCGAGATCGTCGCCGCCCACGTCTCCGGCGTGCTCTCGCTGGCCGACGCGGCCAAGCTGGTCGCCGCCCGCGGCCGGCTGATGCAGGCCCTGCCCGAGGGCGGAGCCATGCTGGCCGTCCAGGCCTCCGAGGACGAGGTGCTGCCGCTGCTGACCGACGCCGTGAGCATCGGCGCGGTCAACGGACCGCAGTCCGTGGTGGTCTCGGGAGCCGAGGGCGAAGTCGAGGCGATCCGGGAGCACTTCACGGCCCTGGGCCGCAAGACCTCCCGGCTGCGCGTCTCGCACGCCTTCCACTCGCCGCTGATGGACCCGATGCTCGCCGAGTTCGGCACCGTCGCGGCCGCGCTCTCCCCGGCGGAGCCCCGTATCCCGCTCGTCTCGAACGTGACCGGCCGGATCATGACCGCCGAGGAGATCGCCGACCCGCAGTACTGGGTCCGCCACGTCCGCGGGGCCGTCCGCTTCGGCGACGGCGTACGCGCCCTCGCCGAGGCCGGAGCCACCGCCTTCGTCGAGGTCGGCCCCGACGCCGTCCTCGCCGGCCTCGGTCCCGCCTGCCTCGCCGGCACCGACACAGGCACCGACACAGGCACCGACACAGGCACCGACACCGGCACCGGCACCCCGGTGTTCCTGGCCCTGTCCCGGCGCGAACGCGACGAGGAGCACACCCTCGTGGCCGCCGTCGCGCAGGCCCACACCCACGGCGTCGACGTCGACTGGCGCGCCTTCTTCGCCGGCAGCGGCGCGCAGCGCATCGAACTGCCGACGTACGCCTTCCGCCGCGACCGCTTCTGGGCGCTCGACGAGCGCCGCGGCGGGGACGCCGGCTCGCTCGGCCTCGACGCCGTGGACCACCCGCTGCTGAGCGCGGTCGTCCCCGCGCCCGGCACCGGCGGTGCCACCTTCACCGGCCGCCCGGCCCGCACCGCCCAGCCCTGGCTGGAGGACCACGACCTGCTCGGCACGGTCGTCCTCCCGGCCACCGGCTTCGTGGAGCTGGCCCTGCGCGCCGGCGCCGAGTTCGGCTGCGACCGGCTGGCCGGCCTGACCCTGCACGCCCCGCTGCCGCTGCCCGAGCAGGGCGGCATCCCCCTCCACGTGGTGGTGGGCGCTCCCGGCGAGGACGGCCTGCGCACGGTGAGCGTGCACTCCCGCGCCGAGGACCCCGACGGCGACGCGGACTCCGGCTGGAGCCTGCACGCCGAAGGCACCCTCACCGCCGCCGCCTTCTCCGCCCCCGCCGACCTGTCGGCGTGGCCGCCCCCGGGCGCCGCGCCCGTCGCCGTGGCCGACGCGTACGAGCGGCTGCTCGCCGGCGGATACGGGTACGGCCCCGTCTTCCAGGGCCTGCAGGCGGCCTGGCGGCGCGGCGACGAACTGTTCGCCGAGATCGCCCTGCCCGCCGGAGCGGGCTCCGGCGAGGCCGCGGCCGACCGGTTCACCGTCCACCCCGCCCTGCTCGACGCGGCCCTGCACCTCGACCGCCTCGACCGGCTCGACACCGGGGCTCCGGCCCCGCTCGCCACCGCCTCCTGGACCGGCCTCCAGGTGCACCGGAGCGGCGCTGCCGCCCTCCGCGTCCGCATCACCCGCGACGCACAGGACGCGCTCGCCCTCGAAGCGGCCGACGAGGAGGGCCGTCCCGTCCTGTCGGCGGCCGCGGTCACCCAGCGGACCGTCCCGGCGCACGAGCTGCGCACCGGCGAACAGCCCGGCGCCCTCTACCGGCTGACCTGGGCCCAGGCCCCCGCCGGCACCACGGTGCAGGACGCGCCCGTCCTCTTCGAATGCCCCGTACCCGAAGGGGCCGCCGACGCCGACGCGGCCGCCCGCGCCCGCACGGTGGCCGCGGCCACGCTGGCCCGGCTCGCGCAGTGGCTCGACGAGGAGCGGACCGCGCCCCTGACCGTCGTCACCCGCGGCGCCGTCGCCGTCCGCGAGGACGAGGGCGCCGACCTCGCCCAGGCCCCGGTCTGGGGACTGGTGCGGGCCGCCCAGAGCGAGCACCCGGGCCGGTTCGTGCTGGCCGACCTCGACGACACCGAGGCCTCCCGGCAGGCGCTGCCCGCCGCGCTCGGCTCCGGACTGACCGAGTTCGCGATCCGGGCCGGCACCGTCCTCGTACCGCGGCTGGTCAAGGCCGCCGCCCCGGACGCGGACCGGCCGTCCCTGGCGTCCGGTACGGTCCTGGTCACCGGCGCCTGGTCCGCCGCCGGAGCGGCCGTGGCCCGCCGCCTGGTGACCGAGTACGGAGCCACCCGCCTGCTGCTCACCCGTACGGACGCAGCCGCCGCACCCGACGGCGCAGCCGCACCGGACGGCCTCGCCGGTCTCGACGCCGACACGGTGGTGGCCGACTGCGACCCCGCCGACCGCACCGCGCGCGCCGCGCTGCTGGCCGGCATACCCGCCGAGCACCCGCTCGTCGCGGTCGTGCACGCCGACCTCCCGGCCGGCACCGCCCGCATCGACGCGCAGGCCCGGGCCGGACTCGACACCGACCTGCGGCGCAGCGCCGACACGGCCTGGAACCTGCACGAGCTCACCCGCGGCGACCGCCTCGCGGCCTTCCTGCTGGTGTCCTCCTCCGCCGGGCTGATGCACGGCGCCGGACAGGGCCCCCTGGCCGCCGCGGCCGGCTTCCTCAGCGCGCTCGCCCGGCACCGCCACGGCCTCGGACTCGCCGCGACCGCCCTGGCCTTCGGGCCGTGGGAGGCCGCAGGCGCAACCGCGGAGCAGCACGCGCTGTCGGCCTCTCTGGGCCTGCCCGCCCTCGGCGCCGACCGCGGACTGGAGCTGCTCGACGAGGCGCTGCGCACCGCCGAGGCGGACCTGACCGCCCTCGACCCCGACCGCGGCACCCTCCGCTCGGCCACCGGCCGCGTACCGGCCGTCCTGGCCGGCTTCGTACGGACCCCCGCCGGCCGGCCGGGCCGCGGCGGTGCCGACGAGGCCGATCAGCTGCGGCGGCGCCTGACCGGACTGGACCCGCAGGAGCGGGAGCGGGTGCTGCTGGAGGTGGTGCGCTCCCACGTCGCCGGGCTGCTCGGCCACGCCTCGGCCGACGCCGTGGCCGCCGACCAGTCCTTCCAGGAGCTCGGCTTCGACTCGCTGGCCGTGGTCGAACTGCGCAGCCGGCTGGGCACGGCCACCGGTCTCGCCCTCCCGGCGAGCCTGGCCTTCGACTTCCCGACGTCACGGGCCGTGGCCGGCTACCTGGCCGCCGCCGTACAGCCCGACGGCGACGACGGGACGCAGGCCGTGGCCGAGGCCCTGGACCAGCTGGACGCGGCCCTCGCGGCCGTCGCAGGGGACGCGGCCGATCCCACCCGGATCACCGCACGGCTCGAAGCGGTACTGCGCCGCTGGCAGGACACCCGCACCACCGAACCGACCGGCCCGGAGCAGGACTTCGAGGCGGTCACCGACGACGAACTGTTCGAGGCACTGGACCGGGAGCTCGGGCTCTGACCCTGAGAGACCCCGACCGGCACGGACCACAGTTGGCTTCAGATTGGTTGACTTCAGATGCCTGACCAGGACAAACTCCGCGACTATCTCAAGCGCGCCACCGCCGACCTGCAGAGCGCCAAGCGGCGCCTGCGCGAGGCCGAGGCCCGTGAACACGAGCCGATCGCGATCGTCGGGATGAGCTGCCGCTACCCCGGCGGGATCGGATCCCCCGAGGACCTGTGGGACCTGGTGGCCTCGGGCGGCGACGGGATCACCGGCTTCCCCCTCAACCGCGGCTGGGACGTCGACGGGCTGTACGACCCGGAGCCCGGGACGCCCGGGAAGTCGTACGCCCGCGAGGGCGGCTTCCTGCACGACGCCGACCGGTTCGACGCCGACTTCTTCAAGATCAGCCCCAAGGAGGCGCGGGAGACCGACCCCCAGCAGCGCCTGCTGCTGGAAACCTCCTGGGAGGCGCTGGAGCGCGCCACCATCGACCCGCACTCGCTGCGCGGCAGCCGCACCGGCGTCTACGCGGGCGTCGTCTACCACGACTACCCCTCCGACGGAGGGATCGGCGGCCTCGGCTCCATCGCCTCCGGCCGCATCTCCTACACCCTCGGCCTCGAGGGCCCCGCCGTCACCGTCGACACGGCCTGCTCCTCCTCGCTGGTCGCCCTGCACTGGGCGGTCAAGGCCCTGCGCGCCGGGGAGTGCACCCTCGCCCTGGCCGGCGGCGTGACCGTCATGGCCACCCCCACCTCCTTCGTCGGGTTCAGCCAGGAGCGCGGCCTCGCCCCCAACGGCCGCTGCAAGTCCTTCGCCGCGTCCGCCGACGGCACCGGCTGGGGCGAAGGCGCCGGCATGCTCGTCGTCGAACGGCTCTCCGACGCCCGCCGCAACGGCCACCCGGTGCTCGCCGTCATCCGCGGCTCCGCCATCAACCAGGACGGCGCCTCCAACGGCATCACCGCCCCCAACGGCCCCTCCCAGCAGCGGCTGATCGAGCAGACGCTCGCCGGTGCGCAGCTCACCGCCGACCAGGTCGACGCGGTCGAGGCGCACGGCACCGGCACCACCCTGGGCGACCCGATCGAGGCGCAGGCGCTGCTCGCCACGTACGGCAAGGGCCGCCCCGCGGACCGGCCGCTGTGGCTGGGCTCGATCAAGTCGAACATCGGGCACGCGCAGGCCGCGGCCGGCGTCGGCGGCATCATCAAGATGGTCGAGGCGATCCGCCACGGCATCCTGCCCAAGACCCTGCACGTCGACGAGCCGACCCCCAAGGTCGACTGGTCCGCGGGGAACATCCGGCTGCTCACCGAGGCCGTCGCCTGGCCCGAGACCGGGGAGCCGCGGCGCGCCGCCGTCTCCGCGTTCGGCCTCAGCGGCACCAACGCGCACGTCATCATCGAGGCCGCGCCCGCCGAGGACGCCCCGGCCGCCGAGGACGCCGACCCCAGCGCGCCCGCCGCGGCCACCGGCGCCGCGGCCCCCGCGCTGCTGCCGCTGTCGGCGAAGACCGCCGACGCCCTGCGCGCCCAGGCGGCCAACCTGCTGGACCACCTGGCCGGCCGGGACGCCGCCGGGGACGAGGCGTCCGTACGCGACCTCGGTCACTCGCTGGCCGTCACCCGCGCCGCGCTGGAGCACCGCGCCGTCCTGCTCGCCGCGGACCGCGAGGAGCTCGTACGGGGCCTGACGGCGCTCGCGGAGGGCGACACCCCGGGCGACGCCGCCCGCGCCGTCGCCGAACCCGACGTCCGCACCGCCTTCCTCTTCTCCGGCCAGGGCGCCCAGCGCCTGGGCATGGGCCGTGGACTGCACGCCGCCTTCCCCGTCTTCGCCGAGGCCCTCGACGAGGCGGCCGCCGCCCTCGACGCGCACCTCGACGCCCCGCTGAAGCACGTGATGTGGGGCGAGGACGAAGAGGCGCTGAACGACACCGCCTACGCCCAGCCCGCGCTGTTCGCCGTCGAGACCGCCCTGTTCCGGCTCGTCCGGTCCTGGGGCCTGCGCCCCGACCTGCTGGCCGGCCACTCGATCGGCGAGATCAGCGCGGCCCACGCCGCCGGTGTCCTCGACCTCGCCGACGCCGCCCGCCTCGTCACCGCACGCGGCCGCCTCATGCAGGCCCTGCCCGCGGGCGGCGCCATGGCCGCGCTCCAGGCCACCGAGGAGGAGGTCCGCCCCCACCTCACCGACGGCGTCGGCATCGCCGCGGTCAACGGCCCCCGCGCGGTGGTCGTCTCCGGCGAGCAGGACACCGTCCGCGCCATCGCCGCCCACTTCGGGCAGGAGGGCCGCAAGACGAAGGAACTGCGGGTCTCACACGCCTTCCACTCCCCGCTCATGGACCCGATGCTGGAGGACTTCCGCCAGGTCGCGCAGAGCGTCACCTGGAACGAGGCCCGGATCCCCGTCGTGTCGAACCTGACCGGCCGCCCCGCCGGGCCCGGCGAGCTCCAGAGCGCCGACTACTGGGTCCGCCACGTCCGCGAGGCCGTCCGCTTCTCCGACGCCCTGCGCTCCCTCGAAGCCGACGGCGCCCGCATCCTCCTCGAACTGGGCCCGGACGCCGCGCTCACCCCGATGGCCGCCGACTCGCTGACGGCCGAGTCCGGCGCACTCGCCGTACCCGCCCTGCGCCGCGGCCGCGACGAGGCGCGCACGCTCCTGGCCGCCGTCGCCCAGGCCTTCGCCCGCGGCGCCGCCCTGGACTGGGACGCCCTGACCGGCGGTCCGGCCCGCCGCCTCCCGCTGCCCACGTACCCGTTCCAGCACCGCAGCTTCTGGGCCGACACCGTCCCCGCCACCCCCGGCCTCCTCGCCGCGGGCGCTGGCGGCGGCGCGGCCGACCCCGCCGACACCGCCTTCTGGGACGCCGTCGAGCACGCCGACGCCGACACGCTCGCCGGCCGGCTGGACATCGCCGCCGACCCGCTGCACGAGGTGCTGCCCGCCCTCTCGAAGTGGCGCCGCCGCCACCGCGACGCGTACACCCTCGACTCCTGGCGCTACCGCGTCGTCTGGCAGCCCGCCCCCGACACCCTGCCCGCCGCGGCCCTGACCGGGACCTGGCTCGTCGCCGTGACCCCGGAGACGGCCGCCGACCCGCGGCCCGCCGCCGTGCTCGCCGCCATCGCCGACGCCGGGGCCACCCCCGAGACCGTCGAGGTCGACGGACCGGACCGCGCCGCGCTCACCGAGGCGCTGCGCGGCCGCACCGCCGCCGGCGTGCTCTCGCTGCTCTCCCTCGACGAACGCCCCCACCCCGGCCACCCGGGCCTTTCCCGGGGCCTCGCCGCCACCATCACCCTGGTCCAGGCGCACGGCGACGCCGGCCTCACCACCCCGCTGTGGCTCGCCACCTCCGGGGCGGCCGCCGTGGCCGGCTCCCACGAGGTGACGTCCGTCGCCCAGACCCCCCTGTGGGGCCTCGCCGGCGCCCTCGCCCTCGACCTCCCGCAGACCTGGGGCGGCATCGTCGACCTGCCCGCCGCCGCCGACGCAGGCAGCGCCCGGCACCTGTGCTCGCTGCTCACCGGCACCTCGGGCGAGGACGCCGTCGCGCTCCGCCCGCAGGGAGTCTTCGTCCGCCGCCTCGTGCGCGCCCCCCTCGCCGGGCAGGAGCCCCGCCGCACCTGGCAGCCGCACGGCACCGTCCTCATCACGGGCGGCACCGGCGGCCTCGGCGCCCACGTGGCCCGCACGTTCGCCGCCGAAGGCGCCGGGCACCTGCTGCTCACCAGCCGCAGCGGCCGCGCCGCCGCCGGCACCGACGAGCTCGTCGCCGAACTGACGGCCCTGGGCGCCCGCGTGACCGTCGAGGCCTGCGACGTCACCGACCGCGCCTCCCTGTCCCGCGTCCTGGACTCCGTACCCGAGGACCAGCCGCTCACCGCCGTCATCCACGCCGCCGGCGCCATGCAGCGCATCGCCCCGCTCGCCGACCTCTCCCTGGAGGAGTTCGCCGAGGTCGGGCACGCCAAGGTCGCCGGAGCCGTCCTCCTCGACGAACTGCTGGCCGACCGCCCGCTGGACGCCTTCGTCCTGTTCTCCTCCGGCGCGGCCGTCTGGGGCAGCGCCGGCCAGAGCGCCTACGCCGCTGCCAACGCCCACCTCGACGGCCTCGCCCACCGGCGCCGCGCCCAGGGCCGTACGGTGACCTCCGTCGCCTGGAGCTCGTGGGACGGCGGCATGGTCGACGCCGAACTCGGCGCGATGATGCGCCGGATCGGCGCGCCCGCCATGCGGCCCTCCGTCGCGGTCGGCGCGCTGCGCCAGGTGATCGAGCACGAGGAGAGCCACCTCGTGGTCGCCGAGTTCGACTGGGAGCGCTTCGTCCCCACGTACACGCTGGCCCGGCCCCGCCCGCTGCTGAACGCCCTGCCCGAGGTGCGCGACATTCTCGCCGGCGCCGCCGGCCCGGCGGACGCGGGCGGCGGATCCGCACTGGTGGCCTCGCTGGCCGGCAAGCCGGAGGCCGAGCAGACCCGCGCCCTGCTGGACCTGGTCCGGGGCAAGGTCGCCGCCCTGCTCGGCTACGACTCCCCGGCGGAACTCGAACCGACCCGCGCCTTCGAGGACCTCGGCTTCGACTCCGTCGCCGCCGTGGAACTGCGCTCGCGCCTGAGTGAGGCGACCGGCGCGAACCTGCCGAGCACGATGGTCTTCGACTACGCGACCCCCGCCGCGCTGGCCGCGTTCCTGCGCACCGAGCTGTTCCAGGACGGCGACGGCGGCCCCGCCGACGTGCTCACCGAGCTGGACCGCTTCGAGGAGCTCGCCGCCTCCCTCGACATCGAACAGATCCGGTCCAGCCGGATCACCTCGCGGCTGCAAGCCCTGGTCGGCAGGCTCACGGACCTCCAGGGAACCGGCGAGATGGTCCGCGACCAGCTCGAATCCGCCTCGGCGGACGACGTCTTCGCCTTCATCGACAGAGAACTCGGCCTGGCCTGACCGAGCCCCGAGCACGTAGCCGACACATTCATCAAAAGGACTCGGTGAGACCCGACATGGCAAATGACGAGAAGATCCTCGACTACCTGAAGAAAGTCACGGCCGATCTGCACCAGACCCGGCAGCGGCTCCAGGACGTCGAGGCTCAGGCGCGGGAGCCGATCGCGATCGTGGCCATGAGCTGCCGCTACCCCGGCGGGATCACCACGCCGGAAGAGCTGTGGCAGCTGGTGGCCGAAGGCCGCGACGCCGTGGCGGGCATGCCCACCGACCGTGGCTGGGACCTCGAGACCCTGATGGACCCGAACCCCGACGCCCCCGGGGCGAGCTACGTCCACCAGGGCGGCTTCCTGGAGAACGCCGGCATGTTCGACCCCGGCTTCTTCGGGCTCAGCCCCCTGGAGGCGGAGGGCACCGACCCGCAGCAGCGCCTCGTCCTCGAAGTGTCCTGGGAGGCGTTCGAGCGCGCCGGCATCGACCCGGAGACCCTGCGGGGGAGCCAGGTCGGCGTCTACATGGGCTCGGGCATCCAGGACTACGGCGACTACGACGAAGGCGTCCCGGAAGCCGTCGAGGCGTTCATGGCGACCTCGCGCGCCTCGTCCGTCATCTCCGGCCGGGTCTCCTACACCCTGGGCCTGGAGGGTCCCGCCTTCACCGTCGACACCGCCTGCTCGTCCTCCCTGGTGGCCATCCACCTCGCCGCGCAGGCCCTGCGCCAGAACGAGTGCAGGCTCGCCCTGGCCGGCGGCGTGATGATCATGTCGACGGCGTCCCCGTTCGTCGCGTTCAGCAAGCAGAAGGGCCTGTCCCCGGACGGCCGCTGCAAGGCGTTCTCCGACTCCGCCGACGGCACCGGCTGGGCCGAGGGCGCCGCCGTCATCCTCCTGGAGCGCCTCTCCGACGCCCGCCGCAACGGCCACGAGGTCCTCGCGGTGATCCAGGGCTCCGCGATCAACCAGGACGGCGCCTCGAACGGGCTCACCGCGCCCAACGGCCCCGCCCAGCAGAAGGTGATCCGCCAGGCGCTCGCCAACGCCGAGATCCCCGGCGCCCACGTCGACCTCGTCGAGGCCCACGGCACCGGCACCACCCTCGGCGACCCCATCGAGGCCCAGGCCCTGCTCGCCACCTACGGCCAGGACCACACCGCCCAGCGGCCGCTGCGCCTCGGCTCGTTCAAGTCGAACATCGGCCACGCCCAGGGCGCGGCCGGCGTCGGCGGCGTCATCAAGACGGTCATGGCGATGCGCAACGGCCTCATGCCGCGCACCCTGCACGTCTCCGAGCCGTCCAGCCACGTCGACTGGAGCGCCGGCCACGTCGAACTGCTCACCGAGGCGCTGCCCTGGCCCAAGGCCGAGGACCACGCCCGCACCGCCGGCGTCTCCGCGTTCGGCCTCAGCGGCACCAACGCCCACGTCATCCTCCAGGAGGCACCGGAGCCCGAGCCGGCCGCCGCGGACGCCGAGCCGGTCCGTCACGCCCCGGCCGTCACCTCCCCGGTCCTGCCGTACGTGGTCTCGGCGCGCGGCGCCCAGGCCCTGCGCGGACAGGCCGCAAAGCTGGCTGCGTTCGTCCGCGAGCGCGCGGGGGACGAGGACCCGAGCGGCATCGGCCACGCCCTGATCACCCGCCGGACCGCCTTCGACCACCGCGCCGTCGTCCTCGGCGAGGACCGCGAAGCCCTGCTGGCGGGGCTCGACACCCTCGCCGACGGCGGCAAGGCCCCGAACCTGGTCCGCGGCACCGCGTCCGGCTCCCCGCAGGTCGCGTTCGTCTTCCCCGGCCAGGGCTCGCAGTGGATCGGCATGGCCGTCGAACTGCTGGACTCCTCACCGGTGTTCGCCGCGCGGATGGGGGAGTGCGCCGAGGCCCTCGCGCAGTTCACCGACTGGAACCTCATCGACGTCGTACGCGGCGAGCCCGGCGCCCCCACGTACGACGAGGTCGACGTGGTCCAGCCGGTGCTGTGGGCCGTCATGGTCTCGCTGGCCGGGCTGTGGCGCTCCTTCGGCGTGGAGCCGGCCGCGGTCGTCGGCCACTCCCAGGGCGAGATCGCGGCGGCCACCGTCGCCGGCGCCCTCTCCCTGGAGGACGGCGCCCGCGTCGTCGCCCTCCGCAGCAAGATCATCCGCACCGGGCTGGCCGGCCGCGGCGGCATGATGTCCGTCCGCCTCCCGTCCGCCGAGGTCCGCGAACTCATCGCCCGCTGGGACGGCCGCCTCCAGCTCGCCGTCGTCAACAGCCCCACCTCGGTCGTCGTCTGCGGCCACCCCGAGAACCTCGACGAGCTGTACGCGCACCTGGAGGCGGAGGGCGTCCAGGCCCGCAAGATCCCCGTCGACTACGCCTCGCACTCCGTCTTCGTCGAGGAGATCCGCGACGAGGTCCGCGCGGCCCTGTCCGGGGTGACCCCCCGCTCCGCGGACGTCTCCTTCTACTCGACCGTCGTCGGCGCGCCCGTCGACACCGCCACCCTCGACGCCGACTACTGGTACCGCAACCTGCGCCAGACCGTCCTCTTCGAGGAGACCACCCGCGCCCTCCTCGACGACGGCTTCACCGTCTTCGTCGAGGCCAGCCCCCACCCCGGCCTGCTCGTCGGCCTCGCCGAAACCGTCTCCGCCGTCGGCGTCGGCGCCGCGCCCGTCGGCTCGCTGCGCCGCGGCGAAGGCGGCATGCAGCGCTTCGCCACCTCCCTGGCCGAGGCCTGGGCGGCCGGTGCGCCCGTCGACTGGACCCTCTTCCACGGCTCCGCCCCCGCGCGCCCCGTCGACCTGCCGACGTACGCCTTCCAGCGCGAGCACTACTGGGCCCCGGCCCCCGCGGGCACCGGCGACGTCGAGGCCGCCGGCCTCGACCCGGCCGGCCACCCGCTGCTCGGCGCCGTGATCACCGCGCCCGACAGCGACGGCTTCACGCTGACCGGCCGCCTCGCCACCGCCACCCACGGCTGGCTCGGCGACCACCGGGTCGGCGAGCAGGTCTTCTTCCCCGGCACCGGCTTCGTCGAACTGGCCGTCCTGGCCGGCGACCGGGCCGGCTGCACCACCGTCGAGGAACTCACCCTGGAGGCGCCGCTGGTACTGCCCGCGCGCGGCGGCGTCGCCGTCCGGGTCACCGTCGACGCGCCCGACCCGGCCGGCCGCAGGGCCGTGAGCGTCCACTCGCGCGGCGAGGACACGGGCCTGTCCTGGACCCGGCACGCGGTCGGCACCCTCGGCTCCGCCGCAGCCCCCGCCCGCCCCTTCGACACCACCGTGTGGCCGCCCGCCGGCGCCGAGCCCGTCGACCTCGACGGCTTCTACGAGAACGTCGCCGCGGAAGGCCTGAACTACGGCCCCGTCTTCCGGGGCCTCACCGCCGCCTGGCGCCTCGGCGAGGACCTGTACGCCGAGGCCTCCCTGCCCGACGGCACCGACGGCTCCCCGTACGGACTGCACCCGGCGCTGCTGGACGCGGCGCTGCACACCGTCGCCCTGACCGGCGTCACCGGCGACCGGGCGGCCCTGCCGTTCGCCTGGTCCGGGGTCACCCTCGCCGCCGAGGGCGCCTCCGCCGTCCGCGTACGGGTCGGCGCACTCGGCGACGGCGAGGTCGCCGTCGACCTCGCCGACGCCTCCGGGCAGCCCGTCGCCTCGGTCGACTCGCTCGTCCTGCGGCCGCTCACCGACAACCGGCTCGCCCAGGACCGCTCCCTCACCCGGGACGCCCTGTTCCGCATCGACTGGCAGGCCCTCCCGGCGGCCGCCGCCGACGCCACCTCCGCCACGTGGGAGGCCACCCGGTCCGCCGCCGGGGACACCGGGCCGGCCGACCTGGTGCTGTGGGACGTCCCCGCCGGGAACGGGGCCGAAGCCGCCCGCACCGCCGCCCACGAAGCCCTCGCCGTCGTCCGGGAATGGCTCGCGGACGAGCGGTACGCCGCCTCGGTCCTCGTCGTCCGCACCCGCGGCGCCGTCGCCGCCCGGGCCGGCGAGGACGTCACCGACCTGGCCGGCGCCACCGTCTGGGGCCTGGTCCGGTCGGCCCAGTCCGAGAACCCCGGCCGCGTCGTCCTGGCCGACGCCGCGACCGACGCCGACGTCCTCACCGCGTACGCCGCCGGCGAGTCCCAGATCGCCGTCCGCGACGGCGTCGCGTACGCGCCGCGCCTGGTCCGCGCCGCAGCGCCCGCCGCGAGCGACGACGCGGGTGACGACGGCGCCGCACCGCGGTTCGCCGCGGACGGCACCGTCCTGCTCACCGGCGGCACCGGCATGCTCGGCCGGCTCTTCGCCCGCCACCTGGTCACCGCGCACGGCGTGCGCCGCCTGCTGCTCGCCGGCCGCCGCGGCCCGGACGCCGAAGGCGCCGCCGAACTGGCCGCCGAGCTCACCGAACTCGGCGCCCACGTCGACATCGCGGCCTGCGACGCCGCCGACCGCGACGCCCTCGCCGCCCTGCTGGCCACCGTCCCGGCCGCGCACCCCCTCACCGGCGTCGTCCACCTGGCGGGCGTGCTCGACGACGGCGTCCTCGGCTCGCTCACCCCCGAGCGCATCGACGCCGTCCTGCGCCCCAAGGTCGACGCGGCGCTCAACCTGCATGAACTCACCGCCGACGCCGACCTCTCGGCGTTCGTCCTCTTCTCCTCCGTCGCCGGTGTGTTCGGCAACCCCGGCCAGGCCAACTACGCGGCCGCCAACGCCTTCCTGGACGGCCTCGCCGCCCACCGGCAGGCCCGCGGGCTGCCCGCCCAGTCCCTCGCCTGGGGCTTCTGGGGCGAGGCCAGCGCCATGACCGGCAGCCTGACGGACGCCGAACGCTCCCGCATCTCGCAGGGCGGCGTCTTCCCGATCTCCGCCGACGAGGGCGTCGCGCTGTTCGACGCCGCCGGGCGCGCCGGCGACGCCACCCTGGTGCCCGTCAAGCTGGACCTCGGTGCCATCCGAGCCCAGGGTGCGAGCGCCCGCGAGGTGTTCCGCTCCCTCGCCCCGGTCACCGCCCGCCGCAAGGCCGGCGGGAAGGTCGAGGCCGGCGCCCTCCAGCAGCGGCTGGCCGCACTGCCCGCCGCGGACCGCGAAGAGGTGCTCGTAGAGCTGGTGCTGCGGCAGGTCGCCGACGTACTCGGCTTCAGCTCGACCCAGGCCATCGAGCCGGAGCGGGCGTTCAAGGAGCTCGGCTTCGACTCGCTGCGCGCCGTCGAGTTCCGCAACGGACTCGCCGAGGCCACCGGCCTGCGCCTGCCCGCCACCATCGTCTTCGACTACCCCAACCCCCTCGGGCTGGCCCGGCACCTGCTCACCGAGGTGTCCGGACTGCCCGAGGCCGCAGCCGCACGGCCCGCGGCGGCCCGCAGGGCGGCCGCCGCGACCGCCGACGACGACCTCGTCGCCATCGTCGGCATGGCCTGCCGCTACCCCGGCGGCATCACCTCGCCGGCCGGCCTGTGGCGGGCCGTCGCCGACGGCGTCGACGCGATCTCCGACTTCCCGGCCGACCGGGGCTGGGACCTGGCCCGCATCTACGACCCGACCGGAGCGCGCCCCGACACCAGCTACGTCGCCCAGGGCGGATTCCTCTACGACGCGGGCGACTTCGACCCCGACTTCTTCGGCATCAGCCCGAACGAGGCGCTGATCATGGACCCGCAGCAGCGGCTGCTGCTGGAGGCGTCCTGGGAGGCCTTCGAGGACGCGGGCATCGACCCACGCACCCTCAAGGGAAGCAGCACCGGCGTCTACTCCGGGATGATGTACCACGACTACGCGCACAACGCGTCCACGGGCGGCATCGCCTCGGGCCGGGTGTCGTACGTCCTCGGTGTCGAGGGCCCGTCCATGACGGTCGACACGGCCTGCTCCTCCTCCCTCGTCTCCCTGCACCTGGCCATCCAGGCGCTGCGGTCCGGCGAGTGCACCCTCGCCCTGGCCGGCGGCGTCACCGTGATGTCCGACCCCGAGGTGTTCGTCGAGTTCAGCCGCCAGAAGGGCATGGCCAGGGACGGCCGCTGCAAGTCCTTCGCGGGCGCCGCCGACGGCGCCGCCTGGTCGGAGGGCGTCGGCGTCCTCGTCGTCGAGCGCCTCTCGGACGCCCGCCGCAACGGCCACCGCGTCCTGGCCGTCGTACGGGGCTCCGCCGTCAACCAGGACGGCGCCTCCAACGGCCTCACCGCCCCCAACGGCCCCTCGCAGCAGCGCGTCATCCGCGCCGCCCTGGACAGCGCCGGCCTGACCACCGCCGACGTCGACGTCGTCGAGGCCCACGGCACCGGCACCACCCTCGGCGACCCGATCGAGGCCCAGGCCGTCCTCGCCACCTACGGCCAGGACCGCGACGAGGACAAGCCGCTGTGGCTCGGCTCTCTCAAGTCGAACATCGGCCACGCCCAGGCCGCCGCCGGCGTCGGCGGCGTCATCAAGATGGTGCAGGCCCTGCGCCACGGACTGATGCCGAAGACCCTGCACGTCGACGAGCCCACCCCGGTCGTCGACTGGGACGCGGGCAACGTCAGGCTGCTCCAGGAGCCGGTCGAGTGGCCCGCCACGGCCGGGCGTCCGCGCCGCGCCGGCATCTCCTCCTTCGGCCTCAGCGGCACGAACGCCCACGTCATCCTCGAAGAGGCCCCGGCCGACGCCACGGCGCCGGCCGGTGAACACCGCGAACTGCCCCTCGTACCGGTCGTGCTGTCGGCCCGCAGTCCGCAGGCCCTCGCCGAGCAGGCGCAGCGCCTGCTGGCACGGGTCGGCGAGGACACCGGGCTCTCCCTGACCGACCTCGGCCACGCGGCCGCCACCTCCCGCACCCCCCATGACCACCGCGCCGCGGTGATCGCCGGGAACCGCGGGGAACTGCTCGCCGGACTCGCCGCGCTGGCCGAAGGATCGGCGACCGCGGGCGTGGTCCAAGGCACCGTACGGGACGGCAAGCCGGCCTTCCTGTTCACCGGCCAGGGCGCGCAGCGCCCGGGCATGGGCCGGGAACTGCACGCCGCATTCCCGGTGTTCGCCGCCGCCCTC
Source organism: Actinobacteria bacterium OV450 (assembly GCA_001298555.1). Taxonomy (GTDB): domain Bacteria; phylum Actinomycetota; class Actinomycetes; order Streptomycetales; family Streptomycetaceae; genus Streptomyces. The sequence continues at coordinate 21,847 of LJCW01000008.1, forward strand.
GACGAGGTCGTCGCCGCGCTCGACACCTACCTCGACACCCCGCTGTACCAGGTGATGTGGGGCGAGTCCGCCGAGGACGAGGCACTGCTCAACAGCACCGCCTACACCCAGCCCGCCCTGTTCGCCGTCGAGACGGCCCTCTTCCGGCTCGTCGAGTCCTGGGGCGTCCGCCCGTCCTTCCTGGCCGGCCACTCCATCGGCGAGATCACCGCGGCCCACGCGGCCGGCGTGCTCTCCCTTCAGGACGCGGCCCGCCTCGTCGCCGCACGCGGCCGCCTGATGCAGGCACTGCCCGCAGGCGGAGCCATGGCCGCCGTCGAGGCCACGGAGGAAGAGGTCCTGCCGCACCTGACCGACACCGCCGGCATAGCGGCCGTCAACAGCCCGCGCTCCCTGGTCGTCTCGGGCGCGGAGGAAGCGGTGGAGGAGATCACCGCCGTCTTCACCGCACTGGGCCGCAAGACGACCAGGCTGCGCGTCTCGCACGCCTTCCACTCGCCGCTGATGGATCCGGTCCTCGCCGAGTTCCACCTCGTCGCCGAGAACGTCACCTACCACCCGCCGAAGATCCCCGTGGTCTCCGGCGTGCACGGGGAGATCAGCGAGGACTGGGGCACCCCGGAGTACTGGACCCGCCACCTGCGCGAGGCCGTCCGCTTCGCCGACACCGTCCGGTACCTGCACGGCCAGGGCGTCACCCGCTTCGTCGAGCTCGGCCCCGACGCCATCCTGTCGGCCCTGACCGGCACGACCCTGGACGGCCAGGACGTCTCCGTCGAGCCGGTCCTGCGGGGGAACCGCCCCGAGCCGCAGACCCTGCTCACCGCACTGGCCCGCCTGCACACCACCGGCACGCGCATCGACTGGCAGGCCTTCTACGCCGGCACCGGCGCCCGCCGCGTCGACCTGCCGACGTACGCCTTCCAGCGCCGCCGGTTCTGGATCCTCGACGGCCAGGCGGCCGGCGACGCCACCTCCCTCGGCCTCTCCACGGTCGACCACCCGCTGCTCGGCGCGGTGATCTCCGCGCCCGAGACGGACGGGATCGTCCTCACGGGCCGCCTCGCGCTCTCCGCCCAGCCCTGGCTGGCCGACCACAAGGTCGGCGAGACCGTCCTGTTCCCCGGTACCGGCTTCGTGGAGCTCGCCGTCCAGGCGGGCGACCGGATCGGCTGCCCGGCCGTGGACGAACTGACGCTGGAGGCGCCGCTGGTGCTCCCGCCGCACGGCGGAGTCGCCGTGCGGGTCGCGGTCGGCGCCCCCGACGAGTCGGGCCGGCGCCCGGTCACCTTCCACTCGCGCGGCGAGGACGAGGACCTGCCGTGGGTGCGGCACGCGGTGGGCACGCTCGCCGAGGAGCCCGCCGAGCCCACGCGCCCCTTCGACGCGACGGCCTGGCCGCCCGCCGGCGCCGAGCCGGTGGACTTGGACGGCTTCTACGCCGACGTGGCCGAGGCCGGCCTGGCCTACGGCCCCGTCTTCCAGGGCATGAAGGCCGCCTGGCGCTCCGGCGACGACGTGTACGCCGAGGTCGCGCTGCCCGACGGCGTGGAACCGGATGGATACGGCGTCCACCCCGCGCTGCTCGACGCGGCACTGCACCCCGTCGCCCTGTCCGGCGTGACCGGCGGAGAAGCCGCCCTGCCGTTCGCCCTCTCCGGCGTCTCGCTCTCCGCGGACGGCGCCGCGAGCCTGCGCGTACGGGTCTCCGCCCGCGGCGAGGGCTCGGTCGCCGTCGACCTCGCGGACGCCTCCGGGGTCCCCGTCGCCTCGCTCGCCTCGCTGATGCTGCGCCCGCTGGCCGCGGAGCAGCCGGCCGCCGACGGCCGTTCGGTGGTCCGGGACGCACTGTTCCGGATCGACTGGCCGAAGCAGCCTTCCGCGGCCGCCGCGGACACCCCCGTTCAGGCCTGGCAGTCCCTCGGCGACGGCCCGGTCGCGGACACCGTCGTCTGGGACGCCCCCGCCGGCTCGGACGCCGCCGCGGTGCACACCGCCGTCGGAGGGGCCCTGGAGGTCCTGCGGGAATGGCTGGCCGGTGAACGCTTCGAAGGCTCGACGCTCGTCGTCCGCACCCGCGGCGCCGTCGCCGTCGCCGACGAGCACGTGGGCAACCTGGCCGGCGCCGCCGTCTGGGGCCTGGTGAAGACCGCGCAGTCGGAGAACCCGGGCCGCGTCCTCCTCCTCGACACCGACACCGCCGACCCCGCGGACACGGCGGACGTCGCCCTCGCGGTGGCCTCCGGCGAACCGCAGGCCGCGGTACGGGCCGGCGCCGTCCACGCCCCGCGCCTCGTACGGGCCGCGGCGGACGCCGACACCGCGACGACCCCGGCCGCCGAGTTCGCCCCCGGCGGAACGGTGCTGATCACCGGCGGTACGGGCATGCTGGGCCGGCTGTTCGCCCGGCACCTGATCACCGAGCGCGGTGTGAGCCGCCTGCTGCTGACGAGCCGCCGCGGCCCCGCCGCCGAGGGAGCGACCGAACTGGCCGCCGAACTCACGGAGCTGGGGGCCGAGGTGGAGATCGCGGCCTGCGACACCTCCGACCGGGACGCCCTCGCCGCCCTCCTGGCGGCCGTCCCGGCCGCCCACCCGCTGACCGGCGTGATCCACATGGCCGGTGTCCTGGACGACGGCGTCCTCGCCTCCCTGACCCCCGAACGCGTGACCGCGGTCCTGCGGCCCAAGGTCGACGCCGCCCTGCACCTGCACGAGCTGACCGAGGGCCTGGACCTGGCCGCGTTCATCCTCTTCTCCTCCGTGGCCGGTGTGCTCGGCAACCCGGGCCAGGCCAACTACGCGGCCGCCAACGCCTTCCTGGACGCCCTCGCCACCCACCGCCGGGACCGGGGCCTGCCCGCCCAGGCCCTCGCCTGGGGACCGTGGGCGGCCGAGGAGGCCGGCGGCGGCATGGCCGGCGAGCTGGCCGCCGCCGACAGCGGCCGCATGAGCCGCATCGGCATCGAGACGCTGTCGGGCGCCTCGGGCACCGAGGTGTTCGACGCGGCCCGCACGCTCGGCGCACCCGCCCTGGTGACGATCCTGCTGAACACGAAGGCGATGCGCGGCGCCACCGACCTCCCGGACCTGTTCCGGAGCCTGGTGCCCGCCCGCTCGCGCCGCCGCGCGGAGTCCGGATCCACGGTCGACGTCACGGCGTTCCGCCGCCGGATGGCCGGCCTGACCGAGGCGGCCCGTACCGACGAACTCGTCGACCTCGTACGAGCCCACGCGGCCGCGATCCTCGGCCACTCGGGGGTGACGTCGATCGGCAAGAGCCGCGAGTTCAAGGAACTCGGATTCGATTCGCTGTCCGCGGTCGAATTCCGCAACAGCCTCGCCGAGGCCACCGGACTGCGACTGCCGGCCACGCTCGTCTTCGACTACCCCAACTCCCAGTCCCTCGCCGAGCACTTCGCCGAGGAGCTGCGGCCGAAGGACGGAGCCGACGGGACCGGCGCAGGCGGCGACGCGGCCGCCCCCGACTCCGACGAGGGCAGGATCCGCCGCCTGCTCCAGACCGTCCCCATGGCCCGCCTGCGCGAACTGGGCCTGGTGGACACCCTGCTCGAACTCGCCGACGGACGAGCGGAACACACGGAGACCACGACGGTCGCCGCAGAGGAAGAGGCGATCGACGACATGGACGCCGAGAGTCTGATCAACATGGCGCTCGACGGTCTCGGGCTGGACGACGCGATACAGGGAATGTGAGAAGCCGATGTCCAATTCTGACCAGAAGCTGCTCGACGCACTCCGGGCGTCCATGAAGGAAACCGCCCGGCTGCGGACGCAGAACCGCAACCTGTCGGCCGCCGCACGCGAGCCGATCGCCATCGTCGCCATGAGCTGCCGGTTCCCGGGCGGAGTCGACTCCCCCGAGAGCCTGTGGCAGCTCGTCGACGAGGGGCGCGACGGCGTCTCGGGGTTCCCCGTCAACCGCGGCTGGGACGTCGAGGGCCTGTACGACCCCGAGGGCGAGCGCCCGAACACCACGTACGTCAACAAGGGCGGGTTCCTGCACGACGCGGACCGCTTCGACCCGGCCCTGTTCTCGATCAGCCCCAACGAGGCGCTGATCATGGACCCCCAGCAGCGGCTGCTGCTGGAGGCGTCCTGGGAGGTCTTCGAGCGGGCCGGCATCGACCCGCACACCCTCAAGGGCAGCAAGACCGGCGTCTACTCCGGGATGATGTACCACGACTACGCCTACAACAGCGCGACCGGCTCCATCGCCTCGGGCCGCGTCTCGTACGCGTTCGGCTTCGAGGGCCCGTCCGTGACCCTGGACACGGCCTGCTCCTCGTCCCTCGTCGCGATGCACCTCGCGGCGCAGGCCCTGCGGGCGGGGGAGTGCACCCTCGCCCTGGCGGGCGGCGTCGCCGTCATGTCCACCCCCGAGGTGTTCGTCGAGTTCAGCCGCCAGCGCGGCCTCGCCAAGGACGGCCGCTGCAAGTCCTTCGCCGCCGCCACCGACGGCACCGGCTGGTCCGAGGGCGTCGGCGTCCTCCTGCTGGAACGCCTCTCCGACGCCCGCCGCAACGGCCACCAGGTCCTCGCCGTCATCCGCGGCAGCGCCGTCAACCAGGACGGCGCGTCCAACGGCCTCACCGCCCCCAACGGCCCCTCGCAGCGCCGCGTCATCCGCGCCGCCCTGGAGAACGCCGGCCTCACCACGGCCGACGTCGACGTCGTCGAGGCCCACGGCACCGGCACCACCCTCGGCGACCCCATCGAGGCCCAGGCCCTGCTGGCCACCTACGGGCAGGACCGCGACGCGGACAAGCCCCTGTGGCTCGGCTCCCTGAAGTCCAACCTCGGCCACACCCAGGCCGCGGCCGGAGTCGCCGGCGTCATCAAGATGGTGCAGGCGATCCACCACGGCGTCCTGCCCAAGACCCTCCACATCGACGAGCCCACCCCGCACGTCGACTGGACGGCCGGCAACGTCAAGCTGCTGACCGAGTCGGTCGAGTGGCCGGCGGGCGGGCGCCCGCGCCGGGCGGGCGTCTCCTCCTTCGGCCTCAGCGGCACCAACGCCCACGTGATCGTCGAGGAGGCGCCCGCGCCCGCGGAGACCACGACGGCCGAAGAGGACACCGCCCCTGAGGAGACCGCCCGCGGGTTCGTGCCGGGCTTGGTGCCCTGGGCGCTGACCGGGCGGACGGTGCAGGCGCTGCGCGCCCAGGCGGCCCGTCTGGTCACGCATCTGGAGACCTTGGACGAGGGGGACCTGGCGGTCACGGGGCGGGCGCTGGCCACGCGGCGCGCCCGGCTGAACGAGCGGGCCGTCGTCCTCGGTGAGACCCGTGAGGAGCCCCTCGCGGGCCCTACC
>LJCW01000009.1 GCA_001298555.1 Actinobacteria bacterium OV450
GGGCCGGGGACGCGTGGTCGGGCCGGGGACGCGTGGTCGGGCCGGGGACGCGTGGTCGGGCCGGGGACGCGTGGTCGGGCCGGGGACGCGTGGTCGGGCCGGGGACGCGTGGTCGGGCCGGGGGCGCGTGGTCGGGCCGTCGGGTCGGGCCGTCGGGTCGGGCCGGGCCCCAGCGCCCGGGCGGGACCCGGGGGACGCGCCCGGGCGTTACGGGCACGGGCGAGAGGTACTCGTGCACCACGCGGAGCCTGGAAGCCATACGGCATTCACCGGTTCTTAAGACGCGCTTGCGACTCTCCCGGCATGCAGCCCGCTCATCGTCCGACGGCCAGGGGTCACCTCCCAGCGGTAATCGGGGAAGCCTCCGACGCGCCTGTCCTGCCGCCTGCGCGGAACAATGGAGTCATGAGCCACCAGCCCAGCGCAGGCCCCACCGAGGTCCCCGCCCAGCACCCGTCTCACCCCTCCGCCGTCGCCCCCGCCGGCGCGGCGGCGAAACCCGCGCGGATCGGCTCCATAGCCGCGCACCGTCCGCATTCCGGCCTCGAGCCCGGCCTCGCGCCCGATCTCGACGCCGACCTGGACGCCTACGACGACAAGGACGGCAGCGAGCTCCCCCCGGGGCGCTTCCTCGACCGTGAGCGCAGCTGGCTGGCCTTCAACGAGCGGGTGCTGGAACTCGCCGAGGACCCCGCCACCCCCCTGCTGGAGCGGGCCAACTTCCTGGCGATCTTCGCGAGCAACCTCGACGAGTTCTTCATGGTCCGCGTCGCCGGCCTCAAGCGCCGCATCGCGACCGGTGTCGCCACCCGTTCGGCCTCGGGGCTCCAGCCCCGCGAGGTGCTCGACCTGATCTGGACGCGCTCGCGCGAGCTCATGGCCCGGCACGCCGCCTGCTTCCAGCAGGACATCTCCCCGCAGCTCGCCGAAGAGGGGATCCACCTCATCCGCTGGCCGGACCTCACCGAGAAGGAGCAGGCCCGCCTCTTCACGCTGTTCCGCAACCAGATCTTCCCGGTGCTCACCCCGCTGGCCGTGGACCCCGCGCACCCCTTCCCGTACATCTCGGGGCTCTCGCTCAACCTGGCCGTCGTCGTCCGCAACCCGGTCAGCGGCCACCGCCACTTCGCCCGCGTCAAGGTCCCGCCGCTGCTCTCCCGCTTCCTGGAGGCCTCCCCGCAGCGCTACGTCCCCCTCGAGGACGTCATCGCCGCGCACCTGGAGGAGCTGTTCCCCGGTATGGAGGTGCTCGCGCACCACATGTTCCGGGTGACCCGCAACGAGGACCTGGAGGTCGAGGAGGACGACGCCGAGAACCTCCTGCAGGCCCTGGAGAAGGAGCTCATGCGGCGCCGCTTCGGGCCGCCGGTGCGCCTGGAGGTCGAGGAGTCCATCGACCCCGGTGTCCTGGACCTCCTCGTGCAGGAGCTGAACGTCTCCGCCGCCGAGGTCTACCCGCTGCCCGGCCCGCTGGACCTGACCGGCCTCTTCGGCATCGCCTCCCTGGACCGGCCCGAGCTGAAGTACCCCAAGTTCGTCGCCGGCACCCACCGGGACCTCGCCGAGGTCGAGTCCGCCTCCGCGCCCGACATCTTCGCCGCGCTGCGCGAACGGGACGTGCTGCTGCACCACCCGTACGACTCCTTCTCCACCTCCGTGCAGGCCTTCCTGGAGCAGGCCGCCGCCGACCCGGACGTCCTCGCGATCAAGCAGACGCTGTACCGGACCTCCGGCGACTCCCCGATCGTGGACGCGCTGATCGACGCCGCCGAATCCGGCAAGCAGGTCCTCGTACTCGTCGAGATCAAGGCCCGGTTCGACGAGCAGGCCAACATCAAATGGGCCCGCAAGCTGGAGGAGTCCGGCTGCCACGTCGTCTACGGCCTGGTGGGCCTCAAGACCCACTGCAAGCTCTCCCTCGTCGTCCGCCAGGAGGGCGACACGCTGCGCCGCTACTCCCACGTCGGCACCGGCAACTACCACCCCAAGACCGCCCGCCTGTACGAGGACCTCGGCCTGCTCACCGCCGACCCGCAGGTCGGCGCGGACCTCTCCGACCTGTTCAACCGGCTGTCCGGCTACTCGCGCCGCGAGACCTACCGCCGGCTGCTCGTGGCCCCGCGCTCGCTGCGCGACGGCCTGATCGCCCGGATCGACAAGGAGGCCGCCCACCACAAGGCCGGCCGCCCCGCGTACGTGCGCCTCAAGATGAACTCGATCGTCGACGAGGCCCTGATCGACTCGCTCTACCGGGCCTCCCGGGCGGGAGTGCCCGTCGACATCTGGGTCCGCGGCATCTGCGCCGTGCGCCCCGGGGTCCCCGGACTCTCGGACAACATCCGGGTCCGCTCGATCCTCGGCCGCTTCCTGGAACACTCCCGGGTCTTCGCCTTCGGCAACGGCGGCGAACCCGAAGTGTGGATCGGCAGCGCCGACATGATGCACCGCAACCTCGACCGCCGCATCGAGGCACTGGTCAGGGTCGCCGACCCGGCCCACCGCGCGGCACTGGACCGGCTGCTGGAGACCGGGATGTCCGACTCCACCTCCTCCTGGCACCTGGGCCCGGACGGCGAATGGACCCGGCACAGCACGGACCACGAAGGCCAGCCGCTGCGGCACGTTCAGGAGATGCTCATAGACGCCCGGAGGCGCCGGCGTGGCTCAGCCAAACCATGACCTGACAGCAAGGGGCGCGGGCAGCGCGGGTGACGTGCTCGGCACGTACCTGCGGGCCCAGGCCACCGCCTTCCTGCGCGCGCTCCGCCTCCACGAGGAGTGGGGGTCCCCCCGGACGGAGTCCGGGGGAGGGGCCGACGCCGCAGGGGGCAGCGATGCGGCGCGCAGCCTGCGGGGGGCTGCGCGCCGGATCAGCGGGTCCCTGTCCACCTTCCGGGTGGTGACCGAGTCCTCCTGGGCCGACGGGCTGCGCACCGAGCTGGTGTGGCTGTCCTCGACCCTGGCGGACGAGCACGCGTACGCCGCCCGGCTGACCCGGCTCCTGGACGCACTGCACCGGCTGTCGGGCTCGCCGGAGGTGCCCGCGCCCCGGGGCGCAGCGGGCTCACTGACGGTGGGCTCGGCGCGGGCCGGCGCCCTCCTGGAACGGCAGCTCACGCTGGCCCGGACCCGCGCCCACTCGGCGACCCTCCAGGCGCTGGGCTCGTCCCGGTTCCACGCGGTCGCGGACGCGGTGGCCGTCCTGGCCTCCGAGGTGCCGCTGGACCCGGTCGCGGCCCGCGGGCGGGTCGAAGACGTCCTGGTCCCGCTGGCCGAGGTGGCCCGCACCCGGCTGGCGGCGGCCGTCTCGGCGCTGCCGCCGGCCGCGGAGGCGCACCCGTACGACCCCGATCACGACGGCTCCTGGCACGAGGTGCGCAGGCTGCTGCGGGTCCACCGCTACGCCCGGGAGGCCCTGGGCGAGGACGTGGCCCGGCTGGTGGTGGCCGGCGAGGCCCTGGACCGGCACCGCGACGCCGCCGAGGCCGCGGCCGCCTCGGCGACGGCCGCCCGCACCCCGCGGATCGCCCCGGCGACGGCGTACGCCCTGGGGGTCCTGCACGCCGACCAGCGGCACGAGGTGGAGGCGGCCCGCTTCACGTTCCGGGACGTGTGGCACCCGGCCCCGGCCACCGCACCCTGACCGATCGTTTTCGGCCACGCTCCGGGTCGGCGCCCCCTCCAGGCACCGGCCCGGTACCGGACCCGAGAGAGTCACATAACGGTAACGAGGGGACAACGGCGCATGACACTCCGGAGCAAACCCGGCGATCCACACCGGGCCGTCCGCCACGGTTCACCGTCCGTTCACTTGTCCCGGTCGGCCGCTTCACCTGTTCTGCCTAATTTCGGTGGTGCACGGAGCGCATCGCCGGCCCGGTCGGGTGGCACACCGTGTACCTGACGTAGTCCTCTTCGCACGCCGCCCCGATACAGAAAGCGGCCGGCGGCTTCTGGAAGGAACACCCGAAAGTGAAGCTTCAGCGCAAGAACATGCTTCGTGCCTCCGCCCTCGGCGCGCTGGTCGTGTCGGGCGCCCTGGTCCTCACGGCGTGCGGCTCGGACAACAACACGAAGGATGGCGGCTCCGCCAGCGGCAAGCCGTCGGCGGCCGCGGGCGACATCAAGTGCGACGGCGCGAAGGGCAAGCTGCTCGCCTCGGGCTCCTCCGCCCAGAAGAACGCCGTGGACCTGTGGGTCAAGAACTACATGGCCGCCTGCTCCGGCGTCGAGGTGAACTACAAGTCCTCCTCCTCCGGTGAGGGCATCGTCGCCTTCAACCAGGGCACCGTCGGTTTCGCCGGCTCGGACTCGGCGCTGAAGCCCGATGCCGTCGAGGAGTCGAAGAAGGTCTGCACCGGCGGCCAGGGCATCAACCTGCCCATGGTCGGCGGCCCGATCGCCATCGGCTTCAACGTCGCCGGCGTGGACAAGCTGACGCTGGACGCCCCCACCCTCGCCAACATCTTCAACGACAAGATCAAGAAGTGGGACGACGAGGCGATCAAGAAGCTGAACCCCGGCGTCACGCTTCCCTCCACCGCCATCCAGGCCTTCCACCGCTCCGAGGACTCGGGCACCACCGAGAACCTGGGCAAGTACCTCAAGGCCGCCGCTCCCGAGGCCTGGACGTACGAGCCCGCGAAGAAGTGGCCGGCCCCGGGCGGCCAGGCCGCCACCGGCTCCGCCGGTGTCGCCTCGCAGGTCAAGGCCGTTGACGGCGCGATCGGCTACTTCGAGCTCTCCTACGCCAGCGCGCAGAGCATCAAGACGGTCGACGTGAACACGGGCGCCGCCGCCCCGGTCAAGGCCTCCGCCGACTCGGCCTCCAAGGCCATCGCCGCCGCCAAGATCGCCGGCACCGGCTCCGACCTGGCGCTGAAGCTCGACTACACCACCAAGGCCGAGGGTGCCTACCCGATCGTCCTGGTGACCTACGAGATCGTCTGCGACAAGGGCAACAAGGCCGAGACGCTGCCGACCGTCAAGTCCTTCCTGAACTACACCGCCTCGGACGCGGGCCAGAAGGTCCTCTCCGACAACGGCTACGCCCCGATCCCGGCCGAGATCAACACCAAGGTCCGCGAAGTCATCAACTCGCTGTCCTGACCACTGAGCCGAAGGTGCCGGGCAGTTCCCGTCCGAACAGCCCGGCCCCCAGGACCCTTCCCCTCCCACCCGGGGGAATCCGGTGCACCGCCGCCAGGGGGCCTGACCCCCCACCCAGACCGGAAAGACCATGGCTGCCACCACACCCACCCAGATAGACACGGCTCCGCCTGTCTCCAAGAGCGCGAGGTCCACCGGCCGTGCCGGTGACAAGATCTTCGCGGGGCTCTCCAAGGGCTCCGGCATCCTGCTCCTGGTGATCATGGCGTCGATCGCCGTCTTCCTCACCTACCGCGCCTCGATCGCACTGTCGAAGAACGAGGGGAACTTCCTCACCACCTTCGACTGGAACGCGTCGGCCAACCCGCCCGTCTTCGGCATCGCCGTCCTGCTCTTCGGCACCGTCGTCAGCTCGATCATCGCGATGGCCATCGCGGTTCCGATCGCTGTCGGCATCGCCCTGTTCATCTCGCACTACGCGCCGCGCAAGCTGGCCGCGCCCCTCGCGTACGTGGTCGACCTGCTGGCCGCCGTGCCGTCGATCATCTACGGCATCTGGGGCGCCCTCTTCCTCGTCCCGCAGCTCGGAGGCCTCAACCTCTGGCTCGACGAGTACATGGGCTGGACCTACGTCTTCGACAAGACCCAGGTCGGCGTGGCCCGTTCGCTCTTCACCGTCGGCATCCTGCTCGCGATCATGATCCTGCCGATCGTGACCAGCGTCAGCCGCGAGGTCTTCCTCCAGGTCCCGCGCATGAACGAGGAGGCCGCCCTGGCCCTCGGCGCGACCCGCTGGGAGGTCATCCGCATGTCGGTGCTGCCCTTCGGCCGCTCCGGCGTCATCTCCGCCTCGATGCTCGGCCTCGGCCGCGCCCTCGGCGAGACCATGGCCGTCGCGACCGTCCTCTCCCCGAGCTTCCTGATCAACGGCCACATCCTGGACCCGGGCGGCGGCACGTTCGCGCAGAACATCGCCGCGAAGTTCGACGAGGCCAACGAGTTCGGCCGCGACGCGCTGATCGCCTCCGGTCTGGTCCTCTTCCTGCTCACCCTGCTGGTCAACGGTGCAGCCCGCCTGATCATCGCTCGCCGCAAGGACTTCTCGGGGGCGAACGCCTGATGAGCCACGCACTCCAGGACCAGCGGCCCGCCCAGGCCCGCAAGTCCGCCGCTCCCGCATCCCTCACCCGGGGCGGCCTGCCCGGCTGGGCCCCGGCCGGCATCGCGGTCCTCTCGATCGCCCTCGGCTGCGGCATCGGCATCGTCGCCGGCCTCCACAGCAAGATCCAGTGGGGCCTGATCGCCTCGATCCTGTTCATCGCGATCACCTACACCGCCAGCGCGGTCGTCGAGAACCGCCGCCAGGCCAAGGACCGGGTCGCGACCTCCCTCGTGTGGGTCAGCTTCGTCCTCGCGGTCATCCCGCTGCTCTCGCTGATCTGGACCACGATCAGCCGTGGCATGAAGGCCCTCGACGCGAACTTCCTCAGCCACTCCATGAACGGCGTGACCAGCTTCGAGGAGGGCGGCGGCGTCTACCACGCGCTGCTCGGCACCATCGAGCAGGTCGCCCTGGCCGCTTTGATCGCCGCGCCGATCGGCCTGCTGACCGCCGTCTACCTCGTCGAGTACGGCAAGGGCAGGCTCGCCAAGGCCGTGACCTTCTTCGTCGACGTCATGACCGGCATCCCCTCCATCGTCGCGGGCCTGTTCATCCTGACGACCTGGAACCTGATGCTCGGCTTCGGCCCGTCCGGCTTCGCCGGCTCGATGGCCCTGTCGATCCTGATGATGCCCGTCGTGGTCCGCTCCACCGAGGAGATGCTCAAGCTCGTCCCGAACGAGCTGCGCGAGGCCGCCCTCGCCCTCGGCGTGCCGAAGTGGCGCGTGATCCTCAAGGTCGTGCTCCCCACCGCCATCGGCGGCATCGCCACCGGCCTCATGCTGGCCGTCGCCCGCATCGCCGGTGAGACCGCCCCGATCATGCTGCTGGTCTTCGGTACGCAGCTGATCAACGGCAACCCCTTCGAAGGTGCCCAGTCCTCGCTCCCCCTGTACATCTGGGAGCAGTACAAGGTCGGCAGTGACGCCTCCTACGACCGGGCCTGGGCCGCAGCGCTCGTCCTGATCGCCTTCGTCATGATCCTCAATCTGGTGGCCCGCGGCATCGCCCGCTGGAAGGCCCCGAAGACCGGTCGCTGACGCGACTGTATGAAAGCGAAGTGACCCCTCATGGCCAAGCGAATCGACGTCAGCGGCCTGTCCGCCTTCTACGGCACCCACAAGGCCATCGATGACATCTCGATGACCGTGGAGCCTCGCTCCGTGACCGCCTTCATCGGCCCGTCCGGCTGCGGGAAGTCGACCTTCCTGCGCACCCTGAACCGCATGCACGAGGTCACCCCCGGCGGCCGCGTCGAGGGCAAGGTGCTCCTGGACGACGAGAACCTGTACGGCGCCGGCGTGGACCCGGTCGCGGTCCGCCGCACCGTCGGCATGGTCTTCCAGCGCCCGAACCCCTTCCCCACCATGTCGATCTTCGACAACGTGGCGGCGGGCCTGCGCCTGAACGGCAAGTTCAAGAAGTCCGAGCTGACCGAGATCGTGGAGCGCTCCCTCAAGGGCGCCAACCTGTGGAACGAGGTCAAGGACCGTCTGAACAAGCCGGGCTCCGGCCTCTCCGGCGGTCAGCAGCAGCGTCTGTGCATCGCCCGCGCCATCGCGGTCGAGCCGGAGGTCCTGCTGATGGACGAGCCCTGCTCGGCCCTGGACCCGATCTCCACCCTCGCGATCGAGGACCTGATCGGCGAGCTCAAGGAGCGCTTCACGATCGTCATCGTGACGCACAACATGCAGCAGGCCGCCCGCGTCTCCGACCGCACCGCGTTCTTCAACCTGGCGGCGGTCGGCCAGCCCGGCAAGCTCGTCGAGATCGACGACACCGACCGGATCTTCTCGAACCCGTCCGTCCAGGCGACCGAGGACTACATCTCGGGCCGCTTCGGCTAGGCCGACGCCTCGGATGTGCTGAACGTCCTGCGGTGCTGCATGGCGGTGCCACCGCAAGGCGAAAGGGCCGGCTCCCCCTGGGTGGGGGGAGCCGGCCCGCTTTCGTTCCCGCGTACCTGGTCCCGCTAGCCGACGAAGGCCAGGTCGACGATCCAGTAGCAGAGCGCGGCGACCAGGGCCGCGGCAGGCATGGTGATGAACCAGCCCAGCACGATGTTCTTGGCGACGCCCCAGCGGACCGCGTTGACGCGCTTGGTGGCGCCCACACCCATGATCGCCGAAGTGATCACGTGGGTGGTGGAGATCGGCGCGTGGAAGAGGAACGCGGAGCCGAACATGATCGAGGCGCCGGTGGTCTCTGCGGCGAAGCCCTGCGGCGGGTCCAGCTCGATGATCTTGCGGCCGAGGGTCCGCATGATGCGCCAGCCACCCGCGTACGTACCCAGCGACAGCATCACGGCGCACACGAGCTTGACCCAGACCGGGATCGCGTCGCCGTTCTGCTGCACGTCGGCGATGACCAGGGCCATCATCACGATGCCCATCGTCTTCTGCGCGTCCTGGAGGCCGTGGCCGAGCGCCATGCCGGCCGCGGACACCGTCTGCGCGATACGGAAGCCGCGCTTGGCCTTGTGCGGGTTGGCCCGGCGGAACATCCACAGGATGACGACCATCACCAGGTAACCGACGACCAGGCCGACGACCGGGGAGACGAACATCGGGATGACGACCTTGTCGAGGACTCCCGACCAGATGACCTCGGTGCCGCCGGCCAGCGCCGCACCCACCATGCCGCCGAACAGCGCGTGCGAGGAGGACGAGGGAAGCCCGAAGTACCAGGTGACCAGGTTCCACACGATCGCGCCGACCAGGGCCGCGAAGAGGATCCACATGCCCGTCTTGCCGGTGGGCGTCTCGATCAGGCCCTCACTGACCGTCTTGGCGACGCCGCTGCCCAGGAAGGCACCGGCGAGGTTCATCACCGCGGCCATCGCGAGGGCGGCGCGCGGGGTCAGCGCGCGGGTCGAGACCGAGGTCGCGATCGCGTTCGCCGAGTCGTGGAAACCGTTGGTGTACGTGAAACCGAGCGCGACACCGATGGTCACGATCAGAGCGAAGGTGTCCACGAGGTTCAGGACTCCTTGACCGCGATGGTCTCCACCGTGTTCGCGACGTGCTCGAACGCGTCGGCCGCCTCTTCGAGCACGTCGACGATCTGCTTGAGCTTCAGCACCTCGATGGCGTCGTACTTGCCGTTGAAGAGCTGGGCGAGCAGCTTGCGGTGGATCTGGTCGGCCTGGTTCTCGAGGCGGTTGACCTCGATCCAGTACTCGGTCAGGTTGTCCATCGTCCGCAGGTGCGGCATGGCCTCAGCGGTCAGCTCGGCCGCCCGCGCCAGCACCTCGATCTGCTGCTCGACGCCCTTGGGGAGCTCCTCCACCTGGTAGAGGACGACCAGGTCGACGGCCTCCTCCATGAAGTCCATGATGTCGTCGAGGGACGAGGCCAGGTTGTAGATGTCCTCGCGGTCGAACGGCGTGATGAAGGAGGAGTTCAGCTGGTGGAAGATCGCGTGGGTGGCATCGTCCCCCGCGTGCTCGGCTGCCCGCATCCGCTCCGCGATCTCGGCCCGGGCGGAGGAGTCCGCTCCGAGCAGTTCCATCAGGAGCTTGGAGCCCGTGACGATGTTGTCCGCGGATGCGGCGAACATGTCGTAGAAGCTCGTCTCCCTGGGGGTCAGACGAAATCGCACGTGAGGTCCTCGGGGTGCATTGGATTCGGTCAGGCTGATGCTAGGCGCATCCCCCGGCCACGGCTAACCGGCGGTTCCGGGCGGTTCCCCAGTGTCCTCCATCAGGCAGAGTGAGCAGCACGGGCCCCTGCCGCTCCGGCAAGAGCCCAGTACCCTATACCCACGAGGGGTATGCACAGGCATGGACCCCTCGATCCGGACCACGGGAGGACGCATGACTGCCATCGAGGCGGAAGGCTCCGGAGCCGACGTCGCCACCGGTACCGGCACGGTGCACGGCTACCACCACCAGAAGGACGAGCACCTCAAGCGGCTGCGCCGGATCGAGGGCCAGATCCGGGGTCTGCAGCGGCTCGTCGACGAGGACGTCTACTGCATCGACATACTCACCCAGGTCTCGGCGAGCACGAAGGCCCTCCAGTCCTTCGCGCTCCAGCTGCTCGAAGAGCACCTGCGGCACTGCGTCGCCGACGCGGCCGTCAAGGGCGGGGCCGAGATCGACGCCAAGGTCGAGGAAGCGACGAAGGCGATCGCCCGGCTGCTGCGCACCTGATCACCAGCGCACCTGCATTGCCTGCGCACCCCACCCGAAGAGAACCTGCACGCGGGCCTGCGGCCCTCACCGCGGACGCGGCTACAGCCCGAGACCCATCAGGACCTCGTCGATCCGGTCCTGGCTGAGCCGCTCCTCGTCCGCCGCGGACGCCGCGATGATCAGCTCGCCGCACAGTTCGATCTCGGCGAGCGCCACGTGGTCCTGCACCGTCGTACCGCCTGCGGGAGTCACACGTCACCTCAATCTGCCGTCATCGGTCGTCGGTCATCGGTCGTGGGCGCTCCCTCTCAGCGTAGGGAGGGCGGGGCGCTGTGCGCATGACACGGATGGACCATTTCCGGATACCGGGCCATGGCCCGATCGCGCCGCTCCGGGACCGTCCGGCGGGCTACTCGGCGATCTTCCCGGCGTAAATGTCCCCGGTTGCGGGCAATACGACGGTCACCGGCGTCCCGAACCCGTACAGCAGCGTGGTGGAGGAGACATCGATCACGCCATTGTTGACGTAGCTGAAGCGGTGGCGGACCTTGCGCAGCCGCCCCTCCTCGTCGAGGTACACGTCGAAGGGGACCGTTCCCTTGCTGAACCCTTTCGCCGCCGCCTCCAACGCCCCCTTGACCGCCGGTGAGGCGTTCTTCGCGGCCTGCCCGATGTCGGTGGTCCCGCGGTAGTGGCGCACCTTCGTGCCCGCCACCTCGGTCTCGCCCACGTACGTCGCCTCCTGCACGCCGCGCAGCAGCTCGGCCGCGGCCAGCGGGTCGGTGGCCCCGCCCGTGACGAGGTTTCCGTCCGCGAGGGTCGTCGTGTCCACCCGGACCCACTTGTCGGCGGGCACGCCCGCGCCCCGGTTCTTCATGTACAGGGCCCCGGGGACGAGCAGCTCGGTGATGGGCCGGTGCTCGTCCTTGCCCGCCGCGTCGGCCGGGAGCATCACCAGGAGCTGGCCCATCCGGTTCTTGAAGTCGACCCCGCCCTCGCCGCGGATCGTGACCCGGGTCCCGCCGGTGGCCATCTCCATCGCCGTACGGGCCTGCGCGCTGCCGGTCCTCGCCAGCAGGTCGGCGGCTCCCCGTACGGTCGCGACCGGGTCGGCGGGATGCCGCGCGTCCTCCTTGTCCGCGGCTGCGCACCCGCTCATCGCGGCCATGGTCACGGCCACCCCGAGGGCGAGCACCGCCCCACCCGCACGCCCGCGCCGCCGCCTGTGCTGGTGCACCACCATCGCCTGCCAACCCCCAACGCATGACCGCTGCTTGCCCGAGGCCCCCACCCGCTCCGGTTAACGAGGTCCGGGGTTTCCCGTCACGGGCCGCCGCGGCCCCGGCCCCTTGCCGGACCCAGGTACCTTGGTGAAGTGGATTCGCACACCAAAGCGTCGCTGGTCCCTCCGCTTGAAGCCGTGCCGCTCCCCCGTCCCACGGAGCGGCCGCCCACCGGGCACACCACGAGCACCGCCGAACGCGGCTCGTTCTGCCTGGCCCTGTGCACCTGCGGCTGGAGAGGCCCGGCCCGCCGCTCCCGCGACCTGGCCCGCAAGGACGCGGACCGCCACCCCTCGGCGTAGTGCCGCGACCGGAGAGGCTCACCGGGTCACGGCACTGGACGACGCCGCCGGACGCCACCGGACGGCGCCGGGCTCGGGGCCCGTTGGTCGCCCGTTCGGACTGCCCGGCTGGCCGACGCACCCGGGAGCGGATGCCCTGGATGCATGCCAGGACCCGCAGCCCGCGTCGCCGCCCTCCTCTGGGCCCTGCTCATCGCCCTCACGCCGGCCGCCGCGGCCTCGGCGCGCCCGACGGGCTCGGCGGACGGTCCGGCCGACGTGGCCCTGGCCATCGGGGCGACCGCCCTCGCGGCCGTGGCCACCGGACTGTGGCTGCGCTCGCGCTACCGCCGCGAGGACGACTCCGAGGACCACGGCACGGAGCACGGGGAACCGTGACCCCGCGCCCGCGCCCGAAGGCGGTCCGCCTGTGCTTCGGCGCGGCGTGCCTGTGCCTCCTGGCGGCGGTCCTGATCTCCGTATGGCACACGTACGGCCGGGCGTGAGCCGGACCTAGGCGGCGAGGTCGCTCTCGTGCGGGAGGCAGGCGGGCGGCGGACCTAGGCGGCGAGGTCGCTCTCGTGCGGGAGGCAGGCGGGCGGCGGGGTCTGGGACTGCGCGAGGTCCACCGGGCGGGGCAGGGCGCGGCGCCTGGCGCGCACCAGCCGGCCGACGCGCGGGGAGCGGGCCACCGCCCGCACCAGCGGGGTCAGCAGCGCCATCGCGAGCGGGGCGAGCAGCAGGACGACGGCGGTGCCGAGCGCGAAACCGCCGATGACGTCGGTCGGGTAGTGGATCCCGAGGTACACCCGGCAGAAGCCCTCGGCGAGGGCCAGGCCGATCCCGACGAGCCCGAGCCTGCGGTTCGCGAGGAACAGGCCGACGCCCAAGGCCATCGCGAGGGTGGCGTGACCGCTGACGAAGGAGAAGTCCCCGGGGCCGGTGTGCGGTGCGAGGACGTCGAGGCCGTCGTGTTCGACGAACGGCCTCGGCCGTGCGACGAGCGCACGCACCGGAACGTTCAGCAGGAGGGCGAGCGCGGCGGCCAGCGGCGCCCACACGAGCGCGGCGAACGACTCGGCCGCCGTGGCCTCGTCGGCCCGGCGCATCCCGTGCCAGCACCACAGGAAGAGGAGGACCAGGGCCAGCGGGATCCCGTACGCGCCGACGAGTGCGACGGCCCGGTCGACCGCGGCCGGGGCGTGCCGGGCCAGTCCGTTGACGTCGTACAGCAGGCTTACGTCCACGTTCGGCCCACCACTTGTGAGTCCAGCCATGGCGATGCGGCCCCTTAGCCCTTGCTCGGTTCCCCTCGGGCGCACCCCTGTGTGCGCCCCTGAACCCCCCCGGTTGATCAAGACTGTGTCCATGGAACGCCCGTTCTGAAGGGCACGTTCCACTCTCCACCGAATGATCACGGCAACGTTATCGAAGAGTGACTGATCGTCGCAGCTCAGGGCCCTTGGTTAACGCAGCGTCGCCGACCGCCGGGCTAGGCCCTGTCGTCAAACTGCCGTCGTCGCCCGGAGGGCGGCCCCGCGGCGTCTGGTGCGTGTTCTCGGCGCGCCGGGCGGAAGACCGCGTACTGGGCGTACTTGGATTTCGCCCGGTGCGGCGAGAGCGCGTGCCAGGCGTCGCGGGGCAGACGGCAGTTTGACGACAGGGCCTAGGGGGACTTGGCGCCGGCCGTACGGTCGGGCAGCGCCTCCGCGCCGTCCTTCGTGACGCGGGTCGCACCGAAGTAGTCCGGGGTGTCGATCTTGTCGAAGCGGATCACGGCACCGGTGTACGGGGCGTTGATCATGTACCCGCCGCCCACATAGAGGCCGACGTGCCGGATCTCCCGGGAGTTCGTCAGATCATCGGAGAAGAACACCAAGTCGCCGGGGAGCAGTTCACCCCGCGAGGGATGCGGGCCTGCGTTGTACTGGTCGTTGGCGACGCGCGGCAGCTCGATCCCCACCGACTCGTACGCGGCCTTGGTCAGCCCCGAGCAGTCGAACCGCCCGTCCTGGTCCGGCGTCCCGTTGCCGCCCCACAGGTACGGGGTCCCCAACTGCTTCTGCGCGAAGTAGATGGCACCGGCGGCCTGCTGAGAGGGCGCCACCCGCCCGACGGGCCGCGCAAAGCTCTTCTCCAGGGCCCGGATGGACTTCACGTAGCCCTGGGTCTCGCTGATGGGAGGCACGCCCCCGGCCTTGATCACGCGATAGGGGCCGGCGTTGTAAGCGGCGAGCATGTTGTCGGAGATATCACCGGGTACGGACGCAACGTCCTTGGCGAGCTGGCAGTCGTAGGACGCCGCTGAGGGGATGGCATCACTCGGATCCCAGATGTCCCGTCTGCCGTCGCCGTTCCCATCGATCCCGTACGTGGCCCAGGTTTCCGGGATGAACTGGGCGATGCCCCGCGCATCCGCGTGACTCAGCGCGTCGGCCTTCCAGCCGCTCTCGGTGTACAACTGTGCCGCCAGCAGAGCTGGGTTGAGGGCAGGGCAAAGGTTTCCCCACTTCTGCACCAGCGGCTGGTAGAGCGCCGGAACCGCTCCCTTTACCAGCCCGACGGCGCCCGCCCTGCCCGTGTTCGCGATGCCTGCCGCCGCCGAGTACGTACCGACGACGAGCAGCGCGACGAAGGTCAGGCACACGCCGATCCCGATCCCGCTTGCCATCCAGAACTTGCGCACTCGTCAACACTGCCTCATGACAAGCAGTCTGACAGTGCTTTCGTCAGCCTGACTCGGCACTATTCCACCGGAAAGCCGGTGCAGTAGATGTTGGCGTACTCCTTGACACCCCTGACCCGGTAGAACACAACCGTCCAGTCACCCGGGTCGTTCGCGAGCGGGATGGCGGGAAAAGTCTTGGGGTTCCCCTCGTTGTCCACGAGCTTCATGGCGAAGTCGTCGGGATACGTGAGCTCCACGCTGCCGCCGGAAGCCTTGTCGGCGAGATCGACGGGCTTGCTGGTGTAGCCGATGCCGTGGTTGTAGTCGCGGACGGACTCGTAAGGCCGCTGTGTGCTCTGGTCGATCTCGTGCGGAGGCTTGACCCCGACGGAGACGGCGTAAGGAGGCTTCTCCGTGTTGTACGGCTTCAGGTACACATGGATCTTGACCTTGCCCGTGACCGTCTTCGCGGCCGGGTTGTCTGCATCGACGACGGAACCCACCAGGAACTCCGCCCGCTCTTCGGCGGGCAGGTTACAACTCCCGCCGCCCGCGGCCGTGCCGGTCCACAGGTCCCGGGACACGGTGTTTGCCTCGATGTGGTCGGGCACGGCCGCCGAGCCGGCGCCGGCCCCCCGGGGGGGCGATGCCGAACTCGAAGCGGCCTGCCCGGGGGAGGACGGCGTGACCGGAGACTGTGCGCCGGACCCGCTCGGCGTGGTCTGCCCGGTCGGCAAGCCCGCGGCCTGCCCGCCCCCGCCCGTCCGCTCGCCGCCCTTGTCCGGGATCAGCAGGTACCCGCCCGTGGCGAGGCCGCCCGCCACCAGAGCGGTGACGCCCCACAGCGCCCAGCGCGACGTACGCCACCGGTGCTCACCGCGCCCCCGGGGCTGCCCCGGGTCACCCGTAGGCACGTAGGTCGGTACATACACCGGGCCGGCCGGGAGCCCCGGGCCGATGGTCGAGGCCAGTCCCGGCAGTTGCGCCGACACCTCCCCTGCCGTCGCCAGCAGCGACGCGTACACGGCGTCCTCGATCAGTGCCGAGTCCACCGCGCAACGCCGAATGATCTCTGCGGGAACAGGCCTGGCACCCGGGTCCGACACCACGCAGGCTTTGATCAGGTCGGCGAGACCGGGCTCCACGCCCTCGACGTCGATGTCACCGTGCACCGCCCGGAAATTGACCGCCGTCGGCTCACCGGTGCCGTACGGCGCCCGTCCCGTCGCCGCGTAGGCCATCGTGGCTCCGAGGGCGAACACGTCGGCCGCGTCCGCCACCTCGTTGCGCAGCAGCACCTCCGGTGCCGTGTAGCCCGGGGTGCCCGGGGCGGTGCCGAACTGCGTGAGAGCCGTCTGGGCCGCGCCCTTGGCAATGCCGAAGTCGATGAGCTGCGGACCCTGCGCACCCAGGATCACGTTCTGCGGCTTGAGGTCCCGGTGCGTCACCCCGTACGCGTGGACGCTCGCCAGCCCCTCCGCCAGCGCGGCGAAGAGCCTGCGGCACGTGGCTGCGGGCAGCGCTCCGAACTCGCCCACGGCATGGCTGAGCGTGGGGCCGGCCACGTACTCGGTGGCCAGCCAGTACGGCGCGGCCTCCAGCGAGGCGTCGATCAGGTTCGCCGTGTACGCGGACCGTACTGCCCGGACGGTCTCGGCCTCGCGCCGGAACCGGGCGAGGGCCTCCGGGTGCCCGGTGATCTCGTCCTTGATCACCTTGATGGCCACCAGGCGGCCGCCTGGCGACCGTCCGAGGTACACCTGCCCCATACCACCGGCACCCAGCCGGGCCAGCAGTGTCTGCGCCCCGATGCGGGCGGGGTCGGTGTCTCTCAGAGCCTCCATTCGCACGAGAGTGCCACACCGACTCCGCTGCCCAGGAAGAGGGTTGGACTCAGCGCGGCGCGACGAACAGGCTCTGGGCGCTGCGCCCGATGGGCCCCTTCTCGTCGTGCAGCCGGGCGTCCGCGAGGCCGATCCCGGCCGCGTCCACGCTCGTACGGGCCTCCACACAGGCCCATTCGCCGACCGGGTGGCGGTGCAGGTGCACGGTCAGGTCGCCGTTGACGAAGACGTACCGGGCGAAGTCCATCACCGAGCTGATCCCGTTGCCCGAGTCGGCGGCGACCAGCACCCGGTCCAGCGGCCGGGTCTCCTCCCCGGCGATGAGCGCCACCTTCATCCGCATCCAGCAGGTGCCGGGCCCGAGCGAGACGAACGCGCCCTGCGTGAACCGGGTCTCCATCGCCGAGTGGTAGCCGGTCTCCCACGGCACCGGGAAGAACGGCGTCTCCCCCACCTCCCCGGGCGGCGGCAGCTGCGGCGCCGGGGCGACGCCGGGCACGGCCTCCGCGGCCACCCGGATCCGCAGCGCCCGCGCGAGCATCACCGGCGCGGCCCCGACGGGGGCGAGGGCGGCCTCGACCACCTCGGTGCTCCGGCCGGCCCGCAGCACCGAGGTGGTGACCTCCAGCGGGCCGATCGGCACGGGCCGCAGGATCTCGTACGTGATCCTCGCGATCCGCATGTCATCCCGGGCGCCCTCCCGCTCCTCCACGGCCCGCCCGAGCAGCGCCGCCGGCGGCCCGGCATGCTGCGAGCCCGGGTCCCACGGCCCGCGCGTGTACTCGGTGGCCAGGAACCGCCCGGCATCGACCCGCTCGTAGAACGCCTCGGAGATCGCCATGCCCGGCACGCTACCGACAGGTAACCCCGCCCGCCAGGCCTTCCCGGAACAACCCGGCGGGACCCCGGGCCAACGGCGCACCGGCTCCGCGGGACCCCCGGGCACCGGGCCCACCGGGACACCGGGACCCCGGCCCGGCGGCCCACCGGCTCAGCGGGCGAAGCCCAGTCCCACGCCCAGCCCCACCAGCACCGAGCCGATCGCCCGGTTCAGCGCCTTCTGCGCCTTGAGCATCCGGTCGCGCAGCCGGGAGTTCGAGAAGAACAGCGCGACCGCACCGAACCACCCCAGGTGCGCCGCCGACATGAACAGCCCGTACCCGGCCTGCTGCCACAGCGGCGTCTGCGGATCGACGACCTGCGTGAACGTCGACACGACGAACAGCGTGGTCTTCGGGTTGAGCACATTGGTCAGGAACCCGGACCGCAGCGCGCCCAGCCGGCTCAGCTGCGGCTTGGACTCCAGGTCGACCGTCACCTCGGCCCGCGCCCGGAACGTCCGGATCCCGATCCACACCAGGTACGCGGCGCCCGCCAGCTTGATCGCCGTGAACAACGCGGTGGAGGACGCGATGAGCAGCCCGACCCCGAGCATCGTGTACGAGACGTGCACCAGCACGCCGGCCGCGACCCCGGCCGCCGCGAACAGCCCGGTGGGCCGCCCGTACAGATAGCTGTTGCGGACCACCATGGCGAAATCGGCGCCCGGACTGATCACGGCGAGGAGGGTGATGACGGCAACTGCGATCACTTCTGTCATGTACGGATGCTCACCGCACGGGCCCCCGCGATCAACCGGGTTCCGCACGCTGATACTCGGAGCATGACCACGACCCCCTCACCGCTCTCCCTGCGCCCGTTCCGCCCCGCCGACGACGCCCCCGCCCTGCGCCGCTGGATCACCACCCGGGCCGAGCTCGTCACCTGGGCGGGACCCTCCTTCACCTGGCCCCTGGACGACGCCCAGCTCACCGCGTACGCCGCCGAGCCGGACCGCCACACCTGAACCGCGGTGGCCCCCGACACCACCCCCGTCGGCCACGTCTCCGTACGCGGCACCCGCCTGGGCCGCGTACTGATCGCCCCCGGCGCGCGCGGCCGGGGTCTCGGCGAGACCCTCCTCACGCTCGCCGTCGCCCGCGCCTTCGACGAGCTCGGCCTCACCTCGCTCGACCTCGGCGTCTACACCCACAACACCGCCGCCGTACGCCTCTACGAGAAGCTCGGCTTCCGTGCCGTGCAGGTACTGGAGGACGTGGAGGAGGTCGACGGCGTCCACTGGTCGGCCCTCCAGATGCGGCTGACCGCCCCGGACCGTTGACAATGGAGGGGTGTCCGCTACCTCACCCTCCCCCGCCTCCCCGGCCCTCCCCGTCCTGCACGCCGACTGCTCGAACTGCTTCGCGCTGTGCTGCGTCGCCCTGCCCTTCGCCAAGTCCAACGACTTCGCGGTGAACAAGGCCGCCGGAACCCCCTGCAAGAACCTCCAGCAGGACTTCCGCTGCTCCGTCCACACCCGGCTGCGCGACAAGGGCTTCCAGGGCTGCACCGTCTTCGACTGCTTCGGCGCGGGCCAGCAGGTCTCCCAGGTGACCTTCGGCGGCCGGGACTGGCGGGCGCACCCCGGCACGGCCGCCTCGATGTACGAGGTCTTCCCCGTGATGCGGCAGCTGCACGAGCTGCTCTTCTACGTCACCGAGGCACTGGCCCTCCCGGCCGCCGCCCCCGTCCACGCCGACCTGCGCCTCGCCCGGACCGAAACCGCGCAGTGGACCTCGGCCGACGCGGACGCCCTCACCACCCTGGACGTCGGCGCCCTGCGCGGACGCATCAACACGCTCCTGCTGCGCGCCAGCGAGCTGGCCCGCGCCAAGGCCCCGGCCCGCAAGAGGAACCACCGCGGCGCCGACCTGATGGGCGCCCGCCTCGCCGGAGCGGACCTGCGGGGAGCCAACTTCCGCGGCGCCTACCTGATCGCCGCCGACCTCAGCGGCGCGGACCTGCGCCTGGCGGACCTGATCGGCGCCGACTTCCGCGACGCGGACCTGCGCGGGGCGGACCTGCGCGACGCCGTCTTCCTCACCCAGGCCCAGCTCAACGCGGCCAGGGGCGACGCCGCCACCAAGATCCCCGCGACCTTGGCCCGGCCCGCCCACTGGTCCGCGTAACGCTTCAGGGGCCTCAGGGCCTGATGATGGCCGTCCAGCCCGACGGGCAGGAGAGCGTACCGGTCACCGTGTAGCCGCACTGGTTCTCGTACACCTCGCCCGTCGTCGTCAGCACCTTCACGAACACCGTGTAGACGGGAGCGGCGGCCGCCGCCGTGGAGGTGGCGGTGCTGACCGACACCCCGCACGCGTTGCGCGGGTGGCCCGGGTTCAGCTGAGTGGTGAGGTCCCGCCAGACGTACGGGCCGACCACCGGCACCGTCGGCCGTACGCCCAGGAACGTCCGCCCCCGGTGCAGCGCGGCACTGAACTCCAGCCCGTTCGCCCCCTGGGCCGTGTCGATGTCCTCGCACGGCCCGTGCGGCCCGTGCTCACCCTTCGGCCCCCGGTCACCCTTGGGTCCCTTGTCGCCCTTGGGCCCCTTGTCACCCCTGTCGCCCTTCGGGCCCTGCGGTCCGCGGTCACCCTTGGGCCCCTGCGGCCCCCGGTCCCCCTTCGGCCCGCACGAGTTCGCATGCGCCGCCTTGCCGGCCTTCTTGACCTTGGCGGTCTTGGCCGCCTTCACGGCCTTCACGGCCTTGGCCTTCGGCGCCTTGGCGGGCAGCGTCCGCACATCCGGCTCCGGACACTTCGCGGCCCAGCCGGGCCCCTCCGCGGTAGCCGCCGTTCCCTGCACGGCGGCCATCGCCGGAACCGAGGCGCAGGTGAGCGCGATCGCCAGCGGCACTGCGAAGCCACCGGCCAGCCACGCCCGCCGGCCGACCCTCGATACGGAACCCCTCGAACCCATCCGTCCACTCCTCGCGTCGTCGTACCCGAACGGCCTGGAGCATCCCCCGCAAACCCCCGGACAGATGGAACGACTGACGGAATGCCGGACGAAGGTCAGCGACTCGGCCCAACGACACGCCCACCCGCTGCGCCGAACGGCCCCGCCCCGGGCAGCCCCCCGCACGGCGAGAGGCCAATCATTGCCCGTGGTCACCCCCCGTGATACACAGAGTGACCATACGTTCTTGCGCATACCCCACCCGCCCATGCCCAGGTCAGAGCGCGCGGGCGGGCCAAAGGGCGGGAGATCGGGTAAAGAGAGCCGTCAAGTCGACGCACGACGGCGGTTTCATCAGCGAAGATAGTACGTAACCCCTGCCGACGGGCACGGGATACCGGAACTACCCATACAGGGGCGGTGAGTTACATGATCCTGGCAGCCGAAAAGGGCGACATCACCACCATCATCGGCGGAATCGCCCCGAACTGGGGGCCGTTCGGCAGTCTCGGCAACGAAGCGAAGGTCATGATCGAGGTGGTCATGGCCGTCGCGATCCTCCTCTGCCTCGGCATCGCCATCTGGGGCGCGGCCAAACAGCGCATCGGCGCGACCGCCCTGCGCGACACGTTCAGCGCGGAACAGGGCAAGGGCCTGATCGTCGCCGGCCTCACCGGCGTCTTCATCATCGGCTCCCTCGGCACCCTCTTCACCATCGTCTACGGAATGGCCGTCTAGCCGGGCCGCCCACCGGCAGCCGGACCTGATGAGGACTCACCACACCACCGTCGTACGACGCAGAGGGGGCGGACACGAAATGAGCAACGACGACCAGTACGGCGGTGGCAGCGGCAGCAGCGGCTACGGCGAGATCGGCGGCACGGGCCAGACCCGCACCCGCCTCCCGGAGTCCCCCTCGGACCCGTACGGCCCGACCCGCCGCACCCCGCGCGCCTCGCGGAGCCTGGTCACGGTGGTCGGCGTGGTGGTCCTCCTGATCGCCGCGATCGCCTTCGCGAACCAGTCGGGCGACACCCCGACCACTCCCTCGACGGACACCCCGCCCACCCCCGCCACCACCCAGGCCACGGGCACCCACCCGGTGGACGCCAAGAACGGGACGATCCCGAAGGGCTTCGCACACGACGAACAAGGAGCCCAATCGGCCGCCGCCAACTACGCGGTCGCGCTCGTCTCCGCGGACATCCTGAAGCCACAGATGCGGCGCCAGATCGTCCGTCAGGTGTTCGTTGCAGACAAGGTGCCCGAGCTCGAGACCAGACTCGACCAGGCCTATGGCAAGACCTTCCTGGACCAAGCCGGCCTGGACGCGAACGGCAATGCGGCACCAGGCCTCACGTACGTCTCGCGGACCGTTCCGGTCGGCACCAAGGCGACCAAGTACTCCGAGAGCAGCACGACCGTCGACGTCTGGTGCACAGGCGTGTTCGGCACCGCCGGTGTCGGCTCCACCAACCCGGTCAGCAACGACTGGTTCACCATGACGCTGACCCTCCGGTGGGCGGAGAACGACTGGAAGGTCGAGAGCTTCGCCCAGAAGGACGGGCCGGCCCCGGTCCACA
The DNA here is from genome assembly GCA_001298555.1 of Actinobacteria bacterium OV450. GTDB lineage: Bacteria > Actinomycetota > Actinomycetes > Streptomycetales > Streptomycetaceae > Streptomyces. The sequence goes on from LJCW01000009.1 coordinate 21,843, forward strand.
CGGACCGCATGGCCTCCACGGCCGAGGAGATCGCGAAGGCTGCAGCGGATTTCGGAGGGTTCACCTATGCCCGGTAGCCGCACCCTCCACGTCACCGGAGCCCTGGCTGCGCTGCAGACGGCAGCCGTGCTGCTGTCGGCCCGGGCCTTCGCCGCACCCACTCCGCCTCCGTCGCCCTCCCCGTCCGCCTCGCAGCCCAACGACAACCGGTGCGACCTGATCGTCGGCCCGGCCAAGGACTACTGCGAGCGCGGCAGTGGTGCCGCCGGGGCGCCGAAGACCGGGCTCGCGCCCAGCGATCCCGCCGACGCGCTCAACCCCCTGGCCTCCCTCGCCAAGGGCTGCGCCGACGCCGCAGCCTGGATCGTCACCGAGCTCAGCAAAGCGATCAACGGCACGGCCAACGTCGACTTCACCAACGGCGCCTTCCTCAAGCAGTACGCCATCGTCTTCGCCGCCTCCACCATCCTCACGCTCGTCCTCTGGCTCTTCGCCGTCGCCAAGCGCGCCATCCGCGGCGTCCCCCTCACCACGGCCATCTCCGAAGCCGTCGGCTTCCTCTGGCTGACCGTCCTGGCCTCCGCCTTCACCCCCCTGATCCTCTACACCGTCGTCTCCGCCACCGACGGCGTCACCGAGGTCATCGCCTCGGCCTCCGGCGGCCAGACCGACGTGTTCTTCGGGTCCTTCATCGAGGCCCTGAAGAAGGGCGACTCCATCGGCGGCGGCCCGATCATGCTGATCGTCGTCTCGCTCGTCACCGTCCTCGCCGCCGGCGTCCTCTTCCTCGAGCTCTTCATCCGGGCCGCCCTGCTCTACGTCGGCGCCCTCCTCGGCGTCGTCGTCTACGCCGGGCTCGTCGACCGGAACCTGTGGGGCCACGTCCGCCGCTGGGCCGGCATCATGATCGCCGTCATCCTCGTGAAGCCGGTCATCGTCATCGTCCTCGGCCTCGCCGGAGCCCTCGCCGGCGAGAAGGGCCCCAACGCCTTCTCCGCCGTCGTCTCCGGCCTCGCGATCATCCTCCTGGCCATCTTCGCCTCCGCGATGATCTACCGCTTCGTACCCGGCTTCGGCGACGAGATCGCCTCCGCCCGCTCGAACCGCAGCAAGGCCACCGACGGCGCCCAGGCCGCCGCCGTCATCAGCTCCCCGGCCTCCCTCGTATCCCAGGGCATCAAGACGCACAGCAGCCGCGGCGCCCACCGCGGAGGCGGTGACGGCGGCGGCTCCAGCGCTCCCCGCCCCGCCAACCCCATCTCCGGAGGCGTGGCCGCCCACAGCAGCCGCCCCTCCGGCGGCGGAGGCGGCGGATCAGTCCCCTCCGCCGCACCCGCGCCCCGCTCCGGATCGAGTACGAGGAACACAGGAGGTGACGGGCGTTGACGACCCAGTCCCACCAGCTGCACCCGGTCGCGCCCCGCCGCACGTATCTCATCGGCCGTGCCCGGCCGAACGCGATCGTCGGCAAGAACCGCGAGAGCGGCGAGATCGCCCTGATCATCGTCGGCGCGTTCTTCGGCATGATGAGCGGCCTGCTCGTCCCCGACCTCACCCTGCGCATCGTCACCCTCGCCGGTTTCCCCATGCTCGCACTCGCCGCCGTGTACGTCCCGTACAAGGGCCGCACCTTCTACAAGTGGTTCGAGATCAACCGCAGCTACAAGCGCACCCTTCGCCGCGGCACGACGTACCGCTCCTCCGCCATGGAAGCCGGCGTCCGCGCCGCCGACGGCCGCGAAGTCGAGGTCGGCCCGCCCCCCGGCATCGGCCGGATCAACTGGCTCGCCGCCCCCTTCGGCCCCGACGAGATCGCCGTCCTCCTGCACGCCGACCGCAGAACCGTCACCGCCGCCATCGAGATCGAGGGACCCGGCGTCGGCCTGCGCGACAGCGAGGACCAGGAAGCCCTCGTCGACCGCTTCGGCACCCTCCTCAAGCACGTGGCCAACGGCGACGGCTTCGTCACCCGCCTCCAGATGCTCGCCCGTACCCTCCCCGCCGACCCGGACGCCCACGCCAAGGACGTCGCCCAGCGCGGCGACGCCAACGCCCCCGTCTGGCTGCGCGACTCCTACGACCAGCTCCAGTCGATGGTCTCCACCTCGTCCGAGCAGCACCGCGCGTACCTCGTCGCCTGCATGCACTACACGCGCGAACTCGCCGCCGAGGCCCACACCATCGCCCGCGCCGGCACCCCCCACAAGGGCCGCAAGCTCGACCGCGACGCCGGCCTCGCCATCGTCATGGCCCGCGAGCTCACCGACATCTGCGCCCGCCTCGCCGAGGCCGACATCCGTGTCCGCCAGCCCCTCGGCCAGGGCCGCCTCGCCTCCCTCGTGCACTCCATGTACGACCCGGACCACCCCATCGACCACATCCAGGCCATGACCAAGCGCAACGCCTGGCCCGCCGAACTCGACGCGGTCGAACCCACGTACCTCCAGGCCAAGACCCGCGAGTCCTCCACCCGCGCCCCCTGGTGCCACGCCACCGCCTGGGTGAAGGAGTGGCCGATGACCCCCGTCGGCGTCAACTTCCTCGCACCCCTCCTCGTCCACACCCCGGACGTGATCCGCACCGTCGCCGTCACCATGGATCTGGAGCCCACCGAGGTGGCCATCGAGCGCATGCTCACGGAGAAGACCAACGACGAGGCCGACGCCAGCCGCGCCGCCAAGATGAACCGCACCGTCGACCCCCGCGACATCGCCGCCCACGGCCGGCTCGACCAAAGAGGTGAAGATCTCGCCAGCGGTGCGGCGGGAGTCAACCTGGTCGGGTACATCACGGTGTCCTCGCGTTCCCCGGAAGCCCTGGCCCGGGACAAGCGCACCATCCGCGCCTCGGCCGGCAAGTCGTACCTGAAACTCGAATGGTGCGACCGCGAACACCACCGCGCCTTCGTCAACACCCTGCCGTTCGCCACCGGCATCCGACGCTAGCTGGAGGGAAGTGCCGCCCATGCGAGATCCCATGTCCGCTCTGACGGACGCCTTCACCAGCTTCCTGTTCGGCAAGGTCGAGACCACGCGCCTGCCCGTCCGCACCTCCACCGGGCAGGCGCAGGCCGTGTACCTGCCCACCGCCGCCCCCGGTCTCGGCGACTCCGGCGTCATCATCGGCCGCGAGGTCTACAGCGGCAAGGGCTACATCTACGACCCCTTCCAGCTGTACGGCCAGCAGCTCCCGGCCCCGCACTGGCTGGTCCTCGGCGAGTCCGGCAACGGCAAGTCCGCCCTGGAGAAGACGTACGTCCTGCGCCAGCTCCGCTTCCGCGACCGTCAGGTCGTCGTCCTCGACGCCCAGGGCGAGGACGGCGTCGGCGAGTGGAACCTCATCGCCCAGCAGCTGGGGATAACCCCCATCCGCCTGGACCCCATCGCCGCCAACGACGACGGGATCCGCCTCAACCCCCTCGACCCGGCGATCACCACGACCGGCCAGCTCGCGCTGCTCCGGACCATCATCGAAGTCGCCATGGGCCACGGCCTCGACGAACGCTCCGGCTTCGCGCTCAAGGTCGCGCACGCGCACGTCGTCGACACCATCCGCGACCGCCAGCCGGTCCTGACCGACATCGTCGAGCAGCTGCGCCACCCGGAACCCGAATCCGCCCACGCGATGAACGTCGACATAGACGATGTGCGGGCCTGGGGCCTCGACGTGGCGCTCGTCATCGACCGCCTCGTCGACGGCGACCTGCGCGGCATGTTCGACGGCCCCACGACCGTCGGCATCGACCTCGACGCCCCCCTGATCGTCTTCGACCTCTCCCACATCGACCGCAACTCCATCGCCATGCCGATCCTGATGGCGATCGTCGGCGTGTGGCTGGAGCACACCTGGATCCGCCCGGACCGCAAGAAGCGCATCTTCCTCGTCGAAGAGGCCTGGCACATCATCAACAGCCCCTTCGTGGCCCAGCTGTTCCAGCGCCTCCTGAAGTTCGGCCGCCGCCTCGGCCTGTCCTTCGTCGCCGTCGTCCACCACCTCTCGGACGTCGTCGACGGCGCGGCCGCCCGCGAGGCCGCGGCCATCCTCAAGATGGCCTCGACCCGCACGATCTACGCCCAGAAGGCGGACGAGGCCCGCGCCACGGGCCGGGTACTCGGCCTGCCCCGCTGGGCGGTGGAAATCATCCCGACCCTCACCCCCGGCATCGCGGTCTGGGACGTCAACGGCAACGTCCAGGTGGTCAAACACCTGATCACCGAGGCGGAACGGCCCCTCGTCTACACCGACCGCGCGATGACCGAATCGTCCGCCCCCCAGCTCCCGGACGACCTGCTGGCCGCCGAACTGGAAGCGGAACAGCGTGCCCTCCTCATGGAACGCCACCGCAACGGCGGCCCGGGTTCGGCGACCACGGTGGCATGACCATGCGCGACGGCGACCCCGGACGCCCGGGCGGCATCCCCGACGGCGTCCTCGTCGGCCTCCTGGCCTTCCTCCTCGGCCTGGCGGCCCTGGTCTGGACGTCGACGGGCCTGGCCGCGCTCTTCGCGAAGGGCTCCTGGCCGGCCACGGTGACCTTCACCCGCACCCCGGGGGCCGTCCGCGCCCTGATAACCCAACCGCACGACGTCCCGGGAGCCTGGCCGGACACGGACCCGGCGGCCCTCTCGGGCTGGGGCCTGTTCTGGGGCCTGTTCATCAGCCAGCTGCTGATCCTGTTCGTCCTGACGGTCTTCGCGATGGGCGTCATCGCCCGCACGAAGTCCCGCTCCGCAACCGCGAAGCCCGCCCCGGCATCCGAGGCGCCGGGCGTCCCGCCCGCGCACACCGGCGGCGGGCCCGGGAACGGGGTCCCGGGCCGGTCCGGACATGCCGCCCCGCCCCCGCTGCCCGCCCCTGCCCGGCCGGCGTTCGACGAGCCGGGTCCCGGAGCCGACGCCCCCGGCACCTCCCGTCCGGCAGACCCGGCCACGGCCACCCTGCTCAACGCGGGCCGGCCGGTGCCCGCGGGCACCGCCCCCGGCAGCACCCGCCCGGCGCCCACCCCGAACCCGGCAACGCTCCCCTACCCGGCCCCGGAAGCCCTCCCGGCTCCGGCGACCAGCCCGGCCCCGCCGACGCTCGAGGCGTGGGGCCCGGGAGGGAAAGCCACCGGCACAGACACCGGTAGAGACACCGGCACCGGCCGCATGGCCTACGGCAGCCCCGCCGCCCGCCACCCCCTGGCCGCCCAGGCCCTCGCGGCGGCCGAAGGCTCGGCCCTCGTCGTCACCTCCTCCCCCGCCCTCTGGGCCGAGACGAAGGACGCCCGCGCCAAACTCGGCCCGGTCCTCCTCTACGACCCCTCGCACCTGTGCGACACCCCCGCCCGCATGCACTGGAACCCCACCGACGCCTGCGCCGACCGCGACACCGCCGCCGCCCGCGCGATCGCGCTGCTGGCCCCCGTACGCCCCCAGGCCCGTATGGACGCGGCCATCGCCGACACGGCGGAAACGCTCCTGCGCAGCTGGCTCCAGGCCGCCGCCCTCGACGACCGCCCGTTCAAGCAGCTGCACCGCTGGGCCCAGGGCAACAACGCCCAGGATCCGGTGCGCATCCTCCGTACGCACCCGCGCGCCGCCCCCGGCGCCGCAGGCGAGCTGGAGAGCGCCCTCACCGCCCATCCCGAACGGCGTGAACAGGCACAGCACCTGACGGCCCGTGCCCTGTCCTGCCTCACGTCGATCCACATCCGCGAGGCCTGCAACCCGAACCGAACAGATGCACTGACCCTGGCATCGTTCGTCTCCGAAGGGGGCACCCTCTACGTGGTGGGCGAACCGCTGGAGGACCCCCGCACCCACCCGGGTGCGATGCCCCTGCTGACCGCACTCACCGCGAGCGTGGTCGAGCACGGCCGCCGCATGGCCGCACGGTCATCCCACGGCCGGCTCGACCCACCACTCACGCTGGTCCTGGAGGACGTCGCGGCCGTGGCCCCGATCCCCCAACTCCCGGAACTCCTCCAGGAGGACACCCTCCCGCTGCTCGCCCTGTGCCGCAGCCGCGAACAGGCCCGCTCCCGCTGGCCCGAGGCCGCCTTCGAACCGACCCACCACTGACTAGGGCCGCGGAAGCACGTACTCCAGCTCCGTGGCATCCGGATCCCCCGGCACCGGCAGCACCTGCCCGGTCGCCCGGAACCCGAACCGCCGGTAGAAGGCCTCGGCCCGCCCGTTGTCCTCGTGCACGAAGAGCCGGACGCGCTCCAGCGCCGGCCCCTCCAGCGACCAGGCCCAGTCCAGCGCGGCCGTGAACAGGGCTTCGGTCACCCCGGTGCCCCGCTCCTCGGCCCGTACGAAGACACCCACCAGATGCCCCTGGGTCTGCTCGACGGCCTGCTCGAAGAAGTCCGTCGTCCCGCCCTCCTCGACCAGGACGGTCACCGAACCGACCCACTCTCCGTCCGCGGCCTCGGCCACGAACTGCCGCACGTGCCGCCCCTGCGAGCCCCTCAACGCCCGGTCCTGCCAGAACTCGTCCGGCCTGGCGTCCGCTTCGGCCAGGGTCTCCAGGAAGGCCACCGGCGCCGCCGGATCCTTCAGAGCCTCGATCCGCAGCTCCTTGACCTTCTGCCATTCGTCCGCCCGCACCGGGCGCATCACATGATCACTCATGAGCCGCGATCCAATCACAGGCTGGTGCAGACTGCACCCATGAATCCCCACACCCGGGCTCTGCGCCACGTCACCGCTCTCTCCTCGGGTCCCCCGCTGGACCCGGCCCTCCCGGTGACGCTCAACTTCCATCCGGACCGCCTGTTCGGCGACCGGCAGGTCCTCACCGCCCTGGCCGAGGACGGCGTGTACCGCTCGCAGTTCGTCACGGGAACGAGCAACGGCGGCCTCACCGCCCATGCGGGCGGAGCACGCTGGCTCTGGGAGAGCCGTATCTTCGGCGGCGCCTACGACGAAGCGCCGGCGGATGCCCGCCCTGTCTACGGGGCCCTGAACTTCCGCGGGCGCCCGGTCGGCGCCGCGCCCCGCTTCGGCTCCGCGCACTTCCGTCTCACCGCGGACGCCCTGCCCCGCACCACGTTCTGCTACCCGGACAGCTATCTCGAACCGGAGTGCTTCGGCGTCGCGGACCGCATGTCCTTGATCGCCCTCGCAGAGGCCGACGACCAGGACGTCCTGGACGACTACATCGAGGCCCAGGTCCACGCGCCGGTCCGGCTCGACCGGGACGTCGCCGCGCTCGTACTCGACCCAAGTTATCGCGACACCGATGTCGAGGCGGCCGCCGAGAAGCTCCCCTGTGCCATCGAGTGGCACGCCGGCTTCCACCTCACCGTCGACGAACTCCGCCGCTACCCCCACTACCGGGGCCAGGCGTACGTCGACCTCGGGGCGGCGATCGCCGTCTCAGGCGTACTGACCCCGCGCATCATCGGCGATGCGGCCCGCTCCGGCCGGTACGACGAGCAGGCACTCAAGCGGGTCTGGCACTACCTGGCCCGTTACGGGCAACGCCCCTGAACGCAGAAAAGCCCCGCACCGAGCCGGTAAGGGCTGGTGCGGGGCTTTCCCACAATGATTGTTCGGCGGCGTCCTACTCTCCCACAGGGTCCCCCCTGCAGTACCATCGGCGCTGAAAGGCTTAGC
>LJCW01000010.1 GCA_001298555.1 Actinobacteria bacterium OV450
CACCCTCCCCGCCCCCCCCCCCCGCGTCGTCCGCGAGGCCGTGGACGGCTTCGAGCAGCCGCCGCGGCCGCTCGCGCAACTCCCGTACGGTGATGCCGAGATCGCCGCCGAGCACCTTCGCGGTGCAGTCCAGCAGCTCCTGGAGGGGATGGGCGGTCGGCGTGAACCGTACGATCGGCCATCCGTCGGCGCCCGCCATCGGGAAGCCTCCCGTACGCCGCAGAGCCGGTACGAGACCAGCGCTGAGCAGGGACGACTTTCCGGCGCCCGACCGGCCGACGAGCACCAGCGGGCCGCTGCCGATCCGTTCGAAGACCCGTTCGGCGAGGGCTGCGGTCACCCGGTCGCGGCCGAAGAACCAGCTCGCGTCGCGCGAGGTGAACGCGGCGAGTCCGCGGTATGGGCACTCGCCCGCCGACTGCGCCCCGGGCTGCGGTCCGGACTCCGCCCGGGCCCGGGGGACTTCCGGATCCGGGACCAGCTGCAAGAGGCTCCCTCCGGCCTCCAGCACCCGGTCGCAGCGCAGGGCGACGTCGTGGGTGACGCGCTTGGCGCCGGTCTCGATCTTGCTCAGGTAGCCCTTGCTGTAGTGCGTCCGCCGGGCCAGATCGGCCAGCGAGAGACCGCGCTGCACCCGCAGCCGGCGCAACTGGACGGGGAAGGACGCGGCGGCGCCTTCGGTGGTCTCGGTGGCACCGTCGGCCCGGTCGGCCTCGGGTGCATCCTGCTGGTGGTCGGCATTGCGTCCGCGGTCCGGGTCCCCCACGGCATCCCCCATGGCACAGCGCGCCCAGGTTGTGAGATGGAAGGTCCCAGGCTACCGCGGGGGCGGGACGGCCGGGCGCGCGTCGGTCCCGGCGTGGCGCGAACGCGCACGCGCCGCAGCCCTCCGGGGCGCCGGGGGAGCGGCGGATCCGGAAGGCTGCGAACGCGCGTCCGGCTACGGCCGGTTGAGGGTGATGGAGTTGATCGGCGTCAGGTTGGCGTAGACGCCCCGCTGCTGGGCGATGGGCGCCCCGCAGCCCGCACCGCCCGAGCCGGTGCACAGGCTCGCGGTGGCCCCGCCGTACTGGTTGTTGAGGACCCAGTGGTTGCCGTACTGGTTGCTCAGGTTGTGGGCTCCGTAGCTGGTGAAGATGTGGCTCGGCTTGACGGCCGGGTTCTGGTCCTGCGGATAGATGCAGACCGACCCGTACGGACAGCCGGCCCAGTCGTCGGCGGGCCTGGCGTCGGCCGCGCCGCCCAGTGCCACGACGGCTGCGGCGGCGGTGGCGAGTGCGGCGGCGCCGCGGAGCATCTTGCGCATCATGTCCCCCTGTTGGGTTGCCTCGATGGGGCCGGTGTGTTGACGTCCTCAGACTTGCCCCGTCCGACCGGGGGGTCGACGGGTTTCCTGTTGCCCATCGGCCGCCGCACCGGGAAACCGCCCCCGACCTGCCCCGCTGCCGCCGCCGGGTCAACCCGGGGGAGCGGCGGGGACCCGCGCACTCCCCCTGCGCGATGTGACCGACGGTCACCGCGCCGCTCCCGTGCGCCGCCGTGATGTCGTCCCTCCCGATGCCGGGCAGAATTGAGGGGGCAGCCCGTGTCCGCCGTGCGGGCGCCGGTCAGCCACGCGCGAGCCGCGCGCAGAAGGGGGCCTGCCGATGCCATCGGACCGGCGGGGGGACGCGCAGGATCCCGGCCCGATCCGGTCCGAACCGGGGTCCTTGCTGGAGCACGTGGTGGTGGCCGTCTTCGGCTTCGACGACGAGGACCGCATCTGTTACTGGGGCCCCGGCGCACAGAACCTCTTCGGCCACGAGGCCGGGTCGGTGCTGGCACGGCCCGCCTCACTCCTCTTCCCCGAGCCGGCCCCCGGTGACGACGGCCCCGGCGCCGCAGCACACCTCGCGGAACGCGCCCGCACCCTCGGCTACTGGCGCGTACGGCTGCCCGCCCTCCACCGGGACGGCAGCGTGTTCGACTGCGGCTTCCGGGTCTTCCCGCTGACGGGGGCCACCGGTGCCTCCGTCGTCCTGGGCCTGGCGAGCCGGGGCGACGAGCTGGACCGGGTGAAGACCAACCTGTCCTTCCTCGACGCCCTCTTCGAGACCTGCCCGATCGGCCTGGTCATGCTGGACGAGGACCTGCGCTACGTCCACCTCAACCAGGCCCTGGCCGACATGGACGGGGTCCCGCTCGACGCGCACCTGGGCCGCCCGATGGCGGACATCATGCTCACCTCGGACGGCGGGGAGTACCAGCGCATGCTGCGCACCGTGGCCCAGGAGGGGAGGACCGTGATCGGCGCCCTCGTGGGTCTGCGCACGCCCGGCCGCCCCGACCGCGACCAGGTGCGCTCGGTCAGCTTCTTCCCGCTCAGCGGTGCCGGCGACACCCGGCGCGGCCTGGGCGGACTGCTGCTCGACGTCACCGACCGGGAGCAGGCCATCCTGGAGGCGACGGCCGCCCGGCAGCGCCTCGCCCTGCTCGACCGGGCCGCGGCGGGCATCGGCACCACCCTGGATCTGAGCACCACCGCCCGCGAGCTGGTCGCCGCGGTGATCGAGGAGTTCTGCGACGCCTGCGTCGTCGAACTGGTGGAGTGGATGGACGAGACCGAGGACTTCGACCCCGGCCTGCCCCTGATGACCCGCCGGATCGCCTCCGGCACCATCCTCCCCGAACCCGCCGTCGAACTCGTGAGCGGTCTGGAGGAGGTCACGTACCCGCCGGGCTCCAGCATCCACCAGATGCTGGGCTCGGGACGTCCGCTCTGCTTCACGGTCGACGAGGAGTTCGCGACCCGGACCGTCGTCCACCAGCAGCGGGCCAGGCTGCTCCTGGACAGCGGGCTGGCCTGCATCGTCATCGCCCCGCTCATCGCCCGGGGCACCGTGCAGGGCCTCGCCATGTTCGGCCGCTCCGCCGCCCGGCCGGCCTTCGCCGAGGAGGACCTCGGCCTCGCCGGCGAACTGGCCTCCCGGGCCGCCCTGTGCCTGGACAACGCCCGGCTGTACGGAAGGGTCCGGGACATCGCGCTCACCCTCCAGCGGGCCCTGCTGCCGAGCGCCCCCGCGGCCGGCCCGTACGTGGACATCAGCCACCGCTACCTGCCCGGAAGCCGCGGCACCGAGGTCGGCGGCGACTGGTACGACGCCATCGCCCTGCCCGGGGACCGGGTGGCCCTCGTCGTGGGCGACGTGATGGGGCACGGCGTCCCCGCCGCCGCGGCCATGGGCCGGCTGCGGATCACCGCCAAGACGCTCGCCCGGCACAACCCCGAGCCCGTCGCCCTCCTCGAAGAACTCGACCTCTGCGCACAGGAGGCGGGCATCGAGTGGGCGACCTGCCTGTACCTGCTCTACGACCCCCACACCGGCCGCGCCCGCATCGCCAACGCCGGCCACCCCCCGCCCCTGGTCCGGCACCGGGACGGGAGCGTGCACACCGTGGGCGACGTGCCGGGCGTCCCGCTCGGCGTGGGCGGCGTCCCGTACCGGTCGGTCGAGGTGGAACTGCCCGAGGGCGCCGTCGTGGCCCTGTACACCGACGGGCTCGTCGAAGTCCGCGGCCAGGACATCGAGACCGGCATGGACGCGCTGCGCGAGCAGCTGCGCGCGCCGCTGGGCTCACTGGAGGAGGCGGCCGACCGGATCCTCGCCAACCTGCTGCGCGACACGGCGACCGACGACACGGTCCTCGTCCTCGCCCGGGTCGGCGCCGTTCCCGGCCGTGCGCCCGCCGGGCCCGCGGCCTGAGGGGGAACCGGACCGGCGCCCGGCGCGTCCGTCGTACGGGCGGTGTCGTGCGGGTGTCGTGCCGGTGTCGTGCCGGTGTCGTGCCGGCGTCGTGCGGCCGGTCATGATGCGGGATGCGGAGCGGGGGAGCGGGGCGCGTGGGCGAGCGGGGGTGGCGCCGGCCGTGGCGCGGGCGGGACCGAGGGCGGGGGCGCGGGCTCGCCGGGATCGCGGTCCTCGTCGGCTGCCTGCTGGCCTTCCACGGCGCGGTACCCGAGGTGGCGGGCCGCCCCGGCAGCCTGCTGGAGGCGTTCCTGCCCTGGTGCGGCCTGGCCGTCCCGGCCCTCGCGGCCCTGGCGCTGCTGCGCCGCTCGGCCGTGGCCGCATCCGCGGTACTGCTGCCCGCCGCCGCCTGGCTGGGCCTGTTCGGCGGCTTCCTGCTCCCCGGCGACGACCGGACCCCCGATCTCCTCGCCGTCCAGCACAACGTCGGTGACGAGAACCCGGATCCGGTGGGCACCGCGCGCGCCCTGGCCGGGACCCGGGCCGACCTCCTCGCGCTGGAGGAGCTGACGCCCGCCGCCGCGCCGGCCTACGCCGCGGTGCTGGCGCCGCAGTACCCGTACCACGCGGTGCAGGGCACGGTCGGGCTCTGGTCGAAGCACCCCCTCGCCCAGGTGACGCCGGTGGACATCAGGTCGGCGGGTGTGGGGGAGGGCTGGAACCGCGGGCTGAGGGCCACCGCCCGTACGCCGCGCGGCGACGTCGCCGTGTACGTGGCGCACCTGCCCTCCGTACGGCTCGGCCCGGCGCACGGGTTCGACTCCGTACGGCGGGACGAGAGCGCCCGCCTGCTCGGCGCCGCGATCGCCGCGGAGCCGGCCGGACCCCTGATCCTGCTCGGCGACCTCAACGGCACCGTCGACGACCGGGGGCTGGCCCCGATCGTCTCCCGACTGGAGCGGCCGAGCCGGGACTTCGCGTTCAGCTGGCCCGCGTCGCTGCCGCTGGCCCGGATCGACCAGGTCCTGACCCGCTCGGCGACCGTCACCCGGCTCCGGACGCTGCCCGCGACGGGCAGCGACCACCTGCCGGTGGCCGCCCGCATCAGCCGGCGCGGCTCCCCCTGAGCTCAGCCGGCCGTGGCGCGCTCGTGGACGAGGTCGGTGAAGCGCCGCAGCCCGTGCTCACCGTGGCCCATGAAGAGGTTGGGTTCCACGAGCTCCAATTCCATCACGACCGGCGATCCGTCGTCCGCCGAGGCGATGTCGACCCGCGCGTACAGCGGGGCCGCCGCCCCGGGGACCGCCGCCAGCGCGGCCCCGGCCAGGGCCAGTTCGGCCTCGGACGGCCGGTGCGGCACCAGGTCCGGATGCGGTACGCGGTCGTTGTCGACCACCCCGACGTCGGTCAGCACCGGCCCCTTGCGGATCGCATGGCTGAACACGCCGCCGAGGAGGACGAGTGCCCGTTCGCCCTCGTCGATCCGGGACAGGTACGGCTGCACCATCGCGGTCGAGCCGCCCGCGTGCAGGGCCGCGACGTGCGCGGCCGCCAGGTCGTGATGGTGCTCGGCGTACCGCGCGGTGTCCTGCGCTCCGGCCGAGACGGCCGGCTTGACGACGAACTGGCCGTGCCCCGGCAGGTCGACGGCCTCGCCGGGGGCGATGAACCGGGTCGGCACGACGGGGACGCCCCGCGCCGCGAGCTCCCCGAGGTAGCGCTTGTCGGCGTTCCAGCGCAGCAGCCCGGCGGGATTGTCGAGCCGCGTCACGTCCTGTACCGCGTCGGCCCACGCCAGGTACTGCGCCCACCGCTCCGGGTAGCCCCAGGTGGAGCGGACGACCACGGCGGCGCACGCCGACCAGTCGAAGTCCGGGGCGTCCCAGGGCGCCGCCACGGCATCGAGACCGCGGGCGCGCAGCGCCTCCAGCATCAGCGGCAGGTCGGCGTCCCAGGCCAGCCCCAGGTCCGACGTGGCCAGTGCCACGCGGGTGGTCACGGTCATCCGCGGCTCCCCCTTCCGTCGCCCGCGGTGCCCGCGGTCGCGCTTCGTGGCCGGATTCCGCAGTCCGCTCCGCCCCGGCCGCCAGGCCGCCAGACTAACCAGCCACGGCGCCCCCGGCCGGAGCCGGGGCCAGGCCGTCGGCGACCAGTCCCGCGAGGACCGCCTCGCCCAGGGCGTGCACCGCCGACTGCGGCCGGACCATCACCGTGAACTCCTTGATCCGGCCGTCGTCGGCGAAGTGCAGCAGGTCGATGCCGTGGATCGCCTTGCCGTTCACCGTCGCCCGGAACAGGAGGATCTCCGAGGGGGCGACCGCGCCGTCGACGCTGGTCTCGGCGCTGCCCGCGTACTGCCCGACGTAGCGGAAGTCCTCGAAGGTGCGCAGCAGCACCCCGAAGAGGCCGAGCACCATCGGCCGGCCTTCGAACGGCGTGAACTTCACGGGGCTGTACAGGCGCACGTCCTCCGTGAAGAGGTCCTCGAGGGCGGTGAGGTCACGGCTGTCGACGGCGGCGCGGAAGCGGTCTGCTGCGGTCACGGCTTCTCCCTGATGTTCGGCTACGGCTACGGCTCGGCTATGACTACTCATCAATGTGATTAGTCAGATTCTTGAGTATCATGCGGAAGGCGTCCGGGAACAGGGGCGGCAGCGACGAGGAGGAGGCGATCCGATGGCTTTGCGCCACGCCGTACTGGCGGCGCTGCTGGACGAGGAACTGAGCGGCTACCAACTGGCCAAGGCCTTCGACCTCGGCGTGGCCAACTTCTGGCACGCGCTCCCGCAGCAGCTCTACGCCGAACTGACCCGGCTGGAGAACGACGGGCTGATCACGGGCCGCGAAGTGGTCCAGGACGCCCGGCCCAACAAGCGCCTGTTCACCGTCACCGACGCGGGCCTCGCAGAGCTGGAGCGGTTCACCGCCTCCGCGGCCAAGCCCGCCTCCATCCGCGACGACCTCCTCGTCAAGGTCCAGGCCGCCGACCACGTCGACACCGCGACGCTCGTCGACCGGCTCACCGAACGCGCCGCCTTCGCCCGGGCCAAGGTGGAGCTCTTCGAGGGCCTGCTGCGCACCATGCGCGGCGACCGCACCGAGGAGGACTTCCTGCGCCACGGCGAGTGCGTCGGCCCCTACCTGACCTGCCTGCGCGGACTGGCCTTCGAGCAGGGCAACCGCGACTGGTGCGAGCGCACGATCGCCGTCCTGCGGGAGCGGGAGGCGGCCCGTGCCGGACACTGAACACCCGTACCGGTACCTGCGGTACGTCGCCCTGGGCGACAGCCAGACCGAGGGCCTCGGTGACGGCGACGACGCCACGGGGCTGCGCGGGCTCGCCGACCGGCTCGCCGAGCAGCTCGCGCTGCACAGCCCCGGCCTGCGGTACGCCAACCTGGCCGTCCGCGGCAGGCTGGCCGGCCAGGTCCGCGCCGAGCAGCTCGGCCGCGCGCTCGCCCTGCGCCCGGACCTGGCCACCGTGGTCGCCGGGGTCAACGACGTGCTGCGGCCCCGGTTCGACGCCGACGAGGTCGCCGGTCACCTGGAGGCGATGTTCGCCGCGCTCACCGACCAGGGTGCGCGCGTGGCCACGCTGACCTTCCCGGACCTCGCACGGATCACCCCGCTCGCCCGCCCCCTCTCCCCGCGGGTGAGCGCCCTCAACGACCGGATCCGCGCGGCGGCGGGCCGCCACGGGGTGGTCCTCGTCGAGACGGGGCACCACCCGGTGGTCACCGACCCCCGCCTGTGGAGCGCGGACCGGCTGCACGCCAGTGCGCTGGGCCACGAGCGGATCGCCGCATCGCTCGCGCACGCCCTCGGCCTGCCGGGCAGCGACGACTCCTGGTCGCACCCGCTGCCACCCGATCCCGCGGCAGCGCCCACCGTCGCCGCCGACCTGCGCTGGGCCGCCGCGTTCCTCGGGCCGTGGCTGGGCAGACGCCTGCGCGGCCGCTCCTCGGGGGACTTCCGTACGGCCAAGCGCCCGGACCTCCTCCCGGTGGAGCCGGCCGCTGCTCCGTGAAGGCCCCTTGGGGCGGGCGCGGAGGTCAGGGCCGGGGCGGGGCCGCCGCCCCGAGGCGGCGGCCGAGCATCATGCGTGCGTAGAGCAGGTGCGCGACCGCCTCGGCGGCCAGCAGCATGACGAGCAGCCAGGGCGCGAGGTGCCCGGCGGCCCGGACGATGAGCAGCGGGATGCCGACGCCGGGAACGGCCCACACGGCGACCGAGGCCGGCGAACGCCCGTAGCGCAGCGCGATGCCCGCGTGCGCCGCGTGGTAGAGGGCCAGACCGCCGGCGAGGACCCACGCCGCGCCGGTCGGCAGATGGGCGTGGTCGGCCCCCTCCACTGCGGTGGCCAGGCCCGCGGCCATGCACAGGACGCCCGCGGTCACGAAGAAGTGCAGGAAGCCGCCGACGTCCCGGGCGAGGAGGTAGGCCTGACGGTCGTCGGCCCTGGCGAGCATCAGCTCGGCCGAGGTCGAGCCGAAGTCGAAGTACGACCACCACAGCGCGGAGAGCAGCACGAAGCCGAGGACGCCGACGGCACCGGCCCGCAGCGTCCAGGTGTGGTCGGCGGAGGTCACCAGGGCGATCACGGATTCGCCGAGCACGATGATGACGAACAGCCCCACGCGCTCGACGATGTGCCCGGTGTCCAGCCGGCCGGGGAGCCCGCGGCCGCGCGCCGTGAGCAGGAGCGCCATCTCGGCCGCGATGAGCACCGCCCACATCGCGTACTGCCAGGGCGCGGGCACGGCCGCGGAGGCGGCCCACAGCAGGCCCGACGCCAGGCAGTAGCTCAGGGGGCGCCAGGGCGGGACGCGCCGGGGCACGGGGTACTTCGTGGCCGGCCACCACAGCCCGAGCAGCACCAGCCGGGTTCCCGCGTACCCCAGGGCGTAGACGGAGCCGCGGTCCGTGGCGGCCTCGGGCACGGCGCACGCCATGACGGCGATGCAGAGCATGGCGGACAGCATGAGCAGCCTGCGGCGGGGGCTGTCGTCGGGGAAGAGGTTCGCGGAGACCAGCAGGTTGATCCACAGCCACCAGGGCGGGAAGTAGAGGCCGGTGAAGACGGCGAAGTCGCGCAGGTCGGGGTCGCCGTGGAGGCCGTGCGAGAGCTGGGCGGCGAGCGCCACGAAGACGAGGTCGAAGAAGAGTTCGAGCCAGTCGGCGTGGCGCCCCTCCTGCGCGTGGCCGCCCGCGTCCGCCCCCGCGTCCTCGCCCGATCGAGGTGTGCCCATGGATCCGCCCGGTCCGTGCCGCCGCCCTCGCGGCCTGCTTCCCCGTATGACATCACGGGACGCCCCGTCGAGGGTGCGTGACGCGGAAGAGGCCTCCCGGGGTTGCCGGGTGCCGGGTGCCGGGTGCCGGGTGCCGGGAGCCCGGGGCCGGATGCCGGAGGCGCCGTCAGTGTGCGGACAGCGCCGCCTCGACCGCGGCCTCGGCGTGGATCCGTGCGGTGGGGAAGACGGGTACGGGACTGTCCGCGGCTCCGATCAGCAGCTCGATCTCGGTGCAGCCCAGGACGATCCCCTCGGCGCCGGCCGCCACGAGATCGGCGATGACCCGCCGGCAGGCGGCACGCGACGGCCCGCTGACGACGCCCCGGCACAGCTCCTCGTAGATGACCCGGTGTACGAGGGCGCGCCCGTCGGCGTCCGGGACGCGCACGTCCAGTCCGGCCGCCGAGAGTCGGCCACGGTAGAACTCCTGCTCCATCGTGAATGCGGTGCCCAGCAGCCCGATACGGGTCAGGCCGGCCGTCTTCACCGCGTCGGCGGTGGCGTCGGCGAGGTGCAGCAGCGGCACAGAGAGGCCCGCCTGGACCCGGTCCGCGACCTTGTGCATGGTGTTCGTGCAGATGAGCACCAGGTCCGCCCCGGCGGCTTCCAGGCGCTGGGCGGCCGCGGCGAGGATTTCACCGGCCTCGGCCCACCGGCCCCGGGCCTGGAGCTGCTCGATCTCCGCGAAGTCCACGGAGTACAGCACGCAGCGGGCCGAATGCAGCCCCCCGAGCCGGTCGCGGGTGAGTTCGTTCAGCAGCCGGTAGTACTCGGCAGTCGACTCCCAGCTCATTCCGCCGAGCAGTCCGATCGTCTTCATAAGGGGGAACGGTAGCATCCTCGCTCATCCATAAGGAGTGCTTTGGGATGCCCTTGTCGGCCCTGTGGGCGCCCGCCGCTGGTGCCCGGAAGGCCCCGGATCGGCGGCGGGCACTCGTGTCAGGACTCTGCGGACCCTTCCCGCATGACGTTCTGAAAGGCCGTCATACACGCCATGCAGTGGTGGTCCGTTTCGGCGCTGCCGCCCGGCTGGAGGGGGCGGCCGCACAGGGTGGCCCGGCGGTCCCGGGCGACGACGTGCCATACGAGGCCGGGCCCTGAGGCCGCCTCACCAACCTGCATTTCATACATGAGAGTGCTCCATGTGGTGGACAGCTCTTGTACCCACCAAAGCAGTGCACGGCGCCGAAAGCCTGACGGGTGAGCCGTCCGGGTGACGGGAGCCCGGCCCGCGCGTCGGGCGGTCCGGGCGCCGCAGGGGTCGGCCTAGGGTGGCGCCCCGCGGCCACGGAAGGAGGGCGGGGGCCATGCACGCGATCCTGCACGCACTGTCGATCACCGGTGCGATGACCTGGCAGATCACCTGGGCGTTGATCCTGGGGTTCACCCTGTCCGCCGTCGTCCAGGCCGTGGTGCGGAAGTCCACCGTCGTCTCCCTGCTCGGTGACGACCGCCCCCGCACCCTCGCCGTCGCCGCCGGGCTCGGCTCGGCCTCGTCCTCGTGTTCGTACGCCGCCGTCGCGCTGGCGCGGTCGCTGTTCCGCAAGGGCGCAGACTTCACCGCCGCGATGGCCTTCGAGATCGCCTCCACCAACCTGGTCATCGAACTGGGGGTGATCCTGGCCCTGCTGCTGGGCTGGCAGTTCACCCTGGCGGAGTTCGTCGGCGGCCCGGTCATGATCATCGTTCTGGCGGTGCTGTTCCGGCTGTTCCTGCGCGAGGGGCTGCTGCGCCGGGCGCGCGAGCAGGCGGAGCGGGGGCTCGCCGGATCGATGGAGGGGCACGCGGCGATGGACATGTCGGTACGGGGGGAGGGCTCCTTCGCCCGGCGGCTGCTGTCCCCGGACGGCTTCACCTCGACCGCGCACATCTTCACCATGGAGTGGGCGGCCATCCTGCGGGACCTTGTGATCGGCCTGCTCATCGCCGGGGCCATCGCCGCCTGGGTGCCGGACTCCTTCTGGCAGTCCTTCTTCTTCGAGGGCCACCCGCTCGCGGCGAAGCTGTGGGGTCCGCTCATCGGCCCGCTGGTCGCGATCGCCTCGTTCGTCTGCTCCATCGGCAACGTCCCGCTGGCCGTGGTGCTCTGGAAGGGCGGCATCAGCTTCGGCGGTGTCGTCGCCTTCATCTTCGCCGACCTGTTGATCCTGCCGATCCTCAACATCTACCGGAAGTACTACGGGAGGCGGATGGCGCTCTTCCTGCTCGGCACCTTCTACCCGGCCATGGTGATCGCCGGCTACGTCGTGGAGTTCGGCTTCGGGGCCCTGGGCCTCATTCCCGACCCGGCGGACGCGGAGATCCCGATGGAGGGGGTGAGCTGGGACTACACGACCTGGCTCAACATCGTGTTCCTGCTGCTCGCCGGGGCCCTGCTGTGGAGGTTCTTCCGCACCGGAGGCCGGTCGATGCTCCGGATGATGGGCGCCGCGCCCATCCGGTAGGGCCTGTCTTCACACCATGCCCCGCGCGCCCGACCCGTTACGACCCGGCGCCACGAAAAATACCCCGGACCGAATTGACGGCCGGGGTATTCGACTGGGTATATTTGACGTTTCACGCGCTGATGAAAGCGGGGCGTGAAGAAGCTTTACGAGGACATCGTATCGGGTCGGGAGTGGAATTGTCAACCGTGGAATTCCGAAATGAACAGCAATTCATCGACGCGCTCTATGCGCGCCTCGACGACCTGCGCGACCAGGCCGAACACGCCGTGCAGGACGCACTGGCCGGAACGGGGAGCGGCTTTCAGGCGCGACTGGAGCGCGATGTGCTCGTCGCCGAGCAGTCCGGCCTGCTTTCCGCGCTGAACGCCGGCGAGAACGGCCTGTGTTTCGGCCGCCTGGAGTTCTCCGACGGCCGGGACCACCACATCGGCCGCATCGGAATCAGGCAGGACGACGCAGACCGCACCCCCCTGGTCCTCGACTGGCGGGCCGAGGTGGCCCGCCCGTTCTACCTCGCGACCGGCCACTTCCCCATGGGGCTGCGCCGGCGCCGCCACATCACCACCCGCGGGCGCGAGGTCACGGCCCTGCACGACGAGATCCTCGACCTCACCGACACCGAGCGCACCGGCCACGAGGGCGCAGACGCGGACGCCGTGCTGCTCGCCGCGCTCGACGCCGCCCGCACCGGCCGCATGCACGACATCGTGCAGACCATCCAGGCCGAGCAGGACCGCATCATCCGCTCGCCCCACCGCGGCGTGCTGGTGGTGGAGGGCGGGCCGGGAACCGGCAAGACGGCCGTCGCCCTGCACCGGGCCGCCTACCTGCTGTACGCCCACCGCGAGCTGCTCGCCAAGCGCGGCGTGCTGATCGTAGGACCCAACCCGGCCTTCCTCGGCTACATCGGCGAGGTGCTCCCCTCCCTCGGCGAGACCGGCGTACTGCTGTCCACCCTCGGCGAGCTGTTCCCCGGCGTCCGGGCGACCGGCACCGACCGGCCCGGCGCCGCCGCCGTGAAGGGCCGCGCCCGGATGGCCGAGGTCCTCGCGCGCGTCGTGCGTGACCGCCAGGCGCTGCCCGAGACCGTACCCGCCGGCAGCGGCGAGGACAGTGCCGTGGTCCCCGAACCGGCCCTGGAGATCGACCACGACGACTACGGCACCCTGCTCCTGGACCGCACCATGGCGTACGAGGCCCGGGACCGGGCCCGCGCCACCGGACTGCCGCACAACCTGGCCCGCCCCTACTTCGCGTTCCGGGTCATCGACGCCCTCACGCAGCAGCTCGCCGACCGGCTCGGCGCCGATCCGTTCGGCGGCCCCAACCTGCTGGGCGCCGACGACGTCGCGCAGCTCGGCAAGGAGATCGCGACCAGCGCCGAGGTGCACTCCGCGATCGACAGCCTGTGGCCGCCGCTCACACCCCGCCGGCTCGTCGCCGACTTCCTCGCCGATCCCACGCATCTGCCGTCCCACGAAGCTGACTTGATCCGCCGCGCGACGCAGGACTGGACCCCGGCCGACATCCCGCTGCTCGACGAGGCCGCCGAGCTGCTCGGCTTCGACGACACTGCGCAGCGCGCCGCCGAGGAGCGGCGGCGGCAGGAGCGCATCGCGTACGCGCAGGGCGTCCTGGACCTGTCCCAGGGATCCGAGTCCTACGAGTTCGAGGACATGGAGAACGAGTTCCTCGCCGCGCACGACGTCATCGACGCGGAGCGGATGGCGGAGCGGTACGAGGAGGCCGACCACCGCAGCACGGCCGAGCGGGCCGCCGCCGACCGCACCTGGGCCTTCGGACACGTCATCGTGGACGAGGCGCAGGAACTGTCGGAGATGGCCTGGCGGTTGCTGATGCGGCGCTGCCCCACCCGCTCCATGACGCTGGTGGGCGACCCGGCCCAGACCGGCGACGAGGCCGGGTGCGGATCGTGGAACCGGATCCTGGACCCGTACGTCGGGGACCGCTTCGAACTGGTGCGCCTCGGCGTCAACTACCGCACGCCCGCCGAGATCATGGACATCGCGGCCGCCGTGCTCCGGGCCCGCCACCCCGGATTCGAGCCGCCGAGCTCGGTGCGGTCCACGGGGCGCCGGCCCTGGGTGCGGGCCACGGACGACCTCGCCCGTACCGTCGCGGACGCGGTGCGCGACGCCACCCCGGCCGACGAGGGGCGGGACGGCCGGCTGGCGGTGATCGCGCCGCGCCCGCTGCACGAGGCGCTGGCCGACGTGCTGCCCGGCGTACGGGCGGGGGAGGAGCCGGACCTCACCCGTTCGGTCGTCCTGCTGGACCCGCGGCAGGCCAAGGGGCTGGAGTTCGACTCGGTGCTCGTCGTGGAGCCCGCGGACCACGAGCCGAGCGATCTGTACGTCGCCCTGACCCGGGCCACCCAGACCCTCGGCGTGATCCACACGGGCCGGCTGCCGGAGGGTCTGGACGCGCAGCCGTAAGCGGCACGACGGGCAGGGCGGGCGCGGCGGG
This sequence comes from Actinobacteria bacterium OV450, assembly GCA_001298555.1. Classification (GTDB taxonomy): domain Bacteria; phylum Actinomycetota; class Actinomycetes; order Streptomycetales; family Streptomycetaceae; genus Streptomyces. Next base: position 13,951 of record LJCW01000010.1, read on the forward strand.
CGGGGCGGTGTCAGGGCGGGGGCGCGTCAGACCGCCGCCGGCGTGCGGAGTTCCGGCGCCTGCGGCGATCGCAGGGGCTCCGGCTCCGGCGGCTCCGGCCGCTCCCGGTGGTCGAGGCGCGCCGGCCGGGCCAGCCGCTCCAGCCGGGCCAGCTGCTCCAGCCGGGCCCGGCTCTCCTCGTCGACCGGCACCATCGTCACCAGGCGCGGGCCGGCCGCCGGCCCGAGCCACAGGTTGGTGTGCTCCAGGTGCAGCAGACCCACGTGCGCGTTGCGGACGTACTTCGTCTTGGCGCCCACGCCGAGGACCTCGTGCCGTGCCCACAGCTCCCGGAACTCCGGCGACCGGGCCTCCAGCCGCGCCAGCAGCGCCTTCCAGGCCGGCTCGGCGAGGTGCTCCGCCATCGCGGCCCGGAACTTGGCCACGATCGTGCGGTTGACCTCGGCGACGTCGACCATCGACGCCCGCCAGTCCGCGTCGGTGAATGCCAGCCACAGGCAGTTGCGGTCCTCGGGAGCCAGCGCGTCCAGGTCGCACAGCAGCCGCCCGTACGTCGCGTTGTAGGCCAGGATGTCGTACCGGCTGTTCTGGATGCAGGCCGGGATCGGCCCGAGCTGGTCGAGCATCGCCCGCAGGGCCGGGGTCACGCTCGGGCAGGTCGCGTGCGGGGTCGGGTCGAGGGTGCCGGCCAGGGAGAAGAGGTGCCTGCGCTCGGTGGCGTCCAGCAGCAGGGCGCGCGCCAGCGCGTCCAGGTGGGGAGACCTGGATCTCGCGGGCCTGCTCCAGCCAGGTGTACCAGGTGACGCCGACGGCGGAGAGCTGGGCGACCTCCTCGCGGCGCAATCCCGGGGTGCGCCGCCGGCGCCCGCGCGGCAGCCCCACCTGCTCGGGGGTGATCCGCTCGCGGCGGCTGCGCAGGAAGTCGGCCAGCTCGTGCCGGCGTACGTCGCTCTCCGGGGCCACAGTCGTCATGGAACCAGGGTGCCGCACTGCCCATCCCGTTGCCAGGTAGTCCTTGTACCAGGATAAGAACACTCTGGTACCAGGCTGGGAGTGGGGCGATCGTTCCGGTGTGAGCGAAACAAAGGTACGCACCACCCACCCCTCCCCGTCGACCCCCACGGGCCCGGAGCCGGCGCCGGCCGCGGTCGCACCCGGCCCCCGGCCGCCGGCGGCGATGGGCCCGCTCGGACTGTTCACCGTCCTGCTCGGCGCGGCCCTGCCCCTGATCGACTTCTTCATCGTCAACGTGGCGCTGCCCGCCATCGACAGCGACCTCGCCGCCGGCCCCGCCACGCTGGAACTGATCGTCGGCGGCTACGGCGTCACGTACGCCGTCCTCCTCGTGCTCGGCGGCCGCCTCGGCGACATGGCCGGCCGGCGCCGGCTCTTCCTGACCGGCATGGCGGCCTTCGGCCTCACCTCGCTGCTGTGCGGAGTGGCCCCCACCGCCTGGACCCTGGTCGGGGCGCGGGTGGCGCAGGGCGCCGCGGCCGCCCTGATGCTGCCGCAGGTGCTCGCCACCATCCAGGCGACCACGCAGGGACCGCGCCGGGCCCGGGCGATGAGCCTGTACGGGGCCACCGCCGGGCTGTCCATGGTCGCCGGGCAGATCCTGGGCGGCGTCCTGGTCGCCGCCGACGTCGCCGGTCTCGGCTGGCGCTCCGTGTTCCTGGTCAACGTGCCGGTGGTGCTCCTCGGACTGGTCCTCGCGGTCCGGTCCGTCCCCGAGACCCGGTCGGACCGGCCGGCCTCGGTCGACGTCCCGGGCACGCTGCTGCTCGTCCTGTCCCTGGTGACCCTGCTGCTGCCGCTCACCGAGGGCCGCGCCGCCGGCTGGCCGCTGTGGACGTGGCTGTCGCTCGCGCTGTTCCCGTTCGCCGCCGCCGCCTTCTACCTGACCGAGCGCCGCGCCGACCGGCTCGGACGCACGCCGCTGGTACCGCCGAGCCTGCTGCGCCTCCAGTCGCTGCGCCAGGGCCTCGTCATGGTGGTGCCGTTCTCGATCGGCTTCAGCGGGTTCATGTTCGTCATCGCGGTGGTGCTGCAACAGGGCCTGCGCATGGGGCCGGTGGCGGCGGGCCTCGCCCTGGTGCCGATGGCGCTCGCCTTCTTCGCGGCCTCGCTCGCCGGGCCGCGGCTGGTCGGCCGGTTCGGCAGCCGGGTCGTCACCGCGGGCGGCGTCATCCAGGCCGTCGGCATCGCCCTGATCCTCCTCGCCGTCCTGCGCGGCTGGGCGGACCTCGGGCTCGCGGCGCTCGCCCCGGGCGTGGCCGTCGCCGGCCTCGGCCAGGGCCTCCAACTGCCCGTGCTGATGCGGATGATGCTCTCGGACGTACCGGCGGACCGGGCCGGCGTGGGCGGCGGCGTCATGGTCACCACCCAGCAGTCCGCGCTCGCCCTCGGCGTCGCCACCCTGGGCAGCCTCTTCCTCGCCCTGGCCCCGGCCACGGGCATGCGCGACGCCCTCGCGGTCACGCTGCTGGTCCAGCTGGGCATGGTCGCCCTGACGGTCCTGCTGAGCCTGCGCCTCCCGCGGGTCGTGCGGTGAGCCCCGCACCGCGCCCCGGCGGCCCGCAGCCCGCCGGGGCCCGCGGCGTGCTCCGGCCGGCCCCCGGGGGCGGGCGCCGGGCGGTCTGTCACAGGGCGCCGCCACTCCCGTACAGTCCGTGATGCCAACGCAGCCGACCGACGCCGGGGCTCCGTCGGGGACCGGCACCGGGCCCCGGAGCAACGGTCGAACAGGAGAGGACCCGTGGCCACCGAAGCCGGCTCCGCCCCCCGTCCGCAGGCCGCCCGCTCGGGCCGTCCCGTCCCCGAACTGGACCCGGCCCTCGTGGAGCGGTGGCGCTCCGACGGGGCCGGTCTGGTCGATCTGCTGGCCCTGGTGCGCGAACGGCTCGGCGGCGTGGGCGCGTTCCGCCTCGGGCCGGGCCCCACGGTCCTGGTCACGGACCCCCGGGCGGTCCAGCACGTCCTGGCCCTGCACCCGGACCGGTACGTCAAACGCTCCCACCGCGCCCGCCTGCTGATCGGCGACGGCGTGCTCGCCGCCACCGGTGCGGCGTGGAAGAGCCAGCGGCGCCTGCTGCAGTCCCAGTTCACCGGCACCGGGATGCGCCGTTACGAGCAGCGGATCACCGGGGCCGCCCGGGTCGCCGCCGGGCGCTGGGCCGCGTACGCCCGGACCGGCCGGACGTTCGACGTCGGTCTGGAGATGCGCCGCTTTGCTCTCGACACCATCTGGCGCTCCCTCACCGGACACCCCCTCGACGAGGGTACCGAGCGCGAACTGAACGCCGTCGCCGCCGTGGTGGCCGCCCTGCCGACCCTTCCTGCCGACGCCGTCGACGCCCGGGAGGCCGTCGCCGACGACCTCGCCAGGATCGACGCCGTCGTCCACCTCGCGATCGAGGCCGCCCGTGGAGGCGCCGCCGGTCCCGACGGCCCCGGGCTCCTGCACCTCCTCCTGGACGCGGCCGCCGAGCGCCCCGAGTACACCGACCGCCTGATCCGCGACGAGCTGGTCACCCTGCTCGTTGCCGGGCACGAGACCACGGCCACCACCCTGACCTGGCTGTTCCTGCTGCTCGACCGCCACCCCGGGGCCCGCGACGACGCCCTGGCCGCCGGCGCGCCGGCCTCGGCGGAGCGCCGGCGGGCCGTACAGGCCCTGGTCCACGAGACGCTCCGGCTCTACCCCTCCGCCTGGATCCTGCCCCGGTACGCCGTCGAGGACGACGTCCTGGCCGGCCACGCCGTCGAGGCCGGTTCCGACGTGGTGGTCTGCCCGTACCTCACGCACCGTGACGCCGGACTGTGGCCGGACCCCGAGCGGTTCGACCCCGGCCGCTTCACCGCCCCGGACGGCCGCCCGACCCACCCCGGCGCCTACCTGCCCTTCGGTATCGGCCCCCGTGCCTGCCTGGGCCTGCGGTTCGCGCTCCGCGAGTCGACCGTCCTCCTCGAACACCTGCTGCCCGCGCACGCCCCGGTCTTCCACTCCGTCCCCTCCGGGGCCGCGTACAGCATCACCGTCCGCCCCGACGGCCCGACCCCGGCGACCCTCGCCCCGTAGACCGCCTCCGTAGCCCGCCCCCGGGCCGTTCACGCCCCGCCCCCGGGCCGCTCACGCCCCGCCCCCGTGCCGCTCCCGTCGGTGCGGTGCGTGTCCGGCACCCTTTGCTGCTGGTGTGAAGCAGTGAATCGGTGCTTCAATCCTTCCATGCCCTACCGCCGTCCCCCTGCCGTACAGGCCCGTCTCGACGCCCGACGCGAGCGGGTGCTGGAAGCCGCCGTCCGCCTGCTCTCCCGCGAGGGGTACGGCGGCTGCTCGGTCGCCGCGATCGCGGCGGAGGCCGGCATCTCCACCGGCAGCGTCTACCAGTCGTTCTCCGGGAAGTCCGAGCTGGCCGCCGCCCTCTTCCGGACCCTCGTGGCGCGCGAGCTGGAGGCGGTGACCGCTGCGACGGAGCGCCCGGGCGGCGCCGCCCGGCGGGTGGCCGCCGCCGTCGAGACCTTCGCCCACCGGGCACTGCAGGCACCGCGGCGCGCCTTCGCCCTGCTCGCGGAGCCCGCCGACCCGGCCGTCGACACCGAACGCCTCCTCTTCCGGCGGGCGTTCCGCGACGTGTACGCCCAGCAGATCGCAGCGGGCGTGGCCTCCGGAGAACTCCCGCCGCAGGCACCGGAGCTGACGGCCGCCGCGCTCGTCGGTGCGATCGCCGAAGCGCTCGTCGGGCCGCTGGCGGACGGGGACGCGACCCCCGGGGACGTCATCCCCGGCCTGATCACCTTCACCCTGCGTGCCCTTGGAGGACACGATGCCGCAGACGCATGAGGTCACCAACCAGGTGCCCCCGCACCACGGCTACGACGCGGCCGCCGACCCGGCCCTGCTGGAGGCGGTCGCCCGCGAGGGCGCCGACTGGGCGATACCCGACCTCCACCGCCTCGGCGTCCTCGCCGGATCCGAACGGGCGGCGGAGTGGGGCCGCGTGGTCAACGAGAACCCGCCGGCGCTGCGCACCCACGACCGCTACGGGCACCGGATCGACGAGGTGGAGTTCCACCCGTACTGGCACGAGCTGATGGGCACCGCCGTCTCCCACGGCCTGCACGCCGCGCCCTGGGCGGAGGACCGGCCCGGAGCCCATGTCGCGCGGGCCGCGAAGTTCCTGGTCTGGGGCCAGGTCGAGGCGGGCCACTCCTGCCCGGTCTCGATGACGTACGCCGCGGTTCCCGCACTGCGCGCGACCCCGGAACTCGCCTCCTGGCTGGAGCCGCTGCTCGCCTCCCGCACGTACGACTTCGGACTGCGCCGGCCCGACACCAAGCAGGGCCTGATCGCGGGCATGTCGATGACCGAGAAGCAGGGCGGCTCCGACGTCCGCGCCAACACCACGACGGCCGTCCCGGTCCCGGACGGCAGCTACCGGCTGACGGGCCACAAGTGGTTCACCTCCGCGCCCATGTCGGACGTCTTCCTGACCCTCGCGCAGGCCCCCGGGGGACTGTCCTGCTTCCTGCTGCCCAGGGTCCTGCCGGACGGCAGCCGCAACCGTCTGCTGCTCCAGCGGCTCAAGGACAAACTCGGCAACCGCTCCAACGCCTCCGCCGAGATCGAGTACGACGAGGCGTTCGGCTGGCTGGTGGGCGAGGAGGGGCGCGGCGTCGCGACCATCATCGAGATGGTCAACATGACCCGCCTGGACTGTGTGCTCGGCGGGGCGTCCGGCATGCGCCTCGGCGTCATCCGCGCCGTCCACCACGCCACCCACCGGCGGGCGTTCGGCAAGGCGCTGATCGACCAGCCGCTGATGCGCAACGTCCTCGCCGACCTCGCCCTCGAGTCCGAGGCGGCGACGGCCGTCGCCCTGCGCCTCGCGGGCGCCACCGACCGGGTCGCCCGGGGCAGCCAGGACGAGGCGCTGCTGCGCCGGCTCGGGCTGGCCGTCACCAAGTACTGGGTCTGCAAGCGAGCCCCCGGGCACGCCGCCGAAGCACTCGAATGCCTGGGCGGCAACGGCTACATCGAGGAATCCGGCATGCCCCGCCTGTACCGGGAGGCCCCGCTGTCGTCGATCTGGGAGGGCTCCGGCAACGTCGCCGCCCTCGACTCGCTGCGGGCCATGGGCCGCCAGCCGGAGACCGTCGAAGCGTTCTTCGAGGAAGTCGGGCGGGCGGCGGGCGCCGACCGGTACCTGGACGCGGCGCTGGCCGGGCTGCACAAGCACCTCGCCGACCCCGCCGAGGCGGAGTACCGGGCCCGGCAGCTCACCGAGACGATGGCCCTGGCCTTCCAGGCGTCACTGCTGCTGCGCCATGCCCCGGGAGCGGTCGCCGAGGCGTTCTGCGCGTCCCGGCTGGGCGGCGAACACGGAGGTGCGTACGGGACCCTGCCGACGGGCGTGGACACGGAGGCCATCCTGGCGCGGACCCGCCCCGTACGGGCGACCAGCGCCTGCCCCGCCGCGGCACGGCACCCGCCGCACGGGCCCGCCCGCCGGCCACCGGGCCCAGGCCCTGACCGGGCGCCACGGAGCCCGAATCCTGACGGGTGCCGCGAGCCCGGGTCCTGACGGGTGCCGCGAGCCCGGGTCCTGACCGGGCGCCACGGAGCCCGAATCCTGACGGGTGCCGCGGGGCCCGGGTCCTGACGGGTGCCACGCGGCCCGGGCCCGACCGGCGCCACGGGGCCCGGGTGCGCACGCTGCCTCGCCCCTGCCCGTGGCGACGCCGACGGCGCGCCGCCGGTCGCGGCCGGGCCCGCCGCGCTCCGGCCGTCGCGTCGGCCGTGGTGTGTTGGCCGTCGTCCGTCGGCCGTCGTGTGCCGTGCGCCGTGCGTCGACCGGGGTGGTGCTGCCGCCCGGGGCGCGCGCCGGCCACCGGAGTGCCGTGGCCCGGCGCAGGTCAGGGCTGGTGCCGCCGGGTGCGCAGGGCCACGTACCCCGTGAGCCCGCCGAGGGTGACGCACAGCGGCGAGTACAGCCGCAGGTCCCAGTGCCGGAACCCGTCCGGCTTGGAGCCCAGTCCGAGCCCGGAGGCCGCGAGTCCGCCGAGGCCGCGCACCGCGAGTGCGCCGGACACCGTCCAGAGCCCGGCGCGCACCGGCCACGACCGCCCGAGCCGGCTCGCCGGCCGGGCGCCCGTCGCCACCAGCCCCGCGGCGGCGCCCAGCAGCCCCGCCACGGCGAAGGTCAGCGGTGCGGACGGCAGCTGCGACTCGTCCACCCCGACCACCACGGACGCGAATTCCGCGCGCGAATCCAGCGGCCACGGGGAGAACCCCCACACCACGTGCAGGGCCCCCGCTGCGAACAGGCCACCGGCCGCCGCCACCGCCGCGCCTCGCACCGCAGGGCTCGCCGGCTCCGGACGGACCTCCGCGCCGTCCGTCGTTGTCCCGAAACGCCTGGTCATGGCACTCATGCGGTCCCCTCTCGCCCCAGTTCCATACACCTCTGTATGGATGTTCCATACAGTACTGTACGGAACATGGCCAAGGGGAAAGTGACCAAGGACGACTGGACGATGGCGGCGCTGCGGGCGCTGGCCCGGGGCGGGCTGCAGGCGGTGGCGGTGGACGTGCTCGCCCGCGAACTCGCGGTGTCGCGCGGCAGTTTCTACTGGCACTTCGAGAACCGCGAGGCCTTGCTCGTGGCGGCCCTGGAGGCGTGGGAGCGGCATGCCACCACGGAGGTCGTCGCCGCAGTCCGGGAAGAGCACGACGCGCGGACGCGGGCACGGATGCTGTTCGCCGTCGCGCTGGGCGCGGAGGAGATCGCCGGGCTGGAGCCGGCTCTGGTCGCGCACACCGCCCACCCGGCGGTCGCCGAGGTCGTCGCCCGGGTCACCCGGACCCGGCTCGCCTTCCTGGCGGAGATCTTCGGCGGAGTGGGCTTCGGGCCGCAGGAGGCCCGCCACCGCGCCCTGGCCGCGTACGCCGCTTACCTGGGCCGGCTGGAACTGCGCCGGACCGCACCCGATGTCGCCCCCGAGGTCCTCCCGGACGGTCCGGGCGCGGAAGCGGCCCTCGACCACTTCATCACCATGATCCTGACGCCCCCGCATCCGCCCGCGTAGTCCGGCGCCGCACGCCGAGCCACTGTTCGGCTCCGTACTCCTCGAACCGCTCCACCTCGGTGAACCCCAGCTTCACCGCGAGGCGCAGTGCGCGTGCGTTCGCGGTCCGGGTGCAGAGCAGCACCGGATCGCCGGGCGACGCGTCGGCGTACCAGTCGAGTACGGCCGCGCACGCCTCGGCGGCGTACCCGCGTCCCCAGGCCTGCGGCAGGAGCATGTAGCCGAGTTCGGCCTCCCCGGCCTCCGGGCGGACGTGCCCCGGACGTCCTGCGTCGCGCCGGTCGAGCGTGATCATGCCGATCATCGCTGCGCCGAGGTCGACCACGAAGACCCCCGGGCGCCGCCCGGGCACCTCGGGCACCGCACGTTCGAGCTCGTCACGCGGCCGCGGGCCACCGAGGTGGGCGCCCACCTCCGGCGATGCGAACAGCTCGATGAACGCCGCGCGGTCTCGCGCCTGCGCGTCGCGCAGCACGAGCCGGTCGGTCCGTATCGGGGCGGGTGGCCAGGGGATCGGCCCGGGTCCGTTCACGGCGGGCAACGTAGCGCAGCCGCACGTGAGTTGTGTGTAAGGGAATCCACGGGGAGCCCTGGAGGGTGTTGCGGAAGGTCTGTCTCGGGCAGGCCCGAGAGTGCGGCTCGCCGCCGCTGCGGCCGCAACGGTGGGCAGGTCCCGATCGCAGCAGACGGCCTCCTACAACTGGACGGTGGTGCCGGGTGCGAGGCGGTCGATCGGGATGCCGGTCAGGCCCTTCTCGCCGAGGAGATGGGCGGTGGAGTGCTGGCCGAGGTCGCTGAGCATGAGTTCGTGGATCTGGATGATGCGCTCGGGCTTGACGGTGCGGACGTAGTCGGCGGCTTCCCCGAGCTTGGTCCACGGGCCGCTGGTCGGCAGCAGGAGGGTGTGTACGGGAGCGTCGGGCGCGAAGTAGGCGTCGCCGGGGTGGTAGACGGCTCCGTCGTCGAGGAGGTAGCCGACGTTGTCGGGGCACGGGATGTCGGCGTGGATCAGCGCGTGGCGGTGGCCGTGGACGGTGGCGGTGATGGGACCGACGCTGAAGGTGTCGCCCGCGGAGACGGCGTGGACGCGGCCGTCGTGGCTGCCGAGGGTGGCCGCGACCGTGGTGGTGCCGTAGACCTGCAGGCCGGGCCGGGCTTCGAGAGCGGCGGCGACGAGCTCTTCGTCGAAGTGGTCGAAGTGTTCGTGGGTGATCAGGACGGCCTGAGCCCGGGCGACGGCTTCTGCCGCGTCCGGGGTGAGGGTGCCGGGGTCGATGACCAGGCGGGTGCCGTCCTTCTCGACTGTGACGCAGGCGTGGGCGTGCTTGGTGAGCTGCACAGCGGGTCCTTTCCGAGCCGATCGAATATCTACAATCAAACTGTACAACGAGGTTGCGGATATCACGCGGTGGATGGCGCCTGCGACTGACTCCGGCGCCCCCGCCCCTGACTACGGCCAGGGCCTGCGCAGTTCTTGTGGCACCTGGGTGAACAATGGAGTCGAGGTGTACAGATTGGTTGATCGACGTGAGGAGGCCGGCGTCATGGACGGGAATCGGCTGGCTGAAGAACTTCGCCTGGCCGTCGGACAGCTCGTACGCACTGTGCGCACCGCCGACACGATGCCGCCCGGCGAGGCCGCCGTCCTGGGCTACCTGGACCGCAGCGGCCCACTGACGACCGCCGATATCGCACAACGGCGGGGAGTCAGCCACCAGTCGGCCGCCAAGGCGGTCAAGGAACTCCTGGCTCAGGGCCTTGTGCACGCCGAGGCGCACCCCAGCGACGGGCGCAAACTGTTGCTCCACCTCACCCCGGCGGGAAGCGGCCGTCTGGCCGAGGAGCGCCGAAGGCGTGCCGACTGGCTCGGTGCCGCGATCAACGATGTCCTCAGTCGCGACGAACGAGAGACGCTTGAGGCGGCGCTGCCTCTGCTGTCACGGCTGACCACCCACCTGAACGGCAAGTAGCGCAGGGGCTGCGCTCGGGAGGGAGGGGGCGGTGCCGCACGCCGCGGGGTCCGTGTCCGTGTCGTGCACACCTTCCCTCGCATGAAGAACTGGAAGGTGGACTCGAAGGTCCTGCGTGACTGCCGCCGGAGGGGCGGCATCCTTCAGGCCGGATCCCGGCGCGGCGCCGTGGTGCGGCGTACGGCTTCGGTGACCGCCGTGCGGTGGCGGGCGAGCCGTTCGGCCTCCCAGCCGGTGCCCGACTCGCCCGCCGCCGGGCCGCCCACCGCGCCGAACCAGGCCTGGGACAGGCCGATCACCAGCGTCAGGACGTCGGCCGGGTCCATCGTGGCGTCGACGTACCCCGCCTTCTGCGCCCCCTCCACCGCCGCGATCTTGCCGTGGTACGACGCCGACTCCGCGTCCGTGGCGCCCGGCCGTTCCAGCTGCTTCCACAGCACGAGCCGCATCAGCGAGGGCTGTGCCACGAGGTGGTCGAAGACGGCGCCCGCGTAACCGGGCAGGTCCTCGGCGTCGAAGGGGACCGACTCCGCACCGGTCTCCAGCGCCCGCTGGAGCACGGCGTCGAAGAGCTGCTCCTTGTTGCCGTAGTAGACGTAGATGAGCCGCTTGTTCGCCTGCGCCGCCTCTGCGATGCGGTCGACGCGCGCACCGGCGATGCCGTAGGCGGCGAATTCGGAGAACGCCGCGTCGAGCAGGCGTGCCTTGGTCGCGCTGGAGTCCCGTGCCATGGGCGAAGCCTAGCAAGTAACTATCTGGTTATTGACATGCGGCGCGAGCCGGGTGCATAGTCAAACTATCCAGTTAGTTACTTACGGAGGAGTACGTCATGGAGATCCGCGCACTGGGCGGCCAGGGCCTTGAGGTCGGCGCCGAAGGCCTCGGTCTGATGGGGATGAGCGCCCACTACGGAGCCACCGACGAGACCGAGTCCCTCGCCACGATCGACCGCGCCCTGGAACTGGGGGTCACCCTGCTCGACACCGCCGAGGGCTACGGCCCCTTCCTGAACGAGCAGCTCCTCGGCAAGGCCCTCGCCGGGCGCCGCGACGCCGCGGTCGTCGCCACCAAGACGGGCATCGAGTTCAGTGACGAGGGTGCGTTCCGGGGGCACAACGCGACCCCCGAGTACATCCGCCGCTCGGCCGACCGCTCCCTGCGTCACCTGGGCACCGACCACATCGATCTGTACTACCTGCACCGCGTCGACCCGAACATCCCGATCGAGGAGAGCGTCGGCGCCCTGGCCGGGCTCGTCGCCGCCGGCAAGGTCCGCCACATCGGCCTGTGCGAGGCCGCGCCCGCCACGATCGCCCGTGCCCACGCCGTGCACCCCCTCGCCGCAGTGCAGACCGAGTACAGCCTCTTCGAGCGCGGCATCGAATACGACGGCGTCCTCGACACCCTGCGCGAGCTCGGCATCGGGCTCGTCGCGTACTCGCCGCTCGGCCGGGGCTTCCTGTCGGGTGCGATCACCACGCCGGACGATTTCGCGGCGGACGACTTCCGGCGTACGGACCCCCGCTTCCAGGGCGAGAACTTCGGCCGCAACCTGGCCGTCGTCGAGCAGGTGCGCCGCCTCGCCGCGCAGAAGGGCGTCACCCCCTCGCAGCTGGCCCTTGCCTGGACGCTGCGCCAGGGCGCCGTGCCGATCCCGGGCACCAAGCGCCGCCGGTACCTGGAGGAGAACATCGCCGCCACCGCGGTCACGATCACGGATGCGGAGCTGGCCGCCATCGACGCCGTCGCCCCGCACGGAGTGGTCTCGGGCGACCGGTACGCCCCGGAGCTGATGCAGTCCCTGAACGGGTGAACACCCGGCCCGGGATGCTGAGGGCCCTCGCCCGGCCGGGATGCGGAGGGCCCCGGCCCCGCCCGCCCCAGGCCGCGGGGGGGCCCGCCCCCGCCCCGCAGCGC
>LJCW01000022.1 GCA_001298555.1 Actinobacteria bacterium OV450
CGGTCAACGGGACCTCTCATGCAAACAGATCTTGGTCGATCCCTTGCATAGCGGAGGTCCCGTTGCCGCACTCGACCTTCGAAGAACCGCTTGACGGAGGCGCCGGACGCGTAACTCCGCGGCCTTGCGCGAGGAGGACGGTTGTGCGGGTCAGCGAGCTCGCTGAACGGACCGGGGCCAGCACTCGGGTGCTGCGGTACTACGACGCGAACGGGCTCCTTCCCTCCCAGCGCCTGGCGAACGGCTACCGCGACTTCCCCGGGCAGGCGGTCGAGCGGGTCCGCCGCATCAGACTCCTGCTCGGGATCGGACTGAACCTCGAGGACGTCGCGCAGCTGCTCCCCTGCTTCGCCGAGGACGGCAACCTCACCCCGTGCGACCGGGCCCGGGATCGCCTCCTCGGCCAGATCGCCGACATCGACGCCAGGGTGTCGGCCCTGCTGGAGACCCGGCGGATGCTGGTCGACGAAGTGCGGCAGTGGGATCGGGACCCGCACTGAGCGGGCGTGGCGGTGTCACCACAGCGCTCGCCTCCGAAGCCGGTCCTGCTCCCTTCCGGGTGAAAAGTTCGAGGAGAGGCCGCCGCACCAAACGAACCGTGGTCTGTTCGGAGGAGACCGGCTCGAAGAAGGGTGTGGAATGTCGTATCTGAGGCGTGCGGGAACGGCCTTGGGCGCAGCCGTGCTGACCGTACTGACGGTGCCGGCCGACGCTCAAGCGGCGGCAGTGGCCTGTGGTGGAGGCGTGTCGACGGGCCGGGTGGCCGTCAACGGCTGTATCAGCGCACAGCGGGGATCCCTGGGCAGGTTCCCGACCCGGGACGTCACGGCGTACATCAAGGCGCGGAACACGGGCCGCAAGGGCCTGAACGTCTCGTACGAGGCGTTCTTCCGGGTGGTCGACGGGGGCCACTGGGAGAAGGTGGGCAGCGGTCGCGCCTACGTCCGGGCCGGCGAGTCCGTCGGCCCCGTCGAGGTGGGGAGCACGACGCGGGTGTGCGGGCCCGTGAAGGTCGAAGTCCGCGTGCACGCCCGCGCCGACGGCGCCGCCTGGAGCGGCTGGTCTCCCGCGTCCACGAAGCAGTGCCAGACCTGAACGCGGCCCCCGCTCCCCCGGCGCGACGCGTCCCCGCCCGGAGGCCGTCAGGACGAGTGGGGCGGTCCCGGTGGCGGGTGCACCGGCGACCGTAATGCCCGGGCGAGCTCGTGGGCGTGGCCGGTGAAGGGGCCCAGGTCGGTGGCCCGGGCGTAGGCGGGGTGGTCGCGGTGGGCCGCGAGCCGCTCCAGGGCCCGCAGGCCGTAGTAGGCGGACGGGCCCGCCCCCGCACCGGGCGCAGGGGCGGCCGTACCGGCGGCGACGGACGGGAGGATCTGCTCGAACAACGTCTGGCAGGCGCGGATGCCACGGAGCATGACCTGGTGGTGGCGGTCCTCGGGACCGAGGGGGAAGCGGAGTTCGGCCAGGACGGGGCCCGTGTCGATGCCGGCGTCGACCTCGTGTGCGGTGGCACCGTACTCGGTGTCGCCGTGCAGCAGGGCGAACAGGACGGCCACGGACGGCAGTCCGCGGTGCCGGGGCAGCAGCCCGTTGTGGATGTTGATGATGCGCAGGTCCCCGGTCCGCAGCAGTGGCTCCCGGAAGATCTGCCGGTTGTTGAGGGACCAGACGATGCCGTCCGTGCCGGCTCGGGCGAGCGTTGCGGCGTGCGCGTTGATGTCCGCCGCCGCGAGGTGGGGCGCGTCGGCGGCAGCGGCGTCCAGCGGATCGGCGGAGCAGACCAGGTCGACCGGGTGACCACGGGTGGCGGCGTGGGTGACGGCGCGGCGCAGCAGGGCTCCTTCTCCGACGAAGATCACGCGGTGGCCTCCTCGCGGACGAGGGCCAGGTGGGCGCAGACCTGTGCGAGCGTCAGGTCCCGCACCATGCAGTCCAGGCGGCCCGTGAAGCGCCGGGCCTGGTGGGGGGTCAGCAGGTCCGAGGAGACGGCGGTGAGCATCTCGACGAGGGCCAGGGAGTCTCCGCCGAGGGCGTGGAAGTCGGAGTCCGCCGACAGCCGTGCGCCGTCGACGCCGAGGATCTCCGCCCAGTGGTGCCGGACGCGCGCCTCCAGAGTGGCCGGGGCGGGTTCGTGCGGGGCGGGTGCGCCCGGCACGGCGCGGGCGAAGGGGTCGGGGAGGGCGTCGAGATCGGCCTTCCCGCTGACGGTGCTCGGCAACGCGTCGACCACGACGACGTGTGCGGGGACGAGGTGGGGAGGCAGGGTGCGGGCGAGACCGGCCCGCAGGGCGTCGGCCAGGTCCGCGGCTGCTCCGGGGTGGTCGGGGTGCGGTACGGCGTACGCGCACAGCACGGCCGACGTCGAGTGCGGGCGACGGCGGGGCACGACGAGGGCCCGGTGGACGGCGGTGTGGGCTTCCAGGGCGGCTGCCACTTCGGCGGGTTCGACGCGGTGTCCGGCGATCTTGACCTGGTCGTCGATGCGCCCGGCGAACTCGATCGCGCCGTCGGCCAGTCGGCGGCCGAGGTCCCCGGTGCGATAGGCGCGGATGCCGTCGGGGCCGGTGGTGAAGGGGGAGGGCCGGCCGCCGGAGGGGTCGTCGGCCTCGCCGAGGTAGCCGCGGGCCACCTGGACCCCGCGTACGACGATCTCGCCGGTGCGGCCCGTGTCCCCCGGGCGGCTGCCGATGATCTCGCCGTCGTCCCCGACGAGGTCGACCCGGGCGTACGGTCCGGGGAAGCCGATCGGGACGGTTGCGCCGCTCTCGGTGCCGTCCACGGTGTGGGCGAGCACGGCGACGGTCGCCTCGGTGGGCCCGTACGCGTTGATGACCCGGCATCCGGCCCCGAACGCGGTGCGCGCGGACCGTACGGCGGCGGGGGTGAGGGGCTCCCCTCCCAGCAGCAGGGTGGTCAGCGAGCGTGCGGGGTGACTGGTCGCGGGCCCGAGGAGGGCGAGGTGGGAGGGGGTGAGCGCGAGGGTGTCCGCCCGGTGTCCGGTGACGAGCTCCCGCAGCGTGGCGGCCGAGGGCGTGCCGGGCGCGAGCACGGTCGTACCGCCGGCCAGCAGCGGCAGGAAGAGGGGGAAGCAGGAGATGTCGAAGGCGTAGGAGGAGGCGAAGCCGAAGCGGGTGCGCTCGGTGACGCGGACGGTGTCGGTCATCCACCGGACGAAGCCCATGAGGCTGCGGTGCTCGATCTGCACGCCCTTGGGGCGGCCCGTGGAACCGGAGGTGTGGATCACGTAGGCGAGGTCCGAGGGGGTGGGCCGCATGGCCGCCGGGGTGGTGGGTCCGGGGTGACCGGCCTCGTCGGCGGCCGCCGCACCCGCTGCACCCGCTGCTGCATCCGCGTCGTCCGCGTCAGCCAGGCTGGCCGCGCGGGAATCGTCGAGGATGTCGTCGACGGCCAGCAGGACCGCCCCGGACACGAAGGGGGCGAGCTCGTCGGCCAGGTGCCGTCGGGTCAGGCACAGCGCGGCGGCGCAGCCCTGGAAGATCTCCCCGATCCGCGCGCCGGGATGGGCCGGGTCGAGCGGCACGTAGGCGGCGCCCGCCTTGAGGATGCCCCACAGGGCGCACACTCCGGCGGGCGTGCGGTCGACGACCAGCCCGACCAGGTCCCCGCGTCCGATGCCACGCCGCCCGAGCGCGGCCGCGACCGCTTCGGAGCGCCGGTCGAGCTCGGCGTACGTGACCACGCCCTCGGGCCCGTCGAGGGCGGGTGCGCCGGGGGTGCGGGCGGCCCGCACCCGGAAGACGTCCACGACCGTGGGCTCGGGGGCGGCCGGTTCCGGCTGCGGTTCCGGCTCCGGTTCGCGTTCCGGTTCTGGTTCCCGCTGCGGTTCTGGTTCTGGTTCTGGTTCCCGTTCCGGTTGCGGTTCTGGTTGCGGCTGCGGTTGCGGCTGCGTGGGTGTCGGGGCGGGGCGCCGGGCCTCGACGTCCGGCCGGTCCCGGTGGACCGCCGCCGGGCCGGTGAGGGCGGCCAGTGTCCTGTCCAGCAGGTCGGCTGCACGGGCGGGGAGGTCCGGGCCGGCGCCGCGGACGCCGAGCGTGATCTCGGTCGTCGTTCCGGTCTCGGCGGCGACGAACGAGAGCGGCACCAGCGGAGCGTGCACCGGCAGCGCGAACGCCGCGGACGCCGTGAAACCACCTCCGGAGAACTCGGCGAGGTCCAGACGGCCCAGGTGCGAGACGACCGCCGAGGCGAGGTGCCGGTCGGTGCGGAGCGTCAGGGCCTGGGCTGTACGCAGCACGCCGGCGGTCACGGCCGACGGCAGCCGCGCCAGGTTCGTCTCGAACCCGGCGGCGAGTTCCCGGCCCTCCGCGAGGGCGGTCAGGAGGTGGGAGTGCGCGGCCGTCCAGTCGGCCCCGGGGCGCAGGTCCAGGAACAGCGGCAGGCTCAGGTTGCCCGTCGCCGCGATCCCGGGGCGGTGGCGGCGCAGGTCGACCGGGACCATGACGCGGGTGTCGAGCCGCGCGGCGTCCGTCAGCGCCTGGGCGAGGCGGGCGGTGAGCGCGGCATGGCGCCCGGGCAGGGAGCGGCGCAGCCACAGCGTCCGGGCCGGGGCGCCGCCACCCGCCGTTCCGAGCGGAGAACGCCGGGCGGGCCCTGGTGTGGGCCGCGGACCGGTGCGGCCGAGTCGGCGCAGCAGCTCGGAGTCGGTGTCCGCGTCGAGCGCGGGGCGGGGGGCCTCGCCCCGCAGGGCGCGGAAGACTTCCCGCACCCAGGTCAGGGCGCCGTGACCGTCCATCACGGCGTGCGAGGCGCTGAACACGACGGTGGTCGGCGTCCCGTCCGCGCCGGAGCCGGAGCCGGCTCCGGGCACGACGAGTACCTCGCAGCCGGGCGGCTCCGCCCCCTGCAAGGCCCAGGTGGACCTGGTGGACCTGGTGGACCTGGTGGGCCTGGTGGGCCGGGTGGGCTCGGGCAGCACGACCGTCCCCTGCGCCGTGTCGGCGGGTGCGCCGGCACGGGGTTCGGCGTACCGCACCCGCGGCGGCGGCGCCTCGCCACTCCACATCGAGCCGGCGCGCACGAGCGAGGACCCCGGGCATGCCGTGGCGGCCCGTGCCAGCGCTGCCTGGAACCGCCCGCGGTCGGGTATGCCCTCCCCCTCGACGACGATGCGCAGGGCCATGGCTCCGCGCGCGTCACCGGCGGCGAGGTAGAGGCGCTCGGTGGGGGAGACCGGCCGGCGGTAGGGCGCGGCGGCGACCACGTCGGCGGCCTGACGGAATGTCATGACTGGGAATTTCCTTGTCCGGTGGGGTCGGGTGCGGTGCGCGGCGCGGGCGGGCGGGCCACCGCGGGGGAGGCGGTGCAGGCCGCCGAAGGGGCGGTCCAGGCCGCGACGCCGCCCTGCGCCGTCACCCACTCGTGCAGCGCCCGCAGTCCTTCGGCCTGGCTGCGCGGAGCCGTGTAGCCGAGGTCGCACCGGGCGGCGGTGGCGTCGTACGTCGCCGAACGGGTCAGCAGCGCCAGCATGTAGCGGCTCATCGGCGGCCCCGACCCGGGGCCTCGGCCCCTGCTCGCGCCCGTGGCCCGGCGGCGCAGGTGCCAGCCCGTCTCGACCGACGCGGCGATGGCGCGGCCGAGGCCGAGCGGAATGCGCGGGGCGGGCGGCCGGCAGCCGAACAGGGCGCCCACCCGGGCCAGAAAGGGCCACAGGTCGGTCTCCTCGCGGTCCACGACGAAGTAGGCCCTGCCGCCGACCCGTCCGGCGGGGGCTTCCGCGGCGCGCAGGCAGGCGTCCACCGCATTGTCGACGTGGCACAGCGACACCAGGACCCGCTTGCCGCCCGACAGGTCGGGCAGCCGGCCGCGGCGCATGGCGTCGACCGTGCGCGGCAGGAAGCCGGCGTGGTCACGCGGCCCCCAGATGGCGCGCGGGCGCACCGCACAGGTGGTGAACTCCGGTCCGTCGGCCGCCCGTACGTACTGCTCGGCGATCGCCTTCGTCTCGCAGTAGTGGTTGAACCACCGCTGTGGGTACGGGGTGCTCTCGTCGATGCCGAGGCGGTCGCCCTCCCGCACCCGCATCAGCGCGCTCGGGCTGGAGACGAAAACGAACCGCCGCGTCCCCGCCGACCGCGCGGCCGCCAGCAGCCGCAGCGTGCCGGTGACGTTGGCCGCCTCGAACTGAGCGCGGCTGCCGTGGTCGACGGCCCGTGCCGCGCTGTGCAGCACCGCTTCGCAGCCCTCCGCCGCGCGACCCAGTGAGCCGCCGTCGGTGAGATCGCCGGTGACGACCTCGACCCCGGGCAGGGAGCGCAGCCGTACGGCATCGCTGCCGGGCCGTACGAGGGCGCGCACCTGATGGCCTTGGCGCAGGGCGCCGTCGACCAGGTGGCCGCCCAGGAATCCGGACGCGCCGGTGACCAGGATCTTCACGGCGTCCGCCCCCGGGTGCCGGGCCTCGTAAGGGCGAACAGCGGGGCGGGCCTGCCCTGTCGGCGCTCGGCCCAGCGGGCCAGCTCCTCGCGGCCGATCTTGGCGTTGTGCCGGATGTCCACGGGGAAGCCGGGGTGGCGTACGAACTCCCGGAGACCGGTCGTCGCGGCGTGCGCGTCGGCCATCGCGCGCAGCTCTGCCACCAGCCGCCGCCACCCGCTGTCGTCGAGCGCTGCGCCCTGCGCCGCGGTTTCGACCTCCACGCAGACGACGGGCCGCTGTGCGCCGGCCCGCCCGATGCCGACCAGGGCGGTGCGCCGGACCAGGGGATGGGCATTGAAGACTCCCTCGCAGCGCACGGTGTGCAGGTCCCGGAATTCGGTGCGCACGCGCTGCGCGGCGCGGCCGCAGAACCACAGCCGTCCTTCGTCGTCGAGGCGGCCGAGGTCACCGGTGCGGTGCCACAGGCGCGGGGCTTCGCCCCCGGGTCGTTCCTCGGTCGCCTTGTGCAGGGCGTCGCAGTGCGGTGCGTTGTGGTAGCGCCCGCTGACGGAGTCGCCCTGGACCAGGATCTCGCCGATGTGCCCGGCCGGCAGGGTGCGGGCGGGGTCGAGGCGGGCGAGCGGCCCGTCGGTGACGGGGGCGATGGTCACACGGGTGCCGGGGACGGGCCGGCCGACGCACGTCCCCTCGCCCGCCGCGGACCGGGCCGCGGTACCGCCGCGTACGCGGCCGGAGTCGCCGTCGGCGTCGCGGTCGCCCTCGCCGTCGCGGTCGCCGGCGCCGTCGTGGTCGCGGTCGCGGTCGCGGTCTCCGAGGATTTCGGCCGCTTCGATGGAGGTGATCGGCAGCACCTCCGTGGCGCCGTACGTCACGTGGATCCGCGCCTTCTCGTCGAGTACCCGGCGCAGCGTGGCGACGACCGCATCGGGCACGGGGGCTCCGCCGGACACCACGCAGCGCAGGTCGGGCAGCGGGTGTCGGCCCCGGGCGGCGCCGGTGAGGTGCCCGGCCAGGTTCCGCAGCAGGGCGGGCGAGGCGAACACGGTGGTGACGCGGAACCTTTCCAGCGCGTCCACGAGCAGCACCGGGTCCGCCTGCGCGACCCGGGCGGGAGCCAGGGGCGCGAGCACGAGGGTGGAGCCGTAGACCAGGTCGAGCACCCCGTAGAACGGTTGCGTGATCAGCGAGACGTCGTCGCGGGTGCGGCCGTGGACGGCCTCTATCTGGCGGGCGATGGACAGCGCCATCCGATGGGTGTACTCGACTCCCTTGGCCGGCCCCGTACTTCCGGTGGTGAAGCCGATCATCAGCAGGTCGTCCCCGTCCGTCGGTGCCGTCCCGTCCGGGCACGCGGTACTCCCGGCTCCGGTTCCGCGTGCGGCTGCGGGCGCGGCGCGCAGTGCGGCCAGGGTGTGACCGCGGCCGAGGCGGCGGCGCCCCAGGGTGACGGGAATCCGCACGCCGGCGAAGGTACGGCGGCCCAGGACGCGCACGAGCTGGGCGAGGGGCGGACCGATGAACGCCTCGGCGCCCACGGCCCGATAGCAGTCCAGCATGCGCCGCACCCCCATCCCGGGATCCACGACGACGGGCACGGCCCCGACCCGGAACAGCGCGAAGACGAGCGCGAACAGCTCCGGTCCGGGTGGGGCCATCAGCACCGTCTTGGTGCCCCTGGTGATCCCGGCGTACTCGAATCCGCGGGCCAGTTCCTCGACCGTCGCCTGCAACTGCCCGTAGGTGACCGTGCCGTATGCGGAGCCGCGGCCGAGGGGGTGGATCACGGCCGGCTTGTCGGGAAAGGCGCGGGCGTTGCGCTCCAGCCACCCCGGCACGCTACCCGTGGTGCTGCCGGGCTCGTGTCCCCCGGGCCGCTCCGCGGGCCGGCCGCTCGGCTCCTCCCCCGTGTCGTTCCGTCCGGCGGCCGGGCTCGTACGGCGCACCGGGCTCACCATCCCTCGGGCCGGTAGGCGGCACATGCCGCGCTGGGTCCGGCGCCGGCGGACACGAACAGGAACCGGTCGTAGTCGTCCCGGCGTGCGCCGTCCATCGCCCGGAGGTAGCCGAGGACGGGCGCGGCGGTGTGCGGCTCTCCCCCGGCCCCGGCCCTGACCCCGGGCCCGTCCTCGGCCCAGGTCCCGGCCCGGGCCCCGGTCCCGGCCGTGCTCGCGGCAGTCCTGGCGGACGGGCCGATCACCAGGGTCCGGTCGAGGTCGAGGCCGAACTCCTCCGCGTACTCGGTGACGGCGCGCGCCGCCAGCTCGGTCAGCCGCGCCCGGTGGCCCGGTTCGCGCCTGACGGTGATCGTGGTCCGCCCGCGGGTGCCCATGGTGCCGGTGTCGAGGTAGCCCTCCACGTCCGTGGGCCGGTCTGCCGTGTAGTGGCGCACCGGCCCGAATCCGGCGCCGGGTTCGGCGCTGCGCTCCAGCAGGAAGGCACCGGCCAGGTCCGCGTACGGGTAGCCGGCGTCGCGGTCCGCGTCACCGGCCGGGTGGACGTCGGCCGCCGTGATCAGCAGGCGATCGGTGCTTCCCGTCTCCAGCAGCGCCTGCCCCACCTGGACCGCGTTGAGTACGCCGCAGGCTCCGTTCATCAGGTCGAACGAGAATCCCGCCGCCGGCTCGGGGTCGGCGATGTAGTCGAGGTTGATGCCGATCTCCTTCTGCACCAGGGCCGCCATGGCAGGTTCGAAGGTGTTGTGCTCGCGGTAGACGCCGACGTTGACGAGTACGCCGACCGACGAGGCCGGCACTCCCGCACGGGCCAGGCAGGCTCGGGCGGCCCGGCCGGCGAGGTCCACGGCGGATGCCGGTGCCCGGGCGGGGCTTTGCGGCGCCGTGGCGGGGGCGGCCGAGGCGGGGACAGCGGTTTCGGCGGCGGTGATGATCATGCCCATGACTCACACCCCCACGTTCGTGAGGGTCGCGGACAGGGCACCGGTGACCACGCCGGAGGCCGCCGGCACCAGCAGGAACGTGGCCCCGCGGCGGGCGGTCCCCGCCCGGATGTGTTCGCGCAGCGTCAGGAAGTGCGAGGTCGTGGCGGTGTTTCCGTAGCGTTCCACCACGGAGAGGGATGTGGGCATGGGGGTGGCGAACTCGTCCTCGGCCATCGCGTTGGCGTAGTCGATGAAACGGGTGCCGACCTGATGCTGGATCACGTAGTCGAACCCCTCCCCGGCGAACGACCGCCCGCCCTTGGCCAGCAGGTCTCCGTGGAAGCGCGGCCACAGCCTGAGCCGGTCGCGGTTGTGCATCTTCTTGTTGTCCGTGTAGAGGGCGATGCCCCGGGTGCGGTCGCTCGGCATGCCCATGCACAGGTGGGAGTACTCGGAGCAGGTCATCAGCTCGACGTAGTGGATGCGGTCCCCCGGATCGGTGGACACGTCCATGACGACCGCGGCGGCCGAGTCCCCGACGGAGAGCGAGGCGAACTGCGGGTCGTAGGAATCCGTCATCTCCCGTGCGGCGGTCTGCGCGACGCGGGTGGCCTGCTCGCCGCTGACGACCAGACCGCGCCGCACCGCACCGGAGCGGATCATCCGGTCGAGCAGCCAGACCCCCGTCATCATTCCGGCGCAGGCGTTGGAGACGTCGAAATGGATGGCGGAGCGGGCGCCCAGCTCACTCGCCAGCATGGCGGCGAAGGACGGCTCGAACGTGAAGCGGTCGCCCTGTGTGAAGCGGGTGATCGAGGCGGAGATGACGATGTCGAGGTCGGCGGCCTGGTAGTGGGAGGACGCCAGCGCGTCCCGGGCGGCGGCCAGGGCCATCCCGAACGAGTCCTCACCGGCGGCCGGATCGGGGTCGCACCCCCGCCGCTCGGCGATCCCGGTGATCTTCTCGATGTCCGCGTCGCCCAGCCCCGGGACCAGGGCGGCGAGTTGGGGGGTGGTCTGGACTGTTGCGGGAAGCCGGGTGCCTAAGGAGGCTATTCGGCTGTATGCGGTCGTGCTCATGTGTGTCGTTCTCCGTGGCGATCCGCCCGGGGGGCATGGGGGTGCCGGGGCGGTGGATGACAGAGGGGCGCAGGGTGCGTCCGGGGAATGACGGACAGCGAAGTTACCGTAACGTACGGATATCTCAGCGGCCGCCCAGAGCTCCCCATATACGGAAGATACGGTCGGATACCGGCCACCCGACCCCGCTGCGACACCGGGTCGGGGCAAGGCCTGCGCGCCTCCCCCCACGACCCACGCGCTCGAAAACCTGTCCGGAAGCATGTGGTCCGCTGACTGCGACGGCCGCCCGGGCGGTCCCGGCCGCGAGCGCCGGCAGGACCGTGATGCCGAGGCCCGCCGCGACGAACCCCGGCTTGGCCGTCAGCCCTTAGGATCCGTGCGATATCGAGGGTGAGCCGTACGTGCACCGGAGTTCGTGCACGGATATGCAAGGGATGGTGACTGATGCGGGTCCGGGTTGACTGGGGCGTGATCACGGCGGGGGCGGTACCGGGCGATCTGCTGAGATTCCGGCCCGAGACGGCGGCCCGGATATGGCCCGCCGGAGACGGCGCGCGTTTCGCGACGGAAATCGGGATCCCGCATTCAGGAGGGCTCTTCCGGATTCTGGAGGAACTGGTGGACCGGGATCCGGAAAATCCGGACAGGGCCTTTGCCGAAGGGCTGGATGCCGAGCCGGTGGACACCCCGCACGGCAGACTGCAGCCGCTGGGGAAACTATTCCAGGGGGACGTGTTCGTCCGCCTCGGCGACGGGACGATCTGGGTCTGCGACCCGGATTCGGAGATCGAGTACGAGCTGATCCACGGGGACGTCTCCTCGCTCAGCTACCTCGTATACAAGTTCGCCGTGGAGAAGCCCGGCCCCGAGGAGCGCCCGGACCCGTACGACTGGGCCGCCGTCGAGGAGATCGTCCGTGAGGGCATGTCCCGGTGGGATCCTCTGCCGTTCGAGAGCGGTGCGCAGTTCTGGGAGTCGTTCCTCGACTCCTACCCCATGCTGTGACGGCGCAGCCGACGAACGTGACGGAAGACGTGTGATCTGGGCTGCGGCCCCGCCGGACCGTATGATCAAGCGATGTCTGACATGACCGAAACTACGCCCGGCTGGCTGACCAGTGATGAGCTGGACATGGCGCGGGCACGGATGCCAATCCTGTACGTCGAGGCGGTCCCCGTACGGGTGGACGACACCGGCGAAGTCACCAGCATCGGGCTGCTCCTGCGGATCGGGACGGACGGAACGATCAGCCGCACCCTGGTGTCCGGCCGTGTCATGCACCATGAACGGGTTCGTGACGCGCTGCTGCGCCACTTGGAGAAGGACCTGGGCCCGGTGGCCCTGCCCCGCGTCCCGACCTCGCTGCAGCCCTTCACGGTCGCCGAGTACTTCCCGACGGCGGGCGTCACCGCCTACCACGATCCGCGCCAGCACGCGGTGTCACTCGCCTACGTCGTGCCGGTGACGGGTGACTGCCGCCCTCGGCAGGACGCCCTGGACCTCGTCTGGTTCAGTCCCCGGGAGGCGGCTTCGCCGGCCGTGCAGAACGAGATGCCGGGCGGTCACGCGGTGCTGCTGAAGCAGGCCCTCGCGCATGTGGGACACACGTACTGAAGTCGTAGCCCACCCGGTCCGCCGAAAACGCCGTGCGGGCATGCCGAGAGGTTCGGCATGCCCGCACGGTGCGTGGCCGGTGCGCCCGACCGGTCATACCAGTTCGGGCTCCCGTTCGCGGCGGGGACGCGGCAGCTCCACCGGCGCGGCGGTCCGCTCCCACTGCCTGGTGGTCCGTACGTAGCCGTAGACCACCGAGGCCACCGACAGGATGAGCAGCGGCCCGAAGACCCACGGGTACGTGGCCATCTCCACCGACAGGTAGCGGTACGACGTCAAGAGCGCGGCGAAGACCACGGCGCCGTGGACGACCAGCCGGATTCCCGGCCGGTCCCAGCCGCGGTCGTACGCGCGCAGCGCCGTCTCGATCGTGACGGTGAACACGATCCCGGCGATGATGTCCGCGCCGTAGTGGTAGCCGAAGCCCAGCGTGGCGCCGAGCGTGGCGATGAGCCAGAGCACGCCGGCGATGCGCAGGGCCCACGGGCCCTTGCGGGAATGGATGAAGATCGCGGTGGCCCACGCGGTGTGCAGGCTGGGCATGCAATTGCGCGGGGTGACCCCGTCGAAGAGCATCGGGTGCGGGGTGCCGACCTGCGTCGGCGTGTGCGGCCACAGGTCGGCCACGGCCCAGTGGCCCCCGTCGCCACCGAAGGCGAAGATCGGTCCGACGACCGGGAAGAGCATGTAGATGCCCGGCCCGAGCAGCCCGATGGCCAGGAAGGTGCGCACCAGGTGGTGCCTCGGGAAGCGGCGCTCGGCCGCCACGTTGCGCAGCTGGTAGAGCGCGACGACGACCGCCATCACGGCGAGCTGGATGTAGACGAACTCGAGGACCCGGAAGCCGACCGTGCCGGCGGCCTCGACGATCCGGCCCGCCACCCATGACGGGTTGCCGAGCGCGTGGTCCGCGGTCGCCACGTACTGGTCGAGGACCATCGGGCGCGTCTTCGACGTGATCAGCAGCCAGGTGTAGCCGGTCTTGCGACCGGCCACCAGCAGCAGGGCCAGACTCACGCCCTTCAGGAGCAGGGCACGGTCCCGGCCGGTGCGGCGCGTGACGGCGATGACGGCACAGGCCAAGGTCACCAGCAGCGCGCCGTTGCCGTACATCATCTCGGCGCCTACGGCCCACCGCACGAGCCAGAAGACGAGGTCGATGCCGATCGCGGCGCCGACGGCGATGAACCGCTGCCGCCAGCCGAGCACCACCATCACCAGCGCCATGCCGGCGTACAGCACCGTCCCCGAGCGCGGCGCGAAGACCACCTCGCGCGCCTGGTCGGTGATCGGTCCGGGTACGCCGTAGCGGCGGGCGGCGATCTCCAGTGCGACGAGGAACCCGAGGGCCAGCACACTGGTCGCAACCCACAGCACGACCCGTGGTTGACGCCACGCGGCGGGCTTGTCGCCGCCGCCTATCCTTGAGATCACTCGCGATGCCCTAGATGCCACTTCTTCAACCGATATTCATATTTACGCTCGATCAGCATGAGAACGAACATGGTAGATGAGCGGGCGCGCGTCGTCGGCCGCGGGTACCTCCCAGGACGGTCGGGGGTCGGGGCGCTCCGGCGCGGGGGCCGTGCGGTGCCTCCGCAGCGGCACACCCCGGGCCGCGGGCGACGGCGCCGACGCGACCAGGCTGAGGTCGTGGCCGTGGCCGTGGCCGTGGCCGTGACATAGAACCGGTAGCGCGTCCGGGCCGCGCGAAACGGCTCGCCGGAATTCCCGAGGGCCGGAACTCGGGGCCGCCCCGCATTCCTTTGGACGAGCCGTTCGTCGCGCCCCCGATATCCGTCTCCACCCACTCACGGACCGCGGACGCATGAAGGGCCGGCCACCCGTCGCGGGCGGCCGGCCCTTCATGTGCGGCACGCCTCAGGTCCGCCGTCTACCAGCGATACCAGCGTCCGCCCCCGGTTTTCGGTCGGGCCACGAAACCGAGCAGCCATAGGACCAGGATCGCAATGGCGACCCACCACAGGATTTTCAGCGCGAAACCCGCACCGGCGAGAAGCACGATCAGCAGAAGAACGAGCAGCAGGGGAACCACGATGACCAACCTCCGAGGAGTCGAATGCCCTCGTCGAATGCCCTCGACTTCCCGGACTACACGCCCGACTCTTCGGAAGATCCCGGCGCCCGCCCGGAGTGCCCCGGCTCGCGGCGTGACGGCCCCTTCACCCGCCGCACGACCGGAGGTACTCGGCCCCGCGGGTGCGCGGCGGGAAGGCGAGCCCGGCGGGGGTGCCGAGCACTGAAGCCGGGCCCCCGTTCCGGACCGGCGTCAGGAGACGCGCTTGAGGGTCCAGGCGTTGTTGTTGAAGCCGGAGTTCGGCCAGGCGACGCAGCTGCTGCTGTAGTACGAGGCGGTCTGCACCCAGCCGGCGGGGTAGTAGGTGGAGCCACAGGCCTGGACCACGGTGCCCACGGGCAGGCCGGTCAGCTGCTTGATCTGCTTGATGTTCGGGTTGAAGTTCTGGGTGCCGCAGCTGGCGCTGTAGCCCCAGCTGACGTCGACGTACCCGGCGGGCGTGGCGGTGTTCGCACAGGTCGTGGTCACATCACCCGGGGCCGCCTGGGCGGGGGCGGCGGCGAGCACGAACATCGCCGCAGCACCGGCGAAGGCCATGGTGGCGGTACGCAAACGGGTCATAGGGGTCTCCTTGGCTCCGAAAACTACATGTCGGGAACGGCAGCTCATTCCTATGGCTTGATCGAGATCCGCGACAGCGGGTTTCCGGACGGGAAGATCACGCCACGCCGCGGGCCGGGGGCATGTCCGCGCTGGTCACCCGCAGGCCTCCACGGGCCAGGCTGCGGACGGCAGTTGACAACGTTTCAGTTGCGGGAGGCGTCAGTCCGGCCAGAAGTCTTCCGCAGCGGTGCGACATGTGAAATTTTACATGTCACACATCAGCTGCCCGCGTGTCCCCGCACGCGGCCACAACGGCCCCGGAGGCCCCCACAGATGCGTCCCTTCCGGATATCGAGGGTCAGCGCGCGCAGACTTCCTGCGCTCGGCGCAGCCGTCTTCCTCGCGCTCGGCCTGTTCGCACCGCAGAGCCAGGCCGCCTCCGCCGGCGCCACGGCCCGGGCCGGTGCGAACACCCGGGGAACCGCGGCCCCGGCGCCGCGGTCGATCCCCGTCCCCAAGTCGCCCCACGCGATGGACAACAGCTCCCGCTTCCGCATCTCCTCGCAGGACAGTGCCGAGGAGTCCGCCCCGGCTCCCGCCCCCACCGCCAAGCCCCTCAGGGCCGATCAGGCCGACAGGGCCGGCAAGCAGTCACCGGCCGCCGCCGGGGACCAGTGCGGCGACCTCTCCGGCGTGATCAACGCCACCGGCGCCGCGTTGGTCCGGGAGCTCAAGGCCCTCCCCCGGATCACCTGCACCTACCCGCTGTTCAACCTCACCGGGGACGACGCCCGCAAGGCCTTCCGCGAACCCCAGATGGTGACCGTCGCCGACGCGCTGCGCGACGCGTCCGCCGGCTACACGGGCGACAACCGCGCCGCCATCGGGCAGTTGGTGCTGTTCCTGCGCGCCGGATACTACGTACAGGACAACCACGCGGACGTCGTCGGCGACTACGGCACGGCGCTGAACGGCGCGGCGCTCGGCGCACTGGACGCCTTCTTCGCCTCCCCGCACGGCAAGGACGTCACCGACGCCAACGGCGAGATCTTCAACGAGGTCGTCACGCTGATCGACAGCACCCACGCGGCCGGCCGGTACGCCGGCGTCGTCAAGTGGATGCTCGCCGGCTACGACGGCACGTGGCCCGGCCAGATGAACCTCGCCATGCAACACGTCGAGTGGGTCGTCGAGAACGGCTTCAAGGCCAAGGACGACGGCCGCGGCTGGCGGGCCGCCCTCAAGGCCGACCCCGCCATCCTCGACACCTGGGCCGGCTTCATCACGCGCAACGGCGCCCAGCTGAACCGCCTGGACGTCGTCAGCAACGTCGGACGCTACCTCGGCTACGCCCTCGACGTCCCCGAACTCAAGGAGCGGGTCCGGCCGCTGCTGAAGGACCTGATCAACCGCTACCCGAACGTCGGTCCCACCGCGCCGATCACCATGAACCTGGGCTGGTACACGCGCGAGTACGACAAGAACAACTGTGCGGCCTACGCCATCTGCGACCTGGGGGCCCGTGTGCTCCCGGCGGTCCTGCCGATCCAGCACACGTGCAGCCCGGGCCTGAAGATCCGCGCCCAGGACATGTCCCCCGGCCAGCTGGACTCCACCTGTACCAGCCTCGTCAACGAGGACGCCTACTTCCACCGGGTCATCGGCGACGAGGGCGCGATCCCCGGTGACCTGAACACCGACCTGGAAGTCGTCGTCTTCGACGACTACACCCAGTACTCGCTGTACGCGTGGGCCATCTACGACATCGATGTCAACAACGGCGGCATGTACGAGGAGGGCAACCCGGCCGCCGCCGGCAACCAGGCCCGCTTCATCGCCCACGAGGCCGACTGGCTCCGTCCGGCCTTCCAGATCTGGAACCTCAACCACGAGTACACCCACTACCTCGACGGCCGCTACGACATGGCCGGGGACTTCGAGGCCGGCATGACCACGCCGACCGTCTGGTGGGTCGAGGGAATCGCCGAGAACATCTCCTACGGCTACCGGGGCGAGCGCAACGCCGACGCGATCAATGAGGCCGGCAAGCAGACCTACAAGCTCAGCGAGCTGTTCGACACCGTCTACGACCAGGACCCGGACCCCTCGGTCAACTCGAACCGGATCTACCACTGGGGCTTCCTCGCGGTCCGCTACATGCTCCAGGCGCACCCCGCCGACGTCCGGACCGTGCTCGCCAAGTACCGCACCGGTGACTGGAACGGCGCCCGGACCTTCCTGAAGCAGACCATCGGCACCGGCTACGACGCCGGCTTCGCCACCTGGCTGACGACCACCTGCGCGACCGAAGACTGCGGCCCGCTGCCCCAGGCCGCGTCCATCCCGCTCTGCACCGGGGGCGACCCCCGCCAGTTCGACCGGAACTGCCGCCGGGACGGCCTCGCCGCCACCGCCGGCAACTACAGCTACCACTTCATGTACCTGCCGGCCGGCGTCAAACAGCTGACCATCACCAGCAGCGGCGGCACCGGCAACGCCGACCTGTACTACGGCGGCGGCAGTTGGGCCACCACCGGGAGCCATCTGGCGAAGTCCGCGCACGCCGGCAACGGTGAGACCCTGACGATCGACAACCCGCCGTCCGGCTGGGTCTACTTCAGCCTCGCCGCCGCGCAGGACTTCAGCGGTGTGAGCGTCTCCACGCAGTACGCGTGAGCCTGGTCCGCCGGGGCCGGCCGGCCCCGGCGGACGAGACCCCGTCACGCCCGGCCGGTTCCCGTCAGCTCACGGCGGCCGGGGAGGATCCGCCGGGGACCAGGAGGCGGGGTTCGCCCGTGCCGTCCGCCGGGACCGACCAGATGTCGGCGGCTCGCCCTTCGCGTCCCGGCAGGGCGTGCCCGACGGTCCCGTCGTCCAGCCAGGCCGCCTGGTCGTCGACGCCGCGCGTCTCCGCGAGCGGGTGTTCCCGCAGGTCCGCCAGGTCCAGGACGTACAACCGCCAGGGAGCCGCGGGGTCTTCGGAGACCTTCTTCTTGAAGGCGACGCGGGTGTCGTCAGGTGACAGGGACGGGCATTCGACGTTCTCGCGCAGGGCCTTCGCCGACCAGTCGTGCAGGTTTCCCTCGACGAGGTGGGTGCGGCCCTTGGTCGACACCGTGGCGTAGAAGCGGTTGTCGTCCTTGGCGAAGGTCACTCCCCAGTAGTTGACGTCGGGGGCGTGGTAGCGGGTCCCGTCGATGGTCAGCGGGATCTCCTCCATCGATTTGATCAGGTAGCCGGTGCGCAGGTCGAGGATGGAGGTCCGGGTGGAGAAGGCGGTCGTGGCGTAGGAGTCGCCGGTCGCGAAGACCGTCCAGGACAGCACGTTGCCGGAGGCGGAGACACGGGCCCGGTTCGGGATGCCGGGTACGGTCACCCGCTGGACCTCCCGCAGCCGGCGGTCCAGTACGAGGGCCTGGGTGCGGGCCGGGATGCCGGGCAGCTTGCGCAGGCACAGGGCGCGCTCGCCCGCGGCGTGGAAACGCTCGCAGGCGGGGCCTCCCGGGACGGGCGGCCCGCCGGTGCCGCTCCGACGGACGATCCGGCCGGTGGCCGAGTCCCGGTAGTAGAGCCCCGGTTCGGCCAGGCTGAAGGATCCCTGCGCGACGGCCGTCGGCAGGTCGCGGTGCCTGGCGTGCAGGACGTAGCCCAGGGAGCCGCCCCCGAGGAGCAGGACGGCGAACACGACGAGGGCGAGGCGGCGGAGCTGTGGCGGTCGGTTCACGGTGCCTCCGGGGGGTCGAGGGCGGGCACGGCGGCGGGTGCGGACGCCGGTGCGGGTGCGGGTGCGGGTGCGGGTGCGGGTGCGGGTGCGGGTGCCGATGCGGGCAGGATGCGCCAGGCGGCCGCAAGCGCCCCGGCGAGTGCGAGCGCCGCGGCCCACAGTGCGGGTCCCTGCCCCCAGAAGGTCCAGGCGGCCCCGAAGCCCGCGGCGCCCAGCAGCCGGGCCAGCGCCTGCCCGGTCTGGAGCACCGCGAGCCCGCCGGCCCGGCGGTGCCCGGGCAGTACGGGACCGGCCAGCGCCATCAGGACCCCGTCGGTGGAGGCGTAGAAGGCGCCGAGGAGTGCGGGCACGGCGGCCACGGCGAGCCCGCCGACGGGAAGCAGCAGCACGGCGTACGCACCGAGCAGCGCGGCGTGTCCGGCGAGGAACGGGAGCCGGCGCCCGGTGCGGTCGGCGATCCGGCCGACGGGGACGGCGAGCAGCAGGTATCCGGCGGCGGCGCCGAGCGGCAGCAGCGGGAAGAGGGCGGGCGGCAGGTCGAGGCGGCGCTGGAGGAGCAGGTAGAGGAAGGAGTCGCCGATGGTGGCGGCTCCGAGCAGGCAGGCGGCGTACAGGATCCGGCGGAAGACCGGATCACGAAGTGCCCCGTGCTGAAGCGGAGTTGACCGGACCGGTGGTACGGGTGCCGCGGCGGGGACGTACAGGAGGAGCAGGAGCACGCCCAGCAGGCCCGTACAGAAACTGACGGCGAACACGGCGTCGTAGGCGTCGGCGGTGGCCAACAGTACGGCGAAGGCGGCGAGTGGGCCGAGGAGCGCGCCGGTGGTGTCCATGGCCCGGTGTACGCCGAACGCCCGGCCCAGTGTCTCGGGCGGTCCGCTGAGGGAGATCATCGCGTCGCGCGGGGCGGTGCGCACGCCCTTGCCGAGGCGGTCGGCGGCGAGCGAGGCGGCGATGCCCGCGGTGGCGCCGCCGGCGAGGAGCAGCCCCAGCCGGGACAGCGCGGACAGCAGGTAGCCCGCGCCGGCGACGCGCTTGTGGCGGCCACCGCGGTCGGCGAGGCGGCCGCCGAGCAGGCGCACGAGTGCGGTGGCTCCGTTGAACATGCCGTCCAGGAAGCCGAATTGGAGCGGGGACAGGCCGAGGCCCAGGACGAGGTAGAGCGGCAGCACGGCGGTGACCATCTCGGAGGAGACGTCCGTGACGAGACTGACCGCGCCCAGCGCGATGACGGTGGCGGGGACGCGCCGCCGGGCCCCGATGGGGCTCGGCGGCGCGTCCGGGCGGCCGGTGTTGGCCAGGTACATCAGTGGCAGCTGTACTTCGGGCTGGTGTCCTTGACCGACCCGTCGGCGGCGACGTAGGTCCAGCTGTACCCCGCGTCCGTGAAGTCGAGCTTCAGGACCCCGTACTGGCCGCTGATGCGCTTCTGGCTGTTGGGCTGCACCTGCTCGATGGGATAGGGCTCGGCGCCGCCCATGCCGCCGACGATCTCCACGATCCCGTCGGCGGCCGCCTTGCCGTCGGGGTTCTGCGGGGCGAACCGCTCGTAGTGGTGGTCGTGTCCGTTCAGGACCAGGTCGGCCTTGGCCGCGTACAGGATCTTCCAGACGGGTTTGGAGACGGGGTCGTTGCCGTGTCCGCCCGAGGAGTACAGCGGGTGGTGCCAGTAGGCGGCGATGCACTGCTTGCCGTTGGCGGCCAGGTCGGCCTTGAGCCAGTCGATCTGGGCGGCCTGGTCGAAGGCGTTGGAGTCGAGGGCGATGAAGTGCCAGTTGCCCTCGTCGAAGCTGTAGTAGCTCTTGCCCTGCGGGTAGGCGACGCTCCCGAAGTACGCCTTGTACCCGGCCAGGGAGCCGGCCGGGTCGTACGTCTCGTGGTTGCCGGGCACGGGGTGGGTCTTGGCCTTGAAGGCGCCCCAGCTCTTGTCGTAGTAGGCGCGGAAGTCGGCTGTCCGGGCGTCGTCGTACTGGTTGTCGCCCATCGTGAGGTAGAACTTGGGGTCGATCCGGCGGGCCAGGTCGGCGGTCTTCGGGTGTGCACAGCCGCTGTCGGAGGCCGTGCACTGCGCGGCGATGTCACCGGCCGCGACGACGGTGAAGGCGCCGCCGCCGGGGGGCGGGCCGCCGTCCACGGTGCCGTACACCTCGGCCTCGAAGAGGGAGTAGCCGTACGCCGTCCCGCGCGCGGTGCCGTACACGCGCAGGTACCTGCCCTTGCCGGAGAGGCCGGTGAGGTCGTCGGTGCCGCCGTTGCCGGCCTTCTCCTCGGCGATCCTGTTCCAGGTGGCGCCGTCGGTGGAGACCTCTATGCGGTAGGCCTTGGCGTAGGCGGACTCCCAGGTCAGCTTGACGCGGGAGACGGTGGCGGCGGCCCCGAGGTCGACGCGGATCCACTGCGGGTCCCTGCCCTCGGCGCTGGCCCAGCGGGTCGAGGCGGAGCCGTCGAAGGCGTTGGCGGCGCCGAGCGAGGAGCTCTCCGTGGAGGAGGCGGTGGCGGGCTTGCCGCGCGAGATGAGCGGGTCCTCCGCGGCCCCTGCCCGGCCGGGCCAGGCGAGGAGGAGCCCGGCGACCAGTGCGAGGACCGCGGTCACGACGAGGAGGACGGGCCGAAGCCGACTGCTGGTGGGGGTTGGCGGGGTGGAGGCGTACAGGTGCATGCCTGGACTCCTTGGCCTGGGGGCGGCGAGAGCTGGACACCGGTGCGGAAGACGCCACCCCCGGACCATCGGGGCGAGCAGGGGACGGCGTCACGGCGGCCGGGTCAGAGCTCTCACTGAGCACGTCATGCCCATGACACTAGGCACCGCGCCAAGCCGCCGTCGGGGAGCGTAGCGGATAGGAAAGTTTCCTACCAGTGGTCCTGCAAGGGGGACATGACGGGCGGTCAGGGCGAGGGACTGCGGCTCGGACCGGTCACCGGGTGGAGAAGGTGCCGCTGTACACGTCCGTGCGGTTGCCGGGTGCGCCGGAGTGGGTTTCGGTCAGTACCGCCCGCACCCCCTTGCCGTCCGCCACCAGGCCCTGGTAGTCGCCGAGGAAGTACCCCCCGGCGAACGGCGCCTGCAGCCAGTCGAAGACGCGCGAGATCCGTCGTTCGGTCCGGCGCTCCAGGTCTCCGTGCGGCAACGTGGCCAGCTGGTAGGCGGTGGGCAGGGTGGTGGTGTCGCCCGGCTCGAGGAAGCGCAGGTCGTAGTAGGTGAGCGCGACCGTGCCCCGCTCGTCGACCGCGAGGGACGGGGAGAAGGCCGGCACGCTCTTCGGGCTGATCAGCTCCGGGCTCCCCCAGGTACGGCCCCCGTCGGTGGAGCGCACCAGCTGGATCGAGTCGAACCTGCCGCCGGAGAAGTCCGCGCCCTCGTAGGCCATGTACAGCGTGCCCGTCTTCGGGTCGACGGCCGGGCTGGGCAGGGTGGACGCGGCGCGCAGCAGCTTCGTCGGGTCGTTCGGGTCGACTTCCGGTACGGAGGTGTCCCGGGCCACGGTGACCGGGGTGCTCCAGGTCGCTCCGGCGTCGGTCGAGGTGACCATCGCGTAGTGGGCTTCGGCGACCGCGCTCAGGTCCTCGGTGTGGGTGATCTGGTCGAAGAAGTCGTACAGGGTGCCGGTGCGCCGGTCGACGACGATCTGGTGGCCGATGGTCTGCGTGTTGGGCACGGCGCTGGTGTCGACGAACGACCGGGCCCGGCTCCAGGTGCGGCCGCCGTCTCGGGTGATCGAGATGTAACCCGGTCCGTCGAGGGAGCCGGGGCCGGGCGGGTCGTTGTCGAGGCGGTCCCAGACCTGGTAGGCGGTGCCCTTGCGGACCGGGTCGGCGGTGAGGGAGGGCTTGTCGTTGAAGAACGGCTCTTCGTCGACGTGCGTGGTGGTGAGCTGGTGCCAGGTGCGGCCGCCGTCACGGGACGTGGCGGTCAGGAGGGCGCTGCGCGTGCTCCGGGTGAAGTCGACGCCCTCCCCGCCGGCGTAGACGGTACCGTCCGGTCCGGTGCTCACCCAGGGGTCGGTGGCGCGTTCGAAGTCCGCGCCGCCCGGCGCGCAGAGGCTGAACGGCAGCGTGCTCCGGTGGAAGGTGCGGCCGTCGGTGGTCCAGCCGGCGACCAGGCCACGGGCGGCGCCGTCGTTCCAGCGGTCCTGCTGGAACACGGTGACCACGCGCCGGGGGTCGCGCGGATCGACGGACAGGTACGGCTCGACCTCGGTGCCCGGGTAGACGATGCTGTCGGGGCCCCTCACGCCGATGGTGCAGTCGGCGTACGGGTCGCCGTGGGACACCCTGGTCAGCGGTGCGCCGTCGTGGCCCCCGTCCGCCGCGGCCGCAGTCGCGCCGGTGACCGTGGTGAGCAGGAGCGCGGCCGCGGCGGCGGACACGGGCAGGAAGGCGCGCATGCGGGATCTCCTCCGGACCTCGGCGGGCGGGCTGCGGGCCGCCGCCGGGGCGGTGTGGGGGTTGGCGTGACCGGTGTGGCTAGGTGTGGCCGGCGTGGCTCGCGGAGGATGACCGGGACACGGGGTGGGACGACTCCACTTGATCCTTTTCGGCGCCGGGGCCGGTGCCCTTGATGGGCCGAACGTGCGTCAGGACGCGGCCACCGTCCGGCGCCCCGCCGGCCTGACCGGGCCCGCCGGAGCCCGGGCGTCGCCCACTTGCCGATGCGGGCGGCCACGTTGCCGGGACGGCGGCCGCCGTCCCGCCCCGTTCGGCGGGCAGCACGGCCGCGCGCCGAACGGGGTGCTTTTCGGCGAAGCCGACGGCGCCGCCCGTGCGCCTCACCTCGGCCGCCCGCACCAGTGCCGATGCTCCTGTCGTGGACCCCACGGACGGCACCGAGCTCTGGGCGGCGGCATGGCGGAGGCGGCAATCAACTACGCAGCGGTGTTCGGGGCGCTGCCCGGCATGGTCGCGCTCCTGACTCCCGATCTGAAGTACGCCGACGTGAACGACGACTTCACCCGCCTGACGGGACGCACCCGCGAGCAGCTGGTGGGCCGCTACCTGTTCGACGTGTTCCCCGACAACCCGAACGACGCCTCGGCGACCGGCGTCCGGAACCTGAAGGCGTCGCTCGAGCGGGTGCTCACCACCGGCGAACGGGACACCATGGCGCTGCAGCGCTACGACGTGGAGTCCGCGGAGCGGCCCGGCCAGTGGGAGGAGCGGTACTGGAGCCCCGTCAACGCCCCCGTCGTCGACGCGGACGGCCGGGTGGTACTGCTGGTCCACCGCGTCGAGGAGGTCACCGCGCTGATCAAGGCCCGCCGGGGAGCCGGAGGCGGCCAGACCCGCGTCCTGGAGGCCGAGCTCTACACTCGTGCAAGGGAACTGCAGGAACTCAACGAGCGCCTGCGCGAGGCCCACGCCCGCGAGCGCGAGGTCGCCCTCGCCCTCCAGGAAGTGATGCTCCCGGCGCCCGGAGGGGTGGGACATCACCGCGCCGCCGTGCGCTACCGGCCGGCCGTCGGCTCCCTCAACGTCTGCGGCGACTGGTACGACCTCGTCGACCTGCCCGGTGACCGCATCGGCGTGGCCGTCGGCGACGTCGTCGGCCACGGCCTGCAGGCCGCCGGCGTCATGGGGCTGCTCCGCAGTGCCCTCAGCGCCGCCTCCCGTGTGGCCGAGGGCCCCGCCCAGGCCCTGGAGGTGCTCGGTCTGTACGCCCGCTCCGTCGAGGGAGCCGAGAGCGCCACCGCGGTCGAGACGTGTGTCGACTGGGACACCCACACCATCACGTACAGCAGCGCAGGCCATCCCCCGCCCGCCCTCCTGCGCACCGAAGGCACCGTCGAATTCCTCGACCAGGCCACCGACCCCCCGCTCGGCGCCCGCCCCGACCACGTCCCCCGCCCCCAGGCCACCGTCGCCTTCACCGAGGGCGACACCCTCGTCCTCTACACCGACGGGCTGATCGAGCGCCGCCGCGAGGACATCGACGTCGGCCTCGCCCGCCTCGCCGACTCCCTCGTCCGGCACCGTACGGCCGCTCCCGAACACCTCGCCGACGCCGTCCTGCTGGAGCTCCTCCCGCCCGCGGGCGCGACCGACGACGCCGCACTCGTCATCGTCCGGCTCTGACGGGCCGCCCGGGAACCAGCCCCGGTCAGGGCCGGGGCGGGTGCGTGGCGAGCCAGTGGTGTGCGATGCGTTCGCGGGTGGTGACCCACGCGCCGCCGAGCTGTGCGACGTGCCGCAGGAAGCCGTCGAGCGCGCGGATCCGGCCGGGCCGGCCGGTGATCCGGCAGTGCAGGCCGACGCTCATCATGCGGGGGCGGTCGGCGCCCTCGGCGTGCAGGGTGTCGAAGGTGTCCACGAGGTAGGTGAGCATGTCGTCGGCCGTCGTGAACCCGTGCACGATCAGGAACTTGAAGTCGTTCGCGTCGAGGCTGTACGGGAGCACGAGGTGCGGGTGCCCGGCCGCCTCCACGTAGAACGGCAGATCGTCCGAGTAGTCGTCGGAGTCGTAGAGGAAACCGCCCTCCTCGGCCACCAGGCGCCGCGTGTGGGGACTCGTGCGGCCGGTGTACCAGCCGACCGGCCGGCGCCCGACGAGCCTCTCGATCGTCGCGGTCGCGTACGCGATGTCGGCGCGCTCGACGTCCTCGGGCACGTGCCGGTGGTCGATCCACCGCCGGCCGTGGCCGGCGACCTCCCACCCGGCGGCGCCCATCGCGCGTGCCGCGTCGGGGTTGCGCTCCAGCGCCTGCGCCACGGCGTACACCGTCAGGGGCGCCCCGTGCGCGGCGAGCGTGCGGTGGATGCGCCAGAACCCGGCGCGCGCCCCGTAGGCGTACAGCGACTCGGCGTTCAGATCGCGCCCGCCCACCACGGGCGGGGCGCCCACGATCTCGTGGAGGTAGTCCTCCGAGGCCGGATCGCCCTCCAGTACGTTGCGCTCGCCGCCCTCTTCGTAGTTGAGGACGAGGCTCACGGCGACCCGGGCACCGCCGGGCCAGGCGGCATGCGGTGGCTCGGCACCGTATCCGACGAGATCACGCTGATGCCCGGACACGGCCCGGACTCTACCGTCGGCCCGACGGCGACCGCCGCAGGCCACGCCCGCGCGTTCCGTTGCCGGGCTGTACGCAGGCGGCCCCGGGCCGCAGCTTCGTGCTGCGGCCCGGGGCCGTTGGGAGGGGGAGCCGGCCGCTCAGGCCGTGGCGCCGGCCCCGGCCGCGGGGGGTTCGGGGGTTTCGGCCGGGGTCCCGGCCTCGGTGCCGGGCCGCGGGACGCGGTGCAGTCCTCGACGGTCGTAGAGGCGGGTGACGGCGAAGCCGAAGACCAGCGCGGCGACGAGGGCGACGCCCATCGAGGCCCACGCCCGGCTCAGGCCCGCGTCGGCCTGGGCGCCGTAGTAGAGGATGGCGCGCATGCCCTCGGTGATCTGACGCAGCGGCTCGAACTCGGAGAGGGCCCGGAAGAACCCGGGCAGCGCCTGGAGCGGCACGGTCGCGCCGGAGGAGGGGACGGCCATCGCGACGAAGACGATGGTGGCCAGCAGCATGCCGGGGGTGCCGAACGCGGCGAACAGGGCCAGGCTGCCGATGCCGACGACGGCGATGGTGGCGACGGAGTAGAGCCACAGCAGGCCGAGGTGGGAGGCGTCCATGTCGAGGATCTTGACGGTGGCGACCTCGACCAGCGTGCCCATCACGAGTGCCGTGCCGAGCATGAGCGCCATGCCGATGGCCAGCGTGCGGACGCGGCTGGTGTGCTGGACGGGCTCGCGCTTGCGGACCGGGCCGTAGTCGGTGTGCAGGTAGCCGAGTGCCGTGTCGACCTGGGAGTTGACCAGGTTGGCGCCGAGCATGCCGCAGACGACGAGGACCAGCGCGTAGTAGAAGGCGCTCAGGCCCATGGCGCTGCGGGAACCGACGGGGTGTCCGTCGGCGACGGTGACGGTCACGGGGTCGGCGAACTTGAGCTGAGCGGCCGTCGGCAGCGGGGCCTTCTGGGCCGCGGCCTGCTTGAGGAGTTCCTGGCCGAGCTGGGCGGAGGCGGCGTGGGCGGCCTTCTGGGCGGCCTGCGAAGCCATGGAGGAGCCGATGCTGCCGGCGGACTGGTTGGTCAGCACGGTCAGGGTCGGCGGGGTGGCGGCCTTGCCCTGCGGGGCGGGCTGCGGGGCGGGCTGCGCCGCGGGCTGCGGGGCGCCCAGGGCGGTCACCGTGGCGCTGAAGTCCTGGGGTATGACGAGGGCGCCGAAGAGCTTGCCCCGGCCGAGCCGCTTGTCGGCCTCCTCGCGGCTGAGGACCTGCCAGTCGATGCTCTTGTCGCCCTTGGCGGCCTTCTGGATGCCCGCGACGATCTGCTCACCCATGTTGACGTGGCGGCCGCCTGCGTCGGCGCCGGCGTCGGTGTTGACCAGGGCCACGGGCAGGTCGCGCAGATTGCCCTTGGGGTTGACGTTGCCGCCGACGTAGAGCAGGGCGAACAGCATCGCGACGACCGCGGCGATGAGCCCCGTACCGATCCACAGCCGGGGTCGGAGGAGCACGGACGGGTGTGTGGACTGGGGCATCGATTCTCCGGTGCGGCGACTTTTCCAGTAGTTGGATACTCAAGGTATCCAGCTACTGGATAGTGGCAGTATCTTGTTGTGGTGTCCAATCGTCGATGATGCGAACCGGACCCCGTGACCACCAGGGAAGCCGCACATGAAGATCTCGGAGCTCAGCCGGCGGACCGGCGTGCCGGTCGCCAGCATCAAGTACTTCCGGCGCCAGGGCCTGCTGCCCGCAGGGCGGGCGACCGCCGCGACGCTGGCCGAGTACGGGGAGGAGCACGCGCAGCGGCTGCGGCTGATCAAAGCGCTGACCACCCTCGGCGGACTGTCGATCGCCGCCACCCGCGAGGTGCTCGGCGCCGTCGACCAGGCCGACACCTCGGAGGGCGCCCTCGGGGCGATCAGCTACGCCCTTCCGGTACCGGTGGCGGCCCAGGGCGCGACGGGCTCCGAGGAGGAGGCCGCGGCCGAAGCGGCCGCCGGGGACGAGGTGGCGCAGCTGCTCGCGGCCCTGGACTGGCAGGCACCGGGCACGTCACCGCACGTGCAGGGGCTGACGTCGGCGCTGAAGGAGCTGCGGCGGCTGGAGGCCGGCTACGCCCCGGGGGAGCTGGCCGCCTACGCGCGGCTGGCCGAGTCGGTGGCGCGGCTGGACCTGGAGCGGGCGGCGGGCGTCGACGACCCCGTGGCCCTGGCCGAGCGGGCGGTCATCGTGTTCGCGATCTGCGCGCCGGTGTTCGAACTGCTGCGCCGGCTGGCCCAGGAGAATCAGGTGCGCCGCCGTCTCACGGACGGCCCCTCCGACTCCCCGGCGCCCCGGTAGCGGGACCGGCCGCCCGTGAGCCGTTCGGCCGATGCCGGGCGGGGCAACCGAGTGGTGGGGGCGGACCGCCGGTGCGAACGTGGCAGACAGGCGGCCCCGCGAGGCCCCGGCTACTCGTCGAGCCCGTACGCGTCCGCCTGATGCCACCTGCTCCGACTCGACGGTGAGGCCGGGAAATGAACGAGAAGTCGAAGGATCTCCACGACCCGGAGGCACTCTCCGACGAGGAGATGATGAAAATGATCAACGACATCCTCGACAGCGTCCCACCCGAACAGGCGGAGGCCTGCCTCGCCGCCCTCGCCGACGGAAAGCCGGCCCCCCAGGACGTACCGGTCGATCTGACCCCCGCCCAGGCGAGCAGCCTCCTCCTCTTCCTCCACCGGGGCGGCGGCTGATTCCCCACTCACACGTTCGATTGGGTGCACGATCTCCGGCGCTCGGTTCCGCTCGCCAGAGCGCTGCGCCCTGTTTGCGCCGATATTCTGTGAAATGTGATCGAGTCTGGACAGCCGCGGCTACCTCGGCGCTACGGCCGGTGGAGGCTCGTGCGGCTGTCACCGGTCTTCCTGACCATCGTGATCGCCGCCCTGGCCTACGCCACTCCGCCGGAAATGGCCTTCAGCCGCCTGCTGCCGGCGGCGCCGGCCCTGGCCGCCGCCATGTGGCCGGTCCTCCCCACCATCCTGCTGGGGACGGTCTGCCTCATCCTGATGATCGGCCTCAGCCTGATCTTCCCCGACCTGGGGACGTGGTGGACGTGCGCGGGGATCATCGCGGTCACCGTGGCCGCCGCGTACGGAAGCCACGTCCGGCTCCAGCGGGAACGCACGCTCTTCCAGGTGCGTCTCGTGGCCGACGCGGCGCAGCAGGTGGTGCTCAGCCCCATGCCGCGCCTCATCGGGAACATCGAGATCGGGTCCCTGTACCTCGCGGCCGCCGCGGAGGCCCGGATCGGCGGGGACTTCTACGAGGTGGTCGACACGCCGTACGGGGTCAGGCTGCTCATCGGTGACGTGCGCGGCAAGGGCCTGCCGGCGGTGGGGGCGGCCGCGGCGATCGTCAACGCCTTCCGGGAGGCGGCCTACGACGAGCCCGAGCTGGTCGACGTCGCGCGCAGGCTGGACGCCAGCAGCACCCGGTACAACGCCGCCTATCCCCCCGAGGGGACGATGGAGCGGTTCGCCACCGCCCTCGTCGCCGAGATCCCGCACGCGGGCAAACGCATCGACATCCTCAACTGCGGACACCCCCCGCCCCTGCTGCTGAACCGCAAGAGGGTCCGCGTCCTGGAATCGGCCACCCCCTCGCCGCTCCTCAGCCTCGCGGAGTTCCTCGGTGACCACTACAGCGTCGACACGTTCGACTTCGCCCCCGGCGACGTGCTGCTCCTGTACACCGACGGGATCGCCGAGGCCCGTGCCCGGGACGGGGAGTTCTTCCCGCTGTCGGCCTGGATGGGACGACAGCCCCCGACACCGCCCCGCGAGCTCCTCACGGCTCTTCACCGCGACCTCATCCACTACAGCAGGGGTGACCTCGACGACGACGTCGCCGCCCTCGCCGTACGCCTGCGCGAACCGTGACGGCCTCCGACGGGGGCCAGGCCGGGCCGGCTGCGATCGCGAGGCGCACGGCGTCGGCCCGGTTGCGGACGTCCGCCTTGGCGAACAGGTCGTCGATGTGGGTCTTGACCGTGGCCTCGCCGCAGGCACGGTTCGTGTGCGGGCCCGGGGGGCAAGGAGGTGGCCGCCGGGGTGGATGACCGCGCTCGGGGCCGCTTCTATCGTCGGCACACCGGCCGGGACCACCTGCCGACACCCGCAGGGACCACCCGCAGGGGCCACCGGACGGCGGCCGCCCCGGCATGCTGCCGGACGGACCGGAAGGAGCATTTCGTGATCGTCTTCCTGCTGCCCGCGTCCGGGTACGACCCCACCGAGGCGGCCGTGCCCTGGGCCGCATTGCGGGACGCCGGTCTCGACGTCCGGTTCGCGACACCGGACGGCAGGATCGCGACCGCGGACCGGCGGCTGACGGACACCGGCTTCTCCTGGCTCTCCCCGTGGCTGATGACGCGGCGCGCGGAGCTGGCGGCCTACCGTCGCCTCACCGAGGATCCCCGGTTCCGTGCTCCGCTGTCCTATGCCGAGGTGGATCCGGCCTGCCTGACGGGACTCTTCGTTCCGGGCGGCCACGCCCCGGGCATGCGCACCCTGCTGGAGGACGCCACCGCACAGCGCCTGTTCGCGCAGGTCTTCACCGCGGGGCTGCCGGTGGGGGCGGTGTGCCACGGCGTACTGCTGGCCGCGCGGGCGAAGGATCCCGCAACGGGTCTTTCGGTTCTGCACGGCCGGCGGACGACGGCCCTCACCTCGTTGCTGGAGCTGACGGCGTGGAACCTCACCCGGATGTGGCTGGGGCGCTACTACCGCACCTACCGGACCACGGTGCAGGCCGAAGTCACCGCGGCGCTCGCCGACCCGGCCCACTTCCTCGCCGGTCCGCCACTGCCCGTCCGTGACACCGCGGCGCGTCCCGGACGCGGTTTCACCGTGCGGGACGGCCATTACGTCTCCGCCCGCTGGCCCGGTGACTGCCACCGCCTGGCGGCGGACTACCTCGCCCTGGTCCGCTCCCACCAAGGCGACACCGCCGTGCGGGAGCCGTGAGTCTCAGCGGCGAGGGCCGGTCCGTGCGCCCCGGTAGGCGCCCGGCGTGACGCCCTCCCAGCGGGTGAAGGCCCGGACGAGGGCCGTCGCCCCGCTCAGCCCGACCACGGGGGCGATGCGGTCCAGGGGCAGGTCGGTGGTCTCCAGCAGGCGTCCGGCCCGTGTGCGGCGGGCCTCGTCGAGGAGGGCGCGCCAGGAGGTCCCCTCCTCGTGCAGTGCTCTGCGCAGGGTCCGCGGGCTGAGGTGGAGTTCCTGCGCCACGTCGGCGGGCAGCACGCCGTCGAGCGGAGCGTGCTCCAGCCACTGCCGCACGCGGTCTCCGGTCGTCGTGCCCGTTTTCAGCCGGTGCAGGAGGCGGTCGGCGTAGGCGCGGTGCAGGGTGCTCAGTTCCGGGTCGCTCGGGGCGCGGCGGCGGTCGAGGTCCTCGGCGGTGACGGTGACGGCGGTCTCCGCCGCGTCGAAGGTGACGGGGCAGCCGAGGATCCGGGTGTAGGGCTCGGCCGGGCCGGTACGGGCGTGGGTGAAGGACACCGCCAGCGGGGCCCAGTCCTCGCCCGCGATCCACCGGGCGGCCCGCACGATCCCGGCCACGACCGCCTCGACCTGCTGGGGGTGCATGGCCGAGGGGTCCACGGTCGGCCGGTAGCGGACCCGGCCGACGTGCCCGTGGCGGTGCACGCTCACCGCACCGGCCTGGCTGACCAGGGGGTGGTAGCGTGCGGCGGCCTCCGCGGCCTGCGCCAGGCTCTCGCAGGTGAGCACGACATGGCCCAGCACGTGCAGGTTGCCCGGGCTGATGCGGTCCCCTATGCGGAGGCCGGCGTGCGCGTCTGCGCCGTCCGCACCGATCACCGCGTCCCACACGGCGCGCATCTCGGCGTACCGCAGCCGCTCTCCGGGTGGGGACGACACCTCGATTCCGCCGGCACCGTCCGCCGTGGCGCCCAGTACGGCGCGGGCGTAACAGGCGGCGACGGTGGACGGGTCCGTGCTGGGCATGCCGGCCAGTCAATGCCGGGGAAGGGCCCGCGTCAACCGGCGACGTGGGCTCGGTCCAGGGCCCACGTCTGGAGGGTGTAGGGCCGCCCCTTCTCCTCGCCCTCGATCAGCGGGACGTCGAGCAGGCCGAAGCCCGCCTTGGTCGCGACCGCGACGCTGGCCGCGTTCTCGGCCTCCAGCTCGAGGATCACCCGCTCCACGCCGAGTTGCTCGAAGGCGTACGCAGCCATCACCCGCACCGCCCGTACGGCCAGCCCGCGGCCGCGGTGGGCGGGGCCGACCGCGTAGCCGAGCTCCGTGCCCTCGGGGGCGCGCCGCAGCATCACCTCGCCGAGCGGTTCGTGGCCGTCTTCGGTGATCGCGAGCAGGATGACCGTGCCTTCGGCCCGCATCTGCCGGTCCCGTTCCAGGCGTGCGCGGGCGGCCGCCTCGTCGAAGGGCGAGACCATGGGCGTCCAGTACGCGACGTCGGGGTCGTCGAACAGCGCCGGCATCAGGGCGAGGTCCGCTTCCGTCCAGTCGCGCAGGACGAGGCCCTCCCCGGTGAGCTCGATGCGGTCGGGAAAGGGCGACGTGGTGCTGCTCATGGCGGCCGGACCTCCTGCTGTGTGAACGGCTAGGCAGGATATCCACGGAGTCACCGGCTCCGCCCTTACGGTCCGCCGGGAACTTCGTGCGTGACCTCCCGCCGCCCGGTGGCGCCGGGTCCCGCCGCGCCGCCCTGGCACGGCAGGACCCCGTACGCGGGTCAGGACAGCGGGTCAGGACAGCGGTGCCGGCGCCTCCGGTGCCAGCGAGTTGCCCGCGGGGATGCGGCCGCAGTCGGACGGCGCCGTCCGGCCGTCGAAGCGGTCGCCCAGCCAGCCCAGCGCGACGGGCGCCCAGACGACGGGCGCGCCGATGTGGCTGAGCACCTCGTACTGGCTGTACTTGACGGCAGCGCCGGAGGCGCAGTACTGGCGGGCGAGCGCCCGCACGTCCCCGGCGACCATGACCCCGTCGCCCGTGCCGACCCCCGGGTGGTTGCCGAAGGTCCCCTCCAGGACTCCCGCGTTGCCCTGCGCGATGAATCCGGGGACGGTCGGCGCGGCGGCGGAGCCGAGGTTGAGCTTGTTGACCGCCTCCAGGAAGGCCGGGACGGAGTTGGGGTCGGCGTATTGCGGCTTCGCCATCTTCTTCCACGTCAGCCCGGGGTAGTGGCCGATGGCGTCGATGATGGAGCCGCGTTCCAGCTCGCCGTACACCTTGAGGCCGTAGCCGTTGAGATAGGACTTGAGGTCGATGCCGTAGGACCGGGAGACGCCGATGACCGACATGGGGATGACACCCGACCACGCCAGTGAGCCGTCCACGTACCTCAGGTTGTGCGCCGGGTCCACGAGCAGGCCGCCCTCGGCGTACCCGACCAGCTTGCGGTTGACGTCCGGCGCGTAGCTCGGCGCGAGCGCGGCCGCCCAGTTGGTGGCGATGGCGCCGCC
This sequence comes from Actinobacteria bacterium OV450, assembly GCA_001298555.1. GTDB lineage: Bacteria > Actinomycetota > Actinomycetes > Streptomycetales > Streptomycetaceae > Streptomyces. The sequence goes on from LJCW01000022.1 coordinate 32,800, forward strand.
GGAGTAGCCCATGAGGGCGAAGGCGGTGGAGGAACCGAGGCCGGTCTGCTCCGACCTGGTGGCCGCGCGGATCGAGTCCAGGGTGTTCGTCCCGTACTCCGGCCCCGCGGCGAAGTTCGCCCGCTGGCCCTCGGTGTCCGGGATGACGACGTCGTATCCCTGCGTCAGCAGCGGCGCCAGGAAGAGGGCCTCGACGTTCGGGATGAGGCCGCCGAGGGTGACGTCGCCGGCGATCGCCCGGGACGGCCCGTCCTCCGGGTTCAGGGAATCGTAGAACGACTGGTAGGACACCGCCTTGCTGCGGTCACCCGTGGGGCTGCGCACCACGGTGGTCACGTTCGCGGCGGGGCGGCCCTGGGCGTCGGTGGTGCGGTAGAGCAGCTGGACCGCCTTCAGGGGCGTGGGGATGCCGACGAGGTGGTACTGCAGGGTCCGTGTCTTCAGTACGGTGCCCGGCGCGAGCGCGGACAGCGGCTCGCCGCCGCCGTAGGCGTAGAACGGATCGCTCGCCGACGCCGACGCCGACGCCGACGCCGGTGCCGCCGTGGACTCGGCGGCGGTGGCCACCGGCGCGGCGGCCATGACCGCCGCGGTGGCGACGGCGACGGAGATCAGGCGGACGGTTGCCTTGCTCATGCGTTCCTCGATTCCTGGGTGGGGGGCTGACACGCCGACACGAGGTCGCGTACGTCGGCGCGTCAGGCCGGGGCGGGCGGCCCCCGGCAGGGGATTGCGGAGCGATGCGGCCGCGGTCCGCCACATCCGGCCATTCACCAGCCAGTAGTGTTACCAACCAGTAGGTGATGTCCCGGAAACATCATGGGGCCGGTATGCGGCTACGTCTCCGGGGCGGGGAACAGAGATGTGCGAGGTGGATTGTGACCGGATCCAACGCCGTGGGACGGGACCCGGTGCCGCAGTTCGGCGGCGTGCCGGTCCACAAGCGACTCCAGGACGCCGCCGCGGCGTTGGAGCGCGCGGTCATGGTCCGGCTCGTCGAGCGACTTCCCGTCTACGGAACGCTGCCGGCGGAACACCTGGGCGGCGACATCGCCAAGCAGGTGACCCGCGGCATCCGGAGCTTCGCGGCGGTGCTGGCCACCGGCGAACTGCCGGGGCAGGCCGAAGCGGCGGCCATCCGCGAGTCCTCGGCCCGGCGCGCCGACGAGGGCGTGCCGCTGGAGGCCGTGGTCGGCGCCTACCACCTGGGTGCGGAGGAGTGCGCCGCCCAGGTCTTCTCGGCGGCCGAACCGGGCGACCTGGGCGACGTGCTGCTGGTCCAGCGTCAGATGCTCGCGTACCTGCGCCTGGTGAGCTGCGAGGTCGCGGCCGGGTACGTACAGGAGCGGCAGACGGCGCTCAGTGACGAGCAGGTCGCCTTACAGTCGCTGCTGTCGCGGCTGCTGGAGGGCGGCAGCCCGCAGGCCGCCGCCGATCGCGCCGGCATCCGCCTTCCCCCCAGTTACCTGGTGCTGAGCGTCTCGGTGGGACCGCACCCGGACGAGCTGGTGCCCGGCGTGAACCACTCGGTGGCGGCGCGCCGCAAACTCCGGCGGCTGCGCAACGAACTGCAGCGCCGGACCACGGGGGTCCCGCTGTCCGTACTGTCCGGTGACGGCGGGCTCATACTCATCCCGGACGAGACGCCGGCCGCCGATTTCGGCCGTGCGGACCGTGACCGGCTCTCCCGGCTGGTCGAGCAGCTCGGCCTGATGTGCGGTGCCGAACTGGTGGCCGCGGCAGCGGCGGCGCCACCGGAGGGCGTCGCGGAGGCCGCCCGGCTGGCCGGCGAGGTGCGTGCGGTGGCGCAGGCGTCCGGCCGCGGGCCCGGACTGCACCTGCTCGACGACGTGCTGCTCGAATACCAGTTGAGCCGGCCCGGCCCGGCCCGGGAAGCACTCGCCGCACTTCTCGCCCCGCTCGATGCGCGTCCCGAGCTGCTCGTCACGGTGCGCGCGTTCCTCGCGTGCAGCCTGGACCGGCGCCGGACCGCCGCGCGGCTCCAGGTCCACCCGAACACGGTGGACTACCGCCTGCGGAAGGCGACCGAGTTCACCGGGCTGGACGCCGCCCGCGGCGCCGATGCCCTGACGCTGCGCGCCGCGCTGGCCGCGCACGACGCCGAAGCGCAGGGCAGGACCGACGGCGGCTGACCGGGACCGGCCACCGCGGGTTTCCCGCTGTGACCGTGACCGATCACGGGCGGCCACCGCCGGGCCCGGCACGGCGCACGGTGGTGCGATCAAGGCGGCCCCCGGCATGGAGGCCCCCAACGGGGCCGGGGGCGGCGTACGGTCGGGCGAGGGGCCGTGGCACGCCGTCCGGACCGTCGTGCCCCACCCGGTCACGGACCGACCGGTCCCGTCGTCGATGCCGCCGGAACAGGAGCACCCGATGCGCCTTTACGCCCAGACCCGCGCACGTCGTATCCGGCAGGTGCTGGCCGACCTGATCGCCGTACTGCTGGTGGCCGTCGCGGTGAGGTTCGCGCTGGCCGTCCACGACGGGATCATGCTACTGGCCGCCCCGGGACGGGAGTTGGAGGACGCGAGCGGCGGCCTCGCGTCCGGCCTCGCCGATGCGGGGGACGCGGCGTCGGACGTACCGCTGATCGGGGGCGTCCTGAAGAAGCCGCTGCAGTCCGCCGCCGAGGCCGGGCGCGGGCTTTCGGACGCCGGGCAGTCCATGCAGGACGCGGTGGGCCGGATGGCCGACCTGACGGCGTTCGCCCTGATCGTGTTCTCCGTGGGTCTGGTGCTGGTGGTCTGGCTCCCGCCGCGCGTGCGCTGGATCCGGCGCAGTGCCCGGATCCGCGGACTGCTCGACTCCCCCGGCGGCGCCGACCTCCTGGCCCTGCGGGCCCTGACCGGGCCGGTGAAGGACCTGGCCACGGTGCCGGTGCCGCCCGGAGGTCTCGCCGACGCATGGCGGCGCGGGGACGAGCAGGCCATCGGTGACCTGTCCCGGGTCACGCTCAGGCGGGCCGGCCTGAACATCTGACACCGCCGGACCGGGCCCCGGCACTGCCGTCGCCCCGTACAGTGTGCGCGGCGCGGCGCGGCACGCCGCACGACGGGAGGGGATGTCCGACATGGCGTACGGGGCGGGGACGGAAGCGCGCGGCCCGGGTGCGGGGGGCGCGGACGTGGCGTCGGCGCTGCGGTTCGCGACCGAGCTGTGCGCGTGGGTGGCCACACCGTGGGCGCTGGCGCCCTGGTCGGTCGTGGCGGCGGTCGCCGCCGTGGTGCTGCTGATCGGGTTGCCGACGGTGTTCGCCACCCCCGGGGACAAGAACCAGGTCATCGTCCCCGTCCCGGGAGCGGTCACCGTGGGTCTCGTGCTCCTCCAGCTGGCCGCCGCCGTGGCCGCGGCCTGGGTGGCCTGGCCCGTGTGGGCGGCCGTCGCGGTGACCGTACTGGCCGCCACCTGCCTGTGGACGGAACGGGCCCGCCGGCGCCGCCTGCTGCGCGGCGGCAAGGCATGACCGGTGGGACCGGGCCTGCGGGGCCGGCCTGCGGGGCCGGCCTGCGGGGCCGGCTTGTGGGGCCGGCTTGTGGGGCGGGCCTGCGGGGCCGGGCCTGTGGAGGCCGGCCCGCGCGGGGGCCCGGGGCTATCCCTTGGCCGGGTCGGCGCCGGGCCGTTTGTGGATCCGGTCGCCGACGGCGAGGGACTTCCAGAGCCGGCGGCTGATCCGCACCTTCACGGATTCGCCGTCGGCACGGCGGACCTCGGCGAAGTGGTACATGTTCGCGCCGTCGAGCATGCCCCGGGAGAGATGGACGACGACGCCTTCCCAGGAGTCGCCGCGTCCGGCTTCGTGTGGTTTCGACATGGTACGGAGCCTACGGAGGGCTCCGGCCACGCCACCAGGGCCGTGAATCCCGTCCCGGTGCGTACATTTGTCACTCGGGAACGCGGGCGGACCCGCGAAGGACGATGCGCCTCAGGGCGGGGGCGAGGCGTCGGACCCGCGACGGGAGTCGCGGGACGGGGCAGCGCCCCGCTGGATGAAGTGGTGGGCCGCAGCGCCCAGAACGGCCCCCAGGGCGGGGGCGACGAGGTAGATCCACAGTCCGGCGGTGCTTCCGGACAGCAGCACGGGCCCGAACTGGCGGGCGGGGTTGGCGGAGCCGCCGCTGAGGGGGCCCAGCACGGCCACGATCGCGCCGACGAGAACCGCCAGGGCCGGGGGGAACCACCGTTCGTGGGCCGGGTGCGCGAGGAAGAAGCCGATGACCAGCGTCACCACGACCAGGCAGCCGGCCTCGGCCGCGAAGACGGCCCAGCCGTTCCACGAGGGCGCCGCGGCGGCTGCGCCGTAGCCGACCCGCGCGACCGCCGGCCCCCAGGCCAGGCGGCCCAGCACGGTCCCGGCGACCGATCCGCCGAGCTGGGCGACGACGTACGCCGCCACGCCCCGCCCGGGGAAGGCCCTCAGCCGCCAGAGCGCGAGCGTCACCGCGGGGTTCACGTGCGCACCCGAACGCCGCCCCCACGGCGAGCGGATCAGTGCGAAGAGGAGTGCTCCCACCAGCGCTCCCACGACGAGCAGGGCAAGGCGGACGTTCGCGAGCGCGAGCGGCGAAGCCGGATCGAGCACCCAACGGATGACCGTGACCACCGCGAACATCAGCAACGTGGTCAGGGCGAACTCGTACAGGGGGTGGCCGCGGGGTCCGGGCCCGGTCGGCAGGGGCGCGGGGCCGGCGTCCGTGTCCCGTCCGGGTTCACCGGCCGGCGCCGCGGGCCTGGAGATCTCGCCTCCGCTCATGGGGTCTCCTTCCGTTCGGGCGACTTCGCGCCCGGTCGTGTACGAGCACGTCGACGAAGCGTGCGGCACGCGCGGGCCGGGATGCGCGGGTACACGCCGGGGACGGGCTTCGGGCCCGGCAGCGGGCAGGCACGTCCGACAAGGGCGGCGGCCGGTGACGTCCAGGCGGAGGACCGGCGCGTGCGGGGCCGCTATCCGCCGAAGTCGGGCAGGATCAGGGCGCCGTCCTCGGCCAGCGTGAAGCCGGGGTTGTGGGCCACCTCCCAGGCATGCCCGTCGGGGTCGGTGAAGACACCCGAGTAGAAGCCGATCGCGTTGACCGCGGCGGGGCGGGTGATGGTGCCGCCTGCGCCGGCGGCGGCGCCGAGGACGGCGTCCACCTCGGCGTCCGTGCGGACGTTGTGGGCCAGGGCGATACCGCCGAACGCGTTCGGCGGCGTGTCGGGCAGGCCGCAGTCCGCGGCGAGCTTGCGGCGGTCCCAGAGCACGAGGGCCAGACCGGCCGCCTGGTGGAACACCGTCTCCTGCACCTCGGTCCCGCGCCATCCCAGCGCCGCGTAGAACCGTTGGGCGCGGGCGAGGTCCGCGACCCCCAGGGTGACCATGCTGATCCGCTGTTCCATGCCGTCACCGTAGCGGGCCCGGGCGGCGCCATCCGGCAGGCGGACCGCGGGCGGCCCCGCTCCACGGAGGGGTCCGTGGAGCGGGGCCGGATCCGGCGGCCCGCAGCGGTGCCGTCAGGAGGACTGGTTCGTCAGGATCGCCGGGTCCGACAGGCCCGCGGCACCCGTCTCGACCTTGCCGGCGAAGCGGCGCACGAAGTCGGCGGTCCCGGAGGCCGTGACCGTGACGTCGTACCAGCGCTTGGTGTTCTTCAGCGACACGCTGTGGGTGACGGTCGCGCCCTTGGCGACGGTGAGGCGCTTCGGGCCGCCGCCGTAGGAGTTGGTGATCGTCAGCGTGGCCGTCGCGCTGTCGGCGTTGGTGCAGGTGAGGTCCAGGTTGCCCGTGGCGGCGTTGTGGCGGGCGGTGACCTCGGGGCCGGGGGTGGTGCCGGGGTTGCGGAAGCCGCGCAGGAAGCCGTTGGGGCCGTGGACCGTCAGGTCCGTGACTCCGGCCGAGTAGCGGGTGTTCCAGGCGTCCGCGATCGACTTGCCGGCCTCGGTGGTGTAGGTCCACGGGGCGTCCGTGCGGTTGCCGGAGGTGACGTAGAACTGCGCGCCCAGGTCCGGGCCGCCGCTGAACGTCAGCCGGAACTTTCCCTCGGCGGTGAGCGCCGTGCCGTCCACGTACGGGGCGTACTTCAGCGGACGGGTCCGGCGCAGGCCCTTCTCCTGGCGCGGCATGCTGCCGACGGCCGGCGGGACCGCGTGGAAGTCGGGGTGGCGCTCGCGGTCCCGGGGCTCGAAGCCACCGGTGTCGGGCAGCCGTACGGCACCGGTGTCCCGGCGCCCGAAGTCGAAGGCCGCGGTCAGGTCACCGCAGACGGCGCGGCGCCAGGGCGAGATGTTGGGCTCCTGCACACCGAAGCGCTTCTCCATGAACCGGATGACCGAGGTGTGGTCGAAGGTCTCGGAGCAGGAGTAGCCGCCGGTGCTCCACGGGGAGACGACGAGCATCGGCACGCGCGGGCCGAGCCCGTACGGGCCGGCGACGTAGCCGGCCTTGCCGGGGAAGACGTCCAGCGCGGTGGCCACGGTGGACAGGCCCTGGTCGGCGCCGGCCGGGGCGTACGGCGGGACGACGTGGTCGAAGAACCCGTCGTTCTCGTCGTACGTGATGAACAGCGCGGTACGGGCCCACACGTCGGGGTTGGAGGTCAGCGCGTCGAGGACCTGCGCGATGTACCAGGCGCCGAAGTTGGCCGGCCAGTTGGAGTGCTCGCTGAACGCCTCGGGTGCGGCGATCCAGGAGATCTGCGGCAGCTTGCCGCCCTGGACGTCGGCGCGCAGCCGGTCGAAGTAGCCTTCGCCCGCCTTGGCGTCGGTGCCGGTGCGCGCCTTGTCGTGGAGCGGGTCGCCCGGCCGGGCGTTGCGGTAATTGTTGAAGTACAGGAGCGAGTTGTCGCCGTAGTTGCCGCGGTAGGCGTCGTTGATCCACCCCCAGGAGCCGGCGGCGTCCAGGCCGTCGCCGATGTCCTGGTAGACCTTCCACGAGATGCCGGCCGCCTCCAGGCGCTCGGGATAGGTGGTCCAGCCGTAGCCGGCCTCGGCGTTGTTGAGGACCGGGCCGCCGCCGGTGCCGTCGTTGCCGGTGTGGCCGGACCACAGGTAGTAGCGGTTGGGGTCGGTGGAGCCGATGAACGAGCAGTGGTAGGCGTCGCAGATGGTGAAGGCGTCGGCGAGCGCGTAGTGGAACGGGATGTCCTCGCGCGTCAGGTACGCCATGGTGGCCGGGGTCTTGGCGGGCACCCAGTTGTCGTACTTGCCCTTGTTGAACGCGCTGTGGCCGCCCGCCCAGTCGTGGTTGAGCCCTTGGAGGTACTCCATGCCGAGGTCGTCCGACGGGGGACGGAACGGCAGCGTCTCCTTGCCGGCGGCGTCGCTCTGGTGCCAGACGGACTTGCCGCTCGGCAGCGTCACGGGGCGCGGGTCCCCGAAGCCGCGGACGCCGTTGAGGGATCCGAAGTAGTGGTCGAAGGAACGGTTCTCCTGCATCAGGACCACGATGTGCTCGACGTCCGCGATGGTGCCGGTGGTGCCCTGTGCGGGGATGGCGGCGGCACGCGCGATGCTCTCGTTGAGCATGGTCAGGGCGGCGGCTCCGCCGGTGAGCTGGAGGAAACGGCGGCGGTTGAGTTCTGCCATGGCGAGAGGGACCTCTGCTTCTGGTCGAGAAGTGCTGGAGCGCCCCCAGAACAGCCTGTCCGGGGTACCGGAGAGGGAGCTTGACGTGACCGCGGCGGATACGCCAGACGAACGGCAGTCGGATGTCCGCATGGGTTCGGCCATCGGGCCGCGGAGCGGTGGTACCGGCCGCGGGCGCAGGAAGCGCTCCCGGGCGGTGGAGATTTTGACCGGTTCACCACTCCTGCGAGGGACCTCACGCGCCGGCTCGCAGGGTTCCGGAGCGGGGCCGGCCGGCCCGGGCGGCCCGCGGCACCGCGTGTTCCGGATGCTCGCCCGCCGGGGCCACGAGCACCGATGGGCATCGTGCGGGCAGCGCCCCCTCCGCGACGTGGGGTCCGCGCACCCGGTGCACAGCACAAGGGGCGACGGGCGAGGTGACGAAGCAGGGCGGGTCAACAGGCCAACTTGACATGGGCAGTTGCCGTTGTCCCGTCCCGCCCCGAGACTCGGTCCTGCACCACGACGCACCATCGGACGCCCCGACTTCGAACCATCTGTTCCCTGGTGGCGATCCGTCCGTCGACCGCGGGCGCCGGCCAGCCGACGCCGTCCTTACGCGGTGTGCACCCCCTCATCAACGAGAGGAAGTCAGCCATGTCCGAATTCTCTTCCACCACCGGGTCGGACCTCGACCTGGACCTCGACCTCGACCTCAGCGACCTGACCGTCACCGCGCTGAGCGACACCGCCGCCCTGCCCGAGAACGGCGGCTCGTGGGGCTCCTGCTCCTGCCAGGGCTCTTCCTCCTGTGCCCAGCCGCAGGTGGAGACGCCCGTCGTCTGACGGCCGTGACGGAGCCGCTCCCGTGCGGCCGGCCCATCCGGGCCGGCCGCACGGGCTGCGGGCCGAGCCGGAGGACAGACCACAGGCCCACACCGCACCACGGGAGCCCGTCATGCCGTATCCCACCCAGCCGGCCGCACCCCCACGTGTCGCGCCCGCGCCGGGGACCGTCCGCCCGCCGGCGGGAACGACCGCCCGGACCGCCCCGTACGCGCTGGTCCGCACCACGGTGACGGCGCACCCCGCCCAACCTGACGAGGCTGCACGGGTACGGAGACTGCTCGCCCGACTCACCGCCGTCACGGCCGAGGAGGACGCACTACGTCCGGCCCTGTGCGACGACCTCTTCGCCTCCCGGGCCGGCCACGACGAGGAGTTCCACCGCCAGGTGGTGCTCCCCCTGCGCCGTGCGCTGCACAACGGCCGCAGCCCCCGGCCCGCCCTGCTGGCCCGGCTCGGCGACCTGCCCGAACGGGTCCCGCGGCTCGGCGGCTGGCTCGCGCTGCGCGAGCGGCGCGGAGCACTCCTCACGGAGCTGGCCGAGGCCGTCCCGAACGCCCTGAGCGCCGAACGCTCCGGGCTCGCCGCGTCGTGCCGCTCCCCCGGCTTCACCCGGGCCGTGGCGCTGACCAGCGCCGACCTGCTGCGTGCCGTATCGCGGGCGGCCCGGGACGAGGGCGGGCGCAGGGCCCGCAAGGAGGAGTCGTCGGTGCTGCGGCACGCCCTGCGGGCCGGCACGAAGACCAGCCCGCTGTCGTGGTTCACCGCCGTGGGGTGGTCCTCCGCCCCGGCGGAGGGCGCAGCCGGGCCACCGTTGCGGTCCGTCGTGCGGGAGAACCGGGCGCTCGTCGCGGCGCTGGCCGCCGCACTGTCGGACGCACCGCGCCGCCGGCTCGCACTGCCGCACCGCATGACCAGCAGGGCGCGGACCGGCGCCGACGGCCGCGTCCGCTACGCCAAGGACCGCACGGCCTTCGCGGGCGGCCGCTATCTCGTCAGCCACGAGGAGACGATCGAGCTCGCCTCCCGCCCCGCCCTGACGGCGGTGGACGAGGTCGCGGCCGAGCCCGCGACCCTCGACGCGCTGGCGGCCCGGCTCGCCCCGGCGCTCGGGCGGGACTGCGGGGATCCCGCTGTCGGCCGGTTCCTCGCCCGGCTCGCCGACAGCGGACTCCTGGTGCCGGTGGAACCGGTCGACCCGCAGCACCCGGACCCCTTGCCCGCGCTGGCCGACTGGCTGCGCCGGTGGCCCGAGGACGCCCCCCTGGCCGACCGCATCACACACCTCGCCTCCGACACCGCCCGGTTCGCATCCACCCCGGCCGAGGAGCGGCCCGCCCTGCTCGCCGACCTCGCGGACCGCTGGCGGGGCCTGCTCGCCGACGCCGGCCGGCCCGTCCCGGCCGATGCGGCCCCGCTGAACGTGCTCACGGAGGACGTACTCGCCTGCGGGAGGTCGGGCCGGCTGACCGGCGAGGACCGCGCGACCCTGGGCGAACTGAACGCGCTGGCCGAGCTGTTCGACCTCGGGCACGTGATGCGCCGGGTCGCGCTGGAGCGCTTCGTCTCCCGCTACGGTCACGGCGGGACCTGCCCCGCCCCGTGGGAGTTCGGCCCCGACCCCGCCGCCGCGTGGGAGGAGGCCGCACGCCTCGCCGGCCGGCCTGCCGATGATCCCGCGCTCTGTGAGGAGTTGTCCGAACTGGCCCGGCTGCGGGCGGAGTTCGTCCTGGCGGTCCGGAGCGCCTCGCAGGCCGCACCGGGCGGCTGGACGGACGAGACGGTCCTGCCCGCCGACGAGGTGCGCGGGCTCGCCGCCCGGATGCCCGGCTGGACCACCGCCCGCCCGCTCAGCTACGCGTGGTTCGTCCAGGGCGCGGCGCCGGCCGGTCCCCCGACGGGGCCCGGACCCGGCCGCCTGCTCTGCGTCAACCACGTCTACGGCGGCTGGGGCCGCTTCACCAGCCGGTTCCTGGACGGCCTGCCACCCGGCGCCGCCGCAGAGGTGACGCGGGAGATCCGCCGGGGCCTCGGCGACGGCGCCCGGGCCGTCCAGATCCGGCCGGTGGGCGGCTTCAACGCCAACCTCCACCCCCTGCTCGTCGGCGAGGAGATCGGCCCCGACCGGCACCGGAGCCGGCTCGCGGAGTCCGATGTGGAGCTGGTCCACGACCCGGTCGCCGACCAGCCCCGCCTGCAGACCGGCGGCGAGCCCCTCGACGTGCTCTACCTCGGCTTCCTCGCCCCCGTCATGCTGCCGCAGCGCCTCGCGCCGTACCTGTGCGACCACCCGGGCGGTGTCGTGGACTTCCGCCCCCTGCTGCCCCGCCGCACCGTGGCCGCGCCCGGCGGCGACGTGGTGCGCACGCCCCGGCTGCGCCACGGCCACGTCGTGCTCGCCCGGCGGCGCTGGCACCTGCCCGAAGGGGTCCTGGCCGCGCTCCGCGGCGACCTCGCGGCCGACCCCGGCGAAGTCCCGGCCGCCGCGGTGGCACGCTGGCGGGCCCTTCTGGACCTGCCCGATCAGCTGTTCCTGCATGCCGTGCCGGAGCCGTCCGCCGGCCGGGCCGCCGAGGACTTCGTACGCAGTCTGCGCGCGCCGAAACCCCAGGCCCTCGACCTGGGCAGCGCCCTGCACCTGCGGTGCCTCGCCGGCTGGCTGGCCCGGCATCCGCGCGGGGTGGTGCTGGAGGAGGCCCTGCCCGTCTTCGGGGGCCACGACCGTCCCACCCATGCCGTGGAGCTGATCGCCGAGACCTACCGGCCGGCGCGTCCCGCTGCGCCCGTCATCCGCCGAGGAGACACCCGATGAACGCCCCGCGCCCGAGCCCGGACACCGCACGGCCCACCGCCACCGATGACGTCACCGCCCTTGACGTGGTCGTCCACCACTACGAGCCGGTCAAGGCTCCCCTCCTGCGCGAGGCCGTGCTGCCCCTGGCCCGGCGAGCCGCCGCGGACAGGCTGACGGCTCACGTCGAACGGCACTGGCTGCACGGCCCGCACCTGCGGCTGCGGCTTCGCGGGCCCGCCGACGCGGTGGCCGCCACGGCCGGGCGTACGGCCGCCGAGCTGCGCGCCCACGTGGCCTCCCACCCTTCACGGGCCGCCGTCGACGAGCAGGAGCTGCTGGCGCAGGCCGCAGCGGCGGGCCGGGCGGAGCTGGTACCGCCCCCGTACGGTCCGCTCGTACCGGACAACACCGTGCGGGTGGAGCAGGTGGACCTGTCGGCCCTGGGGGCGCTGATCGGCCCGGACGCGCTGCGGCTGCGCGAGGACCTGCTGACCCTGGGCCTGCCCGCCCTGGAGGCTGGTTCCGCTTTCCTCGGCGAGCGCGCGGACACGTCCGCCGCCAGGGTCGAGCTGGTGGTGGCGGCGCTCTCGGCGCATGCGGCAGCGCACCCCGAAGGCCTGGTCGGCGGCCACTACTCGTACGTCTCCCACTTGGAGGAGTTCCTCGTCCACGAAGACCACGGCGGGCGGCTGCGGGCGGCGTTCGACCGCCGCTGGGAGGCCGCGGGCGGGCGGATCACCTCGCTGGTGGGCCGGATCGCGGGTGGTGGTGCGGTAGGCCGGGAGCGGGCCTGGGCCGACTGGTCCGCCCGCGCCTGGCGGATCGCGGAGGAACGGTTGCGGGCGGGCGCGGACTTCGGCGGGGCTCCTGCCGAGTACCGGGACCGGGCGGCGGCGCTCGACGACCGGGCCACCGCGGAGCGCTGGGACCGGTCGGTGCGCACCCGGTACAGCGACTTCCACCGGCTGCTGCACCGCTCCGACCCGCAGGGTGCGATGTGGACCCGTCCCGACTACCTGGTCTTCCGGGCCTGCACGAACGGGTTGTACCGGCTCCTCACGGTCTGCGACGTCCGGCCCGTCGAGCGCTACCTCGCCGCCCATCTCGTGGTGCGCAGTGTTCCGGCGCTGACCGGCCATCGTTGGCGGGAACGCGTTGACCAGGTCATCGCCGCCGTGGAGGGGGCACGGTGACCGGCGTCGAGCCGCCGCGGGTACGGCTGCGGCCCGGGGTGGCGGTCACCCCGCTGCGCGCGGGTCTGCACCTGCGCGGCCGCGACGGGAGCGTGACGCTCGAAGGAAGCGCGGGCCTGCCCGTCCTGTGGGAGCTGCTGGCGGAGCAGCTCGGCGAGGCGGACGACAGCGGCGCAGAGGCGGGGCGTGCGGACCGGCCGCGGCACCGCCTCGATCCGGCCGACCCCCGGGTCGGGTCGGCGTTGGCCGCGCTGACCGCGCAGCTGCATGCGCACGGCCTGCTCGCCGAGTACCCGGCGCACTCCGCGCATCCGGCGTACTCCGCGCATCCGGGGCACCCGTCGGGAGCCGCCGAGCCGGCCGCCTGGCTGGGAGCGTCCACGTACCGGCCCGGCCCCGCGGCCGCAGCCCTGGCCGCCGCGCGGCCCGAGGTCGCTGCCTCCGATCCCGGCGATCCGCTCGCCACCGCACTGGTCCGCGCCCTGGAGCGGGCGGGAACACGCCCGCAGGTGCACCGCGACGCCGGGCTGCCGGCCGGCCGGGTGGTGGCGGCGGCAGGGGCCCCGGAGGCGTCGGTGGCCGTCGCCGTGGGCCGCACCGCCGACGGCGGATTCGTCACGGCCCCGGCCGAGCCCGGTCGGGCACGCGCCGACGCAGGGTCGATCGCCGCCCGCCTGTCCCGCGACACGGACTCCGGCCCGGCCCCGACCGGGCCGGCCGGGACCACGGCGACGGCTGCGGCGGCGCTGACGGCCCTGCTGGCCGGGGCCGCCGCGCAGCGGCTGCTGTGCGCCGTGGCCGGTCTGCCGGATCCCGCCGTGCGGGAGGAGGACCCGCTGCTCCTCCAGGACCGTCCCGCCGTACTGGTCGCCGAGGCGCGGCCACCGCGTGCGTCCTACCACCCGTGGCTCACCGGGCAGATCACCGCGGCGGCTCCCTCCCCCGCCCCGGCCGGCAGCCTGGCCGAGGCACTGCGCCGCATCGGAGCACTGGCCGACCCGTACCTGGGCGTGTTCGACGCGCCGCGGCCCGGCGGGCTGCCCCAGTTGCCCGCCGCGCTGGCTGCCTGTCGTACGCCGGCGGGGGACCTGGTGGCCGGGGCTCCGCGGGCGGACATCGCCCGGCTCATCGCGGCGTGCCGCGCGGCCGAACTGCACCTGGGCGCGGGGCGCTCGGGTCCGGTGGCGGTCGGCGCCGGCCCGGAACACGCCCTGGGGCGGGTCCTGCGACGGGCGGCCGCTGCCGCTGCGGGCCGGTCCCGTCCCGACGCCGCCCCGGGCCGCGGCCTGAGCGAGGAGGAATGGCGAGAGCATCCGCAGGCCCGCCACTGGTGGACCGTGCTGACCCGGCACCTGAAGCTGCCCATGCAGATGACGGTCCATCAATTCCCGTCAGAACAGGCCTTCATGGCTGTCGTACGGGACGCTTCCGCGCCGCCCGGAGCCGCAGGGGTGGCCGCCCGGGCGGTGGAGGCGACCGCCGCCGACGCCGCGGCCGTGGCCGCACTCGGCGCGGTGACCCGGGCCATGGCCGCCGAGCACGGTCCGGCCGGTGCCCTGCACACCGTGTTCAGCGGCGCCGAGGCCGCCCTCGCCTCCGCGGGGGTCGAGCACGCCACGTGGACGGACGAGGAATGGACCGACCGCTGGCTGGCCGGGGTGGCGCGGCGGGAGCCCGACCTGTGCGCGGCCCTGGCCCGGCTGACCGGCCTGCACCCCGAGCCGTGGCCGCCGGGCGCGACGGACGCGGGAACGGCCAGGGCCGCACTGCACGCCTGCGGGTTCACCGTCCTGACCGGAACGGCCGGACCGGATGGAGGAAAGCGATGAGCAGGACGTCCGCAACAGCCGTGGCACCGCCCGGGACGGGGGTGGCCGCCTCCGCCGGGGGCGTTCCCGTCCTGGACCCGGCTGCCGCGCTGGAGACCACAGAGGGCGCAGCCGTCGTCCACTTCACCTCCTGGACACTGGAGTTGGCGGAACGGGTCAGCCGCCATGCGCTGACCCGCCCCGTGCGTCTGGTGCCGGTGCGCGAGGACGGTGCGCTGACCGTCGTCGGCCCCGTGCTGGAACCGGGTGCGCGGGCTTGCCTGGCGTGCACGGAGTACCAGCGGCTGGCCACCGCGGGCGGCAGGGTGCCGTGGCAGAGTCCCCGGCTGGCGCTCGGCGGGACGGGCACCCCGGCCCTGGCCGAGGCGGCCCTGCTGCTGGCGGCCGCCCTGCTGGAGACCGAACCGCCGGAAACGGACCCACCGGGGGCCAACCCGCCGGACTCCGGGCTCCCGGGGGCCGGGCCCGCGCCGGGGACCCGGACGGCGCCGCGCGCGAGCGTCCACGTCATCCAGGGAAACCGGGCCACCTGGTCCACCCATGCCGTGCGCCCGGTCGGCGGCTGCCCCGTGTGCCGCCCCCTGCCGGACGACTCCCCCACCGCGGCCGGGCTGCCCGCCACGCCGCGGCCGCTGCCCGAACCCTCGGTGCTGCGCGGCCCCAACACCCGTACGGACACGGACGGGCTGCGGGCCGAGCTGCACGACGAGCGGTTCGGCCCGGTGCGCCGGCTGTTCCGCACCGAAGACTCCGCGTTCGCCCTCACCACCGCCTGGGTCACGGACGGCCGGCTGCTCGACGACGGCGGTTACGGCCGCTCCGCCGACTTCCGCTCCAGTGAGCGCGTGGCCCTGTTCGAGAGCGTGGAGCGGCTGGCCGGCATGCGCCCGCTGGGCCGCCGCACCGTCCTGCGCGCCTCCTTCGCCGAACTGGGCCCCGAGGCCGCCGTGGACCCCGGCCGGCTCGGCCTGCCCGACCCGGCCCACCTGGGTCACCCCGCCGCCCGTACCGTCCATTACCACGAGGACCTGGAGATGGACTGGGTGTACGGCTGGTCCCTCACCGAGGGCCGCGCCCGCGCGGTGCCCGAGCACGTGGCGTACTGGGACCCGCCGCAGGGCCCGGGGCGGCCACGGGTGGTCTACGAGTCCTCGAACGGCTGCGGACTGGGCAACAGCCCCCAGGAGGCCGCACTCTACGGGCTGTTCGAGGTGGCGGAACGGGATGCGTTCCTCATGGCGTGGTACGCGCGTACGCCACTGCCCGGCGTCGCGCTGCCCGCCGACGACCCGCTGGTGACCTCCCTGGCCGCACGCGCCGCCCTCATGGGCTACCGGCTGGGGCTGCTGGACGCCACCAACGACCTCGGCATCCCGGCGGTCGTGGCGCTGTGCCACTACGAGGGGAGCCATCCCGACGCCCCCCGCGCCTTCCTCGCCGCCGGGGCCCACCACGATCCGCGGGCCGCGATCCGCTCGGCGGTGGCGGAGGTCGTCACCAACGTCCAGGATGCCGTGCACCGGCCGGCCGGCCCGGGCGGGCCGCGCGACCCGGCGCGGCTGCGTCCCATGCTCGACCGGCCCGAGATGGTGGTCGACCTCGACGACCACGTCGGCCTCAACACCCTGCCGGAGGCCCGGCCCAGGCTCGAGTTCCTGTTCGACGGCGTCCGGGAGGTCCCGTGGAGGGAACGGTGGCCGGGCGCGCCCACGCCGGTGGCCGACCTCACCCGGCTGCTGACGGACACGGTCGCACGCCTGGCCGCCGAGGGGCTGGAAGTGGTCGTGGTGACGCAGGACGAGCCCGGGATCCGGGAACGGCTGGGGCTGCACTGCGCCAAGGTGATCGTGCCCGGCACCCTCCCGATGACCTTCGGTCACGTCAACCGCCGCACGCTCGGGCTGCCCCGGCTGCTGGAGGTGCCCCACCGGCTGGGGCGCACGGCGCGCCCGCTGCGCCATGACGAACTCCCCCTGCATCCGCACCCGTTCCCGTGAGGACGATCCGATGACCGAACACCCGAACGCCGCCCCGTCCGGCACCGCGAGCACCGTCCTCGCCGCGTCGCCGTCCCCGGCACCGTCACCGCCCCCGGCTCCGGCTCCGGCTCCGGCTCCGGCCGCGGACTGGCAGAGCCTGCACCTGACCCTGCACACCGACGGCGCGGACACCGACGCCTTCGTCACGGGGGCGCTCGCCCCGCTGATGGACTCCCGGTGCGGACCGGACGGCGACTGGTTCTTCATCCGCTACCACGAGGGCGGCCCGCACCTGCGGATCAGGTTCCGCCGCAGCCCCGATGAAGAAGCTCCGTCTGAACTCGCCGCAGAACTAGCGGTGTTGGCCGAGGCCACCCTCCCCGTCACCGAGCCCTGGCCCGGCCGGCACGGCGAGGTGCGCATCGTGGCGTACAAGCCGGAGACCGAGCGCTACGGCGGGCCCGCCGCCCTCCCGGTGGCCGAGGAGGTGTTCGTCCATGCGACGCGGGCGGCCGTCGCCGCCCTGCGCGCCGTGCCCGGCCGGGCGGACCGGCTGCGCCTCGCCATGGACCTCGCCCATGCCACGGCACACGCCCTGGGCCTGGACGAACTGGACTCCGCCGGCTGGCTGCGCCGGCACGCCGCCTCCTGGCGCTGGGCGGCCGAGGTGCGGCCGCTGCCCGGGGCCGCCGTGCACACCCGCGTCAACACGGTGTTCGCGGCCCAGCGGACGAACCTGGGCCGGCGTGCACGGGCGGTCCGCGCCGCAGTCGAGGACCGTTCGGCCGCACCCTGGCTGCTGGAGTGGGCCCGGCAGGTGCGGGCGGCCGACACGCGGCTGCGGGCCGTCGTGCCGGCGGCGGAGCGGCCGGACTCGCCGGCGCGGACGGACCGCCGGATGTGGGTGTGGGCCTCGCAACTCCACATGCTGTTCAACCGGTTGGGGGTCACCCCGGACGAGGAGCGTGCGGTGTGCCGACTCGCGGGCCGCGCCCTGCTGGAGACGGGGGACGAGAGCGGCTTCTTCGACGCGGGGCCGCGCGCAGCCGACTACCAGTACCTGGAGCGGAGCAAGTTCCAGATCGGCCGTCCACAGGACACCGCCGTGCGGAGCGTCGCGCTTCCCCGGCTTTCGCCCGGGCACCGCCCCGAGTCCGAACGGCCGCTTGCGGCAGCCGAGTTGCCGCAGCTGTCGCTCGCGGAGGCGCTGCACCGCCGCAGCTCGGCACGCGGTGAGCTGCGGGGGCCGCTCACCGCGGACGAACTGGGCGGGGTGCTCTGGCACGCCCACGCCCCCAGCCATGCGTCCCGGCAGCTGCTGGCCGACGGGACGGAACGCACCCGGCACCACCGGCCGTACCCGAGTGCGGGAGCCCTGTACAGCGTACGGGTACGCCTGCTGGCGCTCTCCGTCACAGGGCTGCCTCCGGGCACCTACCACTGCCTGCCGGAACGGCGGTCGCTGGTCGCCCTCGGACCCGCTCCGGAGCTCGGCGGGCTCAAGGCGCTGTCCTCGTACCTCTCCCGCCCCGCCGGCGATCCGGACGCCGTCGGGATCGACGGGGCGCCGGCCGTCCTGGCCGTCCACCTGGACCTCGGGCTGCTCCGCCGCCGGTACGGGTTGCGCGCGCTGCGGCTGGGCCTGCTGGAGGCGGGGCACCTCGCCCAGACGCTCCAGCTCACGGCCGGGGCGTTCGGGCTGGCGACGATCCCGCTCGGCGGTCTGCAGGACGACTTGGCGCACGAGCTCCTCGGCCTGGACGACCTCGACGAGCCGATCCAGTACCTGCTCCCGCTGGGCCGGCCCCGTCAGATGGTGGCGACGTCGATGACGAAGCGGTAGCGGACGTCGCTGGCCAGGACCCGCTCGTAGGCGTCGTTGATCCCGTCGGCGCCGATCAGCTCGATCTCGGCCGCCGCCCCGTGCTCGGCGCAGAAGTCCAGCATCTCCTGGGTTTCGGCGATGCCCCCGATGCCCGAACTGCTCATGCTGCGGCGGTTGCCGAACAACGACTGCAGTTCCATCTGCGCCGCTTCCTCCGGGAGGCCGAGGTTCACCATGACCCCGTCCGTGCGCAGCAGGGAGAAGTAGGCGCCGAAGTCGAGCGGGGCCGAGACGGTGTTGAGGATGAGGTCGAAGCGGCCCGCCAGGTCCTCGAAGGTGGCCGGGTCGGCGGTGGCGCGGTAGTCGTCGGCGCCCATCCGGATGCCGTCGTCCTTCTTGCGCAGGGACTGCGAGAGCACGGTGACGTCGGCGCCGAGCGCGTGCGCGAGCTTGACGGCCATGTGTCCGAGTCCGCCGAGGCCGACGACGGCCACCTTCTTGCCGGGGCCGGCGTTCCAGTGCCGCAGCGGTGAGTAGGTGGTGATGCCCGCGCACAGGAGGGGCGCGGCGACGTCCAGCGACAGCGCCTGCGGGATGCGTACGACGTAGTTCTCGTCGACGACGACCTTCTGCGAGTAGCCGCCGTAGGTGGGCTGCCCGTCCTTGCCGACGGCGTTGTAGGTCCAGACAGGCCCCTCGGCGCAGTACTGCTCCAGACCGGCCCCGCAGTTCGTGCACGCGCGGCAGGAGTCGACCATGCAGCCGACGCCGACCCGGTCGCCGGCCCGGAACTTCGTCACCCCAGGGCCGGTCTCGGCGACGACGCCCGCGATCTCGTGCCCGGGCACCATCGGGAAGATCGCCTTGCCCCAGCCCTCGCGGACCTGGTGGATGTCGGAGTGACAGATGCCGACGAACGCGATGTCGATGAGTACGTCGTTCTCACCGACCGCGCGGCGGTCGACGGTGGTGCGTTCCAGAGGTGCCTTGGCGGCGGGTGCGGCATAGGCGGCAACGGTGGTCATGGGGATGCATGCCTTTCGCCGGGGGATCCGGGGCGCGCAAAGGATCCACAGATGTCGTGTTTGTCCTTCGATTATCGGTGTTCGCGGCTGCGGTCGCCCGGCCGCGGACGTCACGCCGTCGGGCTCGCGCCGAGATGGCGCTCCAGCCAGCGGGCGGCGGCGCGGCGGTAGGTGCGGCGGTTGTCCGCGCGGAGGAACTCGTGGCCCTCGTTGCGGAGCACCAGCATCTCCGCGGGCAGCCCGCGGTCCCGGGCGGCGCGGACGAACTGCTCCGATTCGGTCGGCGGGACGTTGGTGTCGTGCTCTCCGTGGACCGTGAGCACGGGGACGCGCAGTTCGTGGACGCGGCTCATCGGGGACAGTGCGCGCAGCAGCTCCCGGTCGTGTTCGGGATGCCCGTACTTGGCGGCGGCGGACTGTGCGATCCACGGTTCCGTTCCGGCGAAGAACGTGTCGAAGTCCGACATCCCGCACACCGCCACTCCGGTGCGGAACAGCTGCGGGTGCCAGACCAGCGAGGCCATCGTCAGGTAGCCGCCGTACGAGCGGCCCATCACCCCCAGCCGCAGGGGATCGGCGTACCCGAGGGACACCACGTGGGCCGCGCAGTCGGCGACGTCGTCGATCGCCGCGAACCGGCCGGCGCCGAGGTCGGCGTCGACGAAGGACCGGCCCCAGCCGGACGAGCCGCGGACGTCGGGGGCGAAGACGTCCAGGCCCCGGCCGAGGAGTTCGTGGTACAGCGGGTTGAACACCGGCCGTTCCTGCTCCTCCGGACCGCCGTGGAGGTGGATCACGCACGGGGCCGGCCGGCCCGGCTCCCGGTCCGGCGTCCGGTAGTACCAGCCGCCCAGCATCAGCCCGTCCCGGGCACGGCAGCGCACGGGGGCCGGGCGTACGGGCGGCCGGCCGGGCGGGGCCGCCTCCTCGTCGCGCGCCGACCACGGGGTGCGGACGGGGGTTCCGCCGCCGTCCAGCTCCCAGATGCCGGGCCGGCGTCGCGATCCCGACAGGGCCGCGAACACGGCTCCGCGGCCCACGGCCATGCGGGTCACCACCTCGTGGGGCAGTTCCGGGCGGTGGTGCGGCCCGGAGTCGCCCTCCCCGTCCTCGTCCGCGGCGGGCAGGGCGACGCTCTGCAGTTCGCTCGCGCCGTGGACGTTCCAGGCGAGCAGGCCCCACCGCCCGTGGTCGGGGACGGTCAGCAGGTCGAGGGCGGACCCCTCGCGCTCGGCCGCGACGAAGGTGCCCCCGGAGGCGCCGTCCTCGTCCAGCCGGACCCGCAGGAGGGCCGCGTACTCCCGTTCCCAGTCGCTGCGCAGCCACAGGGTGCGTGCGTCGGGGGAGAACCGGCCGATCCACGGGTCGCCGTCGGCGACGCGCAGCGCGCAGGTGGTGCGGCCGGACCCGGTGTCCAGCACGAGGGCCTCGCGGTGGCCGCGCGGGCCCCGGCGCAGCAGGGCGAACCGGCCGTCCGCGCTGATGTCGCAGACGCGCAGGGAGGCGGCCCCCGGCTCGCTGAAGAGCAGGACCGGGGCGACCGCGGCGTCCGGGTCGACGAGGTAGGCGGCCAGCCCGCCGCTCGGAGCCGGTCCGCCGCCCGGAGCCGGTCCGTCACCCGGGGCCGGTCCGTCACCCGGGGCCGGTCCGGTGTCCGCAACGCCGTCGGCCCCCGGGGCGAGGGTGCCCGTGCCGAGGACGGCTGCCGGCCGCCCGGGGCGAGGCGCAGCGTCCGCGCCACCGGCGCCGGCTCCGACGCCTCCGAGGAGGGTCGCGGGTCCGCCGCGTTCGGTCCAGGCGGCCCCGGGGGCTCCCGCCGGGGAGGTGGCCGCGGAGGTCGCGAGCCGTGCGGAGGCGTCCTGCGACAGGTGTCCGGGCCCGCTGTGCTCGGCTACCGGTTCGGCCGACCAGGCGATCGTGACGGCGAGGGCGGAGCCGTCGCCGGCCCAGGAGCCGAGGTGGGCGGTGCCGCCCGTCTCGGCACCGGCGAGCAGGCGCCGGCCGGTCCCGTCGGGGCGCACCACCAGGACACGGGTGTGCTCGCCGCCGCCGGGGGCCGAGGTGTACGCGATCCAGCGCCCGTCGGGGGACCACAACACCTCGGTCACCGGGTCGGGGTCGGCGTCGAGGACGTGGGCCTCGGCGCTCCGGGCGGGTCCGCACCACAGCTGCGGGACTCCCGCCCGGTCGCAGATGAACGCCACGTGCTCGCCGGTGGGGTCGGCCGCGGGGTACCAGCATCCGTGGGCGGTGAGGAGGGCGGGCGGATCGCCGTGGTGGTCGTCCGGCACGAGGACGGGCGCGGGTGCCGGTACGGGGACCTCCGGCGCGCCGGACGCCGGTGCCGTTGCGGCGGACGGGCTCACGCCGACGGGCAGGGCCGCGCCGGCGGACGGGACCGCGCCGGCGGGCAGGACCGCGCCGGCCGACGGGGCCGTGGGCTGCGCACGATCCAGGGGCATGGCCGCCTCCCTCCGCGTCTCTGCGCCTGTCTCCGCCTCGCCGGGGTCGCGCCGCCGGCGGGGCGTCCCGGATCAGTGGATGCCGTGCACCTGCAACCAGATCTCCAGCGTGGCCACCTGCCACAGTGTGCTGGCCCCGCGCCTGGCACGGTGACGGTCGGGCTCCGCCAGCAGCGCGGCGACGTGCCGCTGGTCGAAGACCGCGCGCCGGCGCGCCTCCGGCGCGGTCAGGGCTTCCCGTACCCGGTCCAGCACCGGCCCGGCCATGTGCCGGACCCCGGGGACCGGGAAGTAGCCCTTGGGGCGGTCCACGATCTCCGGGGGCAGGACCTTGCGGCCGATGTCCTTGAGCACGCCCTTGCC
This sequence comes from Actinobacteria bacterium OV450, assembly GCA_001298555.1. Lineage (GTDB taxonomy): Bacteria > Actinomycetota > Actinomycetes > Streptomycetales > Streptomycetaceae > Streptomyces. The sequence continues at coordinate 54,673 of LJCW01000022.1, forward strand.
GCCCTGGTCCAGTTTGAGCTCCGGCGGACAGGCCGCGGCGAGTTCGACGAGATCCTGGTCCAGGAACGGCACGCGCGCCTCCAGGCCCCAGGCCATCGTCATGTTGTCGACCCGCTTGACCGGGTCGTCGGGCATGAGCGCGTGGACGTCCATCCGCAGGGCCGCGTCGAGGGCGGTGTCGGCGCCGGGGGCGGCCATGTGCGCCCGGACGAACTCCGTGGAGACGTCACGGGCCGATGCCGCGGCCGGGTGCAGCATGGCGCTGAGATCGGCGTGCGTCCGGTCGAAGTACGCGTCGGCGTACGCCGCGGGCGCGCCTGCCCGGGTGGCCGCCGCGATCGGCGGGTACCAGTGGTAGCCGGCGAACACCTCGTCCGCGCCCTGGCCGCAGAGCACCACCTTGACGTCCTTGGCGACCTGTTCGGAGAGCAGGTGGAACGCCACCGCGTCGTGGCTGACCATCGGCTCGCTCATGGCGCCGATCGCGCCTTCCAGCGCGGCGGGGAGCCGGCCGGTGGGGATCATGAACTTGTGGTGGTCGGTCGCGAAGGTGCGCGCGATGAGGTCGGAGTACCGGAATTCGTCGCCCTCCTCGCCGCTCTCCGCCTCGAAGCCCATCGCGAAGGTGGGGAGGTCCTCCTGTCCCGCCTCCGCCAGCAGGGCGACGATCAGGCTGGAGTCCAGGCCGCCCGAGAGCAGCACGCCGACGGGGACGTCCGCGACCGTGCGCCGCCGCACCGCGGTGCGCAGCGCGTCGGGGACGGCCTCCCGCCACAGCGCCGGGTCCGTGCCCAGTTCGGAGTGGCGGGTGTAGGAGGGCTGCCAATAGCAGTGGTCGTGGTGGGTCCCGTCCCGCTCCACGATGCGGACGGTGGCCGGCGGGAGCTTCCGCACTCCGGCCAGTACCGTTCTGGGCGCCGGGACCGTGCCGTGCCAGCTCATGTACTGGTGCAGCGCCACCGGGTCGAGGGAGGTGTCGACTCCCCCGCCTGCCAGCAGGGCCGGCAGGGTGGAGGCGAAGCGCAGCCGGTCGGCGTCCTGGGTGACGTACAGGGGCTTGATCCCCAGACGGTCACGGCCGAGCACCACGCGGCCCGTGTGGTGCTCCACGAGGGCGAACGCGAACATCCCGACGAGGAGGTCGACGCACTGCCGGCCCCATTGGGCGTAGGCCTTGACGAGCACCTCGGTGTCGGAGTCGGAGTGGAAACGGTGTCCGATGTCCTCGAGCCGGCGGCGCACTTCGCGGTGGTTGTAGATGCAGCCGTTGAAGACGGCCGTGAGGCCGAGCCGGTCGTCGGTCATGGGCTGGGCGCCCCGCTCCGACAGGTCGATGATCTTCAGCCGCCGGTGCCCCAGGGCGACCGCCCCCTGCGACCAGGCGCCCCGGCCGTCGGGCCCGCGCGACTCCAGCGTCTCCGTCATGCGCTCGACCGCGGCGAGGTCCGGACGGCCGCCGTCGAAGCGCATCTCGCCGCTCAAGCCGCACACGGGGCACCTGCCGACCCACCGCCGCGCAGAAGCGGTTCCCGTAGGACCGCTGTCGTTCCCGAGGGCTCTGCCACGTCCACCATGCTTCTTCGCTCCTGTGCCTTCCGGCCCGCGTTGATGCGGGTTCCCGGCGTCTGCCCGCCCGTCCGCTCCTCATTCCCGGGGCTGTGTGGACCCGATGCGGGCCGGTGCACACGGGCCGCGCAGGCCCCGCACCCTTCGGCCGGGCGCCCACGGAGCTGCCCGCGACGACACTCCCACTATGCCCCCGTCCGCTCCCGGATCCACGCGGACCGCGCTGCACCACCCGACCGGCGCACCGCGTCGCCGTGGCGTCCCCGAGCGGATCGCAGCAGGTCAAGCAGGCTGTCGGGGCAGTGTTGCGCGAGGACGATCCGACCGGAACGCGCAAGCCCGGTTGACCGGGAGCGACCGGTCCTGTACTCGGAGCGCACGGCTTGCGGCGCCCCGGCGCGGTTCCGGTCGATCGAACCTACGATGGGCGGGAACCGGCGCGGGCGGCTCGCCGTGCCGCCCGCCCACAGCGCACTCGGGGTGGAGAAGGCATGGCACAGGCTGCCGACGCAGCGTCACGGACCGTCATCCTGACCGTGGACGACGACCCGGGGGTCTCCCGGGCCATCGCCCGTGACCTGCGGCGTCGCTACGGCGCCGGGTACCGGATCGTGCGGGCCGAGTCCGGCGAGTCCGCGCTGGAGGCGCTGCGCGAGCTGAAACTGCGGGGCGACCTGGTCGCGGTGATCCTGGCGGACTACCGCATGCCGCAGATGAACGGCATCGAGTTCCTCGAACAGGCACTCGGGGTCTATCCGGGCGCGCGGCGCGTGCTGCTGACCGCGTACGCCGACACCGACGCGGCGATCGACGCGATCAACGTCGTCGACCTCGACCACTACCTCCTCAAGCCCTGGGACCCGCCGGAGGAGAAGCTCTATCCGGTCCTGGACGATCTGATCACGGCCTGGCGCTCCAGCGACTACCGGCCGGTGCCCGCCACCAAGGTGGTCGGGCACCGCTGGTCGGCCCGCTCCTCGCAGGTGCGGGAGTTCCTGGCCCGCAACCAGGTGCCGTACCGCTGGTACTCCTCCGACGAGCCCGAGGGGCGGCGGCTGCTGGAGGCGGCCGGGGCCGACGGGCAGCGGCTGCCCCTGGTGATCACGCCGGAGGGCGGCGTGCTGGTCGAGCCGGAGGCGGCCGAACTCGCGGCCCACGTGGGCCTCGCGACGACACCGGCCGCCGATTTCTACGATCTCGTCGTCATCGGCGGCGGCCCGGCCGGTCTCGGCGCAGCCGTCTACGGCGCCTCCGAGGGGTTGCGCACCGTCCTCATCGAACGCTCGGCAACCGGCGGGCAGGCCGGCCAGAGTTCCCGCATCGAGAACTACCTCGGCTTCCCGGACGGCGTCTCCGGCGCGCAGCTGACGGATCGCGCCCGCCGCCAGGCCGGCCGGTTCGGCGCCGAGATCCTCACGGCGCGCGAGGTCACCGGGCTGGAGGTCAACGGCGCGGCGCGCGTCGTCCGGTTCTCCGACGGCTCGGCGATCGCCGCGCACAGCGTGATCCTCGCGACCGGGGTGTCGTACCGGCAGCTGCAGGCGCCGGGCTGCGACGACCTGACCGGCTGCGGGGTCTACTACGGCTCGTCGCTCACCGAGGCGGCCTCCTGCCAGGGCCAGGACGTGTACATCGTGGGCGGCGCCAACTCCGCCGGTCAGGCGGCGATGTACCTGGCGCGCGGCGCGAAGTCGGTGACGCTGCTGGTCCGCGGGGAGTCGCTGACGGCGTCGATGTCGTACTACCTGATCCAGCAGATCGAGGAGGCGCCGAACATCACCGTGCGGACCCGCACGGCCGTCGAGGCGGCGCACGGGGACGGTCACCTGGAGCAGCTCACGCTCCGCGACGTGGACACCGGCGCGAGCGAACTCGTCGACGCACAGTGGATGTTCGTCTTCATCGGGGCGGCCCCGCTGACCGATTGGCTGGACGGCACCGTGCTGCGCGACGAGCACGGGTTCATCCTGGCCGGGCCGGACCTCACGCCGGACGGGCGCCCGCCGGCCGAGTGGGAGCTGGACCGGCCGCCGTACCACCTCGAGACCAACATTCCCGGCGTGTTCGTGGCGGGCGACGCGCGCGCCCAGTCCGCGAAGCGCGTCGCGTCCGCCGTCGGAGAAGGAGCCATGGCCGTGATGCTCGTACACCGGTACCTGGAGCAGTCGTGAACGGGCGGGCCACGCCGTGCAGCCCGCGGGAGATCGCCTCGCTGTTCCTGTTCGAGAAGCTCTCCCCGGAGCAGCTCGGGCACCTGTGCCGCGAGGGCCGGGTGGAGCGGTTCGAACCGGGTCCCGTGTACGCCGAGGGTGACCCGGCCACCTGCTTCTACGTGATGATCGAGGGCACCGTCGTGCTGTCCCGCCGGGTCGGCGGCGACGACGTCGAGGTGAGCCGCACCTCGCAGCGCGGCGTCTACGCGGGTGCCATGCAGGCGTACCTGGGCGACCAGGTGCCGCAGACGTACACCAACTCGATGCGGGTGACCGAGCCGACGAGGTTCTTCGTCCTGCCCGCGGATTCGTTCGCGGGCATCATGCGGGAGTGGTTCCCGATGGCGGCGCACCTGCTGGAGGGACTGTTCTTCGGCTCGAAGAACACCCAGCGGGCGATCGGCCAGCGCGAACGGCTGCTGGCTCTCGGGTCCTTGTCCGCCGGCCTCACCCACGAACTCAACAACCCGGCGGCGGCGGCCGTCCGGGCCACGGCGACCCTGCGGGAACGGGTCGGCCAGATGCGGCACAAGCTGGCCCACATCTCCCAGGGCCAGTACTCGCGCGAGACGATCGCCGGCCTCATCGAGATCCAGGAACGCACCGTCGAGCGCGTCGCGAAGGCGACGGCGCTCAGCCCGCTGGAGGCCTCCGACCGGGAGGACGAGCTCGCCGACTGGCTGGACGACCACGACATCGCGGAGGGCTGGCGGCTCGCGCCCACCTTCGTGCAGGCCGGGCTGGACACGGACTGGCTGGAGCAGGTCGCGGCGGCCGTGACCGAGGACATCCTGCCCGCGGCCATCGGCTGGCTCAACTACACGGTCGAGACGGAGCTGCTGATGGACGAGATCGCCGACTCCACCACGCGCATCTCCCACCTCGTGGACGCCGCCAAACAGTACTCGCAGCTGGACCGCGCCCCGTACCGCGTCGTCGACGTCCACGAACTCCTCGACAGCACGCTGCTGATGCTGTCCGGGAAGATCGGCCCCAGGGTGCGGGTGGTCAAGGACTACGACCGCTCCCTGCCGGAAGTGCCCGCCTACCCGGCGGAGCTCAACCAGGTGTGGACCAATCTCGTCGACAACGCCGTGTTCGCGATCGGCAGCACCGGCGGCGAGGGGACCCTGACGGTCCGCACGGCACGCGAGGGCGACCGGCTGCTGGTGGAGTTCCGGGACACGGGGCCCGGTGTCCCGGCGGACATCCGCGGCCGCATCTTCGATCCCTTCTTCACCACGAAGCCGGTCGGCGAGGGCACCGGTCTCGGCCTCGACATCTCCTGGCGGATCGTGGTCAACAAGCACCACGGCAGCCTCCAGGTCGAGTCCGCACCGGGCGACACCCGGTTCCAGGTGTTGCTGCCGCTGACCTCCCCGGAGGCCGGGACCGTTCCCGAGGCCGACGTCAACGCCGAGCCCGACACCGCAGAGGAGTCCGTATGACCGAGATCGACGGCATCGACCCGAGCGTCCCGCCCAGCGGCACCGGATGCGCCGACTGCGACGCGGTGGGCGGCTGGTGGTTCCACCTGCGGCGCTGCGCCCAGTGCGGCCACGTCGGCTGCTGCGACTCCTCGCCGGCGCAGCACGCAACCGCCCACTGGCAGTCGACGGGTCATCCCCTGGTGCAGAGCTTCGAGCCGGGCGAGGAGTGGTTCTGGGACTACAAGGGCGACGCCCTGTACGAGTCCGGCCCCCCGCTGACCCCGCCGGCCGCCCACCCCGCGGACCAGCCGGCCCCGGGCCCGGCGGGCCGGGTCCCCCAGGACTGGACGAGGCACTTGAACGGCTGACCGACCCGCTCCGGTCGACCGGCGGCCCGCTCATGTGTCCGCGGCGTCACCGTGGCGATGGGCGACCTTCCACTCCCCGCCCTCGCGGCGGTAGACCTGGGTGACCCGCAGCGTGTAGGTGTGCGGCTCTCCCCGGACGGAGACGGAGGTGCGTTCGAAGCCGACCGTGTAGGCCATGTCGCCGACGACCTGGTACGCCTGCAGTTCGAAGGCGTACGAGGTGCAGTCGGAGAAGCTCCGGCCGAGGTCGGTGAAGAGCTCCTCGACCTCCTGCCGGCCGAAGGCATTGCGCCAGGCCCCCAGCACGCTCACGGGCTCGTTGCGCGACCAGATCGCCCGGCGGGGAGCGGGGTCACCGTGGTGCAGGGCGAGCTCCGCCTCGTGGAGGGTGGTCTTGACCCAGGTCAGGAACGCGTCGTGGTCGCTCATGTCTTCCTCCCGGCCGGCCGCGTCCGGCAGGAGCCATCGAACCCCCGGTCCCTTCCCTCCGCCTCCCGGCTCCGGCAGTCGGGTGACGTCCCCGGGAGCGGTGCGCGGTCAGGAGACGAGGGGGGCGGTCTCCTCTTCCGTCAGCTTGATCGTGCACAGGCCGCCGCGCTCGTTCCTGACGTCCGTCACCTTGAGTTGGGTGCCCGGCGCGAGGATGTACTCCTCCTCCCCGGTGAAGGCGGAGTAGCGCCGGATGCCTACCGCCCGGGCGGGCGTCACCTCGAACAGCGTCCGCTTGCCGCGGCTCCCCAGGAAGGACCGGGCCACGTTCAGCTCGGAGGTGCACGAGGACACGCCCCACCAGGTCACGGTCTGTCCGAGCGGGTACTGCGCCCGCAGGTCCAGCGACACTCCGCGCCAGAGCGGCTGGGAGTGGGCGGGCAGCCCCGAGACCGCCGAGAACAGCAGCCGCAGGTACGGGAGGTAGGGCGCGACCCTGGTGCGGTCCGGGGAGCGCAGGACGGCGTTGATCTCGCGGTAGAACGCGGACTCGCAGGTGTAGAGGTAGAGGGCGGCGATGGCGTCGGCCGACAGGTGGCCGGCCGTCTCGTCCGCTCGCCGCTTGCCGAACTCACGGGACCGCTCGATGTGCCCGCCGAGCCCGGAGAGCACCGCGGCGACGGGAGCGGCGGCGTCCTGGAAGTCCATGAGGGGCGTGTCGAACACACCGGTGATCGCCGGGAGGACGAGGCCCTCGTCCTTGACGCTGCCGAGCCGCTCCAGGTACAGCTGATGCAGTTCCATGGTCGACGCGATGAACGCCCCCATCCGGGCCGCGACGTCCCCGCCCGCGGCGCCGGCCCCTGCCGCCTGGTCGTTCCACCCGGTGCTGGGGAGCCAGTCGATCCCCTCGGCGCCCAGCGACGCGAGGGCTTCGTTCACCATGGCGAAGTGGTCGCCCTCGCAGAAGACGTCGCCCTGGGCCGCGGGGTTGGCGTGGTCGATGTGCCGGACCTCGACGTCCGGGTACTTCTCCTGGAGTCGCAGGACGATCTTCTTCAGGCTGCGGGCGTGGGCCCCCCACCAGGCGAACACGACGCCGCGGTCCTCCTCCTCGGCGTCCTGCTTGGCCTTGAGGATCTCCTCGACGATCCGTTCGGCGACGGGCCGCCAGAACGCGGTGTGCTGGTCGGCTCCCATCGCCCCGTCGCCGCTGGCCGTCAGCGAGGCGTTCAGCAGCAGCACGCCCTGCGTGAGCATCGCCTGGAACCACTCCGGCGGCTGGACCGTGTTGCGCTCCTTCAACAGGGCGCGGACGTCGGCGATGGGCGTCTTCTTGGCGATGCCGTACTTCCACATCGCGGCCGCCTTGATGATGCAGCGGATGCTGACGACCCTGCCGAACTGGCTGTCCTTCCAGTCGTTGAAGGTGTTGTCGAACATCGCTATCCCGGTGGCGCTCTCCGGCCGCGGGTACGGGTTCTGGCCGAAGACGACGACCTTCCACTTGTGCGGCGGATGGGGCTTGAGAGCCTGGAAGGTCAGCTCACGGACCGGGACGACCTGCGGGCTGCGGCTCTGACCGATGAACTGCGCCGCGTCCGGCCGCGCCTCGATGACGGGCTTCAGGAGCGGCAGCCAGGGTTCACCGCCGCCCTTGAAGAGTTCGGTGAGGCCGAGCGGGTCGTTCGCGTCGGGCTGGGCGGGGGTGGCGGTGGCGTCGTTCACGGCGGAAGGGCTCCCGGTCGTCAGGGCTGAGGGGTGGGCGGGACCGGCTGCGGACGGATTCGCCTGGGGCGGCACGATGCGCACCCGCTCGGTGACCGGCGCGTTCTCGATGCCGTCGAGCTGGGCGGTGATCGTGGCGCGCAGCTGGTCGTCGTCCTCGAAGCAGTGGTCCTGGAAGAGCGTGTAGCCCGTCCACATCAGGTTGGCGCAGACCCGGGCGGGCACCCGGCCGGTCTGCGCGCCCATCCCGACCAGCGCCACCGAGCGGATGCTGCCCGGGACTCGGCGGTTCTGCCGGTGGACGGCCTGGAAGGCCGCGGCGCACGCCAACGCCACGTTCAGGGTGTCCCGCACGTTCTCCGAGGACTGCACCATGGTCGGCGTGGATATCAGGTACCGCGGGACGGTCGCTCCCGACGGGACGCAGACGGCGCTGCCCACGGGGAGGATGCCGGCGAACCGGTCCCGGATGGCCCGCCGCACGCGCAGCTGGATGCCGCTTCCGAGGTGGCGCTTGATGACGGCGTCGACCCCGCCGTCCATCCGGCCCAGGGAGTTGGTCGGTGTGACCCAGGCGTCGACGTCCTCGTCGAGGATCGAACCCCTGCGGATCTCGATCTCGGGCGTGTCCGCGAAGGCCGCACGCCACGCCTTCACCACCCGCTCGTTGACGTCGGTCAGCACCACCCTGAGTGCGGGCTGCGCACCGTTGTCGGTCATCGATCACTCCTGTCGGAAAACGGCTCTTCCAATACCCCGACGCTATCGGTGACCACTGACAGTCATAGTGATATCCGGGTCCCCGGTGGTCGTGACCCAATCACTGACTGACGTCCTGCTGGGCTGTCCTTGCTTTGATCTGTCCGACCGCCGGGGCCCCGGTTCCCAGGGCTCCGGCCGGGCGGAGCATGACCTCATAGGAGCCTGGCCAGAGGCCCCCTGACTGTCCTGTCTGCTCTTTCCGGCCGGAGCTACCTTCGGCAAGGAAGGCATCTCCAGCATGACAGGCACAGAGGCGGCGGACACGAGGGACCAGTTCGTGGTCGGCGGGGTGGACTCGCACGCCGACACCATCCACGTCGCCGTGGTGACCGACCGGGGCGGGCACCTCGCCGATGCCCAATTCCCCACCAACGCTGCTGGATACGCCGCAGCGATCGCCTTCCTGGAGGCCCACGGCACCGTCGCCGCCGTCGGCGTGGAGGGCACGTCCTCCTACGGCTCCGGCTTCACACACGCCGCCCGGCAGGCCGGCCTGGCCGTCGTCGAGGTCAACCGGCCCGACAAGGCCGAACGCCGCAGGATCGGCAAGTCCGACCCGATCGACGCATACGCCGCGGCCCGCGCCGTCGTCTCCGGACGCGCGACCAGCGCTCCGAAGGACGGGGCCATCGTCGGGATACGCGCTCTGCAGACCGCTGCCCGCTCGGCGATCAAGGCCCGCACCGCGACGCTCAACCAGATCACGCACCTCCTGATCACCGCCCCCGACGCCATCCGCGCCAAGTACAGCGCATTGTCCGGTGACAAGCGCGTCACCGCCCTTGCCCGGCTCCGGCCGGCCAGCGACCCCGCGCACGCGCCGCTCCTGACGGCCCTGCGGACGCTGGCCAAGCGGGTCCAGAGCCTGACCGAGGAACACACGGCCCTGACCGGGGAGCTCGACCAGCTGGTCACCCTCCTCAACCCCGGACTGCGCGCCGCCTATGGGGTGGGTCCGGACACCGCCGCCCAGCTGCTGATCACCGTCGGCGCGAACCCGGCCCGCCTTCGCACGGAGGCTTCCTTCGCCGCCCTGTGCGGCGCGGCACCCGTCCCCGCGTCGAGCGGGAAGACGAACCGGCACCGGCTCTCCCGGGGCGGCGACCGGGCGGCCAATGCCGCTCTCTACCGCATCGCGCTCGTGAGGATGGCCCGATGCCGGCGCACCCGCGAGTACGTTGCCCGACAGACCGCCGCCGGACGCACGAAGAAGGAGATCATCCGGCTGCTCAAACGCGCGATAGCCCGCGAGGTCTTCCGGCTCTTGACCACTCCGGTCCAAGTCCCCGAGATCGCGGACCTCCGTCCGGCCCGGCAGACGAAAAACATCACTCTCACCGCCGCCGCCAACCACTTCGGCGTGTGGCCCGCCGTCATCTCCAACATCGAACGCGGCCTCCGCCGCGACGACGCCTTCGTCGATGCCTACCGCCAGTGGCTCACCGCCGCTTGACCGACGATAGGAGCATCAACGCCCCTGACGAGAGCCATCGATGACATGCCGTCGGCTGGCAGTGCCCCCGAGGCCGCGGGGGCGGCAGGACACCCTCGTCGAACACGGGGGGCCGTCCCCTGGCCCTCCTGCAACGGCTGAACGGAGGGGGTGGGTTGCCCGTGCCCGTCCCCCGGAGGCGGTGGAGCCCGCACCGCGGGCCGGCCCGACGGGCCCGGCCGAACTCCCGGACCGGGCCGGTGCCCTGCGCACGGCCGACGGCTCCGCCGGGGCCGGGCGTCACGGGACGGTCGTGGTGGCGACGGTCGGCCCGCGACGGTCGCGGCGGGCCGGGACGGCGCCGGTCGGCAGCGCGACGCCGGTCAGGGCGAAGGCCCAGGGCTATCCGGTCGCCGCGGCCAGCCGGCCGAAGGCGCCGGCGCCGGGCGCCCGTGCCGATGTCGTAAGCCGCGGTCCACAGCGCGGGCCGGGCAGCACCAGCCCGGCGGAACCGTACCCGCCGGCCACCCAACGGGCTGCCGCGGCAGCAGCGGGCCTGCGCGCCGAGCCCGTACCGGTCGACGCGCTCGGCATCGACTCCACGCGCTGGCTGCGAGCGGTGCCCGCGCCGTCGTCGCCATCCCCGGCCACCCGTGGCCGACCGGCGTCGCCCTCGCCCCGGAGCGCCGGCCGGCCCTGACCGCGTGGGCGCGGAGGCATGACGCGACCATCATCGAGGACGACCACGACCACGACGCCGAGTTCCGGTACGACCGCGAACCCGTCGGTGCGCTCCGGGGGCCGGCCCCCGCCCACGTCATCTCCCTCGGCACCGGCAGCTAGTCCCCCGCCCCGCCCCGCGCATCGGCCGGATGCTCAGCCCGCCCTGGCCGAAGGCGAGGGAGCCGCACGTACCGCAGCGACCGGGGCATCCCCCGCCCTCGGCCGGCCCGCCCTTCGACCGCCACCTGCGCCGGATGCGTGCCACCTACGCGGCCCGCCGCACCGCCCCTGCTCGGCGCCCTGGCGGTGCACGACCCCGGGCTGCCGGTCACCGGACTCGCCGCCGGCCCGGCTTCCGCGCCGTCGCGCAGCTGCCCGACGGCGTGGACGACCGCCGCATCGTCGCGTCCGCCCGCACCCGGTCCGTGGGCCCGTACGGCACGGGTGACTGCCGGCTTCCCGTGCCGGTACGCCCCCGCAGCTCGTCCTCGGCCTCGGCGCCGTCGGGAGCCGCGCCGTCGCGGACGGCATCGCGGACGTGGCCGGCCTGCTCACCGACGGGCCGGGCACCGCCGGACCGTGACGGGCGCGCCGGTGCCCGGCGTCGGGCGCGGTGGTTTCCGTACCCTGGCGGCATGCGCATGCGCCCGACTTTGAGCTGGACCCCCGCCGCGGACCTGCCTCCGGCCACCACGGACGTGATGCCGGTCGCCGACGTGCTGAGCGCCGGCGGCGTGCTCGTGGTGACCGGGGCGGGCATCTCCACGGAGTCCGGCATTCCCGATTACCGGAGCGAGGGCGGCAGCCTGAGCCGGCACACCCCGATGACCTACCAGGACTTCACCGGCAGTGCGCAGGCGCGGCGCCGGTACTGGGCGCGCAGCCATCTCGGCTGGCGCACCTTCGCCCGTGCCCGCCCGAACGCCGGGCACCGGGCGGTGGCCGCGTTCGGGCGGCACGGACTGCTCGCGGGCATGATCACCCAGAACGTCGACGGGCTGCACCAGGCGGCCGGGAGTGACGGCGTCGTGGAGCTCCACGGGGGCCTGGACCGGGTGGTCTGCCTGTCCTGCGGTGCCGTCCGCCCCCGCCGCGAGCTCGCCGCGCGGCTGGAGGAGGCCAATCCACTGTTCGAGCCGGTGGCGGCCGGTATCAACCCCGACGGTGACGCCGACCTCACCGATGAACAGGTCGGGGACTTTCGTGTCGTGCCCTGCACCCTCTGCGGCGGCATCCTCAAACCGGACGTGGTGTTCTTCGGCGAGGCCGTGCCGCCGGGGCGGGTCGGGCAGTGCCGCGAGCTGGTCCGCGAGGCCACCTCGCTGCTGGTACTGGGATCCTCGCTGACCGTGATGTCAGGGCTGCGGTTCGTCCGCCAGGCCGCCGAGGCCGGGAAGCCGGTACTGATCGTCAACCGGGACCCGACCCGAGGTGACCAGCACGCCGTCACCCGGGTCGCGCTCCCGCTGGGAGCGGCCCTCACCGCCGTGGCCGGACGGCTGGGCCTGCCCGCCGACGGCGAAGAGGCGCCCCGGGACTGAGGGGTGCGGGGCGATGGCCCCGCCCGGCGCGTCCCGCACGGCCCAGCAGGGGCGCGGACGGGCCGACGCGGTCACACTGGCAGGACGACGAATGCAGCAGGGAGGCCGTATGAGCTGGGCATCGTGGACCACTCGCGGGGTCTTCGCCGGGCGGGACGGCGTACGGACCGGTGAAGGCGGGCCGGCCCTCACCGGTGAGCTCGACGTTCACACCACCTGGACCGAGGCGGAGCGTCTGGCGCACGTGACCGTGCAGTACAGCGGCGCGTCGGAATGGCTCCCCCTCCTGGGAAGCCCCGTCCCGTGCGGCAGCGAGGACGCGAGCCGTACCCTGCACGACGCCGTCATCCACGCGATCCGCGCCGGACACACCGAACCCCTCTCCTTCGCCGCCTGACCGTCCGCGGACGGGCTCCGGGGGGCCGGGGGCCGGCCGTGCCCGGGCGCTGCACCGGCTGCCGAGGGGCCGCCGGGCGGGCACACGCGTGCCCGGTCACGCCCCGGAGGCCGTGGCGGTGGGCAGCCGGGCCGTGGCGCCGCCCGTCTCGCGGGCGTGCAGCGCCCGGTCAGGCGGGGCGGGGCGACGGGCGCCGCATCCTCCAGGCCTCCGCGGCGTTGAACCCCTCGTGACAGCGACGATCGAGACGGGAACCCTGTGAGCATTCCGGTGAGCTTTTCGGAGGGTTCCCGTGAAGCCCTCCAGCATCTGAAGGAGACGCGGGAGATCAACACCGTGATCCTCCGCTACGAGGACGCCTCCGGCGCCCTGGAGGTGGACCTGGAGGGCAACCTGACGCAGGACGAGCTGGTCGCCGCGCTGCCCGCGGACGCGCCGCGCCTGGTCGTCCACGAACTGTCCTTCGCCACCCCCGAGGGCGCGCGCCGCAACGAGCCGCTGCTGATCCTGTGGATGCCGCCGGACGCGGCGGAGCAGGAGGCTGCGTACACGGCCGCCTACGCCGCCATGAAGGAGTTCCTCGGCGACGTCCGTGTCCACCTCACGGCCAGACGGGCCGACCAGCTCGACTACCGACGCCTCGTCGCCCTCGCCGGCTGACCCCTGGTCCGGCACGCCGCCCACCGGTGGCGGCCGCTCTCCGGCGCCCGGCCGGGCATCAGGGCGGGCCGGCCGGTACGGGGCTGTCGAACAGGCGGCCGTAGTGGGTGATGCCCCGGGTGGATGCGCCCGCCGCGTGGAGCGCGGCCCACAGCAGCACTTGGTTCGCCGTCAGCACCGGGCGTCCGGTGGTGCGTTCCAGGGCGTCGATGACGGAGACGGCGCGGAAGCCGTTGCCGCCGATGACGACGGCGTCGACCGCGTCGGGCGTGTTCCCGGCGATCCAGTCGTGCAGGGGGCGGGGCCGGATGCGGTGCTGGTCGCTGGGCAGGGGGCAGGGTCCGTGGCGTACGACCTCGAAACCGGCCCGCTCGTAGTAGGCGCGGCCCAGGTCGCTCAGCTCGGCGTCGAACCAGGGCGGATCGATCAGGCACAGGCTGGACGCCCCCACGGAGTGGAGGGCTCGGAGCGCGGCGGCGCAGGTGGTGACGACGGGGAGGCCGCGCGCCCGTTCGGACAGGCGGCCGACCATGTCGGCCTCGCCGCGCGCGCCGATCACGTACGCCGAGCTGGTGAAGGCGTAGGCGAGGGCGGCGACCGGGGCCGCCGCCAGCAGTTCGGCGGCGGCGTCGACATGGGGCGGCTCCGCGAACTCCCGTACCGGGGCGAGGGGGATGGTCGTGTCCATCACCCCGCCGGACCGCATCGCGCCGAAGGGCACCCGCGCGGCGTGGAGGCCCACGTCGGACGGCGCCATGGCCCGCAATTCCGATTCGGGGCCGACGTCCGCATGCGGCGTCAGCACGCCCAGCCTGACCCGTACGTCCCAGCCGTCGTTGTGCCACATGCCATCACTCTCCCGACGGCCGGGACGGCGACGCGGGGGCCCGGGGCGTCCCGCCCGAGCCGAGGCGGGGTGCGTCCGGCCCCGGCGGGGCCCCCGTCATGGTGATGGTGTGCGTACGGGCCGCGCCGGCCCTGGGCCCTGCCTTCCCCAGCAGGGTGACCGGCGGCACCGCCGTCGCGGTGTCAGCAGGTCGCGGCCTCATCGGCACACCTCGCAATCGCCTCGTGCGGGCTCGCGGAAGGTGAATCCGAGCGGAATGCGGTGTGCTCTCATCGTCGCGCCGCCCGAGGGACACGGCCACCGCAGCCGAGACCGAGGAGGGCCCGGACGCCGGGCCCGCGCCCGGCCGGGTGCTGCCGGGAATGGTCATGCCGGGAATGCCTGGGCGTCCGGCGCCGGGTTCGTGCGCGCGGGCCGGCCCCACGGCGCGTCGACGGCGTCGGACTCCGGCCGGAGTCCGAGTTCGCGCAGCTGGTTGACCGCCATCATGGCGGCGAACATGGCGTTGGGGTTGGCACCGCCGGCCCCCATGGCGGCGAAGGCTTCAGCGTACTGGGGGGCGAACGCGCCGGGCCGGACCTGCCCGCTCTGCCCGGTCAGTCGGAGTGCCGCCGTCTGGAGGGCGGTGGCCTGGTCCACGAGGCCGTCCAGGAAGGACACCGCCTCGGAGCCGCGGCGCAGGGCGAAGGTGTGACCGTCGGTGAGGAGTGCCGCCTGTTCCTCCTCGAAGAGGCGGGCGACGGCGCCGAGCACGGACTGGATCTTGAGCTGATCGGCGTCGGCCATGGCACCGCAGGCTCCGTTGCCCTCGTCGGACAGATGGAGGACGCCGCAGTCGCTCAGGTACACGATCACGTGCCCGGCGCAGTGACCCTGGCTGCGGAGCACGCGGACCGCACCGTCGGCGAAGGTCCAGCCGGTGAACCGGACGGAACCGATCCGAACCCGCTCCAGCGGCAGCTCCTCGTAGGTGCGGGTCGTCGCCCCGAAGGGCCGCATCGGGTGGAACAGCGACATCAGCTTCCGGGCTGCGGGAGCGGGCGGCGCGGGCAACGCCCCCAGAGCGGCGATGCCGTCGAAGGCACGCACCCAGTACGCCTGCGGATCGCGCATCTGGTCGACGTCACGCGCGGGGACGTAGTGCTCCACGGGCACACCCAGCTCGTCGGCCAGGTCGTTGTTGCCGACGTGGTCCACATGGCCGTGTGTGGTCAGCAGCAGCGCCCTGGACCACGGCCCCACCCGGTCGGCCGCCGCGCGCACTGCCGCGCGGAAGACCGTCGTGACGCCCGTGTCGACGAACACCACGGTGTCGGCGACCCGGTGTACGAGGGCGTTGGCGACGTCCGGCCTGCCGTGCTCGACGTCCAGCTCCTGCCCCAGGACCAGCACCGTCCGGTCGTCGATCTCGATGAGATCACCGAGCGCGGTCATGGAACCTCCCGCGGTCTCGTCGGGGTCCGACTCACCTGTCGCCGAGCCTACGCCCCACCCGCCACGGTGTCCTCGGGAGCAGGCACGGCAGCGCCGGGCGCGTACGGGGTGCCGGTCAGCCCGCCGTGGGCCGGCTCATCGCCGCGTCCCCGCCCCGGGGTTCCCGCCCTGTCCGGGGGCGGCCGTGTGCGCGAGGACCGCGTGGACCACCGTCGTCCAGTCGGCCCGGTCGAGGCCGTGGCCCGCGCCTTCCAACAGCAGCAGCCGCGCGGCGGGGATCTCTTCGGCGAGCGCCCGTCCGTGCCCGAGCGGGAACATCGGGTCGGCCGTTCCGTGGATCACCAGCGTGGGTACGGCGATCGACGACACCGGAGCTCGCAACGGCTCGCCGTCCGGGAGCACGTCGTGGTTTCGGACGGCGGCGAAGTCGTCCGCGCGTTCGACGTCCCGACGGACGAGGTCCCGGACGGCGGCCTCGTCGAACGGGCGGCGGCCTCCCGCGAGGACGCGCGCGTAGTCGACCAGGTGGTCGACCACCGAGTCGGCCTGCGACCAGTCGGCCTGGGCGGACGCCACGAAGCTCATGAACTCGGCTGTCGGTGGGGGCAGTTCACGGTCGCCGCGCACCGCGGGGGACGTGCTGATCAGGACGAGGGACAGGACCCGGTCGGGGTGGCGCAGAGCGGCCAGCTGCGCCAGCGCCCCTCCGGCCGAGACGCCCACCACGTGTGCGGCCGGGATGCCGTGGGCGTCGAGCACGGCGACGGCGTCCTCCACCAGGTCGGCGCCGGTGTACTCGGGGCGTCCGGCCCCGTAGGTGACGGACCGGCCGGTGTCGCGGTGGTCGTAGCGGATCACGAACCGTCCGCCCTCCGCGAGCATCCGGCAGAATCCCTCCTCCCACCAGAGCATCGAAGCCCCGGTGCCCATGACGAGCAGGATCGGTGGTGCCGACCGCTCCCCGAAGGACTCGGTGCACAACCGGACACCACCGGCGTCGATCACGCGCTCGGACATCCGCCCACGCTCCTCGCCATGATCAACCTATAACCCACCGGAGGGCTTGCGACAAGATGAACGCCCGCCGCCGCCCGAGCCGGTCGCGTCCCCGGACGCCGGTCAGGCGGCCGTGAAGACGTCCTCCTGCGCGTCGTCCAGGATGAGCCCGAGGTCGAAGCGGACGCGGACCGTGACGCGCCGCCTCTGCTCCTGGTAGGCGGTCCACTCCGGTTCCAGCGAGCTGATCTGCTCTTCGAGCTGTTTCCTGCTCGCCGGGGGCATGTCCCGGCCGAACGCGTCGAGCAGCGACGCGAGCCGCTCGTACTCGCGAGCCCCCTGGCTCTGGTGCTCGTGCTCCACCACGCGCTCGACGGTGCCCTCGATGCCCGCCGCCAGCAGCAGGGACCCGGCCACGGCCCCCGGCCCGTTCGCGGAGTCCTGCGTCATCGCAGCCCAGTCGGTCAGTCTGGTGTCCGCGGCCAGCTTCACCCGCTGGCCTTCCTTCAGCGTCATGGGCTCTGCTCTTCATCTCTCGGATCGGTACGGGCTGCTCGCACGGGCAGCCGGGCGCGGTGCCATTATCCGCGTCGGCCGCGCTCCCCCGCCGACCCGACGGCTCCGGAGGTCCCGCGCCGGGCTCCCGAGGTCCTCTGTCGGACCGTCATCCACCGTGTCACAGTGGGCGGTCCCGGGTGGGCCGGGGTCCGTGGCAGACCCGAGGGGGACGTGATGGCAGCGGGAACGGACGCCTCCGGCGACGGCACGAACGCCGGATCCGGTCACGCGCTCGTACGTGATCTGGTGCATTCGGCCGTCAGCGAACTGGCACCGGAGGAGTTGCCGCTGCTGGCCGCTCTGCGGCGGTTCGACGACGCGACGGTGGTACGACGGCTCCGAGGGCGAGGCCGGCGGCGCGAGCCGCTGGGATTCGGTGCCGGCGAGGTCGCGGCGCTCGTGACCCCGGTGGTGTGGCTGGTACTGGACCAAGTCGGTCAGCGGATGGTGAACGCCGCCCTGGACCGCACCGGCGCCCGCGTCACCACCGCGCTGCGGCGGCTGTTGCGCCGTCCGGCCGCACCGGTCACCGTGCCGCCGCTGACCCGCGAACAGCTCGCCGGGGTACGGGCCCTCGTCCGCGCGGCGTCCGTGCAGCGCGGGCTCTCCGCCGGCCGGGCCGAGGTCATCGCGGACGCCGTGGTGGCCCGGCTGGCGCTGGCCGCCGCGCCCGGGGAGGGCGAGGAGGAGGGGGAGGACGCGTCCGAGCCCCCGGCCGTCCCCGCAGCCCCCGACCGGGGTGGGAGCCGGGAGGGCGGTGCCGCTGCGGCCCCGGGTACGGCGTCCGCCGGCCAGGGATAGGCGGTCCCCGTGGCCGTCAGCGGGGCACGGCGGGATCCCGGGCCCGCGCTGCCGCCCGAGCCCGGGTCCGAGCCCGCGTCCGCCTCCGCCTCGGCCCGGATCGACGAACGTGTGCTGGGTGCCGGCACGAGCGTGCGCTTCGTGACGCTGCTGTTCCTGCTCCTGGCCGCCAGCGGTTCCATGATGCTGACCGTCGTCCTCGGCCTGGCCGACGGCAACCGGTCCGGCTGCGAACTCGCCGCCGGAGCCGACCCATCCGATCCGTCGTGGACGCAGTCCGCCCGCACCGTCGGCCAGGCCGTCGCCTACCGGCTCTGCCAGTCCGTGTGGGAACCCCCGCCTCCTTGGTGGCAGCTCGTGGGCTGGCCCCTCCTGCTCACCGCGTCGGCCGTGCTGCTCTTCCTGCTGCTGCCCCGCTGGAAGGCTCGGGCCGGCCGGGTGGTGCCGCTGGCAGCCGTCGACCCCGACGGTGAAGTGGACGCCCTCGTCGCCGAGCTGGCGGGCACCACCGGCATCGCGACGGTGCCCCGGGTGGTCGTCGATCCGGCTGCCGGCGGATCCGGCGCGGTGGTGTTCGGGCGGACCGGCCGCCCGGTCGTCTGTCTGCAAGGGGGCCTGCTCGTCGACCGGCACCGCGACCCCGTCCGCTTCCGTGCGGTGCTGCTGCACGAACTCGCCCACGTGGCCAACCGGGACATCACCCTCACCTACGCCACCATCACGCTGTGGCGGGTCTTCCTGGCCCTCGTGCTGCTGCCCTACCTGCTCTGGGAGGGGCACGTCGTCCACGGGGTCCTCGCGGACGGCCGGATGCCGGTACTGGACCGGCCGATGCTGCTCGCCGCGTTCACGGTCACTCTGGTCCACCTCGCCCGCTCGGACGTCCTGCGCAGCCGTGAGGTCTACGCCGACCTGACCGCGCTGCGCTGGGGCGCCGACCCGGGCGGCTGGGCCGGTGGGGTCCCGCAGGGCGCCGCCGGCCCGGTCCCGCGGGCGCGTGCCCTCACCTCCGTCCTCGCCCCGGTCCTCGCGCTGCTGCGCACCCACCCGCAGTGGAGCCTTCGCCGGAGCGCGCTGAGCGACCCGGCACCGCTGTTCCGCACCCCCGCCGCGGCGTTCTTCCTCACCGGCGCCACGGTCGTGCTCGTCGACCAGCACCTGCTGTACTACCTGACGCCCTACAACCTGGCGACGATCGGGATCACCCAGGCGATCACGCTGCTGTCCGCCGCCCTGGTCACCGCGATCGCCGGCGTCTCGCTCTGGCGGACGGTCGCGTACGCCGTGCTGACCGGGGCCCGATCGCCCTCGGGCCTGTGGGCGGGAGGGTGGCTGGGAGCGGGCATCGCCGCCGGAACGGTCCTCACCAGTTCGGGCGGCAGCGGGGTGTGGGTGCCGCAACGTCCGCAGATCCTGCTGCTGCCCGTGGCCGTCGGGCTGGCCTACGGGTGGTGGCTGACGCAGTGCGCACACCTGTGGACCCGCACCCGGCGCGGCAGGAGCCTGCGGCCCGCCCTGCTGATCAGTCTGGGCGCCGTCGTTCCCGCACTCGGGCTGTGGCTCGCCTGGTGGCACCTGATGGGGATCCTGTACGCGAGCGGGTTCACGGCGCGTGCGGCCGGCGTGGCCCAGTGGGTCTACGCCTGGTTTCCCACGGCCACCCCGGGGGACGACCCGGGGCGGGTCCCGGGGATCGCGACGGTGCTGCCGCTGCTGGGCAGCATCACCGCCGTCTTCCTGATCCCCCTCGCGATCACCCTGCTGTGGGCGGTACCGCTGATCGCCTGGGCGGCCGGCCCGGCGAAGGAGCGGCCGGGGCGCCGCAGCACCGAAGCGTCGGCGGACCCGGCGGCAGGCGGTGACCTCGTATCGGCCCCCAGGGTCGGGGGCTCGGCGAAGGAGCGGCCGGACCGCCGGAGCGCCCGAGCGTCCCTGGACCCCCCGCAGGCCGGTGACCTCGTATCGGCCCCTGAGGTTGCGGCGGGTGAAGGTGTCGTGCCGCCGCTCCGGCGGGTGCTGCTGCCGGGCGTGCTGGGCGCGGTGGTGGCCTGCGTCGCGTTCGCGGGGGTGCAGGCGTACCTGCACACCGGCCGGCCCGTCGCCGGGGACCGGGGCGGCTTGTACGCGCTGCGGTACACGGCCGGGACCCTGCTGGCCCTGGCCGCACCCGCGGGGCTCGCCGCCCTCGTGGCGGGATGCCGGACGGGCCGGTTCCGGCTACTGGGGAACCTGATCGCGGCCCAGAGCACGGTCCTGCTCGGGTTCTTCGGCGTGACCGTCCTCGCCTCCCTCGACGGCTGCGCGGGGCCCCTCGCCGTGCTCCAGGACAGCTGCTCCTGGCGGCCGGCCTGGCAGCTGCGGCTGTTCCCGTACCTCTACGTGCTGAACGTCGCCCTCGTCCTCGCCACCGTGCTCGCCACCTTGCTGGCGGGGGTCGGCGCGGCGGCCGCCGCCGCCCTGCGCCGGGTCCAGCCGGCCCGGCCGACGTCTCCCGGATGCCTGCCCTCACGTTCACCGTCGACGTCGCCGCTGCCCAGAACTCGACGGCGCAACTGGCCGCCGTACCCGACGCGCCCGTGTCCGCCGCGACGCGGGCACGACAGGTGAACGCCTGGTACGGCCTGGGCGGTGACACCGTCCTCGACCGGCTCTTCGCGCTCTCCGACCAGCTGACCACCGCCCTCCGCGCGCCCCAGGGCGGCTCCTGGGACGCGCTGGACCGGCGGCTGCGGCCGATATGCGAGCAATGGGGACGGGCCGGACTGTACGAGGCGGTCTGGTTCCGGGTCCCCGACCGCGAGACCCAGGCCGACTGGCACTCCGTCGCCGCCCACGCCGCCCAGGGCGGTCCGCGGTGTACGGCCGCCCTGAGCGCGCACGACCAGAACGCCCTGCTGAGCGCGCTGCGTGAGCTGGTCGCGGCCGGCCGCTGCACCGCGTCCGTCAATGCCCGGATCGACGCGGTGCTGCGCGCCGACGGCCGCCGGGGCACGGTCCGGGCGCCCGCGCAGGGGACGGCCTGCGAGCGCGCCGGGTAGGGCCGGTGGCGGGTTGACAGCCCCGGCGCCGCACATTACCTTCGCAATTACTTAAGGTCTTCAACCATCCAGCACCTCAACCATCCTCGCCGCCCGAGGACGCACCACCAGTGGACACCAGTGGAAGGGCACAGCCAGCCATGAACCCCGCCCAGCACGGAGCGGCCGTCGCGGCCGAGGCCGCAGCATTCGTCGCCACGGTCAAGGCGGCGGACCTCTCCACTCCGGTGCCGACCACGCCGGGCTGGACCCTGGCCGACCTCACGCAGCACGTCGGGAGCGTCCACCGCTGGTTCAGCGAGCTGCTGCGCCGGCGCATCCAGCAGCCGCCCACCAGCCGCGAGGTGGACCTGCGCCTGCCCGAACACGCCGACGCGTTCCCGGACTGGCTGGCGGAGAGCGCCGCCGAGGCCGCCGAGGTGTTCACCGCAACCGACCTGGACGCACCGATGTGGGCCTGGGGCGTCGACCAGCACGCCCGGTTCTGGGTCCGCCGCATGCTCTTCGAAACCCTCGTGCACCGGGCCGACGCGGAGCTCGCGCTCGGGATCGCACCGCACATCGACCGCGCCCTGGCGGTCGACGGCATCGACGAGTTCCTCACCAACCTGCCGTACGCCTCCCCCTTTGCGCCGCTGACCGCCCGGTTGCGGACCCCCGAGCACCGGAGCATTCGCTTCCACTGCACGGACGTCGAGGGCGAGGGCGACGCTGCCGGCAGCGGCGACTGGCTGGTCGGCCTGCGTCCCGACGGTTTCGCACTCGTGGCCGACGGCACCGAGGACCGGCCGGCGGACGCCACGGTCCGGGGACCGTCCGCTGAGCTCCTCCTGCTCCTGTACGGGCGCCGGGACCACGCGAGCGGCACCTTCCAGCTGCTCGGGGACCGGGAGCTGCTCGACCACTGGTTCGCCCACTCGGCCTTCTAGGGCCCGTCGTCGAACTCCCGTCGTCGCCCGGAGGGCGGGGCAGACGGGAGTTCGACGGCACGCCCTGGGCTCCGCACGGGCCGGGCTCCGGCAACCGGCTGGGGGCCACGGGCCGTTACATTGGTCCTGATCGGCCACGTGCCGCAGCGGGACGGTCCCGCATCCCCGGGAGGCATGGTGGGTACGGCTCTGATCGCGTTGGCCGCGGCGACCGTCGGCGTGATCGGCACGCTCCTCGCGCCCGTCCTGTCCCAGCGGCTGACGGCCCGCGCCCAGGCCGAGCAGTTCGAACGCCAGCAACGGACGGACCACGCGCAGCGGTTGCACGAGCGGCGGATCGCCGAGGAGGACCGGCGCCGCGACTGTTACGTGGCGGCGAACGCCGCGTACCGCCGCCACCGGGTCGAGCTGATGAACTACTTGTGGCTCGTACACAAAGCCGAGGTCACCGCGGAGGGCCGGCAGGCGATGGAGGCCGCGCGGCACGCCCACCACGCGGCCTTCGCGGAGGCCCAGATGATCGCCTCCACCGCCGTGATGGACGAGCTCGACACCATGACCACGGCGCTGTCCGAACTGTACGGACGGACGATGCGGCTGGAGGAGGGCCGGCCGGTGCCGGGCGGCTCCTTCCAGGAGATACACGACGGGCTGCAGGAACTCTGGGACCGCGGGCAGGCACTCCGCGCCGTGATGCGCACCGACCTGGGCATCGACGACGGCCCGCTCCCCCGGCCCGTATAACCCCGGCCCGCTCCCCCGCCCATATAGCCCCGGCCCCGCCCTCGGCGCGCCCGGCGACCGGCCGGGGCCATTCCGCCGGGGCGCCGCCGCCGTGTCCGCAAGCGATTTCCGCCACGTCCCACTCCCACCCACCGGTTCCGGCCAAAGCTCCCCGCCCGGAACTCCGGTCCTGCGGGCGGAGCGCGCAACGATCAGCTGCGAGGGACGCGCAGGGCGCCTCGGGAGGTCGGCCAGATCCGGCTGCTCCGTCCTCCGTGCTGCTGTGTACTCACTCCCTCCAGTTCCCCGGACGACTCGAAGGCGCCTCCCCCGACCACGGCCGGGGGCTGCGCCGCCGTGCCGTGCTCCGGGTGAACCGGGTTCCCTCACAGCCGAGTTGGAGGAGCCGCAGCATGACCCAGAGCCAGGCCGGGCAGGCCGAGAAGTCCGAGGACACCGCACTGCCCGCACCACCGGAGTTCACGTACACCTGGGGTCAGCACAACAAGACCATGGAGCGGCTCTCGCTCGGGCAGATGGCCCGTCGCGTGCCCGCCGCCCTCGCACAGACCGCCCGGCTGGCCTGGGCGGTGAACCACACCGCATTCCTCTGGCTGGTGTGCGCCCAACTCCTCGGCGGGGTGTGCACCGCAGCCGGCCTCGCCGCGGTCTCCAGGGCCATGGGCCCGCTCCTCGCCGACGGCAGCCCCGAACAGCGCATCGCCGGGGCCACCTGGCCCCTGGTCGCCGCAGCGACCATGACGGCCTTGGGGGCACTGGCGTCCATCGCAGCCGGCAGTGCCGCCCGGCGCCTGAACCCGGGCATGTCCACGATCGCCGACCTGGCCATGGTCGACGCCCACATGGACGTCGAACTGGCCGCCTACGACGCCCCCGACTTCACCGAGCGCTCCGAGGGGGCGGAGACGGGATCGGCCCGTTCCGCCATGCTGCTGCAGGATGCGCTCGGCTTCACCGGCGGCCTCATCGACATGGTCGCCGTGGCGTCGGTGCTGTCCCTGGTGCACCCGCTGCTCCTGCCGCTCCTGCTGCTGTCGGTGATCCCCCGGGGCCTCGGCTCGGTCTTCGCCGCCCGTCTCGACTACCGCCTCCACAACGAGACGATCGCCTCGCGCAACATCCGCCACATGATGCGCTGGCACCTCACGACCCCCAAGCTCGCCGACGAGCTCCGCGGCAACAGCATGCGCGCCTACGCCCACCACTGGTACGCGGCGGTCTGCAGGCGGATCGACTCCAAGATGGTCGGCTCCGCCCCCCGGTACCTGGCGGTGTACCTGACCGCGGCCGCCGTGTCGGGCCTGTTCATCGCCCTGACCTGGCTGTCCCTGGGCGCACTGGTGGTCGGCGGTTACATGGCCGTGGGCGCGGCCGGCACCGCCATCGTCGCCATGCGGACGTCCACCGCGGCGCTGTCGCAGCTCGTCGTCTACGGGGCGGCCATGTTCCAGCACGCGCTCTACCTCGGCGACTACGCCGCCTTCATCGCGGAGTCCGCCGAGCTGTCCGTACCGCGCGGGGCCCAGGTGCTGGAGGCTCCGCAGAAGATCCGGATGGAGGGGGCGTCGTACACCTACCCCGGCAAGGACACCCCGGCGCTCGGCCCGGTCGACCTCACCCTGAACCGCGGGGAGGTCGTCGCGCTCGTGGGGGAGAACGGCGCCGGCAAGTCCACGTTCATCCGGCTCCTGACGGCGCTGACGGCCCCGACTGCGGGCAGCGTCACCTGGGACGGAGTGCCGACCTCCGACGCCGACCAGCGTTCGGCCTGGACCCACGTCGGGCTGGTCACCCAGTCGTACGGGTACTGGCCCTTCTCGACCCGCGAGAACATCACCCTCGGCCAGCCCGATGCGCGCGGCGAGGAGGCCGTCTGGGAGGCCTTGGCCGCCGTGGGCATGAAGGAGGCCGTCGAGGAGTTCCCCAACGGCCTGGACACCCTGCTGGCCCGCTCCCTGTGGGGCGGCCACGAGCCGGCCGGCGGCCAGTGGCAGCGCCTGGCCTGCGGGCGGGCCTTCCACCGGCGGCCCGCGCTCCTGGTCATGGACGAGCCCACCTCGGCGATGGACCCGCGGGGCGAGCACATGGTCTTCTCCGGGCTGCGGGACATGAAGGACGACCGGATCACGGTGATCGTCACCCACCGCATGGAGAACTGCCGGCTGGCCGACCGGATCGTCGTCCTCGACGCCGGCCGGATCACCGAGCAGGGCACCTATGAGGAACTCGTGCGGCTGGGCGGTTCGTTCGCCGAGCTCGTGCGGCTCTCCCAGGACCGGTAGGGCGGTGTGACGCCGGGGACGTGGCGCGATGCGCGCGGTCGCGCGGCGTTGCGCCACGTCCCCTCAGGGCGTGCGGTGCGGGGCGGCCGCCGGGATGGCCCGCCGTACGCGGAGCAGGTCGGGCGGCAGCTCGCCCTCCAGGACGAGGCCCGCGCCGGCGAGTTCCGCGCCGAGCGCCTGCCGGGTGAGCGGCCACAGCAGGAAGGACTCCTGGGCCCTGCGCACGACCCGGCCCTGACGGCACACCAGGTAGGCGTAGTCGCAGCGGATCCGGTCGTGCTCGGCGCGGGCGGTGACCTGCCCCCGGTAGGTGTCCATGCCGAGCCGTACCTCGCCCAGCGAGCGCCTGGTCGGCCGGACCGGGAGCCGGGCCGGCGGGCGGTCCAGGAAAAGCAGGCCGCCCGGCACCAGCAGGTCGGCCAGCGCACGCCACAGCCCCCGCCGCTCGTGCGGCGGCAGGCAGGAGGCCATCCGCAGGCAGACCGCCAGATCGGCCTGGCCGGTGAGCGACAGCTCCGCGGCGGAACAGGGGTGCACGGTCACCCGGTCCCCGACGAAGCCCCCGGCGGGCGGGTGCAGCCGCGAGAGCAGGACGGCGCGCATCGCCGCCGCCGGCTCGACCGCGTGGACCGGTACGCACGAAGCGCCGATCAGCACGTCGGTGACCAGCCCGGTCCCCGCCCCGACCTCGACGATCCCCACGCGCGCCGCGGCCGCCGGACCGGTGAGCGCGAGCGCGTGCCGGTGGTAGGACCTGGCGTGCAGCAGGTCGTAGAACTCGGCCGAGACGGTGTACGCCCGGCCCTCGGCGCTGCCCTCCGGCAGAGCCTTCGGTGGTGCCGCGTACGTCCCCCGTCGTGTTTCCCCCCGTATGTGCATCGGGCCATCATCGCCGCACGGGCGCCGTCCCACGACCCCGGATTCGGCCACCACGGCGGGGGCCCGCCGCCCCGGACGCGGGGATGTCCCGCGGCCGGGAGCGGACTTCGGCGGTCCGCCCGCCCCGGCGCCGTGTCAGTGGGGCGTGCGACGATCCCAGACATGATCGTCTCGCTGGACACCCTGCTGCCTTCCGCCGGCGCGCACGCCTCGACCACGTACGCCGACTGGGCCGCCGCGCACGACCCGGCCGCGGCCGGGACCGCGCGCGCCCTGATCGAGGACATGCGCACCGAGCTCGGCCGGTCCCGGGACAAGCCGGGCCGGTTCGTGGACACGATGGCGGTGCGGGCCCGGCGGCTGCCGCCGGCGCACCTGCCGTGGTTCTGGGACACCGTGGGCCACCGGCTGATCGGCCACGGGAGCCGGCCCGGCGGGCGGGCGTACGCGTCGGCGCGGGCGGCCGAGGCCGAGCACGGGCTGCCGGTCGACCCCGGATACCGCACGGCGAACGCCCTGTTGTTCGCGGCGGGCGGGGCCATGCCGGCCAAGGAGTTCGGGGCACACCAGCGGTTCCTCGCCGAGACGCTGGAACCGGCTGCCGCGCACTCGGCCCTGGAGGCGTTCCTGACCGCATGGGCGGGATCGTCTGCGGACCTGCCGGCCGATCTGGTGCGCCGGGTACGGGCCTCCGCGAAGGCGGCCGGGTCCGGGGACGCGGAGGCCGCCCGGCTGGTCGGCGCGATCCTGTCGGTCACGCGGGGGAAGTCGGTGCCGGACGCGCTGCTGGATGCCGCGGCCCGGCTCCTGGCGGCCCGTCCTCCGACGGATGCGACCGCGGCGGGACTGGTGGAGGTCTTCCCGGACGGGGTGACCGACGGCGGGGCCTGGCTGCGGATGCTGATCGCCTGCGGTGCGGCGGAGGCGATGGAGGCCGGCCGGGTGGTGCCGGAGGGCGGACTGCACCGGTGGGCCGGGAACTTCGTCCGCATGTACCAGTACGCGGCGCAGTCCGGGGGCGGGGTGGCCCGGCAGCCGCTGCCGGCGGAATTCCTGGACCTGATCGGCCGGTTGGGGCCGCGGCTGCGGGAGGGCGGCGCGGCGGTCACGGTGCACACCACGCGCCACCACTACCAGGGCTTCGACGCGGACGTGCTGGACGCCTGCCTGGCGGCCGGGGTCCCGGTCGTCGACCCGGGGCCGGAGACCCGGATGCGGTTCTGGGGCGAGCGGTCCCGGCGGGACCTGGCCGCCCTGGCCGCCGACCCGGTGTTCGGCCCCCGGCTGGAGGGCACCGTCCATGCGGACCTGCTGCCGAAGTGGGGTCCGGCCCGGCGCCGGGCCGGGTCGGCGGTGACACTGCTGCCGGGCAACGAGGGCATCGCCCACGAAGTGGCCGTACGGGTGGGCAAGCTCGTCGACACCGTCGCCGGCGGGGGCATGGCCGGGGCCGAGGAGGCCGTGGCCGAGCTGGCGACCGTGCTGGACCGGCCGACGGTGACGGCGCTCGACGGGATCGCCGACGCCCTGGCCGGGGCCGGGGCGGTCGGCGCGCTGCGGCGCTCGCTGGCGGCCGGGCTGCCCGAGGAACTGGTCTGGCCGGCGCTGGAGCCGGTGTACGCCGGGTTCGCGGCGGAGGCCGGCCCCGAGGCGGCGGACGGGCTGCTGCCGGGGGTGGCGGGGGTGACCACCACCTGGCCGGTGCTGACGGTGTTCGGGCGGGACCGGGCGGTCGCCGTGGGCCCGGACGGGGTGTGCGGTTCCTGCCGGTTCACGGTGCCCGACGGGGCGACCATGTACGCGGTCCACTACGTGGGCGGCTCCTTCCTGGTGAGCTGGACGCTCAGGCCGAGCCCGTACCACTGCGACACGGCCGTGTGGGCGGACGACCCGTCGGAGCCGTTCACGCCGGACGAACTGGGTGGCCTGGTGCCCTTCGGGGGCAGTCTGGACGGGGCGTACGGATTCCAGTTCGAGACCGCCGACGGGGGCGGCCGGCACGGCGGCCGGCGGGTGCTGCGCCCGGGCGGGACGGAGGGCATCGACCGGGACGAGCTGCAGCTCGGCGACGGTGCGCGGATCTGGACCAACGCCGTGTTCGGACGGCGGCCGTGGGAGGTGGTGGACCCGGTCACCGGGGAGCCGCGGGGCGCGGTGGCGCTGCCCGGTTTCCCGGGCCGCCCCCCGAGCACCGATCCGGCCTCGGAACCGTCCGAGGTGGGCATGTCGCTGGCCTCGGAGGCCCTGCAGCTGGCGCCGCTGCCCGCCGGTCTGGCGGGGTCGCCGCTGGGCAGCCGGGACGGCCTGGTGGGGACCCGGGTGCTGTTCCGCACCCGGCACCGCGACCACGCGCCGGACCACTACCTGGTGGAGAGCGTCGACGGGCGCTCGGCCCGGTTCGACATCGACCGGCCAGGGCAGGAGCCGTGGGGCCTGTGGGCGGCGCCGGAAGGTGCGGTCGAGGACGTGGTCCTGGCCGAGTCGCAGACCCGGACGGGCGTGCGCGCGTACACCGCCGACGGCTCGCTGCTGTGGGAGATGGACGGGCACCACTCCCCCCGGCATCCGCGGGTGACCCCGGCCCGCCGGGTCACCGCCTCCGGCGGCGTGGCGCTGCCCCCGGCGTTCTGGTACCTGCTGCGGACCCGGGATGCGGCCGGGTCCCGGGCCTTGCGGGCCGTGGACCGGGAGACGGCGCAGGAGCTGCTGTCGGCGGCCCGGTCCGGCGACGCCGGAACGCTGCGCGCCGCCGTGGCCCGGGAGTTGCCGCAGGTCGGCGACCCGGTGCTGGCCGAGGCCGTCGCGGCGGTGGCCGAGCGGGCTGCGCGGGTGGAGGAGCGCAGGCTGGCCCTGCACCGGCGGGTCACCCTGCTCGCGGAGGCGCCCCCGGCCCTGCCCCGCCGGACCGCGCCGGACGCCGAACTGATGCCCGCGCTGTTCGGGCTGGTCTCCGGCGGGGACGACGCCCCCGGGCGCGGCAACCCGGACGTGGGCCTGCCCGCGACGTTGAGCGCCCTGGTCTGCGACGGCGCCTGCCTGGCGGGGACCATCGTGGAGGAGGTGCGCCGGCTGTCGCCGCCGGCGCCGCCGCGCGACTGGTCGCAGCTGTTGGGTGCGGTCGATGCGGTCGCCTGGCGGGCGGCGGTGGCGCCGACGCCGGACGGGGCGCGGGCCGCTCTGCTGGCGCTGCTGGATGCCTGGGCCGACCAGCCGTTCGCCCGTGCGGGCAGCCGGTGGTGGGTGGGCCGCGCGTCCGCCGAGCTCCTGGCCGGGTTGCGCGCGGACGGGACCGCGGCGGCGTCCTGGCCGGTCCGGGCCGGCGGTTCGGAGTGCTGGTTCGTGACGGCCGCCGCCGGGGAGGCGGAGGACGACCCGGTGCCGGCGGCGGTCCCGCGGGCCCGGCCGGTACGGGTGGAGCGGGATGACGCCGCCCGGATGCGGGCCCTGATCGCGGCGGTCGAGGAGCGCGGGCCGGTGCCGGTGCCGGAGTCGGCGGCCGAACGCTTCGCCGAACTGACGGGGGTGCGCAGGTCGGTGGCCCGGCTCGTGGTGTCCGGGCTGGTCGGCCGGCCGGACCGCGACGAGGAGCGCACGCTCGTCCGCAAGGCCCCGTACAAGGCCACACCGATGACGGCCGCATCGTACGAGCGGCTGCGCGCACGGCTCGGCGGCCCGGGCCGGCGCGCCGTCCTGGCGGCGGGTATGCCCGAGGACCCCGCCGAGCTGTGGCGGCCCGGCGGTGTCGAGGCGGCCGTGGAGCGCATGGCCGGGGTGTGGCGGGAGCGTCTGGGCGTGCTGCCCGCCGTGCACGACGAGGCGGCCGACGCGCTGGAGGCCGGGCTGGACCTCCCCGAGGTGTGGGCGCGGCGGCTCGCCGGCGGGTACGGGGCCGCCGCGGACGCGACCGTGGAGGCCGCCGGCTGGGAGCTGGCGGCGACGCCGTACGGCGTCGGCGTGGAGGTCCGGGCGGTGCCGCCGGCCGGAGCCGAGCTGCCGTACCGGACCCCGGTGGGCCTCTCGCTCCGGCAGATCGCGAGCGCGCTGGTGTGGGCGTGGACGGACCGGCCGGTGGGTGATCCGGCGGTGGCCGGCGCGATGGCGCTGTACGAGCGCCTGCGGGCCGAGCTCGATCGTCCGGAGCTGCTGGTGGAGCTGCCCGGCGCGCGGGTCGAGGGCACTCCGGAGCGGCTCGCGGAGCGGTTCGGGCCCGGGCGGCTGCCGGTGGCGGCGGACCGCCGCAAAGAGGGGACGGCGCGGCAGGTGACCGCGTACGACTGCGGCGCCCTGGTGGTCTGCGCGCCCGGCGGCGCCGCGTTCCTGAGGCCCGCGGCGGTGGCCGGCCCGGAGGTCTGGCAGCGGGTGAGGGAGGCCGGCGACCTGAACGAGGCACTGGACCGGATCGCGCCGCTGCTGCCCGGCGGCGGCCTGGAACGCATGAGGCACCGGGCCGCGTCCGGGGCCGTGCCGGCCGGGGCGTACGAGGCGGATCCGCGGCGGTCCTGCCCGGAGCTGGTCGGGCAGGTGGCGCGGGAGCTCGGGGTCGGCGCGGACGCGGCGGCCCTGTACCTCCAGCTGGCGACGCTGGCCGCACCCACCGACCGCAACGTACGGCGGTGGAACGGCTGGTCGGCCGGGCAGCACACGAAGGCGCGCACGGAACTGCTGGGCACGGGCAGGGTGGTCGAGGCCAAGCGGGCGCGGGCGGGGCGGACGCTCTTCCTCCCCGGGGAGTGGACGGAGCTCAAGGCCCCGCACCTGCCCCTGGAGACCGTGAAGCTGGCCCCGCACGCGGTGCGCCCGCTGTGGCGCAACCAGATCCTCAGCCCGTTCGGGCGGGTCCTGCCGGTGGCGCCGCTGCACGAGATGTTCACGGCGGCCTGGGAGCGGGAGCACCGCCCGTGACGACGCGGCGCACACGGCCGGCCGCACAGGGTGGCGCCGGGGGGGGGGGGTGGCGGGGCGGGAATGAGGCGAACCGGGCTGCTGTTACACCATCCGGCTGGCATGCGCGAGTCAAGGATCGCGCGAGTGCCGCCGAGAGGAGCAGCACGTGGCACGCAACACCGTCCGCCCGGTCGTCCGGCTGAAGTCGACGGCCGGGACCGGCACCACCTATACGACGCGCAAGAACACCCGGAACGACCCCGAGCGGCTCGTCCTGCGCAAGTACGACGCGCTGGCCGGCCGGCACGTCGACTTCCGCGAGGAACGCTGACGCGTACCGGCGTCGCCCGGTGGACACGGACCTGTCACCCCCGCACGGCACTCACGCAGGAGGAAGGACACCGCATGAAGCACCGTATCCACCCCGAATCCCGCCCCGTCGTCTTCCGCGACCGCGCCGCCGACGCCGCGTTCCTGACGCGGTCGACCGCGCGCACGTCGAAGACCATCGAGTGGGAGGACGGCCGGACCTACCCGCTGGTCGATGTCGAGATCTCGTCGGCGAGCCACCCGCTGTACACGGGGACCGCCCGGATCACGGACACCGAGGGCCGGGTGGAGCGTTTCCACCGCCGCTACGGGCACTGAACACACGGCCCGGACCCGCATCTCGCGGGGCCGGGCCGGTTTCGTCTGCGGGCCACCGGCCGCGACGGCGGCCCGTTCGCCGGAGCGGGAGCGATACTTGAACTCCAGGTACGGGAGGCCGATTCGGCCGGCGGGCGCGCCGCCGGGCACAGCCGTCCCACGGCCGACGACTTCGAGGGGAGCCGTTCATGACCACGGCGAAGGACCTGTTCATCATCGCCATGGATGCACCACCGGACCGTCCCGTGGGGCAGGGTGACCTGTCGCTCGCACTCGCCGGGGCCGAGTTGATCGACCTCATCGGAGCGCAGGCCGTCACCCTGGACGGGGACAGCATCGTTCCGGCCGGGGAACCCGCGCTGGACGACCGCCTGCTGGGCGACGCCTCGGCGGCGCTGACCCGGCAGGTGCCGTACGAGCGGGTCGAGGACTGGCTGTGGCGCAGAGGACGTGACCTCTCCGCGGCGTACCAGGCCGGCCTGGAGGCGGACGGCGAACTGACGCAGGGGCGGGGCGGCCGGTCGCTGTTCGGGGCCGACCGTGTGGAAGTGGCCGATTCGGCCGCTCGCCGCAGAGCCTTGAGCCGCCGGGAGGCGGACGAGCCCGTGCTCGCCGCCCTCGCTGCCAGCGTGGGCCTGGAGAGCGGGTCCGCGGAGGAGGAGCAGGAGCCCGGACTCGACGACGAGGCCGTGATCACCGTACTGGCCATCGTCAACGACGCGGTGATGGAACTGGAAGCCGTACGCCAGCGGCGGTCCATCGAGAAGGCGGCGTTCGCCAACGTCTGGCGGGGCCCGTGAGCCCCGGCGTCGATCTCCGCTCGTAAATCGCCGGACCGGCTCCCGGAGCAGGACGCGAGCTTCTAGGCTGGTCACATGCGCCACACGCTTACCAGCCTCGCCACCGCCTACGACCTGGAGCGCGTCAAGCGTGCCCCGGCCGGTGGCCGTGACTTCATGGCCCGGGCCGCCGCCTACGAAGAACGGCTGTCGGAGCGCCCCGACCTGCGCCACTGGTCCCCCATCGATGACGCCGACCCCGGTGAGGACGGTCCCACCCGGGTCCTCGACGCGGACCTCGACGCATGGACACGGCTCACCGACGGCCCGAACCGCGGCGCGTGGCGGATGGCGCGGTTCAACCGCCCCGGGCAGGAGGAACAGCCCGGGGGCGCGCTGACCTGGCGGGAGCTCGCGTACCACTACGGTCCCCTCACGGACGACAGCCACGCCGGCCACTGAGACCACGCGGGGGCGGATGAGGGCTACCCTCCCCCAGGGGGACCGGCCCACACGGGAGACCGGCGAGCGGGAGGGGTGCGCGGTGGCGGACGAGCAGGCCTCGGTACGGGTGGAGCGCGACGGCCCGGTGTTCACGGTGATCCTGAGCAGACCCGGTGTCCGCAACGCCGTGGACGGTCCGACGGCGGCGCTGCTCGCGGAGGCCTTCCGCCGGTTCGAGGCCGACGAGGACGCGGCCGTCGCCGTCCTGTGGGGCGAGGGCGGGACCTTCTGCTCCGGGGCCGATCTCAAGGCCATCGGCACCGAGCGCTGCAACCGGGTGCTCGCCTCGGGGGACGGGCCCATGGGGCCGACCCGCATGCGTCTGGGCAAGCCGGTGATCGCGGCCGTTGCGGGGCACGCGGTGGCCGGGGGCCTGGAACTGGCGCTCTGGTGCGATCTGCGGGTCGTGGAGGAGGACGCCGTGTTCGGGGTGTTCTGCCGGCGCTGGGGCGTGCCGCTGATCGACGGCGGTACGGTACGGCTGCCCCGGCTGATCGGCGAGAGCCGGGCCATGGACCTGATCCTGACCGGGCGCCCGGTCCCGGCCGCCGAGGCGCACGCGATCGGCCTCGCCAACCGTGTCGTGGCTCGGGGACAGTCCCGCCTCGCCGCGGAGGCGCTGGCCCGAGAGATCGCCGCGTTCCCGCAACTGTGCCTTCGCCACGACCGGCTGTCCGTCCTGGAACAGCACGGTCTGGACGAGGCCGAGGCGCTGGCCGGCGAGTACCGGCACGGCCTGGTGCCGCTCACGGCCGGCGAAACCCGGGCGGGGGCGGGCCGGTTCGCCTCCGGCGCGGGACGGCACGGGGCGTTCGGGGAGTGAGCGTGCCGCATCCGGCCGGGCGTCCCGCGCCGGCTCCCGGGCCGCGGCCTGCCGCGACGCGGACCACGACCCTGCCCCGCCGGATCCCGCATGCGCATCGGGTGTCAGGGAACCGCGACACCGTGTCAGGGATTCCTGACCCCGCTGTGCGGGCTCCCCGACGCGGCACGGCGGCTCCGGAATGCCGAGGGGGTGCCTCCGTGCCACGCTGAGGTGGGGGATCGCGCCGGTCCGGCCCCGTCGGCCGACCGGATGGCCCCGCCTAGCCAAGGAGGCCGACATGGCCAGTGACGCCGCCCGATCCACATCGGCTCACAGCGGTCCGAGCCCGACGCACGGGCCCGTTTCCGGAACCACTGCCCTCGCGGCAGCGCTGATGATCTTCGGGGGCGCGATGGCGGTCTTCGAGGGCATCGCGGCCATCGCCAAGGACGACCTGTTCCTCACGACCCGCCACTACGTGTTCGAGTTCAACCTGACCGGCTGGGGCTGGATCCACCTCATCGTGGGCATCCTCATCGTCCTGGCCGGCTGCGCCGTGCTCGGCGGAGCCCTGTGGGCGCGCTACTTCGGCGTCTTCGTCGCAGGACTGGGCGCCCTCGCCAACTTCCTGTCGATCCCGTACTACCCGCTGTGGGCCATGGTGCTGGTCGCCGTCAACATCTTCATCATCTGGGCGCTGTGCACGGGCATGCACCGGGAGCCCGACCACGGCCGGGTGGCCTGACGCCCGGCACGCCGGGTCAGCCCTGCGGCAGGGCCCGTTTCAGCTGCGCGTCCAATTCCGTGGCGAGCTGCCCGTCGGACGGCGGCTTGTCCCCCTGGAGCCGGGCAAGTTGGGCCGTGAACGTCTGGCTGAAGGCGCCGTAGAAGGGGGTGCGCGGCCGCTGGACGGCGTTCTCCAGCGCGGGGAGCAGGGTGCCGCGGGCGTAGTCGGGCCGGCCGGAGGGGTCCCGTGGCATCCGGTCGGTGCGCTCGCCCGCCGGGGACGCGCCTGCCTGACCGGGTGGCTTGGCCGCCGTGCAGATCACGCCGTTGTCCTCGTACGCGGAGAGCCGCGTGGCCGCGAACCCCGCGTCGAGCAGGCAGCGTTCGTTCTCCCTGCTGGTCAGGAACTCGATGAGGTCCCGGGCTGCGCCGGTGTGCTGCGAACCCCGGGCGAGGGCCAGGTTCTGCCCGCCCAGTACCGCTTTGCCCGGGAGCGGAGCCACGCCGAGCTTCTCCGGCGACAGCGACTGGTGGAGCGTGCGGTACGCGTACGGCCAGTGCCGCACGAAGCCGGTGCGGCCGCCCGCGAAGTCGGTCAGCGTGTCCGCCTCGTCGGAGTGGACGGCGTCCGGCAGGGTGTAGGCGGCCTGAGTGCGGTTGCGCAGCTCGTCCAGTCCCGCCTTCAGATCGTCGACGGAACCGGCGTAGCGGCCCTTCTCGTCGGTGAGGGCGAACTTCCCGTCGGCGGCGGAGGCGAAGGCCTCGATGCCGTTCACGGTGAGGCCCTCGTACGACGCGTCGAGCTGGGCGGTCCAGCCCTTCTCGTACGTGTCGGGCAGCCTCCTGCCCGCGGCGTCGAGGGCTTCGATCAGGTGCTGGACGGTGGGCCAGCCCGTGTCCTTGCCGAGGTCAGGGTTGGTGACGCCGGCGGCCGTGAGGTAGTCGCGGCGGTAGAAGAGCAGACCGACGTCGCTGTTGAACGGGACGGCGTACAGCCGGTCCCCCCAGCGGGCGGTCGCGGCCACGGACGGGATGACGTCGGAATCGACGAGCTGGGCGGGGAGCTGCTGGACGAGCCCCGCGGCGGCGAACTCAGGCACCCAGGTGACGTCGAGGTTGACCACGTCGTACTCGGCGCTGCCGGACTGCAGCGCGCCGAGCAGCTGGCTGCGCTGCTGGTCCGCCGAGCCGGGCAGCTCGACGAGGCGGGCGTGGTTTGCGGAGCCCTTGTTCCTCTGCCGGTTGTTCCACTCCTCGATGAGCTGCTGGCGGATGCCGCCCTTGCCGGTCACGTCCCGGCCGCTGGCCAGCACGATCTCCCCGGGGACGTCGAGTGCGGCCGACGCGCCGGACGGGCCGGCGCCGGGTCCGTCCGTCCCGCCCCGTCCACCGGCGTCGCATCCCGCCGCGAGGAGCAGGGCGAGGAGCAGCGCGGACGCGCGGAGCCGTACGCGGCGGCCGGGAACGCCGGGGCGGCCTGGACCCTGCCTCATCCTCACTCCCCCGTTCCGGTCCTGGCGACCTCGTCCCGCAGGCGGGCGACGAGATCGCTCTTGGTGTCCAGACAGCGGCCGCCGCTCGCCTCGGAGAGGACCGCGTCGGGTCTGCCCTTGTCGCAGCCGCCGCCGTCCAGGGACGCCATGACCACCGGTGTCCTCTTCAGCTGCGCCGATCCGAGGAGATCGGCGAGCCGGTTGCCCTCGGTCAGCCGGCCGTTGTCCTCGTCGTCCGTCAGGTAGACGATCAGTTGCGGCCGGTGGTCGTCGGCGCCGCGCTGCCCCATGAACTCCAGGGCCGCGGCCAGTGCCCGGTAGGGATCGGCTTCCAGGTCCTTGACCTGGGCGGAAGCGGCGATGGCCGCCTGGGCCTCCTTGCGCGGGTGCCTTCCGAACGGCAGCACCTCCCCGTACGCGCGCGGGCTGCCCGGCTCGGAGGCAACGCCCCAGACCCCGTATTCGTCCCGGTCACCGAGGCCGGCGAGGGACTGGCCGATGATGCCGGGCGCGCCGCCGGGGCCTTCCCACAGACTGCCCATGGAGCCCGACGAGTCGAGGAGGAAGAGGACCCGGCCCGGGCCGTTGGCGTCCCGGTAGCCCTTGAGCGCCTTGGTCATCTCGGACGGGACCACGGTGTCGGTGAGCTGGCCGGGGTCCTCCAGGGCCCCGAAGTCACCGGTCCCCAGGAGCCGGTGGCCGCCGGTCGCGCTCCGGAAGCCGTCCTGTCCCAGCACGGCGGGCCCGCCGGGTGCCTCGGATCCTGACGCGGCCGGCTTCGCCCCGGTCTTGCCGGCCGCATCCTTCCCGGCCGCATCCCTGCCGGTCAGCCATGTGCGGAAGCCCTCCACGGCGTGGTCCCGCTCGGTCCGGTCGCGGTCGGCGCTCAGCCAGCGCACCCGCACGAACGTCGGGGTGAGCCCCGGGACGTCGACGGGGTACTCGGCGATCCGCCGCGCCCGCGTCGTGCTGTCGCAGCCCACCGCGGTCTTGAGCAGGAACTCCGGCAGCAGGGCGGTGGTGCGCTCGTCCGCGGCGTCGTCGTCGGGCAGGGTGCACAGCAGGTCCGCGCCGGTGCGCGAGGGCGGCCCGGCCTGGGCCACCTCGCGTTCGGCGCCGGCCGGGTCCGGCGCTCCCGACCCGTACAGGCCCATCGTCGCGAGCAGGCCCGCGTCGGTGTTCTCCGGGTCGGTGCGCCGTACCTCGGCACCCGTCTCGCGCTTCCTGAGCGCCTGCATCAACGCGGCGAGGCTGCCCACCCGGTCGTCCGCCCGTGCCCCCGGCTTCTGCGGTACGGCGAGCACGACCGGGGAGTACGCGAACGGTTCGGGATCGGCCTCCAGCGTGGCGTAGGCCCGCTCGGCGGAGCTGGGGCGGGCCCGGTTCACGCTAGCGAACGAGGCCGGGATCCAGATGTCCGGCTGGGGCCCGATGTCGCGCTGGGGGTTGTCCTCGTCGCCCGTCGGCCGCTGCCACGGGTCGGACTGGTGCTGGAACGCGGCGGCGGTGGCCGCGGCTCCGGCGCTGTAGACGGTGATGCCGCTGCGCCGGCACCCGTCTCCCGTCCGGTTCGCGTCCGATGCGAGGTACGTGTCCGCCGCCTTGCGCAGGGTGGGTTCGAGGTCGGGGTCGGTGAGCAGCCGGAGTTCGAGCGGCGGCCTGCAGGCGGCCCGGTCCCCCTCGTCGAGGACGGTGAGGCCGGTGACGACGAGGCCGGCGAGTGCCACGGGCACGCCGATGGCGACCGCGAGCCTGCGGCCGGTGAGGGGAACGGACCCGAGCCGTCCGCGCCCGTCCCCCCTTCGTCCGGGCCCGCGGCCTCGGCCGGCCCGGGCGCCGCCCGGGGCACCCGCCG
>LJCW01000012.1 GCA_001298555.1 Actinobacteria bacterium OV450
G
Source organism: Actinobacteria bacterium OV450 (assembly GCA_001298555.1). Classification (GTDB taxonomy): domain Bacteria; phylum Actinomycetota; class Actinomycetes; order Streptomycetales; family Streptomycetaceae; genus Streptomyces. Next base: position 2 of record LJCW01000012.1, read on the forward strand.
CGCCGTTCGCGGCGCGGGCGTCCCGGCGCGGCGCTGGGCGAACCGGCGCGGCGGGCCGGTGCCTCAGGTCGCCGGCGCGGCGAGCGACGCGGAGAGCTCGCACAGGGCGGCGCGGTTGGTGCGGCCCGTCTTCGTGCCGAGGGCCGCGATGTGCTTCTCTACCGTGCGCGGCGAGATGTACAGCCGGTCGGCGATGTCCTTGTTGCCCAGGCGTTCCGCCAGGAGCCGGAAGACCTCGTACTCGCGGACCGTGACGCCCTGGGCGCGCAGCACGTCCGGGATGGTGCTCGAACCCGAACGGCGCTGCTGCACCGGGGCGCCCATGCGGCGCAGGGCCGCCCGGCAGGCGCCCGCGACCGCGGCGACGCCGCCCTGGTGGAAGTGCTCCTCGGCACGGCGCAGCCAGGCCACCGGCTCGCCCCAGCCGTCCTCGTACGCGGCGTCGGCGATCAGCCGCAGGCCCAGGTGGAGCGCGGTCGCGTACGGGGCGGCGGCGCGCAGCGCCTCGGCGACGGCGGCCGCGGCCTCTTCGGGGCGGCCTTCGCGGCCCAGCAGGACGGCGCCGGCGAACAGGACGAACTGCCGGTTCCAGCGCATCCGCCCGGGTGCGGTCGCCGCGACCTCCTCGTAGGCGGCGCGGTCGGCCGCCCCCGAGAGCACGTCCAGGAGCAGGCCGATGCCGTACCGCCCGCTGAGGTAGTACGTACTGGGGTTGGTGTCCTCCAGGTCGGCGACCGCGCGCAGCTCGCGGACGGCGCCGGGCCGGTCCTCCTCGGTCAGCGCGCAGAAGGCCCGGGCGAGGCCGCGGGTCAGGGGTTCCTCCTGGGAGCCGGCCCCGTCCCAGTCGGCGAAGGCGGCCAGGGCGCTCTCCATGGCGGGCCGGTCGCCGCGGTGGGCGGCCAGGGCCGCCCGGGCCATCAGGACGTACCGGGTGGCCGGGGCCAGCCGCAGGCGCTGCACGACGGCCAGGCACTCCTCGGCGGACTGCTGCGCGGCGGTGAACTCGGCCCGCAGGACGGCGTCCAGGATCATGATGCCGTCGATGGTGTAGACGATGGTGGCCGAGCCGAGCCGCTGGGCTTCGCTCCGGGCGGCCAGCAGTGGGGCGGTGGCGCCCTCGGTGAGCCAGTAGTTGCCGCCGATCCGGGTCAGCGCGTACATGCGCTGGAGCGGCAGCTGGTGCTGTTCGGCGGTCTGCAGCGCCGACTCCAGCAGGGCGGTGGCCTCGTCGAAGTCCCGTTCGCGGGCGAGGGTGGCGAGGAGTTCCAGGGCCTGGCAGGCGACGGTGGCCAGGCAGTGGCGCTGGGCCGCCTGGAGCGCGGAGTGGGCGAGTTTCTCGGCGAGTTGGGTACGGTCGGGACCCGGGGTGTCGAGGGCGAGGTAGGCCGCGGTCACGTCGGTGGAGGCGGCGCAGGCCTCGTCGGGGTGGGCGGCCAGGAGGGATCTGGCCTGGGCTATCTGTCTGTTGCCGTCCTCCCAGCGGCCCGCGGTGTGGGCGACCTTGGCGAGCCGGGTGTGCAGCGCGGCGAGCCGGCCGGCGCTCAGGCCGCTGCCGCCGAGGGTGTGCAGGTTCTCCGCGAACCCGAAGGCGCGGGCGAAGTCGCCGGCTTCGGCGAGCGCGGGCAGCAGGGCCTCCAGGGCGTCGCTGCGCCCGGCGGGGTCCTGGCTGGCGGCGAGCAGCCGTTCGGCGCGGCTGAGCAGGGTGATCGCGGAGCCGATCGCGCCGGCCGCCAGGGCACGCAGCCCGGCGTCGGTGAACAGCCGGCCGGCCTCGGCGTCGTCGCCGGCCTGCGAGCGCAGCTCCGCGACCAGGGGGCACCAGTCGCCTTCGAGGTCCGGGTACAGCGCCTGGACCGCGTCCGCGGCGCGGCCGGCCATCGTCGCCCGGTTGCCGGGTGTGAGCTGGGTGAGCAGGGCCTCGGCGGTGAGCGAGTGGCGGAACGCGTACCAGTCGGGGGCGGGTTCGTCGGGGACGACGAGCTGGGCCGCGACGCCGGCGTGCAGGTGGCTGAGGAGTCCGCGGTCGTCGATGCCGGTCATCCGCTGGAGCACGGTCAGCGGGAAGCGGCGGCCGATCACGGCGGCCGCGGACAGCAGGGTCAGCCCCTGCGGGCCGAGCCGGTCGATGCGGCGCAGGATCCCGCGGGCCAGGGCGGTCGACACATCGCTGCGCAAGTCGCCGACGACGCGCCAGCCGTCCTCGAAACGGACGAGGGCACCGCTGCCGATCATCCCCTGGAGCAGTTCCTCGACGAGGAAGGGGCTGCCGGAGCTGTCGTCCCAGAGCCGGTCCAGGGCCGCCCGCGGGACGAGCCCGGGTTCGGTGTCCAGCTGGGCGGCGATGACGGCGCCGACCTCGGGGCGGGTGAGCGGGGCGAGTTCCAGTACGGTCCCCACGCCGCGCCGGCGGGCCGAGTCGGCCATGTCGAGCGCGTCGCAGGGCTCCGTACGGATGGTGGCCAGGAGCACGACGTTGGTGTACTCCAGGTTGTCCACCAGATATTCGACGACCGCGAGCGTCTCGGGGTCGGCGTCGTGCAGGTCCTCCAGCAGGAGGAGCTGGCCGTGTTCCCGGCCGGTGGCGATGAGCAGCCGCAGGACGGCCTCGCCGAGGATGACCATGGAGCTGTTGTTCTGGGCGTCGCTGCTCCAGTCCGGGATGATCCTGCCGAGTGCGGGCCGGTAGGGGCCCAGCGGCAGGTCGTCCAGGGAGGTGCCGTCGAGCGGGCCGCTGCGGAAGAGCGACATGAGTGCTTCGGTGAGTGGCCGGAAAGGGATGGTGGGGCCGGTGGTGCTGCTGCGGCCCCGCAGGGCGCGCATGCCCATGCCGAAGGCCATGCCCACCGCTTCGGCGGCGAGCCTGGACTTTCCGATTCCGGCCTCACCGACCAGGAAGACGACACCGCCGCGTCCTTCGCCCGCGTCGGTCAGTGCCTGCTTGATCTCCCGCAGTTGCGGGTCACGACCGACGATGTACCGCGAACGGGAACGCATGTCCGCAATCTAGTTCATGCGAACGGCCGATTGTGCGACGAAAGTTGGCCGTTTCGAACAAAGGCGGAGTGGAGATCCGGGAGAGATCCGGAGAAGATCGGACACGGACCTCCGGCGCACTACCAGGTGACGTTCGGGGCCGACACGCTGGTGTCGATCGAGCTCAGGGTGATGACGATGCCGCTGGTGAGCACCACACCGGCCAGAGCACGGGCCCGGGCGCACGCCTTGTTCCGTCCCGACAGGGTGATCCCGCCGGCCGGGTCCTCGGTCCGCGCCTCGGCGGCGGCCGTGGCGGCGGCCTCGTCGGCGGCGGTGACGGACTGGGCGTTGACCTGGGGCTTCTGCATGGTGATGAGTACCTTTCTCGTGACCTGATGGGGAGTGGTGCTCAGTGCCGAGTGCTAGGCGCCGGGGTGCACGGCGGGTTCGAGGAGCAGGACGGACGGAACGGCCTCCGGGAAGCCCAGCCTGAGCAGGGCGTATCCGATGCCGGAGAGTCCGGTGAGGAATCCGGGGGACGGTACGTGGTCGGGGGTGCCGCAGCGGTGGCCGTGATCCTCGAGTCGGCCGAGAATCTCCCCGGCGCGGTGACCGAGCGCGGTCCGGGCCCCTTCGTGGCCCTGCCCGGCGAGGACGCCCAGCGGTTCCAGGGATCCGAGCGCGCCGCGGTGCAGGCCGAGGTCGGGTGATTCGGAGGGTGCGCCCAGCAGGGCGGCGCACCGGTCGAGTGCCGCCGTGGGAACCGGCCCGCCCGCGGTGCCGAGCGCGTCGGCGGCGGCCAGCGCGGTACCCGCGAGGCCGCTGTGCCAGCCGAGGTCGGCGGGGCGGAGCAGGGCCGCGTCCAGCGCCGGCCGCAGGAGTGCGGCGCCGGTGCGGGCGTACGCGGCCCCGGGCTGCCCCGCCTCCTCGCGGGCGGCGGCGTGGCGCAGCAGCGCCCAGCCGATGCCGGCGTCGCCGTCGGCGAAGCCGGGGGCGGCCGGGTGCCGTTCGACCAGGTGCTTCTCGGCCCGGACCAGCAGCCGGTCGGCGAGCCGCCGGGCGGCTCCGTCGGCCGGCGCCCCGTACGTGCGCTGCGCCGCGACCGCGGCGGCCAGGGCTCCGGCGAGGCCGTCGCCCAGACCGGCCGGTCCTTCGGCGCCGTCCTCGGCATCGGCGTCGGCGGCGCGTTCCAGGGCGGCGAGCGCGTCGGGCAGGCAGTCGCCCAGGCCCTCGTCGAGCAGCGGGGCCAGCCGGGCCGCCGTGTAGACGATGCCGCCGAGCCCGTGCAGGGCGCCGGGTCCCACCGCGGCCGCCAGCCCGGGGTCGCGGGCCAGTGTGGCCAGCAGCGCGGGGAGCGGCCGTACGGCCTGCCGGGCGAGCGCGGTGTAGCGCTCGGCGCCGGTCAGGGCGCCGAGCTGGGCCAGGAAGAGGGCCACTCCGCAGTAGCCCTGGGCGAGTCCGCCGCCCATCGGCAGGACGGCCCAGTGCTCGCCGGACACCTGTTCCAGGCCGAGCCAGTTGACGCGTCCGCCGCCGTGCACGGCCCGCGCGGAGATCTCGTCGGCGATCCCGCAGGCCGCGGCCAGCAGCCGGGACGGCTCGGGCACGACGGCCGGCGCGGCCGGCCCGGCCAGGGTGGAACGGGGGCCGCCGACGCTGAGGTTGGCCCCGGTGACGGCGAGCGTCGCCGCGATGATCCACTCCTGGTCGTGGCGGTCCACCTCCCCCATGGCGGCGATCTTGGCGCGGGCGGCGCTCAGGCTCGGGGCCGGCAGGACGCCGTCGAGGCGGGTGCCCCGGGAGGTCTCCAGCGCGGTGTCCGCGGGGTGGTGGAAGAAGAGCGGCACGTCCCCGGACCACAGGTCGGCGATCTCGTCCTCGATGAGCCGGCGGCGGGCCGGGTCGTGCTCGGACTCAGACCAGAGCACGGCGAGTACGCTCTCGCGGGTCAGGGCGTCGTGCAGCAGGTCGGGGTGGGTGGACTCGTCCAGCAGGGTCGTGTAGAGGCGGGGCGAACGGGCGATCAGGCGTCCGGGGCTGGGGGCCCAGCGGGCCAGCAGCCCGCCGTCGCCGCCTTCCCCGCCTGCGTCGCCCAGGAGTTCCGCCCGGTGCTCGGTGATCGCGTCGTACCCGGCCCGGAACCCTTCCAGCAGCGCCGCCCGGTGGTCGGCGTGGCCGGCGGCCCTGCCCTGCGGCGACGGCCGGTTCTGCCCGGCCGCGCCGGCCACCGGGGCGCGCTGCAGCCGCATCACGTCCGTCCCGGCGGCCTCCCAGCGCAGCCCGTCGCTGGGGTACGAGCCGCCGTCCCCGCCGCCCAGCGCCGAGATGTCCATGGCGCCGTTCTCGCCGATCAGCAGGCTCGGCAGCAGGCAGGTGCGGTACACCGAGGAGGCCAAGGCGTCCGCGGCCGGGTCGCTCCCGCAGGTCACGGCTGCGGGCAGCCCCGAGTGGAGCAGGGTCTCGGCGTCCACCAGCACCGGCTGGTCACCGCAGGCGATGACGTTCTCGTAGTGCATGTCCACGCCGTCGACGGCGTAGAGGAGGGCGAGCAGTGCGCCCTGGCGCCGGTAGAACCGGTCGAGTTCGGTGGGCGAGCTGCACCAGGCGTGCTCGATGAACTCCAGCCAGCCGTACCCGTCGCCGCGCACCGAACGCGGGGTCCGCAGGCCCAGGCCCGCGACCTTCTCGTTGGTCCACCCGACGACCCGGTCCAGCAGCAGGTGCTGGTCCAGCGGTCGGGGCTTGTACACGACGGTGGCGCCACCGGCGAAGCGCAGCAGGGCCACGGACCGGTTGCCCTGGTGGACGTCACCGCGGCCGAGGTCGATGCGTACGAGGGCGCCGGGGTCGGTGCCGTGCAGCAGTCCGGCGACGATCTGCGCCCGGTCGGCGGTGAACCGGTCCAGCAGCTCCACCGTGGCCGAGGCCGCGTGAGCGCAGGCCTGGCCCAGCATCCGGGCCAGCACCGGGTAGCGGGTGAAGAGCTCGGCGAGTCCCCGCCGGGTGGCGAGCCGGGCGGTGAAGGCCGCGAACCGCTCCCGCGGGGTCTCCCCCGCCAGCAGGCCCTCCGTACGGGCCCGGTGGAGTTCACGGACCAGGGTGCGGGCGGACTGACGGACCAGCCGGTCGCCGAGCCGCTCCTCGAACGCGGCCCGCACCACGGCGAGTTCGTCCCGGGGCAGGTCGAGGTGCGCGGCGGCCTGCGCCCAGGCGGAGTCGATCAGGGGGCGCAGGGCGGGCAGGAACTCCGCGGCGCCGTCCGCGTCCGCCGCCGGGGGCAGGGGCCGGCCGGGCCGGGCGGGGGCCGCCGCCACGATCTCCTCGACGGCGCGGGCCCACTGCGGCGCGTCCGTGCGGGCGGCCAGCCGGCCGGGCGCCTCTGCCGCGAGGGCGTACGCCACCTCCTCGGTGGTTCCCAGGCTCGCCAGCCGGGCCGCGAAGCCGTCCGCGTCCCCCAGGGACCACGCAGCCGGTCGGCTGTGGGGGGCGTCGGCCGGCGCGGGTACCGGGGCACCCGGGGCGGCGAGCCGCTCCCGCAGGTTCAGGGCCCGGGCCCACCAGGAGGGGGCCAGGCCGCCGACCTGGGTTTCTTCGGCGGTGATGGCGGTGTCAGTCACAGGAGAAAACTCGCAGAGGGCGGGGGCGGCGCACATGGGGGCCGATCCCCCATATTCCGCGGAGCGGCCCCCATGGCCCCCGGGGGCCTGCCGTACGCGGTGGTGCGGGGGCCGCCGACGGGGCCCGTGCCCTACGGGTTCCGGCAGGTCGTGGGCGTCCCGGAGGGCTGGCTGCGCAGGAACCGTGGCTGCGGGGGCGGTCCTTCACAAATGTGGGGGCCGTCGCCCGATGCCGCCCCCGGTCCGCGACCCGCAGCCTGTGTCCAGTGCCCCTTCCGCCCGTCCGGCACCCCGGCCGGCGGATGATCATCGGAGGACCTGGTGGGAGTACCCGTCCCTGTCGACGTCGTCGCGTTCGACCCCGTGCTGGAAGCCGGAACCAAGAGCACCCTGTTCGCCTGCCCCGAGGTGTCCCTGACGGCCCCGGGCGGCGCTCCCCGGGTGGTGGTGATGACCGTGGACCAGGTCGGCCGGCCCGAGCTCGACGTCCTGCGCACCGTCCGCGACACCCCGGCCCGGCCCGATGTGGTGCTGGTGGCGGGCGAGTTGGCGCCCGACGGCGCCCTGCACGCCATAGCGGCCGGCGCCCGCGGGCTGCTGCGCCGCCGCGAGGCGGACGTCACCCGGCTCTCGCGCGCCGTACTGGCCGCCTCCCGCGGCGACTGCACCCTGCCGCCGGACCTCCTGGACCGGCTGCTGGAGCGCTCCGGCGCCGGCGGCCGGGCGGCCGGCGGGGGCGCGGACCCGTGGGCCGCGGCGGGCCTGAGCGACCGGGAGCGCAGCGTGCTGCGCCTGGTCGCGGACGGCCACGAGACGAACGAGATAGCCAAGCAGCTGTGCTACTCGCCGCGGACCGTGACGAGCGTGGTCCACGACATCACGCAGCGGTTCCGGCTGCGCAACCGCGCCCACGCGGTCGCCTACGCCCTCCGGGTGGGCCTGCTGTGAGCGCCCTCGCCGAACTCGCCCGCGGGAGCGTGCCCGTCCGCGTCCCCGCCCCGCCGGACCGGCTGAGCCTGCTGCGCCAGGCCGGCGACGGACGGATGCCGTACCCGGCCCTGGTCCGGCTGCTCGGCGGGGCCGCCACCGCCGCCACCGGCACCCCGGTCACCGGCCCGGCCGCCACCGGCCCGGCCGCCGGCACGACGGCGGCCGCGGCCCGGTACGCGGCGTCCCCGCCGGACGCCCCCCGGCTCACGGCCCGGCAGACCGCGGTGCTCACGCTGATGGCGGAGGGCCACGGCAACGCGGTGATCGCCCGCACCCTGTCCTGCTCGGAGCACACGGTCAAGAACGTGATCTACGAGCTGATGTCCCGGCTCCAGGCCCGCAACCGCGCCCACGCCGTGGCCCGCGCGGTGCGACACAGCCTCATCTGAGACCGCCCGTGTCCGGATACACGTCCACGGTACGGAGGCAGCGGTGTACGGTCGACGCCCATGACGGCGCGCCGGGGGGTGGTGTGGCATGAGCGGCGAGTTTCGCTATCGGGCGGAACGGATCGCGTTGGGCCTGATGGCCGCATCGGGTGTCGTGGTGCTGCTGGCCGATCTGTTCGGCTGGCTCGACGCGTTGGCGCCCGGGGGTGCGCTCCCGAAGGTCACGCTGCTCATCCTGAGCACCGTCACGGTGTTCCTCCTGCTGGAGATCGACCGCCTGAGGAAGCTCGACGACGTACAGGCCCAGGTCAGCGCGCTGGACTCCAACATCGAGGCACACCTGTCCAAGCTGGACATCGACGCGGTCGCGCAGCGGCTCAAGCAGGAGCACTACAGCGGCGTGGTCAGGGTGCACCGGCGCTTCCCCGAGGACGAGTTCGCCGAGTTCGCGCACCGCGCCGCACGGGAAGTCGTCATCCTGCAGACGTGGATCCCCAATCTGGAGCACATCGAGCCCGCCTTGCGCAAGGCCGTCGTCGACCGGCAGGTCCCGGTGCGCATCATGCTCCTGCACCCGGCGTCGCCCGTGGCGGGGCTGCGGGACGAGGCGTTGACGGCCGTGCGCGATCGCGCGCTCGCGGTGGACGTGAGGGCGAGCGTGGAGCGGTGCCTGGCCGGCCTCGCCGAGCTCTGCCTGGGAATCCGTCCGGAGAGCCGTGCGCTGCTCCGGGTCCGCGTGTACAACTCCCTGCCGTCCATCGCCGTGTTCAAGGTCGACGGCCACTTCCTGGTGAGTTCGTTCCTGCACGGCCAGCTCGCCATCGATTCCACCCAGACCGAGATCGACGGCGACGACACCGTCATGGGCACGGAGGTCCGCAAGGAGCTCGACACCCTGTGGCGCATCGGCCGCGACGTGGACCTGGGCGACTGGCGCAACTCCATCGGGGACATCAGCCTGTGAACCACGGAAAGGTACGGCCCATGCCCATGCCCACACCGCTGCACGAGCTGGACGCGTTCGAGGACGCACTGGTCGCGCGGTTCGAGGAGCACCCGGTCCTGGCGGGCATCTCGCTGCTGCCGGACGAGGACTTCGCCGCCCTCCTGCTCCAGCGGCGTTTCGTCTCGCTCGCCTTCACCCCGTCCTACGACCTGGCGATCGACCTGCTGCGCGACGAGGCCGGGAAGCGGATCGCCCGCGTCATCCTGCGCGAGGAGTACCCGGGCGCGGACGGGCACACGCCCTCGCACCGCGAGGACATGACGCACGACCTGGGCCTGCTCGGAATCTCCCGGGACGCCCTGGTGGCGTCGAGACCGACGGCCGCCACGCGCCGCTCCGTCGAGGACGCCTTCGAGCTGATCGCCGCATCGGGCGCCCACGACGACTGCGACCTGCGGCTGCTGACCGTCCTGCGGTTCTGGGGCGAGGTCCTGGTCTCCGCCGAGTACGGACGGCTCTGGGAGCGGATGGGACCCCGGTTCGCGCGCGGGGGCGAGAACCGCTCGCGCTTCTACCACCCGCACCGCGTCCACGACGCGAAGACCCAGCCCCTCGCGAGGGTGTCCCTGCTCTCCGGCTCCCATTCCGACCGCCTGGCCGCGCGGGTGACCGAGCTGCTGGCCCGCGAGGGGTCGAGCGACTGCTTCAAGGAGCTGGAGGAGCGTTCCGTGCAGCTCAAGACGGCCTTCTACGACCAGTTCCTCCCGGCCCTGGACCGCGTGGGCGTCTGACCGGAGCCCCGGCGGGCGGCCCCGGCGGGGCTCCGGTGACGGAAGGAGCGGCGGGCCGCCGCCTCAGCCCTCGTCGGGCGTCAGCCGCAGCGAGATGGAGTTGATGCAGTAGCGCTGGTCGGTGGGCGTGGGGTAGCCCTCGCCCTCGAAGACGTGGCCCAGGTGCGAGCCGCACTTCGCGCACAGCACCTCGGTGCGGACCATCCCGTGCGACACGTCCGCCTTCAGCTCGACGGCGTCGGAGTCCTTCGGGTCGTAGAAGGACGGCCAGCCGCAGTGCGACTCGAACTTCTCCGTGGAGCGGAAGAGCTCGGCGCCGCAGGCGCGACAGGAATAGACGCCGGCCGTCTTGGTGTCGGTGTACTCACCGCGGAACGCCGGCTCGGTGCCGGCCAGGCGCAGCACCTGGTACTCGGACGGCGTCAGCTCGGCCTGCCACTGCTCGTCCGTCTTCTCGACCTCGTACGACATGACTCTCCCGCTCCCTCGTCGCTCAGTCCGTCAGCCGGGCGAGGATCGCCGGACCGAGGTCCGTGACGTCTCCCGCGCCCATGGTGAGAACGAGATCACCGGGCTTGGCCATTCCCGCGATCACGTCGGCGACGGCCGTCTTGTCGTGCTCGGCGCTGACGTCGGCGCCCGCGGCGCGGGCGGCGGCGATGATGATCTCGCTGGTGATGCCGGGGATCGGGTCCTCACGGGCCGGGTAGATGTCCAGGACGACCGCCGAGTCGGCGAGGGCGAGGGCCTGGCCCATCTCCTTGCCGAGTTCCTGGGTGCGGGAGAAGAGGTGCGGCTGGAAGACGACCAGGATGCGGGAGTCTCCGGCGGCCCCCCGGATGGCCTCCAGGTCGGCGGTCATCTCGGTCGGGTGGTGCGCGTAGGAGTCGATGACCTGCACGCCCGCGGCCTCGCCCTTGAGCTGGAGGCGGCGCTTGACGCCGGTGTACTTGCCGAGGGCGGAGGCCAGGTTGTGCGCCGGGATGCCGAGGGCGACACCGGCGGCGAGGGCCGCGACGGCGTTGTGCGCGTAGTGGCGACCGGGCACGGAGACGGTGAAGGTGAGCATCCGGCCGTCGATGACGACGGTGACCTCGCTGGTCAGACCGCGCGGGGTGATCTTCGTGATGCGGACGTCGGCGCCCTCCTCCTCGCCGTACGTGACGACGTTGAGGCCCTCGTTGCCGCGGACCCGGCGGGCGATCTCGGCGGCGCCGGCCTGGCCGTGGGCGACGACCAGGGTGCCGCCGGGCACGATCTTGCCGACGAAGGTCTCGAAGGACGCGTAGATCTCCTCCATCGACGCGTAGTTCGCGTGGTGGTCGAGCTCCGCGTTGAGGATGATCGCGACCTGCGGGGTGTACTTGTGGAAGCTGCGGTCGCTCTCGTCCGCCTCGGCCACGAAGATGTCGCCCTCGCCGTGGTGGGCGTTGGAGCCGGGGGCGTCCAGGTCGCCGCCGATGGCGTACGAGGGGTCCAGGCCCAGCGCCGACAGGGACACCGCCAGCATCGAGGTGGTGGTGGTCTTGCCGTGCGTACCGGCGACCGCGATCGGCCGCAGGCCGTCCATCAGGCCGGCCAGCGCGTCGGAGCGGTGCACGACCGGGATGCCGAGCTCGGCGGCGCGGGCCAGCTCCGGGTTGTCGGCGCGGATGGCGCTGGAGACGACCACGCTGGTCGCGTCCTGGGCGAGGTGGCCGGCCGCGTGCCCGATGTGGACCGTGGCGCCGTGGGCGCGCAGCGCCCCGGCGGTCTCGGAGTCCTTGGCGTCGCTGCCGGCGACCTGCGCGCCGCGCTGGGCGAGGATCTTCGCGATGCCGGACATGCCGGCGCCGCCGATGCCGATGAAGTGCGGGCGTTCCATGGCGTTCGGCAGGCCGGGCGGCGTCATACGGGATCTCCCCAAGGTGCGGGTCGGTACGTCGGGGGTCCCGGCGGTGCGGACCGGCCCGGCGCGTGTGTCGGACGCCAGCCTATTCGTTGTGGGCGAAGAGCTTGAGCACCGGAACCCCCACCTTGTGGCGCGCGCGGGAGGCCCAGTCCCGGTGGAAGAACTCCTCGACGAAGTGCGGGGCGGTCAGGACGATCACCTCGTCGGCGTTCGACTCCTCCACGACGGCCTTCAGCTTGTCGAGCGGATGGTCCTCGATGATCTGCCCGCTGGCCTTGGCGCCCTTCTTGCGCAGGGCCTCCAGGGAGAGCACGAGCGCCTGCTCGGCCGGGCCGCGGGCGGAGTGGCCCTCGGGCACGTCGCCCTCGCGGAGCGCCTCCGGCAGCTCGCCGAGCGCCACGTCGTCGATGGCGCGCAGCAGCCGGTCCTGGTCGCCCCGGGGCTGCATCAGGACGAGGAAGGAGACCGGGTCGTCCCCGTGCAGGCTGGTGACGAAGTCCACGTCGAAGCCGGTCAGCGGCTGCTCGATCATCAAAACGCTCGTGAACACGGACGCCCTCTCCTTCATGGGCCGGGGCCGGTCGGCCGGCCCCTGCGGAAACCATCCTGCCCCGCTCTCACACGGGGCCATGCGGGGATATCTCTGCCCAGGTATGTGCCCGGCGGAAGCAAAGCGGAACAACAAATTCCGCCCTTGTTCAGATCCGACGGTAGCTCGTGAACAGGAACCCGGCCTCTTCCAGTACCGAGGCGGGCGCCAGCCGGTGCGGCACGGCCACCGGGGGCCCTCCGGAGATCCGCTGGGCCCCTCCGGCCACCAGCGTCGGCGAGACGGTCAGGCACAGCTCGTCCAGTGCGTCGGCGGCCACGAACTGCCCCAGCAGCCGGGGCCCGCCCTCGGTGAGCTGGCGGCGCAGCCCCCGGTCGGCGAGCTCGCGCACCACCCTGACGGGGTCCGCACCCGCCCCCTCGCCCGCCAGCACGACCTCGACCCCGGCCGCGGCCGCCGCCGCCACCCGGTCGGCGGGTGCGGCCGCCCCGGTCACCAGGAGTGTCGGCACCAGGGGGGTGGTGAACAGGGGAAGGGAGAAGTCCAGGTCCAGCCTGGCGGAGACCACCGCGACGGCGGGCGCGGGCCCCTGCCCGGCGGCCTTGCGCCGGGCCGCGAACGCCTCGCGGGCCCGGGCCGGGCGGTACCCCTCCTGGCGAACCGTTTCGGCACCGACCACCACCACATCGGCCAGAGCCCGCAGGGTGCCGAAGATCCGCATGTCGGTCTCGCCGGAGATCGGCTGCGAGCGCCCGTCGTGCTGGGCCGCGCCGTCCAGGGTGGCCACCATGTTGGCCCGCAGCCAGTGACCCTCCGCGCCGAACGGGGGGTACGCGTACGCATCCGCCAGCTCGTCCAGCGACCACTCACGGTCACCGCGGTCCGCGGGGGCTGATGTCTGATCGGTCACAGGGAACAGGCGTCGCATCGGTGCAGTGTGCCACGCCCCGTAGAGTTAAGAGCTGTGTCAACATCACTCTCCACCTCCGGATCCACCTACGGGCGACCCCCGATAGCCAGCCCGGGCGACGCCGGCCCCCAGGCCCTGTGCGCCCGCGAGCCCCGGGTCCCCGCCGAGCGGCTGGTGGCCGAGATGGTGCCGCCGCCGCGGTTCGACTCGGTGCGCTTCGACACCTACGATCCGGACCCCGGTCAGCCCAGCCAGGCCGAGGCCGTCACCGTGCTCAGTGGCTTCGCGGCCGGCCTGGGCGGATCCCACGCGAGCGGCGGCGGCAAGCGCCGCTGGTTCGCGAAGAAGGCCCCTGCCGCCCCCGTGGCCCCGCGCGGGGTCTACCTCGACGGCGGCTACGGCGTCGGCAAGACGCACCTGCTGGCCTCCCTGTGGCACGCCACCCCGGCCGAGCCCGCACTCAAGGCCTTCGGCACGTTCGTGGAGCTGACCAACCTGGTCGGCGCGCTCGGCTTCCAGCAGACGGTCCAGACCCTCGGCGGCCACCGCCTCCTGTGCATCGACGAATTCGAGCTGGACGACCCGGGCGACACCGTCCTCGTGTCCTCGCTGCTCAGCCGCCTGGTCGAGCAGGGCGTGGCGCTCGCCGCCACCTCCAACACCCTGCCCGGCAAGCTCGGCGAGGGCCGCTTCGCCGCCGTGGACTTCCTGCGCGAGATCCAGGGCCTGTCGGCACACTTCCGCCCGCTGCGCATCGACGGCCAGGACTACCGCCACCGCGGCCTGCCGGAGGCGCCCGCGCCGTTCACCGACGAGCAGGTCACCAAGGCCGCGTACGCGACCGAAGGCGCGAGCCTGGACGACTTCCCGAGCCTGCTGGAGCACCTGGCCCGGGTCCACCCCAGCCGGTACGGCGCCCTGACGGACGGCATATCGGCGGTCTGCCTGACCGACGTCGGCCCGGTCCCGGACCAGTCGACGGCGCTGCGGCTCGTGGTCCTCGCGGACCGGCTGTACGACCGCGAGATACCGGTCCTGGCGTCCGGAGTGCCGTTCGACCGCCTGTTCAGTGAAGAAATGCTGAACGGCGGCTACCGCAAGAAGTACTTCCGGGCCATCTCAAGGCTCACCGCACTGGCACGCGACGCGAAACCCCTGGTGTCCCAGTAGGTTTGGGGACGCCGGCCCGTTCCCCACGGGCCGGCCGTTCCCACTTCTGCGAAGGGATCCACCATGGCCACCACGCGCACCGCGCACACCGACTGGGAAGGCAACCTGCTGAAGGGTGCCGGCACGGTCACCCTCGACTCCTCGGGCCGGGGTTCGTTCGAGGTCTCCTGGCCCTCGCGCGCCGAGGCCGCCAACGGCAAGACCAGCCCGGAGGAGCTGATCGCCGCCGCGCACTCCAGCTGCTACTCGATGGCCCTCTCGCACGGCCTGGACGGCGCCGGCACCCCGCCCACCCGGGTGGAGACCAAGGCGGACGTGACGTTCCAGCCGGGCGAGGGCATCACCGGGATCCACCTGACCGTCCGCGCCGAGGTCCCCGGCCTGGACGCGGAGGGCTTCGCCGCGGCGGCCGAGGACGCGAAGAAGAACTGCCCGGTCAGCCAGGCCCTGACGGGCACGACGATCACCCTGAGCGCGGAACTGATCTGACCCCGTGACTCCGGCCCCGCCGACCGGGCCCCCGCATTCGGGGTCCGGGGCGGGGCCCGGGCCGCGTTCCGTGGTCCGGGGCGGCCCGGGCCGGCCCTGCGCATCCGGGGCGCCCGCCCGACGGCGCGGGAACCGGCCGGTGGGGTGAGGCCGCAGCGGTGTCGTACGCGTCGGAGGGCCCGGCGTGGGGGTGCGTGGTACCACGGGCCCCCACCCCCGAACCGCCGGAGCCGCCGATGTCCGTCACCCGCCGCAGCCTGCTCACCGCCGGGACCGGGATCGCCTTCAGCGGAGCCCTCGGCGCGCTCTTCGCCGGGAGCTCCCGCGCCGCCTCCCCGCCCCGCCACGGGTACGGCCCCCTGCTGCCCGACCCGCAGGGGCTGCTCGACCTCCCGGCCGGGTTCCGCTACCGGGTGCTGTCCCGCGCCGGCGACCCGCTGCGCTCCGGCGGGGGGACCGTGCCGGCCAACTGCGACGGCATGGCCGCCTTCGACGCCGGCTCCGGCCGCGTCCGCCTGGTGCGCAACCACGAGAACCGCACCACCGCCGCCCTCCGCGTCCCCGCCGTCGACGGCCTCACCTACGACCCGCACGCGCTGGGCGGCTGCACCCTCCTCGACCTCGACCCGGGCGGCGGCGTCACCGCCGAGCGCGTGGCCCTCGCCGGCACCGCCGTCAACTGCGCGGGCGGCCGCACCCCCTGGAACACCTGGCTCAGCTGCGAGGAGACCGAGGACCGGGCGGGCACCTCCGGGTACACCGAGGACCACGGCTTCGTCTTCGAGGTCGACCCCGGCGACCCACGGCGCTCCGGCGCCGTCCCGCTGACCGCGATGGGGCGCTTCGCGCACGAGGCCGTCGCCGTGGACCCGTACCGCGGGACCGTCTACGAGACCGAGGACGCGTTCATCGAGCCCTTCGGGCTCTTCTACCGGTTCCTGCCCGCGCGGCCCCTCGGCGGCCCCGGCTCGCTGCGCGCCGGCGGCGTCCTCCAGGCCCTGCGCGTCCCCGGCGTGGCGGACCTGTCGGTGGTGGACGAGCCCGGCGCCGAGTTCCCGGTCGAGTGGGTCCCCGTCCCGGATCCCGCGGCGGCCGGCACCCCGATCCGCTTCCAGGACTTCGGGCCGGGCGGGATCACCCACGCGCAGAAGCTGGAGGGCTGCTACTGGGGCGACGACGGCGTCCACTTCGTCTCCAGTTACGCCCGCACCGCCGAGGGCGCGGGCGCCGACCACCACGGCCAGGTGTGGTTCCACGACCCGCGGCGCTCCACGATCCGCCTCGACGTGCTCTTCGGCCCGGCGACGGACATCCGGTTGCCGGGGGACTCCCCGGACAACATCTGCCTCGCCCCGGACGGCGGTCTGATGGTGTGCGAGGACGGCGGCGGGGCGCAGTACGTCTTCGGCGTCACCCGGGACGGCGAGGTCTACCCGGTCGCCCGCAACGCCGACGACATCGGCCGGCCCGGGGCCCCGGAGTGGGGGGAGTTCGCCGGGGTCACCTTCTCTCCGGACGGGCGGACGATGTACGTGAACGCCTATGCGCCGGGTACCACCTTCGCGGTGACGGGCCCCTGGCACTGACCCTGCGGCCCTCGCCGCGCGGGCCGGCCGGGACGGCGCGCTGCGTCCGCTGCCGCCCGCCCCGCCGGTGACCGCCTCGATCCCCGCGCCATCGGTGCCGCCGGGGACCTGCCCCGTGTGCTGCTCGTCCTGCGGGGCACGGACACCGGCCGCGGGCGGCGACCTCGACCGCTCGCACTACGAGACGTCCTCGTCGCCCGGTTCCGCGAGCTGGTGTCGCGCAGTCGGCTGAACCGGCGCCGCGCGCAGGCCTGCCGGTTCGGGCAGTCCCTCGCCGATGACGGCCTGACGGTCGTGAAGGTCTTCCTCCGCATCAGACCCGAGGAGCAGCGCGAGCGGCTGCCGGAGGGGCCCGACGGTTCCGGCGGGCGCGGGAGGTCCGGCCCGGCCGGCATCGACGGGCGCGCCCCGTGGGCGGAGTACCGGCACGCGTGCGAGCCGGCGCCGGAGCGCTGCTCCGGCGACGCCGCCGCCCTGAGGCGTGCCGCGCGCGGCTGCGCGAAAGCTGACGGAATCCGGGCGGGCGGGCGATTCCAGGGGTGGCCCCCGCGCCGCTGCGATCCGATGGGCAGATGGTCATATATTTTGCATCCGTGACCCTTTCTGTGCGCAATGCGGCGGTCGCGGCCGCCCTCAGTGCCGCTCTCTGCACCGCCCTCGCGGGATGCGGAGGCGGCAGCGGCACCTCCGGCTCAGGCTCCGGCGGCCAGGCCCGTATGGGCACCCCGGGGGCCTCCGCACCGGCCTCCCCCTCCGCCTCCCCCACCGCGCCGCAGGCGGCCGGCTCCGCCCCGGCCGCGGCCCCGCCCGGCAAGGCGCCGACCCTGGCACCCGGGCCGAACGGCCTGACCCCGGTGTTCGAGCGGACGAAGCAGCAGACCGACAAGGTCGTCGCCCTGACCTTCGACGCCGACATGACCTCCGACCAGGGGCCGCGCGCCGCGAGCGGGGAGCACTTCGACAACCCGCAGTTGATCGCGACCCTGCGGGGGCTCAAGGTGCCCTCGACGATCTTCATGACGGGCCGCTGGGCCGAGGAGTACCCGGACCAGGCCAAGTCCATCGGCACCGACCCGAACTTCGAGATCGCGAACCACTCGTACAGCCACCACGCCTTCAAGTCGCCCTGCTACGGGCTCCCGACGCTCGACGCCGCCGCCGCGCGGGCCGACGTGGACCGGGCCTCCGCCGCCTTCCGTACGGCCGGCGCCGTCAACACCGTCCCGTACTTCCGCTTCCCCGGCGGCTGCTACGACGACCAGGCACTGCGGGCGGTCTCCACGGCCAAGGTCACCCCCGTCCAGTGGGACGTGGTCAGCGGGGACGCCTTCGCCAAGGACCCGGACGCGGTGGCCGAGCAGGTCCTCACCGGTGTGAAGCCCGGCTCGGTGGTGGTCATGCACTGCACGCGCAGCGCCGCCCCGGTCACCGAGGAGGCCGTCCGGAAGATCGTCCCGGAGCTGCGCAAGCGCGGCTACCGCTTCGTGAAGGTCTCCGAGCTCATCGGCCGGTAGGCCCGGAACGGAGCCGGGGCCTCAGCCGGAGCAGGCGGAGCGCTGCGCGTCCTGCCACTCGCAGACCGGGCAGAGCACCACGCCCGGGGTGGCGACCCCGTACTCGGTGGGCCTGCCGCACTCCAGGCAGTCGGCGTACGGCGGCCCGGCCACCCGGGCGGCCGGGGCCGCCGGGGCGGCGCAGTACGACCCGGTCCCGGCCGCACGGGCAGCTTCGCGGTCTGGCGCGTCGTCCGGTTGGCGGTCCGGTGCACGGTCCCTTTCGTCCATGTCCACGAGCGTACTCAGCCGCGGCGCGCGCTGACGAGACAGGCCACCGCTCCCGCCGCGCAGGCCAGCACCAGCGCGCCCGCGAACGACCCCAGCGGCAGCGTCACGACGTGCGCCCGGGACCCCTCCACCAGCGCGGTCACCGCACTGCGCGCCGGCGAGCCGGCGATGCCCCAGGCCAGCAGCGAGCCGAGGCCGCACGCCAGGACCGCCACCCCGGTCGGCCGCACCAGCGGACGGCTGCACACCGCCCCCACGGCCGCGCCGGTCAGCGCGCACGCGAGGACCGCCAGCACCCCGGCCAGGGCTGCCGCCTGCGGTTCCACGTGTTCCGACCTGCCGGAGTCGGCGATCAGCAGCACCGCCGCCGTGCCCACGGCCGCGGCGAGCAGCGCCCCGCCCAGCGCGGTGAGCAGGGCCGCCGCGTGCACCCGTACGGGGCCGGCCGCGGCGGCGGCGCAGTCGCGGGCGGCGTCGGGTTCGCCGGTCACGCAGACCCGGACCAGCCAGGCCGTGACCGGCACCAGTCCGGCGGCCGTGAAGCCCAGCGAGTCCAGCAGCGGGTCGCCCGGCCGGACCCCGGCCGCCAGGAAGGCCGCGTACAGGAGCAGCGGGGCGATCCAGCGTTGCGAGCGCAGCAGCAGGGCGCTCTGGTAACGCAGCAGGCCGGTCACGGCAGTTCCTCCACGGCTCGGATGTGCCAGGGCGCCGGCGCGGTGAGCAGGGCGCGCAGCACCGCGTCGGAGCGGGCGGCGGACACCGTCAGCACCAGGCCCCCGCCGGGCGCGGGTACGGCGGCCAGCCCCGGCGGCGGCTCGGCGCCCGGCGGGCCGGCGGCCTCGATCCGTACGCGGGGCCCGGCGTCGGCGGGCCCCGCGGGAGCCCGTACGGGGACCAGCGCGACCCCCTCGACCCGGTGGTGCGCGTCGGCGGCGCCGGCGAGCCGCGCCGGGTCGTGGTCGACGAAGACCACGGTGCCTCCGGCGGCGGTCCGTTCGGCGACGGCCCGGTCCAGCTCGGCGCGGGCCGCGGTGTCGAGCCCGGTCCACGCCTCGTCGAGGACGAGCAGCCCGGGCTGGGCGAGCAGCGCCTGGGCGACGGCCACCTTCTGGCTGGAACCCTTGGAGAGTTCGGCCAGCGGGGTGCGCGCGTACGCGGCGGCGCCGAACCGCTCCAGCCATTCGGCCGCCCGGTCCGCGGCCTGCGCGCGCCGGAGTCCGTGCACCCGGCCCATGTGCGTCAGGTAGGCGGTCGCGGTGAGCGGCAGCGCCGCCGGGAAGCGCTCGGGCACGTAGGCCGTGCGGCGCGGCCGGGCGGTGATCCGCCCCTCGGACGGGGTGTCGATCCCGGCGATGATCCGCAGCAGCGTGGACTTGCCGCCGCCGTTGCGGCCCTCGATGCGGACGAGGGCGCCCGGCGGCAGGTCCAGGGCGACCCCCCGCAGCACCCAGGGCCGCCGCACGCCGTAACGGCGGCCCACGCCGGTCAGCTTCAGTGGGCCACCGCCGTCTCGGTCACCTCGCTGGGGCGCACGATGACGAAGCCCTCGCCGCGCAGCATCAGCTGGACGGCCTCGCCGGAGCCGCCGCGGAGCATCGAGCCGACCGACTGGGAACGGTGCAGGCCCGTCTCCAGCTGGGCGCTCCAGCCGACCACCGCGTCGGTGTCCACGTACACGGGGTTCTGCGCGGTGACCGGGATGATGATCGGGTGGCCGTCGCAGATCACGGCGAGCTTGCCGGTGCCGGTGAAGAGGCTGTTGAAGAGGCCGCCGCCGGCCATGCCGGCGCCCTTCACCATCTTGATCTCGTAGGAGAGCGTGGGGTCGAAGCAGAGCACGTTGCGGCCGTTGACGGTCAGGGCGTCGCCGGGCTCGAAGTCGATGACGAAGCAGTTGGCGGCCTGGTGCGCGAACCAGGCCTCGCCCTGCCCGCGTACGGACATCAGCGCGAGGCCCTCGCCGGTGACGGCGCGCTTGAGCATGCCGCCTATGCCCTGTCCCTTGCGCTCGAACTGGAGGTTCCCGCGGAAGGCGACCATCGAGCCCTGCCGGGCGAGCATCTCACCGTTGACGGTGTACTTCACGGACTTGGCGTTCTGAAGGGTCATGCCGGGTGCGGCAGCGGGCTGGGCCAGGTTCTCGGACGAGAAAAGGTCGCTCTTCATGGGCTCGATCCTCACCCGCTCCGGGACCCTGCGGCATCATCCTGAAGTCGGAGCCTGGCATCCTTGGCGGGATGAGCAGCCAGCACCAGAACCACACTTCAGAGGTACCGGCGGTCGGGGCGGACAGCCCCTTCCGGCGCGAGCACGCCGCCCGCGACGAGGCACCGCAGTTCGTCCTGCCCCTGGTGGTGCGGATCGAGAAGACCGAACCGCCCGCCCGGACGGACGCGCTGGAGACGGCGGCCCGGGTCGTGCTGGTGCTGCTGACGGACGAACGCGCGCACGGCGGGGGCGAATGGGCCGAGGCGGTCCGCGACTGGCAGGACGCGCGGATCCGGAAGGTGGTGCGGCGGGCGCGCGGCGCCGAGTGGCGCAAGGCCGGCACCCTGCCCGGCATCACGGTGCACGGTGACGTGTCGGAGGTACGGGTCTTCCCGCCGGTGCCGTTGGACGGCTGGCCCAAGGAGCTCGCGAAGCTCCAGGTCTCGGGGACCGACCTGGACGAACCCGAACCGGTCGCTCCGGCCGCGCCGGGGATTCCGGTGCTGTGGCTCAACCCCGACCTGGAGATGTCCGCCGGCAAGACGATGGCCCAGGCCGGGCACGCGGCGCAGCTGGCGTGGTGGGAGCTGACCGGCCCCGAGCGCAGGGCGTGGCAGGAGTCCGGTTTCCGGCTGGCCGTACGGACGGCCGCGCGTGAGCGGTGGGCCGAGCTGAGCGGGAGCGGGCTGCCGGTGGTGCGGGACGCCGGTTTCACGGAGATCGCCCCCGGTTCCGCGACGGTGGTCGCGGACCACCCGGCGCTGCGGGCGCGGCTCTGACGGATCCGGCTCCTGCCGGGCACACCTCTGCGGAATCCGGGAACCTCAAATGTTGCTCTGAACGTCCCCTCCCGCGGTTGGCCCGAGTGCGTCTGGGCGATGACACCGGCACACGACCGATGAGAGGGGGGCGAGGGGACATGAAGAGCACGGCGCACCTGGGGGTGGGCATCGGATGGCGGCCGGAGATCGCGGATGCGGTCGAGCGGCTGCCGGGCCTGGACTGGGTCGAGGTGGTGGCCGAGAACATCTGTCCCGGCCATCTGCCCGCGTCCCTGCTGCGGCTGCGCGAGCGCGGGGTACGGGTCGTACCGCACGGGGTCTCGCTGGGCCTCGGCGGAGCGGAACGGCCCGACGCCGCGAAGCTGGCCGCGCTCGGGGAGCGGGCGGTGGCGCTGGGGGCGCCGCTCGTCACCGAGCACATCGCCTTCGTACGGACGGGCTCCCCGGTGCTGGAGGCGGGGCACCTGCTGCCGGTGCAGCGGACCCGGGACGCGCTGGACGTGCTGTGCGAGAACGTCCGGATCGCGCAGGACGCCCTGCCGGTACCGCTCGCGCTGGAGAACATCGCCGCGCTGATCTCGTGGCCCGGGGAGGAACTGACGGAGGGGCGGTTCCTGACGGAGCTGGTCGAGCGGACGGGTGTCCGGCTGCTGATCGACGTCGCCAACCTGCACACGAACCGGGTGAACCGGGGCGAGGACCCGTTCGCCGTACTGGACGCGATCCCGCTGGAGGCGCTCGCGTACGTGCACGTCGCCGGGGGCGTGGAGCGGGGCGGGGTGTGGCACGACACCCACGCACACCCGGTGCCGCCGGTGGTGCTGGACATCCTGGCGGAGCTGCGCGGCCGCGTGGAGCCGGCCGGGGTGCTGCTGGAGCGGGACGACGACTTCCCGGCGGAGGCGGAGCTGGCGGCGGAACTGGCCGCGATCCGCGCGGTGGTCACCGCCGCGGGACCGTCCGCCGCCCGGCCGGCGCCGCACGCACCGGACACGTCGGGCGTACGGGACATGTCGGACGTACGGGACACGTCGGACGCGTGGCGCGCACCGGACGCTTCGGCGGCACCCGGGACGCCCGGAGCATCCGCATCCGGAGGGTCCGGGGCGCCGCAGGGCTGTGCCGCGCCCGGTGCTCCGGCGGGCCTGGAGCGGGCCCGGGTCCGGGTCGGTCTGGAACAGGCGGCCCTGCTGTCCGCCCTGGTGGCCGGTACGCCCGTGCCCGAAGGGTTCGACCGGCAGCGCGTCCGCGTGCAGGCGCGGGCGCTGGCCGCCAAGCGGGCCGGTGTCGTCGCGAAGCTCGCGCCCGAGCTGCCCGGGATCCTGGGCGGCGAGGACCCGTACCGCGAGGCCTTCCTCGACTACGCCCGCAACCGGCCCATGACCGCCGGGTACCGGCGCGACGCCCTCGACTTCGCCGAGCACCTGCTGATCCGGGAGCTGCCCGCCGACCCCGCCGCCCGGCGCCGGCTCACCGCGTGGTGGCAGGACCGGGCCGGGGCGCGGCCGCCGCGCCGGATCGTGCGCTGGGCCCGGACCCTCGTGGGGCGTGCCGCATGAACGTCCTCGCCCTCGCGATCTGGATCGCCGTCTGCGCATCCACCCTGCTGCTGGGCCTCGGCGTGCGGCGGTCCCGGCCGCGCCCGGCCGGCCCGGCGCCGCGCCTGCACGACCTGTCCGAGGCCGCCTTCATGGCCGGCGGCCCCGGGGCCGTCGTGGACACCGCGCTCGTCTCGATGCTCGGGGACGGGCGGCTCGTGGCCGGCGGCCCCGGGATCGTCCAGGTACGCCCCGGGGCACGGGCCGGTGACATCGCGGAGCGGGCCGTCCTCGAAGCGCACCGGCGGGCGCCGTCCGGCTGGCTCTACCAGGTGCGGTACGCCGCCATGACCGACCCGGCCGTCCAGGAGACCGGAGACGCCCTCGCCGCCCGCGGTCTGCTCTCCCCGCCCGGCTCCGGGCGGAAGTGGCGGCGCCGGGCACTGATCCAGACCGTGGTGTGCGCGGCGTGGGTGGTGTTCTCGCTGCCGCTCACGTTCGTGGCGCTGGCGCTCGACCCCGGCCCGCAGGTGCCGTTCATCCTCAAGGTCCTTCCCGCACTGGCCGGCGGGATCGTGATGGGCTGCGTTCTCGCCCGGCGGGCCGGGAAGCGGCTCACCCCGGCGGGACGGGCGGCGCTGCGCGAGCTCCGCGCGCAGTACCTGAACGACCGGAGCCCGTACGTGCAGACCGCCCTGTACGGGCTGCGGGGGCTGCGGGATCCGTACCTGCGGGGGCAGTTGGTACCTGCCGCCCGCGGTACCAGGCTCGCGGCCGCCCAGGCCCGCCCCCCGCGGCGGGGTGGCTCCCCGGCCTCGTCGTCGTCTTCGTCGTCCTCGTCGTCCTCGTCCTCGTCGCCGGTCGACTCCTGCGGGTCTTCCGCCGTGGTCCTGCCCGTCGTATGGTGCGCGGGCAGTGACGGCGGGGGTGGCTCGGGGGCGGGCTGCGGCGGCAGTTCCGGCTGCGGCAGTTCCGGCAGCTCCGGCTGCTCGTCCGGTTCCAGCTGCTCGTCCGGTTCCAGCTGTTCGTCCGGTTCCAGTTGCTCCAGCAGTTCCAGTTGTTCCAGCAGTTCCAGTTGCAGCAGTTCGTCCGGTTCGAGCTGCGGCAGCAGTTCCTGACCGGGCACTTCTACAACGCGTGGGAGTCAGTCATGTTCTGGGTCCTGCTCCTTCTGACGGCCTGGGCAGGGGTGCTGGCGTCGTGCACCCTCCTGCTGAGAGCCGCCGCCATGGCCTCGGTGCCCGCACCCGCACCCGACGAGGGTGCGGGCGCGCAGCCGCGTCCTGAAGAACTGAACCCGTACGAGACCGCCTATCTCGCCGGCGGCCCCCGGAGGGTGGCCGAGCTGACGCTCGTGTCGATGCAGCGCCAGCGGCGGCTGCTGCTGGCCCACACCGGCTGGGCGACCGTCGTCGACCCGGTGGGCCGCGATCCGCACGAGCGGTCCGTGCTCGGCGCGTTCGGGCCGGACGGGCAGTCGCCGGTGCCCGTCATACGGAATGCAGCGGCCGGTGACGAGGCCGTACGGGCGCTTGCACAGCGGCTCGGCGCGGCGGGCCTCGCTCTGCCGGCCGCCGCCCGCGGCGGGGTGGCCGGCGGGGTCCGGGCGGTGCGGCGGGCCGCCCTGCTGGTGGCCGTGACGGCGGCGGCCGCGCTGTGCGTTCCGGCGGACGGGACCACCGCCACGACGATCCTGTGCTGGTTCGCGCTGCCGCTGCTGCTGACCCTGGGGTGCCTGGCCATCGCCCGGTTCGAGACGTACCCGTACTCCGCGTGGGCCTCCCCGGCCGGGCAGCGGCTGCTCGTCGCGCTGGACCGGGAGCGCGGCGACGGGGACGGCCTCACGGCGGTGGCCCTGCGCGGGGTGCGCGTCCTGGGGGATCCCGCCCTACGGGCGGCCCTGGCCTAGGCAACGGGGGGATTGCGGCCGACACCCGGCGGTGGTCCTGTACAAGGGTCCCAGCCGGCGCATCTCATCGGCTCATCCGAAGAGATGAAGGCGGCCCATGATGCGGACTGCGCTCACCCGCTGCGGAGTCGCCGCGGCGGTCCTCTCCCTCACCCTGTGCACCCCGGCCCCGTCGCCCCGCGCAACGACCACCGAGACCACCGCAACCCTCGCGACCCCCGGAACCACCGGGACCCCCGGAACCACCGGAGGCTCCGGGGGCTCCGGGACCCCCAGGGCCCACAGGATGCCCGGGACCAAGGGAACTCCCGGGACCAACGGGACCCCCGCAGCCCCCGGGACCACCGACACCGCCGCAGCCCTCGGGACCCTCAGGGCCCCAGGGCTCGCCGCAGCCCGCGCAACCCTCGGGACCACCGGGGCCCCCAGACCCGCCGCAGCCCGCGCAACCCCCGAGACCGCCGGGACCACCGGGACCATCGGCGCCGCCGCAACCCTCAGGACCCTCGGGGCCCGAGGGCCCGCCGCGGCCCGCGCAACCCCCGGGCCCGCCGCGGCCCTCGGGACCACCGCAGCCCGCGCAACCCCCAGGACCCCAGCAGCCCTCGGAACCCCCGGGACCACTGCAACCTTCGGGAGCACCGGGACCACCGCGGCGCCCGGGATCACCGGGACCCCCGCAGCGCCCGGGACCATCGGGACCGCCGGGACCACCGGCACCGCCGCAACCCTCGGGACCACCGCGGCCCCCGGTACCCCCGGGGCCCCCAGGGTCGCGGTGCCCGTCGGCGGCATCGGCTCGGCCGCCGCAAGGGCCGCCGCCGATGCGGGAGCCGAACTGGTGGCCCGCCGCGCCGCCGGAGCGGCAGCAGCGCGCCACGCCGTAGAGCCGAGCCGGCCCACCGGCGGCGACCCCGGCGCCGCGCGCCACGCGGCCCGGGCAGTCCCCGTCCCGGCCGGAGGCCACCGGGCACCGGGCGCAGGCACCGCCCGGACACCCGCCTCCCCCGCCGGAGGCCCCCCGGCACCAGGCGCAGGCACCGCCCGGACACCCGCCTCCCCCGCCGGAGGCGCAGGCACCGCCCGGACACCCGCCGTCCCGACCGCAGGACACCAGGCAGCTGCCGGTGGCCTGGCCGCCGCCTCCCCCGGAACCGCCGGAGGCGACCGGCTCGAGTTCGGGGCCTGCCCCGGAGTCGAGTCGCTCCCCTCCCCCGTGCGGTGCGCGACCCTCAGGGTTCCGCTCGACTACGCGCGCCCGGACGGGCCGCAGATCTCCCTCACCGTCAGCCGGGTCGCCGCCACCGGCCGCGGCGGGGGCGGGCGGGAGGGGGCGCTCGTCTACAACCCCGGCGGCCCCGGTGCCTCCGGGATGTTCTTCCCGCTCGTCGCCGGCCTCCCCGAGTGGGAGCGCATCGGCGCCGCCTACGACCTCGTCGGCTACGCCCCGCGCGGGGTCGGCCGCTCCGCACCGCTGTCCTGCGAGGACCCCGCCCGCACCCACGGCCCCACCCACGTCCCGGTGGAGCCCTCCGCCGCGTACAA